>NZ_MRDE01000076.1 GCF_001968835.1 Tersicoccus phoenicis
CCGGATCCGGACTCCTGGTCCCCCGACGACGTCCGCCCCATGCGCGACGCCGTCGCCGCCCGCATCCGGGAAGAACTGCTGCAGCCATAGGGACTAACGGGCCCGACATGAAGCGAAACCAAAACCACGACACCGAGCGCGGCTGTTCACAGCCGACACCGGGCAGCGACGGCATCCCGGCCTCGGCGGAGGAACGCACGACCTCGACGTCGAACCCGGGGCTGACGGTGAACGCGGCGCCCGCATCCTTCGCCTGCTGCACATGTTCACCGGTGACCACGGTTCCTGCACCGACGCGCAGTCCGCGTGCGGCCGCTGCTGTCGCGACGACCCGGAGCGCCTCTACGTCTGCTGGCGTCTGCACCGGAATCTCGACCGCCTCGATGCCGAGATCCCAGGCGGTTGTGGCGACGGCGAGGCTGCGTTCGGTGCCCATACCGCGCAGGATCGCCATGAGGCGTGCGCTACCGAAGAGTTCACCGAAAGCGGAGTTGTCGGTCATGTCGGGGTCAGCCTTTCATCGTGGAGGCTCGGGGGCGAAGTCGCTCGGGGACTGCAGGACGAGGTGTGCCCGTGCGTGGCCGGCGGCCAGGCGCGCGGCAGCGTCGGAGCCTTCGATCAGCGCGGCGAGGTAGCCCGCGGCGAATGCGTCGCCTGCGCCCACCGGTTCAAGCACCTCGGTGGGAATCGCCGGGACGAAGCTGGCCCGCTCCGTGCCGTCGGTCCGTGCATACTCGGTCGCACCCCCCGGCGCCGTCCTTCACGACGAGCGTCGGCGGCTGCGGGATGAGGCGACGAACCTCGTCGGCCAGTTCACATCCCCAGAGCGTCGTCGCCTCGTCGAGTCCGACGAACACGATGTCGGCCCGGCGCGCGAGGCCGAGCAACACGGCGGCAGCCTCCCCCGGCCGCCACAGGGCAGCGCGATGGTTGACGTCGAAACTGAGGGTGGCGTCACTTGCCGCCACCCGGTCGATGACGGCGTCGACGAGGGCGGCACAGGACGGGGAGAGCGCGGGGGTGATCCCGGAGATGTGCACGACGACGGCATCCTCCAGCGGGACGTTCTCGACCGACGGCGGGCCCATCCGCGAGGCGGCCGAGCCGTACCGGTAGTAGAGCACACCGCGGCCGGGGTCCTTGAAATAGACCCCCGTCGAGGCGTCCGGGTCGGTCCGCACCCAACCGACGTCCACCCCGTGCCGTGCGACGGACCCACGCACCCGGTCGCCGAGCACGTCGGCACCAACGGCGCTGACCCATGCGGAGTACACGCCCAACGCCGCCGTGTGCGACGCGACGTTGGACTCGGCGCCGCCCACGTGCAGTCGCAATTCATCTGCACTGGCGAGCGACTCGGCACCTGCGGGAGTGATCATCACCATGCTCTCGCCGAGGGCGATCAGCCGCGGTCGAGGTGAGGTGGGTGTCGGCGTGTCCGTCATCTCGCGGCGGCCCCGGTCCTGTCGATGTCAGTGCTCCGGGTCGCCGCGAGGACGTGCAGTCGACCTGCGCCTTCGACGTCAGGGCGGACCGAGGCAACGAGCGTCGCGAGCGCACCGACCACGGAGATCACTGCGGAGTACATGACCACGGGCCAGAAGGCCCCACCCGCCGCTGCAACGAGCGCCGCGCTGATGAGCGGTGCGAAGCCGCCGCCGAGCGTGTTCGAGATCTGGTAGCCGAGGTTCACACCGGTGGTCCGCGCCTCGGGGTCGAACATCTCCACCAACATCGTCGACAGGGTGGCCTGCATCGCCACGCCGAACAGTACGAAGCCGAGGATCTGCCCGAGCCAAATCAACCACATATTGCCCGTGCTGAACAGCATGAAAGAGGGGTAGACCATCGCCGCGAAGCCGAGGCATCCGATGATGTAGGTCGTGCGACGGCCGATGCGGTCGGAGATCGCGCCCCATGTCGGAGCGACGATGATCTGGAGCAGACCCACGATCATCGTCCCTGCGAAGCCCATCCAGGCGGGTAGCTGTTTGTTGGACACCATGAAACTGAGTCCGTACGTCAGGACGACGTAACCGGCGATCGACTGCGGCAGACCGATGAGGATGCCCATGATGGCGTTCTTCGGGTGACGGAACACCTCGATCAGGGGATTCGCCTTCTTGCCGACGGCCGCGATCTGCTGGGTCTGTGTCGTGATGAACTCTTCGGACTCCTCGAGCTTGCGTCGCAGCAGGACCGCCACGATCGCCAGCACGATCGAGAAGACGAAGGGGATGCGCCAGCCCCACTGCAGGAACCAGGAGGAGGGAGTGAGGCCGAGCGCGGCCATGCTGCCACCGGCGGCGACGTTGGCGATGCCGGCGCCACTGATGAGGAAGGCACCGTAGAACCCGCGCTTGCCGGTGGGGGCGTTCTCGACGACCATGGTCGCGGCACCTCCCATCTCGCCACCGACGAAGAAGCCCTGGAACATCCGGAACAGCAGCAGCAAAAGCGGTGCCGCGATGCCGATCGACTGATCCGACGGAATCAGGCCGATGCCCGTGGTCGCGATGCCCATGCCCACGACGGTGATCATGAGCACGGTCTTCCGACCCATCCGGTCGCCCACGATGCCCCAGATGATGCCGCCGACGGGACGCAGCAGGAACCCCACGGCGAACGTGGCGAACGACGACAGTTGGGCGATGGTCGGATCGTCGGTCGAGAAGAAGACGGCGGGGAACACGGCCGCCGACGCCAACCCGTACAGGTAGTAGTCGTAGTACTCCATCAGCGTGCCGATCGAACCGCCCGCGATCATCCGCCGCTGGCGGCGGGAGAGCCCACCGCGGGTGCTTGCTCCGGTCATGAGATCTACTCCTCGATGCGTGGCCCGAAGGGGCCGGGAACGGGGCATCGCCCTACTAGGAGCCAAACTAGCGAACGGCGAACTTTCTGTCTATAGCAAAGACATTTCGTTCATGGCGGGATGGAGCAGAGACGACGAGATGGAGCAGAGTAGGAGCTGTGAACATGAACAGGCGCGAGACGTTCGAGGATGCGGCCGAGGTGCTCGAAACCTTTCGACCGGTGATGCGTGCCGTCGCCGCGGCCGGTGGCCCCGCGTGCGAGGTGGTGTTGCACAACCTCGACGGCGCGGACGTCGACCTGGGGCACACGATCGCTGCGATCGAGAACGGTCACGTCACGGGACGCGAAGTCGGTGGCCCGTCCACCAGCCTCGGACTGAACGTGCTACGAAATCGGCAGGAGGACCACGACGCGTTCGGGTACCGAGGTTTCACGGCCGACGGACGGGAACTGCGCTGCTCGAGCGTCTACTTCCACAACCGGGCGGGAGACATCATCGCTGCGCTGTGCATCAACGTCGACCTGAGCGCCCTCCAGCAGGCGCGGTCGCTGCTCGATGCGTTGCTGCCGGTGTCCGCTCATGCGGGGGCGGCGCAGCCGGACGAATACATCGGCCGCGATCTGGTGTCCGTGATGGACGGCATGATCAGTGAGGCGATCGCCGAGGTGGGAAAGCCCGTGGCGCAGATGTCCCGGGACGAGAAGATCGGCGTGCTGCAGCGACTGGACGCACGCGGCGCCACACAGATGCGCAAGTCAACCGAGACGATCGCCCTCCGCCTGGGCATCTCACGCGTCACCGCTTACGCGTATCTCGACGAGGCCCGCCGAGGCGCGAACTGACGGGTGGTTCCGGCGCGAACGCGGGTGCCGGCCACGCCCGTACCGCTGCGGCGGAACGCCGGGAACGGCGCGCGTGACTTGGACGCGCTCATATACTAAGATGTAAATATGTGAATGGGTTGGGTTGCTTCGTGGTGTCCACGATGGCGGGTGCGGTCGCGGGCGCGACGGCTTCCGCGGACCCGGTTCGACCGGGTAAGACACGGCGAGGCAACCCCACCACCACCCTTCCCGAATCTGGAGAACGGCACCCATGGCCACCGACACACAGCTCGATCTGAACACGGTGCTTCCCGAGGCATTGGACGAGAAGGACGCCTGCGTCCGACGACTTACCGCAGGTCTGCAAGCCCGCGACGGGGTCACGAGCGCCCACGTCGAGCAGGGACAGGCCGCCGCGCAGCTGTGCGTGCACTTCGAGCCCGACGTCATCAGCCTCCAGCGCATCCGTGAGCTCGCGTTCTCGCTCGGTGCTCGCGTCGACAACGACTTCGGGCACCTCAGCCTCGACGTGGACGAGGTGTCGCGCCCGGCGCCCGCCCAGTTGCTGGAGCAGAAGCTGCGCAAGGCTGCCGGGGTGGTGGAGGCGCACGTCTCCCCGACCGGTTCCGTCCGGGTCGAGTACTTCGCGGACCAGACCTCGGAACGGGAGATCGTCGAGTTGCTCGAGCGGAGCGGAACTCCGCCGCGCGTGGGCCGGCCGCAGGCCCCGGGGTCCGGTGACGGGGCGGCCGCCGAACCCGAAGTCGTGGCCCAGTCCGAGGACGCGGGCCACGACGAGCACGATCATCAACACGGTGGGATCTTCGGTGAGCGCAGCGAGTTGATCTTCGCGATCCTCTGCGCCGTGACGTTGGCGACGGGTTTCCTGCTCGGGCTGAGCTCCGCTGTCCCCGACCTGGTCTCCACCGTGCTGTACGTTGCCGCGTACTTCTTCGGCGGCTACTACACGCTCAAGGAGGCCATCCAGAGCGTGATGGCCAAACGGTTCGAGATCGACTTCCTGATGTTGGTCGCGGCTGCCGGGGCGGCAGTACTCGGCGAGCTGGCCGAGGGCGCCCTGCTGCTGGCACTGTTCAGCATCGGTCACGCGCTGGAGAGCTTTGCGATGGGACGGGCCCGGAAGGCGATCCAGGCGCTGGCCGAACTCGCGCCCGCCACCGCCATCGTCCGACGGGACGGCACGGAGCAGGAGATCCCGGTCGAGCAACTGCGGATCGGTGACACCGTGGTCATCAAGCCCAACAGTCGCATTCCTTCGGACGGCTTCGTCTCGGTCGGCCGCAGCAGTGTCGACCAGGCGGCCGTGACGGGGGAGAGCATCCCCGTCGACAAGGAACCTCTGGCGCCCGGCAGCTCGCGCAAGGAGGAGGACATCCCGGCCGAAAGCCGGATCTACGCCGGCACCGTCAACGGGCCGGGCGTCCTGGAGATCCAGGTCACTCGACTGTCGAAGGACTCCACGCTGGCGCGGGTCGTCCGGATGGTGAGCGAAGCGCAGGCACAGACCTCGCCCACGCAGCGCTTCACCGACCGGTTCCAGCGGATCTTCGTTCCCGCCGTTCTCACCCTGGTGGTCGTCCTGCTGTTCGCGGGTCTGGTCATCGACGAGCCGTTCTCCGCCACGTTGTACCGCGCCCTGGCGGTCCTCGTCGCAGCCAGCCCCTGTGCCCTGGCCATCTCCACTCCGAGCGCGGTTCTGAGTGGTCTGGCGCGCGGTGCGCGCGGAGGGTTGCTGATCAAGGGCGGTGGTCCGCTGGAGAACCTCGGCACACTGCGCGCGATCGCTTTCGACAAGACCGGCACGCTCACCGAGGGCAAGCCGGAACTGACCGACGTCGAGCCGGTCGACGGAGTGACGGAGACGGAACTGCTCAGTGTCGCCCTCGCCGTCGAAGCACAGAGTGACCACCCGCTGGCCGCTGCCATCGTCGCCGCGGCTCGTACCAAGCTGGACGGGACGCCTGCGCTCAAGGCCGACGCGGTCACCAGCATCACCGGCCGCGGCGTGAGCGCGCTGATCGACGGAGAAGAGATCCACATCGGCAAGCAGTTGCTGTTCAGCGAGATCGACGGCGCGCCACTGACCGAGCGCGTCAGCGAAACCACCGCACGGCTCGAGGCGTCGGGGCGGACGACCATGGTGGTGCGGCGCGGGAGTCGGTACCTCGGTGTGCTCGGCCTCATGGACGTCCCTCGGCCCGCGGCGCAGTCCGTCGTCGCACGTCTGCGCCAGTCCGGCATTCGGAACATGATCATGCTGTCCGGCGACAACCAGACGGTCGCCAACGCCGTCGCCCGCAAGATCGGCATCGACGAGGCGCGTGGGGATCTGCTGCCCGATGACAAGGTCAAGGCAGTGGTCGACCTGCGTACCAGGGAGCACAAGGTCGCGATGGTCGGCGACGGCGTCAACGATGCGCCGGCGATGGCGAACGCGACGGTGGGAATCGCGATGGGCGCCGCCGGCTCGGACGTGGCCATGGAAACCGCGGACGTCGCCCTCATGGCTGACGATCTGGAGCGACTTCCCTTCGCGGTGGACTTGAGCCGGAAGTCCAGTCAGATCATCCGACAGAACCTCTGGGCGAGCCTTGGTATCGTTGCCATTCTGATCCCCACCACCATCGCCGGAGCCGTCGGGATCGGAGTAGCCGTCCTGATTCACGAAGGGTCCACCTTGTTGGTCGTCGCCAACGCGCTCCGCCTCCTCGGCTACCGTGAACGTAAGAACAGGTAAGGGAGTCAGCGACGGCTTCGCTCGCGCACGGACGGGGAGTTGTGCATCCATCCGAGACCCCAAGGCAGGTATGAACGTGAACACCGTCGCTCCGACCGAAGACGACGAAGTGGAATCGGGCACCGTGACCGCGCGCCGTGCACGGCCACTGAGCGGTCGGCTGTGGTTGGCCCTCCTCACCGTCGTCGTGCTCACGGCTGCAGCGTTCTTCGCCGTCGGTCGTCTCACCGCGGGTCCCCCTCCGGTACCCAATTCGGGGCCCGACGCCGGATTCGCGCGGGACATGCAGGCGCACCATGCCCAGGCCGTCGAGATGGCGTTGGTGATCCGGGACAAGTCCACCAACCCGGAGATCCGCTCCATCGCCTACGACATCATCACCACACAGCAGCAGCAGAGCGGCCAGATGTACGCCTGGCTGGTGGACTGGGGACTGCCCCAGGCCGGATCGGAGCCGCCGATGGCGTGGATGGGAGCCGGAGCGGGCGGAACGACGAGCCAGAGCGCCGGCGGCGGCGACATGCAGGGCATGAGCCAGAGCGAGATGCAGGGCATGAGCGGCGGCGACCGCATGAAGGGCATGGCCACACCCGAGCAACTGCAACAGCTGCGCGACGCATCCGGCCCGGCAGCGGACAAGTTGTTCACCGACCTGATGATCAGCCACCATCAAGGGGGTGTGGCGATGGCGCGCGCGGCCACCAACCTGGCTGAGACCGCGAAGGTTCGCGACTTCGCAGCCAGCCTCGTCCAAGCGCAGACCGCGGAAGTCACCGCGCTCCAGGACTTGCGCGGCAGGCTCTGACCTCTCTGACGAAAGGAACCACCAGATGACCGCGACGCGGCGGAAGACCACCGAGGAACGCCGGGCGGTGCTGCAGGCCCTCCAGGCCAAGCAACGGGCCGCCGACCGGCGCAGAGCCTGGTTGATCTACGGCACCGGTGCCCTCGTGGTCGCCGCGATCATCGCCTCGGTGACCTTCGTCATCGTCGGCGAGATCAGGCAGCGTGATGCGACCCGCGCTGCTGCCGCCCGTCCCATCGAAGGTGAGCAGACCTTCTCCGGTCAATCCCGGAACCACACCACCGAACCCGTCACCTATCCCCAGACCCCGTCGACCGGAGGCGACCACGCCCCGGTGTGGACCAACTGCGGTACTTACACCTCACCCGTGGAGGAGACCCGTGCCGTGCACTCCCTCGAACACGGTGCGGTGTGGCTGAGCTACCGACCCGACCTCCCGAAGGACCAGGTGGCCAAGCTGACGGACCTGGTCGGCAGCCGAGACTACATCCTGCTGAGCCCGGTGCCGGAGCAGAAGTCGGCGGTGATGGCGACCGCGTGGGGCAAACAGCTCTCCGTCGACAGCAGTGGCGACCCCCGGCTGGCGCCCTTCCTCACGAAGTATCGGCAGGGCCCGCAGACTCCCGAGCCGGGAGCCGTCTGCACCGGCGGCGTCCAGGGCTGAGCACGTCCCCGCGCCGCGCCGTCCGTGTGTCACCACGTGGTGGCGAGCAGGGCGTCCAGCCTGGTGAAGGAGCTGTGCCAGCCCTCGGTCGAGGGCACGACGACGGCGGCCGGGAAGAGGCCCTGCCGCAAGTGCAGGATGGTACCGCCGCTGCGGCCGTCACGGAACTCGAGGTCGAGGTGGACCGGCTCGGTGAAGGTCAGGTCGTCGTGGTCACTCATGGGTGGGTCCTCTCGGGGGGTCATCCTCCACGGTAGCCACTGCGCTCAGCCGGCCCGGAAGCGCTCGAAGGAGTGCTCCAGTCTCTGCCGGTCGGGTCTCTCGCTGCGCAGTTTCGGTAGCGCCATGAGCTGCTGTCCGTGCCGTTCTTGCAAGCCGTAACGGAGCATCGGGCCGTCGATTTCATCGAGGAGGTCGGGCCGGATATGGACGGTGTAGTTGGGGTCGATTCCCAAGATCCGCGCATCGAACGCGCTGTGATGGATCTTGCACAGCGCCAGGCCGTTGGTGACCGCGGCGATCCCTTCGGCGTGGCTGTCCGGCGTGATGTGGGCGGCGTCGAGGAGCTGGCCATGCTTGAGTTCGCAGACGGCGCACCGCGTCTCGTAAGCGCGCATCACCATCGATCGGAAGACCGGCTGGTGGACGCGCGCAAGAGTCGTCCGCTCGACGTATCGCCTCAGCGCCTCTTCGGCAACGGACGCTGGCGCCACGGGGATGTCTTGTGTTCCATCGGTCGCAACGACGAACTGTTGAAGCTCTGGTTCTTCAGCCACGAGGAAGACGGGGTAGATCGCCTGGTAGTAGCCATCGCCGACGCCGTGGAACCAGATGAGTGGCTTTTGCTGCCGCATCGCTTCTCGTAGCGCTCGATTCTCGGCATGTAACGGATTCGTCCCACGCCACTTGTATCGAACTCGTCCGTCCGAGTGAATGGCGTCTTCATAGGGCCGGTTCGCGCCTTCGGGCCGATACACCGTGGTCAGTGAGAGTGCAGACCTCAGCTGACGGGGTTTACGTATGCCCCGCTGGCGGTCTCTCAGCCTGAACTCTTCGCCGTTGAATCGGAAATCGAGCAGATCCTCGGACGACAACGGGTCGGCGCCGTCATTCGAGCGGACGGTCAGCCAAGCCATTGCCTCATGACGCAGCCGGCTGTCGTCGTCATCGTCGAACAGTCCCCCGTGCTTCATAGGAGAACCCTAGCCGGGGAGGCAAGCGTTCAAACACGTCAGGGGCGTCATTCAGTGGGAAACGCTTTCGCAGGCTCGACTCGAGGCCGAGACCTACCGCGGCTGGCCGTTCTCCGGCTGACGCAGGGCCCGAGCCACGCCGGACGTAATCGGGATTCAGCGCCGTATCCCGGACGACGTGGGACCGGGCACAGCGGAGACCCGACGGATCCCGGCGGCGGTCTGCCCAGAATGCCGCCGAGGACCCTCAGTGACCCCCGCCCGCCGACGCCGGCGCCTCCCGGCGGGTGAACAGCGACAGCACCACCGCGCCGATAGCCCCGATGGCGGCCACGGTGAACGCGGTGTGCATGCCGGGCACCAGGTCCACCCGGGTGCCGGAGGCCGTCGTCGTCGTCACCGCCGCCGCGCTCATGATCGAGACGAGCAGGGCCGTGCCCGCGGCGCCGGCCACCTGCTGCAGGGTGGAGAGGATCGCCGAACCGTGCGAGTAGAGGTGCGGCGGCAGCGGGTTCAAGCCGCCCGTGAAGCTCGGGGTGAACAGGAACGACAGGCCGAGCGTGAGGACCAGGTAGAGCACCACGACGAACCAGACCGGCGTCGACGTGTCCAGCCGGGAGAACTGCCACAGCACCAGGACCAGCAGGACGGACCCGGTCACGGTCAGCGGCCGCGGCCCCACCCGGTCGAACAGGCGCCCGACGATGGGGCCCATGACCCCCATCAGCAGCCCGCCGGGCAGCACCACCAGACCGGTCACGACCGCCGGCAGGCCCAGCACGTTCTGCAGGTAGATCGGCAGCAGGATCGCCGAACCGAGCAGCATGGCGAAGGCGATGCACATGATCGCCACGGAAATGCTGAACATCGGGAACCGGAACGTGCGCAGGTCCAGGAACGGCGCGTTCCGCCGCTGCAGCTGCAGCTGCCGGGCGACGAAGAGCACGAGCACGACGACGGCGCCGATCACCGCGGCGAGCCCCATCGGGTCGACGCCACCGGCCTCGCCGATGTTGCTGAGCCCGTAGACCAGGCCGCCGAACCCGGGCACGGAGAGCACGACGGAGACGATGTCGAACCGCTGGCCGCCGCCCTCGTTCACATTGGTCAGCTTCCAGGCGCCGTAGGCCAGCGCCGCCAGCGCGATCGGCAGGACGAAGATGAACACGAACCGCCACGAGAACGCCTGCAGGATCAGGCCGGAGACCGTCGGACCCAGCGCCGGAGCCACCGAGATGACGATGGACAGGTTCCCCATCACGGCGCCGCGCCGGGTCACCGGCACCAGAGTCAGGATCGTCGTCATCAGCAGCGGCATCATCATCGCCGTGCCACTGGCCTGCACGACCCGCGCGACCAGCAGCACGCCGAAGCCGGGGGCCAGCGCGGCCAGCAGGGTGCCGGTGCTGAACAGGCCCATCGCCGTGCAGAACATGGCCCGGGTGGAGAACCGCTGCAGCAGGAAGCCCGTCACCGGGATGACGACGGCCATGGTGAGCAGGAAACCGGTGGAGAGCCACTGCACCGTGGTGGCGCTGACGCCGAGGTCGGTCATCAGCCGGGGCAGGGCGACGTTGAGGATTGTCTCGTTGAGGATGACGACGAACGCGGCGACCAGCATGGTGACGATGACGGCGACGCCGCCGGCCGGGATCCGCTCGACGGTGCCCCGTTCGCCCGGACTACTGCTGCCGTAGCCGCGGTCGCCCGGACCGCCGACCGGCCGCTGGACGGCCGATGGCGGCACGACGGGCTGCACGCCGGACTGCGGGTCGGGCTCGCAGATCACCGGGGCGCGGCCAGTGCGCGGAGCGGCGTCGTCGGGCAGGGCGGAAGGCATGAGTCGTCCTCGGGAAGAAGGGGAGTCGATGATGAGGGGCAACGCTGCCCGCTGGCTCATTCTTCCGTACGCCGTGCCGATCGGGAACCGCCGGTCCGGATCAGGCCAGAGCCGCTCGCGCGGAGTCGGCTCAGCCGTATCGGCGCTGCAGCTGCTCCAGGGTGGATCGGATGCCCCGGGCGTTCAGGGCCGGGAACCGGAGCCATTCGTAGATCCGACCCAGTCGTTGACCGGAGTAGTCCCAGGTCTCGGTGACCGCGGTCCGGTCACCGCCCAGGTCCTCGAAGGCGAACCGCCACCGGTGCCCGGCGGGGTGGCGCCACTCGATCAGCTTCCCGGGGTACAGCCGGCTGACGGAGGAGGTGATCCGGTAGGGCACGCCACGCATCCGCATCCGCACGGTGAACCGATCGCCGGGGTGCAGTTCGCGCGGCCCGATCACCTCGGGCTTGACGGTGCCCGACCCGTCCAGCTCCGCATGCCGGTGGGGGTTGGCGACGAGCGCGAACAGCTCCTGCACGGGCGCGTCGATGACGGCGCGCCGGCTGACCCGCCGGGGACCGGCGTCGACCGTGGTGATTTCACTCATCGGGCTAGTGTAGGGGTGGCCTCTGACCGGGCCCGAACCGGAGATGGTCTCCGCGCTCAAGCCTTCTGCACCGTGATCGTCCACTCCGCCGCGCCGCGCTTGGCGAAGTTCGTCACCGGGTAGCCCTCGTCGGCCGCCCACAGCGGCAGCGATTCCGTCGCCTGCGTGCAGTCGAAGTTGATCACCAGTTCGTCACCGACCGGCAGGGCGTCGATCGCCCGCTTGGCCTCCACCAGCGGGAACGGGCAGACCTGGCCGTCGGTCTCGAGAACGTGCGCAGCCATGGATGTCTCCTTCGTGAGAGTCGGGTTCGGGTGGGCCGTCAGGCCGGGACGACGCCGGCCGGCGTCGTCGTGCCGACGGAGGTACCGGCAGACGCGCCGGCCGACTTACCAGTGGACCGGCCCACCGAGGTACCGCGCCGGCCGGTGATGAAGACCTTCGTCGCCACGCCGGTGCCGAGGATCATGAAGATCAGCGACACCCAGCCCTGGTAACCGAAGATGGCGGTGTTGACCATGGCGTTGCCGATGGTGCAGCCGCCGGCCCAGGAGGCGCCGATGCCCATCAGAGCGCCGCCGGCGACGGAGCGGACCGCGGTGCGCGCGTCCGGCACCCGGAGCTTGAACTCGCCGCTGGCCTTCGCCGCGATGAACGAGCCGACCAGCAGGCCGGCGATGAGCAGCACCCCCCAGTCGACGAGGTCGACGTCGCCCGTGGTCAGCCAGGTCACCGCGTTGGCCGACGGCGTCGTGATGCCCAGCCCGGATTGCCGGCCGGTGGCCCAGCTCAGCGGCCAGGCGGCGATCGCGATGACGCCGATGACAGCGGCCGTGGCGAAGGGGTGCCACCGCTTCTCGAACAGCACGTGCGCCACCCCGGTGCGTTCCGGCGGCAGGATCGCGACGAATCGCTTCGGCCGGGTCAGATGGTGCCGGACGGCGAGGCCGACGCCCGCGACGAGCACCAGCACCAGCACCCAGGGGGAGACGCCGAGTGACTCGTACACGGTGCCGACCGGCACCGTGACGGACCGGAACGCCTTGGTGGACGCCCCGAGCGGGCCGTACTTGGCGACCGCTGCGACCAGCATGTACATGGCCAGCGCCATCCAGGAACCGACCAGGCCCTCACCGGACCGGTAGAAGGTGCCGGTCGCGCAGCCGCCCGCCAGGACGATCGCGAAACCGAAGACGAAGGCGCCCACGATGGTCGCCAGCCACGCGAAGTCCGGCGTCCTCAGGCTGATGACGCCGAACGCGTCCAGCGCGAACACGCCGACACTCTGGATAGCGACCACGACCATGAACGCCGTGAACCACCGCGTGTTGCGGGAGATCCACAGGTCCCGGAACGCGCCGGTGACGCAGAAGCGGCCCCGCTGCATGACGAACCCGAGGGCGGCACCGACCGCCAGTCCGGAGATGAGCATCCGCCGAGGTTAGTCAGCCTGCCCGTCCCCGGTCGCGTTTGTGTGAAGCCCGATGACGCCGTGCTCAGCCCATGGTCGTCACTTCGCCAACTCGGTGAACAGGCGAGCGGCGATCGGGGCGCTGGTGATGGCGCCGTGGTCGCCCTCCTCCACGAAGACCGCCACGGCCAGGTCGCCCTGGTAGGCGATGATCCACGAGTGCGTCTGCGGCGGATCCGCCGTCCCGTACTCCGCCGTCCCGGTCTTGGCATACACCGAACCGCCGGGCACGTCCTTGAGCGGATCCACTCCCCCGCCGGTGACGACGCTGCGCATCAGCGTGCGCAGACCGGCCGCCTCCGCGCCGGTCAGCGGCACGGCCGGCACGGATGATGCCGTGGCGGAGGGTGACGCGGGTGCCGACGCGGACGCCGTGGTGGCTGCCGGGTCGGAGGTGACCAACCGCGGCGTCACCGTCGACCCGCGCGCCACCGACGCGGCCATCGTGGCCGCCGCGAGCGGGGAGACCAGCACCTTGCCCTGGCCGATCATCGACGCCGCGTGGTTCGTCGCGCTGACGCCGGTGGGTACCGACCCCAGGAACGCGGCGGCACCCGTCTCGTTCGGGCGACCGACGCCGAGGCTGCCGGCCGCGGACGTGAGGCCGGCGTCGTCGACCCGGTCGTACTGGGCGATGAACGCGGTGTTGCAGCTGAACGTGATGGCCGTGCGGAGCGGGACGTCACCGAGGGCGGAGGCCGGGTAGCCGGGGAAGTTCTTGAAGGTGCGCCCGTCGACGGTGATGCTCGGGGTGCAGGGCACGGTCGTCGCGGGGGTCGCCCCGGTCCGGAGCACGCCGAGCGACGTCGCCACCTTGAAGATGGACCCGGGGGCGTACTGACCGAGCAGGGCCGTGTTGTACCCGTTGCTGCCGGGCCCGTTCGCCGCGGCGACGATCTCCCCGGTGCTCGGCCGGACGGCAACGAGCGCGCTGGCCGGTTTCTGGTCGGCGAGCAACCGTTCGGCGAGGGTCTGGACCCGCGGGTCGAGCGAGGTGCGCACGTCGGTGCCGGCCTGGGCCTGGTTCTCGAACAGCGTGCGCGGCTCACCCTGGGCCGGGACGGCCAGCACCCGGGTGCCGGGCGTGCCGGCCAGCCGGTCCTCGTACTGGGCCTGCAGACCCGACAGGCCGGCGGTGTCACCGGCCCGGTAACGCCCTCCCGAGTCGGCGACCATCTCGGCCGTGACCGGACCGACGCTGCCGAGCACCGCCCGCGCGAACGTCGCGGACGGGGCCAGGGGCAGCTGGTCGGGGACCTCGACGGCGCCGGTGACGGCGGCCGCGGCACGGCGTTCGGCGGCGTGGGTGCCGTCCCGGTAGGTGATGGCCTCGACGAAGGCCTGCGTGCCGGCGGCCTTGACCGCGGCGGCGTAGGCGGCCGGGTCGATGCCGACGGCGGACGCGACCGCCCGGGCGGCGCGGTCCTGCTCCGCCGCGGGCACCTTCGTCTTGTCCACACCGAGGTGGACGACCGGGCGGGCGGTGACGATCGGGGTGTCGCCGGCGCCGAGGATGTCACCGCGCTCGGGGGCGACCCGACGCAGCGCGAGCCGCTCCCCCGGGTTCAGGGAGGGGTCGATCAGCCCGTCGCCGTTGGTGACCGACCACTGCCCGTCCTTCCGGGCCAGCTGGGCGGTGACGGTGTACGTCCAGTCCCGGTCCGTGGCGTCGATGTCCCAACGCACGGTCAGCGCGACGTTCGCCGCGGCGCCGTCGGGCCGGTCCACCCGGTCCACCGTCACCGCGGGGGCGATCCCGCCGAGCTGTTCCGAGCGGGCGGCCAGCTGCTGGGTCACCGCCGCACCCGTGGTGCCGGTGAACGGGATCTGGTCCGCGTTGCGCGCGGAGAGGGCGGCGGCGAGCCGGTCGGCGACCGGCTGCACCGGGTCCCCGGTGTACGTGCAGGCGGACAGCGTGCCGGCGAGCAGGCCGGCGACGACGACGGCGACCGCGCGGACCGGGTGACGACGACGCCGGGCGGAGCCGGGAGGAAGCAGCATGATCCCCAGTCAAGCGCATCGGGCCGCACCGCGGGACCCGTCCACGCCGTCAATCGGCCGCGGCCCAGGCTTCGGCGGCGTCCACCTGTGCCGGGGTGGGCCGGACCCCGGTGTAGAGCTCGAACTGCGCCGCGGCCTGCAGGGCGATCACCTCGCCACCGGTGATGACGGTCTTCCCGGCCCTCTCCCCGGCCACCACCAGGGGCGTGCGCACCGGCATCGCGACCACGTCGAACACCACCCGCGCGGCGTCGATCACAGCGGGATCGAAGGAGAGGCGATCGGCGGCGTCCCCGATCATGCTGCTCCCCTCCATCCCGATGGGCGTGACGTTCACGACGACGTCCGCCCGTGCGTCCGCGCTGTCCCCGGGGTCCGCGGAGACCCGGTGGGTGAAGCCGTACCGGCTCGCGAGCGCGGACCCGGCGTCGCCGTTGCGCGCCAGGATCGTCACGTCGGTGAACCCGGCGTCGGCGAACGCGGCCGTCACGGCCTTGGCCATGCCGCCGGAGCCGCGCAGCAGCACGGAGGAGGCCGCGTCCACCCGGTGCTCGGCGAGCAGGGAGGCGATGGCCAGGTAGTCCGTGTTGTAGGCGGTCAGCCGGCCGTCGTCGTTGACGATCGTGTTGACGGAGTCGATCGCGGTCGCGGAGGCGTCTTGTCCGTCGACCAGCGGGATCACCGCCTCCTTGAACGGCATCGACACCGAGCAGCCGCGGATCCCCAGCGCCCGCACGCCACCGATCGCCGCGTCGATGTCGGTCGTCGTCATGGCCTTGTAGACGAAGTCCAGGTCGAGCTGGTTGTACAGCCAGTTGTGGAACCGGGTGCCGTGGTTGGAGGGCCGCGCGGCCAGCGAGATGCACAGCCGGGTCTCCCGCGAGAGAGCAGTCAGCGCGCGGGCGTGGGTGACGGGGTTCATCCCCTCATCCTGCCGTGCCGGCGGATCCGCGGCCGGGTGACGCTCATCGGCCGCCGTCGTCACCTGCCGCCGTCGTCACGTGTTGTCGGCACCACTCGGCAGGCTGCCGATCACGATGGCCCACGGCTGCACGGTCCGTTCGGCGATGAGGCCCTCCAGCCGGAAGGGGTCCTGGTCGAGGTCCGTCTCGACGGCTTCGGCGTTGTCGGCCTCCATGATGATCAACGCGGTCGCACCGCCGTCGGTCGGCCCGGACAGGCGCAGCCGGCCCTGCTCGTGCAGGCCGCGCAGGAAGGCCCGGTGGCGGGGCCGGTGCTCGTCCAGTCGCGCGGTGTCGTCGGCGTAGCGGTAGGTGACGGCGAACAGGGCCATCGGGAAACTCCTTCGGTCGGGGGAACACTCAGTGGGCGGAAGGGACGGTGCAGCCGGTGCACCGCCTTCATCAGCGGCCGGGAAAGCCTCAGACGTGGTCGCGCCAGGAGTGCTCCGGCGCGAAGCCGAGCAGCCGTTTGGCCTTCGCGTTCGAGAGCAGGCTCTCGTGCTCGCCGAGCTCCTTGGTGACCCGCACGTCCGGGAAGCGGGCGGCGGCCAGCTCGGCGGTGCTGCGCGACATCACACTGTCGTCGTTGGCGATCACGAAGGTCTCGTATCCGGTGTGCTGCCAGGTCAGCGCCTTGCGTACCGCCTGCGCGCCGTCGCGGCGGTCGATGTACGCCCACAGGTTCCAGTCGCGGCTGGCGGGATCGGCGTCGAACCCGGGGAACTGCGCGTAGTCCTCGACCCGCATCACGTTGGAGAACCGCAGCCCGACCATCTTCAGGTCCGGGTGCCACCGCACGAACTGGTGGGCCATCGTCTCCTCGAGGTGCTTGACCAGCGAGTACGTCGACTCGGGCCGCACCGGGTACTCCTCGTCGACGGGCAGATACGGCGGGTCCTGCGCGAAGGGGATGCCGAGCAGGGTCTCGCTGGAGGCGTGCACGATGTTCCGGATGCCCAGGCGCAGCGCCGCGCGGAACACGTGATAGCTGGCCAGGATGTTGTTCTCGAAGGTCGCGACGTCGGGCGCCAGCCCCGGAGAGGGCAGCGCGGCCAGGTGGACGACGGCGTCGAGCCCGTCGTGCCGGTCCTCGATGCCGCCGAGGACGTCCACGGTCTGGCCGTAGTCGGTCAGATCGACGCGGGCGCCCATCGCCGGGTCCGTCGGCGTGGTCTGGTCCAGAGTGATCACCCGGTGCCCGTGGGCGGTCAGGTCCTCGACGACGGCGACGCCGAGCTTGCCGGACGCCCCCGTCACCGCCACCCGCAGCGGGGTGTCCGAATGAGTGCTGGTTTCCTGGGTCACGCGCGCTCTCCTGTATCAGTCGTCGATATCACGGTGGGATCACACGCTACGGGATCGACCGGTCGGAGCCTGATTCGGCTCGTCCACCGGCCCGGCGAGCGCAGCGGCGGTCGCGTCCAGGAACCCGATCACGACCTCGCGCTCCTCGGGCGTGAGCTCCGCCGCCGGCCCGAAGCGGCGGGAATGCACCCGGCCGACGGTGTTCATCGCGGCCTCGTGGGTGCGGGCGGTGACCCGGACGGCCTGCGACCGGCGGTCGGTCGGATGAGCGGCCCGGGTGATGTGCCCGCCGGTCTCGAGCCGGTCGAGCAGTTTGGTCGTCGACGCGCTCGCGATGCCCAGATGCCGGGCGAGGGCGCCGGGGGTCACGGCCTCGTGCCGATGCTCGGCGACGATCAGGAAGTGGATCGCGCGCATGTCCGTCGCGTTCAGCCGCATGTACTGCTGGGACTGTTCGGCCAGCGCCCGCTCGACGTCGTTGAGCCGGCCCACCGCGGCCATCAGCCGGTTGATCTGCGCGATGTCGGCATCGCCGAGACCGGCACGTTCGACGAGGCGACCGTGCGGATCGCTGGCGTCGAGGTCGTAGAGGGACCCCCAAGCGTCGGGCGTCGTCCCGCTGTCGGCCGACTCCTGCTGCGCCACCCTCACCACCTCCGCCCCGATTGTAAGCGCGGCTTCCTTCTCGCCGGGCTCTTTGCTAGCTTAGCGAGAAACAAGATGGGCGAGAAAAGAGGTGTCATGAGTACGAGCGTGACGACGGCGTCGACCCGGGAGCGGCGCCCGGGTACCCGGGTCATCCGCGTGGTGCTGCCGGCCCTGCTGATCCTGATCTGGTTCGCGGCGGCCGGGGTCGGCGGCCCCTACTTCGGAAAGGTCGACGAGGTCTCCTCCAACGACCAGACGAGCTTCCTGCCCGCCAGCGCCGACGCCACGAAGGTGCAGAACCGGCTCGGCGAGTTCACCTCCTCGGATGCCCTGCCCGCCGTCGCCGTCATGACCGCGGATCAGCGGCTGACCAGCCAGCAGCTGACCGCGCTGTCCGACGCCGTCAAGGGTCTCACCGACGTCACCGGCGTCCAGCAGGGCGTCTCGCCCGTGATCCCGGCCAAGGACGGGCGCGCCGCCGAGGCGTTCATCCCGATCACCTCGTCCGGGGAGATCGCGGTCATCGTCCAGGAGGTCCGCGACCGGTTGGTCGCCGCCGCACCAGCCGGCGTGACCGTGAACGTCACCGGACCGGCCGGGTTCACCGCGGACCTGGTCGGCGCGTTCGCCGGCATCGACGGCGTCCTGCTGCTGGTCGCCCTGGCCGCGGTGCTCGTCATTCTCGTGGTCGTCTACCGCTCCCTGCTGCTGCCGGTCGCGGTGCTGGCGACCAGCCTGTTCGCCCTGTGCGTCGCGCTGCTCGTGGTGTGGTGGCTGGCCAAGGTCGGCGTCCTCACGCTCACCGGTCAGACGCAGGGCATCCTGTTCATCCTCGTGATCGGTGCGGCCACCGACTACTCGCTGCTGTACACCTCCCGGTACCGGGAGGAGCTGCGCTCGAACCCGGACAAGGGCGCGGCCACGCTGGTCGCCTGGCGCAGCGCCGTCGAACCGATCGTCGCGTCCGGCGGCACCGTGATCGCCGGGCTGCTGTGCCTGCTGCTCTCGGACCTGAACTCGAACAAGTCGCTGGGCCCGGTGGCGGCCCTGGGCATCGTGTTCGCCATGCTCGCGGCCCTGACCCTGCTGCCGGCGCTGCTGTTCGCGTTCGGCCGGGCGGCGTACTGGCCGCGACGGCCGGTGTACGAGGTGGCGCACCAGCACAACGCGATCGACCCGCGGGGCCTGTACGCCCGGGTCGGCCGGCTCGTCGCCCGCCGGCCGCGGACGGTGTGGATCACCTGCGTCGTCCTCCTGCTCGCCGGGGCGGCCAGCATCACCGGGTTGCGCGCGGACGGCGTGCCACAGAGTGACCTGGTGATCGGCGCGTCCGACGCGAGGGACGGCCAGCGCGCCCTGGCCGAACACTTCCCCGCCGGGTCCGGCTCGCCCGCCTCGGTGATCGTGGCCGAGAGCGACCTGCAGCGGGCGGCGGACGTGCTGCTGGCCAACGACGGCGTCGACGCCGTGACCGTGACCAGCGCGGACTCCCCGTCCGGTTCGGCGCCCGTGACCACCGCGGGCATCGGCGCGGTCGGACCGCCGGGCACCCCGGCGCCGGAACCGACGGTCGTCAACGGTGACGTCCTGCTCCAGGCCACGCTCACCGCCGCCGCGGACAGCGCCGCCGCCGAACGGACGGTGCGCTCCCTGCGGTCCGACCTCGCCGGTGTCGGCCTGGTCGGCGGGGAGACCGCGACGGCGATCGACACCAACGACACGTCCATCCGCGACCGCACCCTGATCATCCCGCTGACCCTGGCGGTGATCCTGCTGATCCTGATGCTGCTGCTGCGGGCGGTGGTGGCCCCGGTGCTGCTGATCGCCACGACGGTGCTCTCGTTCGCCACCGCCCTCGGCGTGTCCGCCCTGGTGTTCAACGAGGTCCTGCGCCTGCCCGGTGCCGATCCGTCGGTGCCCCTGTTCGGGTTCGTGTTCCTGGTGGCGCTGGGCATCGACTACAACATCTTCCTGATGACCCGGGTCCGCGAGGAGTCGGCCCGGCACGGGACCCGGCCGGGGATCCTGCGCGGGCTGGCCGTGACAGGTGGCGTGATCACGTCGGCCGGTGTGGTGCTGGCGGCCACGTTCGCGGCCCTGGCCGTGATCCCGGTGCTGTTCCTGTTGCAGATCGCGTTCATCGTGGCGTTCGGGGTGCTGTTGGACACGTTCGTCGTCCGGACGCTGCTGGTCCCGGCGCTGACCTACCAGATCGGTCCGGCCATCTGGTGGCCGGGCCGGCTCTCCCGTCCCGCAGGCCGGCACGCGGCCGAGCCCGTCGAGGCGGATCACGAGCACGCCGACGCCGACACCGTCCCCGCGCCAGCTCGTCAATAGCGAGTTGGCGGAGGGGAGACCTCAGAAGGTCAGCGACCCGCGGAGGATCGAGTCGCCCGAGTGGGTGGGGATGCCGTCGTAGGGCTCGTCGGAGATGTCGACGGTGGAGAAGTCGCGCACGTTCAGATTCGTCGGGACGGGCAGCTGCCCGGAGCGGCCCTGCAGGGTGCCCAGACTGACCATCCGTTTGCCGTCGCGGGCGATCAGCCACACCTCGGTGTAGCCGCGGACCTGGTCGGCGCTGATCCGCACGCGCAGGTCCGTGCTGCCGTCCGCGGCGCGCTGCAGCTCGGCGGTGCCCGAGGTGGCCTGCGTGCTCAAGGGTGCCAGCCGTGCGGTGGCGACGACCGTCTCGCCGTTGCGCGCGCCGACCCCCCAGACCACCGCCAGGATCACCAGGGCGGCCACGACCGCGCCGGCGAGGAAGCTCCAGGTGCGCGCGCCCGGACGCCGGCGACGCCGGCCGGGGCCGCGGTCGGCGTCGCCCCGGCCGCCGGGACCCCGATCCGAGCGCTGCTCGGGTCGCCCGGCTGCAACCGCACCGGAGCGGGACGGCGAGGTGTGCGCCGGAGACGGCGGAGTCTCGTCCATCCGGGACCGGATCCGGTCCCACACGCCTTCGCCGGGGGCGTCCGGCTCGGGGCCGGTCCATCGGACCGCACCCACGAGGGCCCGGAGTTCCTCGAACTCGGCCCGGCAACCGGCGCACCCGTTCAGGTGGGCCCGCGCGTCGTCGTCGGGCTGCTCGCCCAGGGCGAGGAGAGCGATGTACTCACCATCCAGATGCTTCACGGCTCTCCTCCATCCGTCGTCTCAGGTCGAGCAGTCCACGGCGCAGGTGGCTCTTCACCGTACCGAGCGGCACCCCGGTGCGATCGGCGATCTGCCGGTGGGTGAGGTCCTCGAAGAAGGCCAGCCGGAGGAAGGAGAGCGGCGGGTCCGGCAGGGTGGCAAGCGCGTCGCGGACCACCAACCGGGTGACCGCGGCCTCCACCTGGTCCTCGGTCGGTTGCCCCGCGTCCGCCTCACGCTCAGCCAGGTCGGCCGTCCGGTCCCGGTCGGCGGCGGCTTGCCGTGCCCGGTCGGCGATCACCCGCCGGGTGATGCCGATGATCCACGCGGGCAGCACCGCCCGGTCGGGGTCGAAGCTCGCCCGGTATCGCCAGGCACGCACGAACACGTCCTGCACGACGTCGTCGGCCAGGTGCGGATCGCGGACGGCGTGCAGCGCCAGTCCGCGGACGACGCCGCCGCAGTGCCGGAAGGCGCGTTCGAGCACCTCCGGGTCGCCCTCCCGGAACCGCGGATCGGCCGCGGCATCCCACACCGAGGCGGTGTGCGTCATCCCGTCTCCCGTGCTCGACCGCCCCGATCGGTGCTCCCGGGGCCGCGCCCGTGCCTGTCTGCCCGTGAGTATACGGAACGGCTCACCGAGCGGGTTCAGCGGTGACGACGACGTTGTCACGGTAGTCCTGCCGGTCGGGCAGCCACGGCCCACCGCAGGTGACCAGGCGCAGCACGGGCGATCCGTCGCGCCGGAAGAGGTCGGTGGCGCCCAGCCGGGCCTTGGCGACCGCATCGACGGCGCGAACCCGGTAGGGCAGGACCGCGCCGGTGCTGAGCACGACGTCGACGGCGTCCCCGGGCTTCAGGTCCTTGATCCGGTACAGCGGGGTCTTGCCCCACGGCGCGTCGACGTGCCCGGCGAACACGGCGGACCCGCCCGGGTCCCCGGGTGCCGGCCCGTACCGGTACCAGCTGGCCCGGCCCGGAGTCTGCGGGATGGCCATGGCGCCGCGCCCGTCCACACCCATCGGGTCGACCGGCAACGCCAGATCCTGAGCGGGAGCGCGGAGCTCGACCGGGATCGTCGCGGCGCGCGGCGGTCGAGGCGTGGCCCGGGTGAGGGGCACCTTGCCCAGCACGGGTGACCGCGGAGCAGCGTCCGACCCCGGCGGGGAAGCGGACGCCGGCCGGGACGACGGGCCGGAGCCGGATGAGGTGGGGGACTCGGACGTGCTCGGGGACGCGGACGGTGCGGTCACCACCAGCCCGCTCGGATCACCGGGCTCGGCCGGTGGCAGTGCGGCGACGGAGGTCGAGGCGAGCAGGGCCAGCCCGGCGACGCCCAGGGCGGCCGACCCGCGGGTCAGGCGCAGGGGTGGCCCGGCGGCCGGTGACACGCGGGACCGCGCCGGTGCACCCGTCCGGGGCCGTCCGGGGTGGAAGGGGCGACCCTGCCGGTGCTTCGGGGGCCGTGCACCGGCAGGGTCGGTCGGGGAGGTCATGGGAGTCGGATCGCTCCGGGGTGTCAGGCCCGGGAGCGCGCGGCGCGGCGGGACAGCACCAGGGCGCCGGCCACCGCGGCGAGCCCGGCGACGGCCCCGACCGCGAGCCCGGGAGACGGTTCGGCGGCGGCCCCGGTGGTGCCCGCGGGCACCCCGTTCGGGTTCTGCTGCATGCCGCCCACGGTCTGGGTGGCCAGGGCCAGGTCACCCTTCGCGGCCGAGCCCCAGGCGTACACGATCGTCGTCGTGCCCTCGCCGAGGGACAGATCGGCGGGTCCGAGCACCGGCTTGGTGGTGCCGGCCAGCGCCACCGCGGCGGACACCGTTCCGGCGGGCACCTCGAGCGAGGCCTCCTTCGGGTTGGTCAAGCCCTTCACCACGGCCTTGCCGCCGGCGAGGACGTCGACCGCGGGGGCGGCGGCGACGTGCCGCACCGTCAGTCGGGCCTGGCCCGCCGGCACCATCGAGGTGTCGTTGGCGAACAGGTTCGCGGTCGGCTTCCCACCGGCATCGAGGTTCGCGACGGCGG
Organism: Tersicoccus phoenicis; assembly: GCF_001968835.1. Classification (GTDB taxonomy): domain Bacteria; phylum Actinomycetota; class Actinomycetes; order Actinomycetales; family Micrococcaceae; genus Tersicoccus; species Tersicoccus phoenicis. The sequence goes on from NZ_MRDE01000076.1 coordinate 23,033, forward strand.
TGTAGTCGCCACCGGCCTTCAAGTCGGCCTTGACCGGGCCGATGATGGGCGAGGAGGCGTTGGTGGCGTTCGCCGCCGTGATGGCCAGTTGGTGGGATCCGGCGGGCACTGGCAGGGGTCCGGCGAGGGTGCCGGGGGTGAAGTCGTTGAGCGTGAGCGCGCCGTCGACGTACACGTCGACCGTGACGCCCGGCACGGCGTGCAGCACGGACAGTCGCGCATCGGACGCCGCGTTCGCGGGAGCGGCCGAGGCGAGAGTGCCGAAGCCGAGGCCGAGGACGGCGACGGCGGTGAGGGTCTTGCGCATGATGGTTCCTCCGGGAGAAGGGAACCGGCGCGTGAGCCGGTCCGAGTGAGACGGGACACACCTGCTACCGGTGCCACCGCCCTCCCGGATGCAACCGCCCTCCCAGATCATGCAGATGGCGGTGGGCCAGCGCCCTTATACGCCGAACCTGGGGAGGCTGCCAGTCCACCTGACACCGGGATGGCGGCTGGACAGTCGTGCGAGGAGTGGGTCGTCGTCTTCAACGCCAGGATCGGACGGTTCCACCAGATCGCCGATGACGAAGCCCCTCGCGGTCATCGTGGCGTCGGCAGTGTGCTCATCGCCTTCGAGCAGGTGACGCACGAGGTAGACCCGCCCGGCCGTCCGGCCATCCCTGTCCTGGTACACGATCCCGATCCGCTCGTCATCGAGGGGCTCCGCCTCGATCGGAGCGACGCCGTCGAGCACGCTCGCGCTGGTCCGGTCGAAGGCTCGGCGAAGGGCCTCGGCCCATCTCTCTGATTGCACTGACCCGGGCTTCCCGAGAGACTTGCCCACCTACTGCAGCTCCGCCGTCGCGTCTTCGGCCTGCATAGCGGTCCGCTGGCTGGACACCGTGGTGGCCTCCACGGCGCTGCCCACGGGCAGCTCGTCGTAGCTGAGGTAGACGGAGTCGTATGAAGTCGCCGCCCGCGGCGGGTTGCTGACGACCAATCCGCCACCCGACGATCTACCGGGGATGGCCGACGCGACGGGCAGCGGGGTCTCTTCCGAAGTAGCAGCCGGGTTGGTGCTGTCCCTCGGGCCGATGAACGAGGCAGTCAGCGCCATGGTCACCCAGGATGGGCAGAGAGTCGGGCCCACGCAGTAGGCGGTCTTGACACCGAGCACGCCGTTGACGGTGCGTCCGTAGTAGCTGCTGACGTAGGCCTTGTTGGTGACCGCGCGGACAGGCTGGGTCCGCACGGTGTAGCACCAGCGGGTACCGATGAGGCAATTGACCTGATTTGCATAGGCCTGCGAGACCCAGTCCGTTCCTTCGCCACGGTCTGACAAGGGGTCGAGTTGACTCGTCAGAAACCTCCGCAGTGAGGTCAGCGGTCGATCTTGGCGACGGTCAGCAGCACGACGGCGTCCTCCACCGCGGTCAGCGCGTGTCGCGCATCCGGCACGATCAGCAGGTCCCCGCGGGACCCGCTCCACTGGTCGTCGCCGGCGCTGAGCACCACCCGGCCGGTGAGCACCTGCACGGTCGCCTCCCCGGGATTGTTGTGCTCGCTCAGTTCGGCACCGGCGCGCAGGGCGATGACGGTCTGCCGGAGCACGTGCTCGTGCCCGCCGAACACGGTCCCACCGCTGCGGCCGCTGGATGACGCGAGCGCCTCCTCGAGCTGATTCCGTGCCAACGCGGTCAGCGACATCTTCTGCATCATGGGCCCGCCTCTCCCGGTTCCGGAGCGTTGACCTCACGGTAGCAAGCGCCACCCCGAGCGGGAACGGCCCGCGAGAAGGGCCGCCAGGGCCGGCGGCACGCCGCTGGGCCCGCCCGCGTGGAGGTTGGCTCACCCCGCGCGTAGCTGAGCCAGGACCAGCCCGACCAGAATGCTGACCAGGATCACGACCAGCAGGATCCGGTAGGTCCACCGTGCCCACGCCGGTCCGCCCGTGCCGCGCACCGCATGGATGATCAGGCCGAGGCCGAGGCCGAGGAGCAGGCCGCTGACGTCGACGATCAGCGGCAGCCGGGCCAGGGTTCCCCCGATCACCCCGACCGCCCCCGCATTCCACGCCACCAGCTCCGCCACGACCACCCGGGACGACGGGCGCCGGACCGCGAGCACGCCCTGCACGACTCCGAAGACGTACTGCGTGACGCCGGCAACCAGCACCGCGTAGGCGGCCAGCCAGGAGCCGTGGTCCAGGCGCAGGGGACCGGTGACCGCGGCCACGAGACCACCCGCCACCACCCACGCGGCACCGAGGAGTCGGAGGGGATCCGGACGGAACGACATGTCGCGTGGCACGTGCCGGAACCTACAACGAACGACCGCCTGCTTTCAAGGACAGCCAACCTCTGAACTCGGCGACGCGCAGGATGGGACCATGCACGCCACCGTCTCCGATCGCGCACACGCTGCTCTCGCGGTCGCTTCCCGGCGCAGGCTCCTCGAGGTGCTGCGCCACCAACGTGAACCGATGGACGTGGTCGAGCTGGCCGGGACCGTCGCTCTGCACGTCACCACGGTGCGCACCCACCTGGACATCCTGGAGCGAGCCGGACTGGTGCGTCGCGTGGGTACCCAGCGCGGACGCACCGGCCGACCGAAGCAGCTGTACGCGGCGGTCTCCGACGGGGCTGAAGGACACCGACAGCTGGCCGAGATGCTCGCCGGCGCCCTGGCGGCGGACCCGGACCGGGGCACCGCGGGGGCGGAGCAGGCGGGCCGGGCCTGGGCCACCGCCCAGCTGCCGGACCAGGCAGTGCCCTCCTGGGATGCGGCCACCAGAAGGGTCGCCGACGTCTTCACCGACCTCGGCTTCGCAGCACGGGTGGTGGACGACGAGCGGTCTCGCCACCTGCACCTGGAAGCCTGCCCGTTCCGGGACGTGGCGCGCGCGCACCCGGACATTGTCTGCACGGTCCACCTGGGCCTGTGGCGCGAAGCGCTGAACCGGCTCGGCGTCGCCCACCCGGAGCGCGCGACCCTGCGGCCCTTCGTGCGACCGGAACTGTGTATCGCCGACATCCCGAGGGCCAGCGCCTCGGACTGAACGGCAGAGAAAAAAGGGTTGCCACCCGGTCTTCTCCGGTTAGGATGACGGCAGGATCTACGCACTGTAAAAAGTGACCGACGTCTCGCCGAGAGGGCTCGCTAATGGCCTCCAGCACCACGGAAACCGGTTCCGGATCCCCCACTGAGCCGGGCCTCGACGGCCCGGCCTCGGACGCCCTGCTGAAGATCGGGAAGTTCTTCTCCCGCTGGAACGAGACCGACGACGGGCGCGCGGTCTTCCGTGAAGGTGGCCGGGCGGGAGACGCGTTCTACCGCAACCGCTGGAGCCACGACAAGGTGGTCCGCTCCACCCACGGCGTCAACTGCACCGGCTCCTGCTCGTGGAAGGTGTACGTCAAGGACGGCATCATCACCTGGGAGGCGCAGGAGACCGACTACCCGTCGGTCGGCCCGGACCGGCCGGAGTACGAGCCGCGGGGGTGTCCCCGCGGTGCCGCCTTCTCCTGGTACACCTACTCCCCCACCCGGGTGCGCTACCCCTACATCCGTGGCGTGCTGCTGGACCTCTACCGGGAGGCGATACGGGACGTGGGCGGTGACCCGGTGCTCGCGTGGGCCCGGGTGGTGAACGACCCCCGGAAGCGACGGACGTATCAGCAGGCCCGCGGCAAGGGCGGCCTGGTGCGGGCCAGCTGGCAGGAGGCCATCGAGCTGTCCGCCGCCGCCCACGTGCACACCATCAAGACGTACGGCCCGGACCGCTGCACCGGTTTCTCCCCCATCCCGGCCATGTCGATGGTCTCCCACGCGGCGGGGGCCCGGTTCATCAACCTCATCGGCGGGGTGATGAACAGCTTCTACGACTGGTACGCCGACCTGCCGGTCGCCAGTCCCCAGGTGTTCGGCGACCAGACCGACGTCCCCGAGTCCGGTGACTGGTGGGACGCCACCTACCTGATGATGTGGGGCTCCAACATCCCCGTCACCCGCACCCCGGACGCGCACTGGATGGTCGAGGCCCGGTACCGGGGCACCAAGGTCGTCTCGGTCAGCCCGGACTACGCCGACAACACCAAGTTCGCCGACGAATGGCTGCCCGCCCAGGCCGGTACGGACGCGGCGATGGCGATGGCGATGGGGCACGTGATCCTGAAGGAGAACTTCGTGGACCGGCGGGTCCCGTTCTTCGAGGACTACGTGCTCCAGTACACGGACCTGCCGATGCTGGTGGCGCTGGACACCCGGGACGACGGCACCGTGGTGCCGGGCAAGTTCCTCACCGCGGCCGATCTGGGGGGCACCAGCGCCGACGCCGCGGACGCCGCGTTCAAGACGGTCCTGCTGGACCGGGACACCGGCGCCGCCGTCGTCCCCAACGGGTCGATGGGGTTCCGCTACAACGACCAGGACGCCGGCAGCTGGAACCTGGACCTGCAGGGCGTGCGGCCGGCGCTCTCCGCCGCGGACGCGGCGGGGTACACGCAGGCCACCAGCGACGTCGCGCTGCCCGCGTTCACGGAGGCCACCGGGGACGGGTCGGTGCTGCGCCGCGGTGTGCCCGTCGTCGAGGTCGCGGGCCGGCAGGTCACCACCGTGTTCGACCTGATGCTCGCCCAGTACGGGGTGGGCCGGTCCGGGTTGCCGGGGGACTGGGCGACCGGGTACGACGACGTCGCCACCCCCTACACCCCGGCCTGGCAGGAGGAGATCACCTCCGTGCCGGCTCAGGCCGTCGCCCGCATCGCCCGGGAGTTCGCGGCCAACGCGGAGGACTCGGGCGGCCGGTCGATGATCATCCTCGGCGCCGGCATCTGCCAGTGGTACCACGGGGACGTCACGTACCGGGCGATCCTGGCGATGCTGATGCTGTGCGGCTGCCAGGGCCGCAACGGCGGCGGCTGGGCGCACTACGTGGGCCAGGAGAAGACCCGGCCGCTGACCGGCTGGTCCACCATGGCCTCGGCCGGGGACTGGTCCCGGCCGCCGCGCTTCATGATCGGCACCGCGTTCTGGTACCTGCACACCGACCAGTTCCGCTCCGACGGGTACTCGGGGGACGCGCTGCAGTCGCCGCTGGCGGCCGGGCACCTGAAGGACCGACACACCGCCGACCTCATCGCCACGTCCACCCGGCTCGGCTGGATGCCGTTCTACCCGCAGTTCGACCGGAACTCCCTGGACGTGGCGGACGCCGCCGCCGCCGCCGTCGCGCGGGGGGAAGCGGCCGACGAGGCCCGGTGGGTCGCGGACCGGCTCAAGGCGGAGGACCTGCGGTTCTCCGTCGAGGACGTGGACGCGCCGCAGAACTGGCCGCGCACCCTCGTGCTGTGGCGCTCCAACCTGCTGGGCTCCTCGGCGAAGGGCGAGGAGTACTTCCTCAAGCACCTGCTCGGCACCAGCCACAGCGTGCTGGGCGCCGACCACGACGACGCCCGGCCGCGCGACGTCGTCTGGCACGACCAGGCACCCGAGGGCAAGCTGGACCTGCTGGTCTCGGCCGACTTCCGGATGACCAGTTCCACCCTGCTCTCGGACGTGGTCCTGCCCGCCGCCACCTGGTACGAGAAGCACGACCTCTCCTCCACGGACATGCACCCCTACGTGCACGCCTTCAACCCGGCGATCAGCCCGCCGTGGGAGACGAAGACCGACTACGAGCTGTTCCGGCTGCTCGCCGAGGAACTGTCCCGGCAGGCACGCACGCACCTGGGGGTGCGCAAGGACGTCGTCGCGACCGCCCTGACGCACGACACCCCCGGGGAGATCGCCCAGCCGGGCGGGCACGCGCCCGACTGGAAGGGCACCGACCTGCCCGCGGTGCCCGGGAAGAACCTGCCCAACCTCGCCGTCGTCGAACGCGACTACACGGCGATCGCGGACAAGTTCGCGGCGGTGGGTCCGCTGGCCGACACGCTCGGCCTGACCACCAAGCACGTCACGTACGACGTCACGGCCGAGGTGGATCTGCTGGCCCGGCGGCACGGGGTGTTCGACTCCGGCGCCGCCGCCGGCCGCCCCGCGATCGACACGGACGCGCGGATGGCCGAGGCGATCCTCGCCTTCTCCGGCACCACGAACGGCAGGCTGGCCGTCCAGGGTTTCGAGAAGCTCGAGCAGCGCACCGGCGTCCCCCTGGTGGACCTGGCCAGCGGGTCCGAGGAGAAGCGCATCACCTTCGCCGACACGCAGGCCGGACCGGTGCCGGTGATCACCTCCCCCGAGTGGTCCGGCTCGGAGACCGGTGGCCGGCGGTACGCCCCCTTCACGGTCAACATCGAACGGCTCAAGCCCTTCCACACCCTCACCGGCCGGATGCACTTCTACCTGGACCACGACTGGATGCTGGACATGGGGGAGGCCCTGCCGATCTACCGGCCCCCGCTGGACATGCACCGACTGTTCGGGGAGCCGAAGCTCGGCGAGCGCGGCGAACTGTCCATCGCGGTGCGCTACCTGACCCCGCACAACAAGTGGTCCATCCACTCCGAGTACCAGGACAACCTGCTGATGCTCTCCCTCGCCCGCGGCGGGACCACGGTGTGGATGAGCCCGCTGGACGCGGAACTGATCGAGGTCGCGGACAACGACTGGGTCGAGTGCGTGAACACCAACGGCGTCTACGTCGGCCGCGCCATCGTCAGCCACCGGATGCCCGCGGGCGTGGTCTACGTCCACCACGCGCAGGAGCGGCTGATCGACGTGCCCAGGTCCGAGACCACCGGCCGGCGCGGCGGCATCCACAACTCGGTCACCCGGATCCTGGTCAAACCCACGCATCTGATCGGCGGCTACGCGCAGTTGTCGTGGGCGTTCAACTACCTCGGCCCCACGGGCAACCAGCGGGACATCGTCTCGGTGGTGCGCAAACGCTCCCAGGAGGTGCAGTACTGATGCGGGTGATGGCTCAGGTCGCCATGGTGATGGCCCTCGACAAGTGCATCGGTTGCCACACCTGCTCGGTGACGTGCAAACAGGCCTGGACCAACCGGGCCGGCACCGAGTACGTGTGGTTCAACAACGTCGAGACCCGCCCCGGCCAGGGGTACCCCCGCCGGTACGAGGACCAGGACCGCTGGCGCGGGGGGTGGGAGCTGAACCGGCGCGGCAACCTCAAACTGAAGTCCGGTGGCCGGGTGAAGAAGATGCTGGGCCTGTTCGCCAGCCCGGTCCAGCCCGAGCTCGACGACTACTACGAGCCGTGGACCTACGACTACGAGAACCTGATCAACGCCCCCCTGAGCGACGACTTCCCGGTGGCCCGGCCGAAGTCGCTGATCACGGGCGAGGACATGAAGATCCGCTGGTCGGCCAACTGGGACGACAACCTCGGTGGCGCCCCGGAGATGGGGCACCTGGACCCGATCGTCGAGAAGGTCCGCCGGGAGTCCGAGGACAGGATCAAGTTCGAGTTCGAGAAGACCTTCGCGTTCTACCTGCCGCGGATCTGCGAGCACTGCCTGAACCCCTCCTGCATGGCGGCGTGCCCGTCCGGGGCGATCTACAAGCGGACCGAGGACGGCATCGTGCTGGTGGATCAGGACCGCTGCCGCGGCTGGCGACAGTGCGTCACCGGTTGCCCGTACAAGAAGATGTACTACAACCACAAGTCGGGCAAGGCCGAGAAGTGCACCTTCTGCTACCCGCGCATCGAGGTGGGCATCCCGACGGTGTGCGCGGAGACCTGCGTGGGCCGGCTGCGGTACATCGGGGTGTTCCTGTACGACGCCGACCGGGTCACCGCGGCCGCCGCCACCCCGAACGAGCAGGACCTCTACGAGGCGCAGCTGGACCTGATGCTGGACCCGTTCGACCCTGCGGTGGTCGCCGCGGCCCGCGCGAACGACATCCCCGAGGACTGGCTGGACGCGGCGCGGCGCTCCCCCGTGTACATGCTGGCCAAGGAGCTGCGGGTGGCGCTGCCGCTGCACCCGGAGTACCGCACGATGCCGATGGTCTGGTACGTGCCGCCGCTCTCGCCGATCGTGGATCTGCTCCAGGGCCAGGGCCACGACGGAGAGGACCCGGGCAACCTCTTCGGTGCGATCGAGGCGCTGCGGATCCCGGTCGAGTACCTGGCCGAGTTGTTCACCGCCGGGGACACGGACCTCGTCACCGACGTGCTGCGCAGACTCGCGGCCATGCGCTCCTACATGCGCGACATCGCGCTCGGCGGCGAACCGGACGAATCGATCGCCGCGGCCGTCGGCATGACCGGGGGGCAGATCAAGGCAATGTACCGGCTGATGGCGCTGGCCAAGTACGACGAGCGGTACGTCATCCCGTCCGCCCACCTGGAGGACGCGCACAACCTTGAGGAGATCGGCTGCTCCCTCGACGTCGAGGGTGGTCCGGGGATGGGTGGGCAGACCGGGGTGTTCGGCGAGGCCTCCGGCCGGCCGACCCCGGTCGCCGTCGAGAACTTCGCGGCCCTGGCCACCCGGCAGCGCGGGGAGGACCCGACGGGCAACGACGCGCTCGGTGGCCGGGTCAACCTGCTCAACTGGGACGGCCGCGGCCACCCGGAGGGCCTGTTCCCGCCGAGCGGGACGAGCGGGAGGAACACGTGAGCCTGCTCGAGAAGCTGCTCGGCAAGGCGGCGAGGGGAACCCTCGACGTTCCCGCCGTCGACGACCCGCACCCGCGGCGCAGCGCCGTCGTCCGGCAGGCGGCCGCCGTCCTGCTCAGCTACCCGGACGAGGACCTGCTCGCCGCCCTGCCGATGCTGCGCTCCGCCCTGACCGAGGTGGGGGCGGACGCCGAGCAGGTGGCCGAGCTGGGCACGTGGCTGACCGCGCGACCGCTGACGGCGGTGCAGGAGGACTACGTGCAGGAGTTCGACCTGTCCCGGCGGCACAGCCTGCACCTGACGTACTGGACGGACGGGGACACCCGCCGCCGCGGTGAGGCGCTCGCCGCGTTCAAGGAGATCTACCGCTCCCACGGCGCGGAGCTGGACGACGGCGAACTACCCGACTACCTGCCGGTCGTGCTGGAGTTCGCGGCCCGCGTCTCGCCGGCGGACGGGTGCGAGCTGCTGCAGCGGTACCGCCCGTCGCTGGAACTGCTGCGGCTGGCCCTGCTCGACGACGGTCTGCCCCACCGCGGCGTCGTCGCCCTCGTCTGCTCCACCTTGCCCGGCGTCTCCCCGCAGGACCGGGACGCCGTGATGCGGATGGCCGGCTACGGTCCGCCGTCCGAGAGCGTGGGCCTGGACCCCTACGATCCCCGTCTGCTGCCCGTCAGCGAGAGGAACAGCGCATGAACGCGACCGCTGCCGCCCTGCTCCCGGTCCCGCTGGCCACACCCGCCCAGGAGGTGCCGATCACCGTCGTCGGCATCCTGTTGTGGGGGGTGCTGCCCTATGTGGTCCTGGCGCTGGTGATCGGCGGGTCCATCTGGCGCTACAAGTACGACCAGTTCGGCTGGACGACGCGTTCCTCCCAGCTGTACGAGTCGAGGATGCTGCGGATCGCCTCGCCGCTGTTCCACTTCGGGATCCTCGCCGTCCTCGCCGGGCACGTGATGGGTCTGATCATCCCGCAGTCGTGGATGACGGCGGCCGGGGTGGGGGAGAACCTGTATCACCTGATGGCGTTGACCATCGGCACGATCGCGGGGGTGTGCACCCTGGCCGGGATCGTGATGTTGATCTACCGCCGGCGCACCACGGGCCCGGTGTTCATGGCCACCACCAGGAACGACAAGGTCATGTACGTGATGCTCGTCGGGGCGATCCTGGCCGGGCTGGCCACCACCGTCATCTCCGTGTTCGACCCCACCGTGCCCAACTACCGGGAGACCGTCTCCCCGTGGTTCCGGTCCATCTGGATCCTGCAACCGGACGTCGCGGCGATGACCGCCGCCGGCCCGTCCTTCAAGGTGCACGCCTTGGTCGCGATGGTGCTGTTCGCGATCTGGCCGTTCACCCGTCTGGTGCACGCGTTCACGGCACCGTTGCACTACTTCTTCCGGCCCTACATCGTCTACCGCAGCCGGGACGGCCGCACCCCCGGCTCCGTCCCGACCCGGCGCGGCTGGGATCCGATCGGCACCCCGGACCGGGACCGGCCGGGCGGGCGCGCGAGTCGCCGCTCCGGGGGTCGGACGCCGGCCCGGAGCGGCAGCCGTCCCGCCGACCGCCGCTGACACACCGTCCCCGCCACCAACCCGCCGACCGCCACCGCGCACCGTCCGAACACCACCACCGAGCACCGTCCCGCCCGCACCGTCCCGACCGCACCGTCCCGAGCACCGTCCCGAGGGAGGACATCGTGTCGTCAGCAGAGCAGGCGCACGTCGACCGGCCGACCGGACCGGATCTGCGGTCCGGGCAGTTGCGGAACCTGATCCTGGCCACCGTCGCCTCCACCGTCGGCTTCTGGGCCTGGACCGTCGTCGGACCCCTGTCCAAGCGGTACGCCCAGCAGATGGACCTGAGCTCGTCGGAGACCGCGTTGCTCGTCGCCATGCCGATCTTCGTCGGCTCCATCGCCCGGGTACCGGTCGGCGCCCTGACCGACCGGTACGGCGGACGGGTGATGTTCACGGTGATCCTCGGCATCACCGCGCCGCTGGTCCTGCTCACCGGGCTGGCCGGTCAGCTGAACAACGTCGCGGTACTGCTCATCGTGGCGTTCTTCCTCGGCATCGCCGGCACCGTCTTCGCCATCGGCATCCCCTTCTGCTCCGCCTGGTACGAGGCCAGCCGCAAGGGGTTCGCCACGGGCGTCTTCGGTGCCGGCATGGTGGGCACCGCGGTGTCGGCGTTCTTCACGCCCCGGCTCGTGGCCGGCGTCGGGTACCTGCCCGCGCACGTCATCATCGCCGTCGTCGTCGCCGTGATGGCCGTCGTGACCTGGCTCGGGCTGCGGGAGTCCCCGGTGCGGGCCGGCGTCGTCCCGCAGCCGATGCTGCCGAAGATCCGGCACGCCTTCACCCTCAAGGTCACCTGGCAACTGTGCTTCCTCTACGGCGTGGTGTTCGGCGCGTTCGTCGCCTTCTCCAACTACCTGCCGACCTACCTGAACACCGTGTACGCCTTCGACGCCGCCGCGGCCGGGACCCGCACCGCCGGATTCGCCGTGGCCGCCGTCGTCGCGCGGCCGATCGGTGGCGTCATCGCGGACCGGATCGGCCCGAAGATCGTCAGCCTGGTCTCCTACGCCGGCACGGTGGTGCTGGCCATGGTGGTCGCGTTCCAGCCGATCGACGAGGTGGCCTACGGTTCCACCTTCCTCGCGATGGCGGTGTTCCTCGGCCTGGGCACCGGCGGCGTGTTCGCGTGGGTGAGCCGCGCCGCTCCGGCCAAGGATGTCGGCACCATCGGCGGCATCATCGCCGCGGCCGGTGGCCTCGGCGGGTACTTCCCGCCGCTGGTGATGGGCGCGACCTACAACGCCGAGCACAACAGCTACTTCGTGGGCCTGACGCTGCTGGCGGTCTTCGCCGTCGTCGCGCTGCTGCTCGCCCTGACGGTGCGCAACGGCGGCCGGGTCGACGAGCGCGTCCCCGCCTGAGCCGGTCACGATCGGTCGCCGACGGATGTCGCCCGGTGACGGTCCGTTCCCCGTTCTGAGGCTCTGCTCTGGGCGCGCCGCAGGGGCCATTGCCCGTCGGGCAGCAACTCGCTTGCGGACCGCGGGCTGACGTCGGTCCGGCAGCTTCCCGAACGTTCGCGGCCAACTCTTGTATTCGAACATATGTTCGAGTAAAGTGGGTTCATGGACGAGGTATCCGACGAACCAGCCACCCGGGGCGGGCACCCGCAACCGGATGTCGCCGTGCAGCGGGATGACACCGTGCAACCGGCGATGATCGCGTCCTGGATCCGCGCGCTGGCCGGCCTCGCCTCCCTCCCCGTCGCTGTTCCCGGCCCTACCACTGGTTCTGTCGCTGGGCCGGGTCGATCCGGGCGCCCGACGGGTTCGCTATCCGTGACCAGTGAGCGCGCTCCTGACCCCGGTACTCCAGCTTCCGGCGATCCGGCTGCCGGTACTGCAGGTTCGGGTGTTCCGGCTCTCACTGGCGGCTTGGGTGGCAGCGCTGTCCCCTCCGGTGGTGTTCCCGGTGGTGTGGTGTCGGGGGTGGGTGCGGAGTTGATCGATCGGATCCGTGCTCTGGAGGAGTTGAAGACGGCGGCTTCGGCGGCGCAGGTGCGGGCGACGGTGCAGTTCGAGGTGGTGCAGCGGGCCGCGCAGGCGGCGGTGGGGGTGCCGGCGGGGCAGCGGGGTGCGGGGGTGGGGGCGCAGGTGGCGTTGGCGCGGCGGGAGTCCCCGGCCCGGGGTGGCCGGTATCTGGGGTTGGCGCACTTGCTGGTGGCGGATCTGCCGCACACGTTGGCGGCGATGAGTGCGGGGACGTTGAGTGAGTGGCGGGCGACGTTGATCGCCCGGGAGACGGTGTACCTGGGTGAGGCGGCGGACCGGCGTGCGGTGGACGCGGCGTTGAGCGCGGACACCGGCGGGGTCGACGGTCTGGGGGATCAGGCCCTGGTGGCCGCGGCGCGGAGGATCTCGTACCGCATCGACCCGGCCGCGGTGACCGCCCGGGCGCGGCGGGCGGAGGGGGACCGGCATGTCACGTGCCGGCCGGCGCCGGACACGATGACGTATTTGACCGGGTTGTTGCCGGTCGCTGACGGGGTGGCCGTGTACGCGGCCCTGTCCCGGGAGGCGGACACGTTGACCAGTCGGGGGGACGGGCGTGGTCGGGGGCAGATCATGGCCGACACCCTGACGGCCCGGGTCACCGGCCACCCCCCGGTCACCGCCCGCCGGGCCCAGGCCGGCATGGAGCCGAACGAAGAGCCGAACGGGCAGGCACCCGAGCAGGCGACCGGCGGGCAGGCGGGCAAGCACGCACCCGGCGGGCAGGCGACCGGTCAGGCGACCGGCGGGCAGGTACGGATCGGGCAGCCGCGGCGCACGCTGCCGGGCCCGTCCTGGCCCGGTCCGGCCGGTGGTGAAACGCCGCGTGGCGGCCCGCCGCGCGATGGGGCACCCTCTGAGGACGCGCACGGCGAAGCGCGCCCCAATGATCGTCGAGCCGCTAAGCGGGCGCGGGTGGAGTTGCAGGTGGTGATCACGGATCGGGCGTTGCTGGCCGGGGGCGGGGAGCCGGCGTATCTGGCCGGGTACGGGATGGTCCCGGCCCCCTGGGCGCGGGAGCTGGTCGATGGCCGGACCGACGTGTTCGTCCGTCGCTTGTTCCTGGCCCCGGACACCGGGCAACTGGTGGGGATGGACTCGCGGGCCCGGTTGATGCCCGAGGGGTTGCGCCGGTTCATCCAGGTCCGGGACCGGACCTGCCGGACCCCGTGGTGTGACGCACCGATCCGGCACGTGGACCACGTGCACGCCCACGCCGCCGGTGGGGCCACCAGCGAGGTGAACGGTCAGGGCCTGTGCGAACGGTGCAACCACGCCAAGGAAGCCCCCGGCTGGGCCGCCGTGCCCGTCGAGGGGCCACGACACACGGTGGTGACCACGACCCCCACCGGACACACCTACACCTCCACCGCACCACCCATCCCCGGCACCGGCATCGTCAGTCCGGCCGGGACGGCCGGTACGGTCAGGACGGTTGAGCGGGCTGGGACGATCGACCCGCCCGGGACGGTGAGCGCCGCAGGTCTGGCCCAGGCCGCCCAGGCCGCTGATGCCGCTGATCCCGATGATGCCGCCGGCAGCGAACCGGTCACCGTCCTGTCGGCGAGCTGAACCAGCGGGGCATACCGCACCGCCACCGCCCAAGACGGACGCCGGCTGCGGGAGTTCACCCCCGGACCACCGGCCAAGGGATGCCCCTCACCGCGAAATGATGGGTGCCGGGGGTCTGCCGGCAGCGGCCGAGGCCGAGGTGCCGGCCCGCACAACCGCGGCAACCGCGGAGTACGCGCAGGATGCCCGCATCCGACCCCCACCACGGATATGTTCTGCCCGAAGGATTCGCCTGTCCGAAGGATTCGATGGCCACCCCAACCCCCGACGAGCCCGTCCGGTCCCGCCTGCGCCTGACTGGTGGGAAGGACCGGGTTGTCCTGATCGGCGCGCTCGGCATCCTGAGCGCGGTCAGCCCCATGGCCACGGACATCTACCTGGCGTCGATGCCGGCCATCAGCGCGTGGTTCGACACATCGGCGTCCGCGGTTCAGCTGACCCTCACGACCTACATGATCGGCATGGCCCTCGGGCAGTTCGTCATCGGGCCGGTCTCCGATGTGCTGGGCCGCCACCGCCTGCTGGTCGCCGGCAACGTCCTGTTCCTCGTCTGCTCGTTGCTGATCGTCGTTGCACCGACCATCGAGACGGTGATGGCACTGCGGACGCTACAGGGGGTGGCCGGAGCCGCCGGCGTCGTCGTCGCCCGCGCCGTCGTCGCGGACATCTCCACCGGTCGGCAGGCCGCCAGACTGTATTCGATCCTGGCCACCATCACCTCGGTCGCGCCCGTCGTCGCGCCGCTGATCGGCGGGGTGATCGCGACGGTGGCGCGCTGGCAGGTGGTGTTCTGGACGCTGACCGGATTCGGGCTGCTGATGCTGCTGTGCTCGGTGCTGGTGGTGCCCGAGACGCTGCCGGTGCACGCCCGTCATCCCGCGTTGCGGGGGGTGCTCGGCCTCTCCGCCCGGGTGCTGCGGAACGGCTCGTTCATGGCGTACGCCCTCTGCTTCGCGTTCACCTTCGGCTCGCTGTTCTCCTACATCTCCGCGTCCTCGTTCGTGATTCAGAACGTGCTCGGACTCTCCGCGCTGGCCTACTCCGTCGCGTTCGCCGTCAACGCGTGCGGCGCCATCGCCGGAGGCCTGGTCAACGTGCGCCTCGTGGACCGGGTGGAGCCGGCCGCCATCCTGCGGATCGCGGTGGTCGTCCTGTGCGCGACCAACGTCGTCGGCCTCGCCCTCATCCTCAGCGGGGTGACCGGCTGGACGACGCTGCTCCAGTTCCTCCTCGGGCAGACGGCCGTCGGTTTCATCATGGGCAACGCGGTCGCCCTCGCGCAGGGACGCGTGCCCGGCCTCGCCGGCGCCGGGGCCGCGGTGCTGGGGCTGCTGCAGTTCGTGCTCGGTGGTCTGGTGAGCCCGCTGACGGGCATCGCCGGCCAGCACACGGCCGTCCCGATGGCGCTCTCGATGGCAGTGTGGTCCACTCTCGCCCTCGGCGCCGCACTCCTCGCCCGCCGGCTCAGCCGGTAGAGGTGCTCAGGGGAGATCGCGGAGGCGCCCGGCCGACAGCACGGGCAAGATGGAACCATGACCATGCGCGCCTCGGCCAAATCCCTCGCCTCGCTGGGCTCGGTCCGCTCCATCGCCTCGGTCGGATCGATCGGATCGGTGGGCTCGGTCGGATCGGTGGGCTCCGTCGGATCGGTGGGCTCGGTCGGCTCCGTGGGCTCCATCGGCTCCGTCGGGTCGACCGGCTCGATCGCCTCCATCGGATCGGTGGGCTCCATCGCCTCCATCAACAGCTTCGGCGGCCTCGGGGTCATCAACGGGATGCCGGTCCTGCTTCTCGCCGCCCTGGCATCCGTCCCCGCCGTCCTGTTGGTGCGGAGGCGACGCCGCCGGGGCTGACGTCAGACCGGGCCGGATCCCCACAACGACGGCGTTGCCGGTGGTGCCGACAATGAACGACGAGATCCCCAACCAACCAGCAAGGACGCCCTGATGACATTCACCATGATCATGGAGATCGCCGGCAAGATCCTGGACGGGGCGGGGGTAGCGGTCATCCTGATCGGCGCCGCGGTCGCCACCATCGCTGCCGCTCGCCGGCTGCTGAGCCGAACCCGCGTCGACGTCTACCCGCGCTTCCGCCAGCAGTTGGGCCGGTCCATCCTCCTGGGCCTCGAACTGCTCGTCGGTGCGGACATCGTCCGCACCGTAGCGATCACTCCGTCGCTCCAGTCGGTTACCGTCCTGGCCCTGATCGTCGTCATCCGCACCTTCCTCAGCTTCTCGCTCGAGCTGGAGATCACGGGTCGCTGGCCCTGGCAGAAGAAGAACGACGTCGTTGGCTGACGGCGAGCTGAAACGAACTTCAGGTGCCCGGCACAGCAGATGCACCCGGACGACGTCGCCGATGGCGGGACCGGAACTGGCCGTGCGCCCTGTTCCCGAACGAGGATTCCTGCCACGATGACGGCATGGAGACCCTCACCGTCGACCAGATCCTCGACGCGTCACTGACCGACTGGCGACGGCTCGCCCAGGGACTGCACGCCCGCTACCGGACCGGGGACTTCCGCACGGGGCTAGCCCTGGTGGACGCCGCGGCCGCAGCGGCCGAGACGGCGAACCACCACCCGGACATCGCGCTGCGACACGGCTCGGTCGAGTTCCGGCTGCTCAGTCACGACGCCGGTGGGGTGACCCAGCGTGACGTGGACCTCGCCCGGCGGATCAGCCGCATTGCCGCCGACCTCGGCGTCGACGCGACCCCGCAGCGGTTGGTGATGGTGGAACTGGCGCTGGACACCGCCCGCGTGGCCGAGCTCGGGCCGTTCTGGGCGGCGCTGCTGACCGGTTCGGCGGACAACGTGCACGGCGACGACGTCATCGACCGGACCGGCCAGGTCCCCTTGGTCTGGCTCCAGCACACCGAGCCGCACGAGACACCGCGGCAGCGGTTCCATTTCGACGTGTGGGTCCCGCACGACGTCGCCGACGACCGGATCGCCGCGGCCGTGGCCGCCGGTGGCCGGGTCGTGGACGACTCCTCGGCACCGTCCTTCACCGTTCTGGCCGACCCGGAGGGCAACCGCGCCTGCGTGTGCACCTGCCTCGAACGGTGACCCACTCTCCCATCCATCCGGAGGTCCCCATGTCGTTCCCGAGGAATCTCGCCGTCACCGGCGCGCTCACCGCGGTCACCGCCGTCGTCGGCTCGCTGGCGTCCGCGGACGTGCAGAGCCGTTGGTATGCGGCCCTGCGCAAACCGGCCTTTCAACCCCCGCCCGCGGCGTTCCCCATCGCCTGGACGACCCTGTACGCGAGCATCGCCCTGACGTCGGCGGGCGTGCTGACCGCCCGGGCCCGCCGTCGAGCCGTCGTCGAACCACCGGCCGAAGCGCCCGGACCGGTGCCGAGCCCGGTTCGACGCCGTCCCGGCCGTGGCTTCGGCCGGGCGCTGCTGGTGAACCTGACGCTGAACGCGAGCTGGTCCTGGGTCTTCTTCAAGCAGCACGACCTGAAGGGCGCCACCGTCGTCGCCGGAGCGCTGGCGATCAGCAGCGCCGACCTGGCGCGGCGCGCAGGCCGCGTCCGCCCCGGCTACGGCGTGGCATTGATGCCGTATGCAGCATGGTGCATATTCGCGACCGCGCTGTCGACGACGATCGAGCGGATGAACCCGGGCCGCTGACCACGGGAGCCGCCGCGGTTGTCCAAGCCGACCGGTGCTCAGCCGACGGACCGGACCCGACGGAACGGCGAGAGTGCCAGCAGTAGCGCGGCGCCCACAAAGAGCGCCGCCGCCACGATCAGCGCGGTAGCAAGACCCGCACCGACCGCCAGTAGCCCACCGAGCGGGGCGACCACCACCACGACCGCACGGTTGAACGAGCGCAGGGTCGTGTTGGTCCTGCCCTGCAGCGCGTCGGGCGTCATCGCCTGTCGGTAGGACATCTCGTGGGAAGTGCTCAACCCCATCGCGAAGCCGTGGGCACCTTGGCCCAGGGCGAGAAGGACCCAACTGGCCCAGCCCGTGCCGACTACCGCCGTCACCATGAGAATGACGCCGACGACGCTGACCACATGGGCGCCGATCACCGCCCGTCCGGCCCCGATCCGGCGTCCGACCGCAGTGGACAGAACGGCGCCGACGACGGCACCGAGGCCGGCGCCGGAGACGGCAAGGCCGAACTGGAACGGCATCAGCTGGAGCTGGTCGAGAGCCCACGTCGCGAGTGCGGTCCCGAGCACCGCCTGCCCCGCGAACCAGACGTGCGTGCCGACAGCTACGGGCCGGAGTTCGCGACTGCGGTAGATCCACCGCAGCCCCTCGGAGATTTCCCGCCCGAATGCCCGCCGTGACGGTACGGACGGTACCGGCTCATCGATGCGGATCGAGGCCGTCGTCGCCGCGGCCAACACGTGGGTGCACAACGCGACCAGCACCGTCGCTGGCGCCCCGATGACGGTGGCCAGCGCACCGCCGACGGCGGGTCCCGCGTTCTGAGCGACGGCGTCGGCACCGTCCAGCCGGGCGTGCGCCAGCTGTAACCGGTCACGAGTCACCAGACGCGGAAGGAACGCCATCGATGCCGACGCGTTGACCAGCGAGCCCCCACCCCAGAGCAGCACCAGGAGCAACAGCACGGGCATGGTCAGCAGTCCAACAGCCCAGCAGATCGGGATGAAGGCGAGTGCCACGGCCTGAGTGACGTGCGCCAGAACCAGAACCGGACGGCGTCTGAGTCGGTCCATCAGCACCCCGACGACGAGACCGAACATCAGCCAGGGCAACCACCGGGCGGCATTCAACCAGCCGACATCGAGCGCGCTCCCGTGCAGCTGGACGATGACGAGCGTCTGAAGTGCGAGCAGTGTGACATAGGTTCCGAAACCAGAGACGGCCTCCGCCGTCCAGTAACGCCCGAAGGCCGAGGTCACCGGCGACCGAGCCATCACCCCGGGACCCTCGGTGCCGTCGGCCCTCAGCCGCCCATCGTCAGGACCATCCGGAACCGCGCGTCGCCGGCCATCATCTTGTCGTATGCCTCCTGCGCCCGCTCCAGCGGCATCGTCTCGATCCGCGGCCGCACCCCCGTCAGCACGCTGAATCGGAGGGTGTCCTCCGAGTCCTTCGACGTGCCGGAGGCGTGCCCCTGCACCGCCGTCGACCCCGGAATCAGCGCGAACGGCGGCACCTGCATCGGGTCGGCGGAGGCGCCGACGACGACGAGCTGGCCCCGCGGGCGCAGACCGCCCAGCGCCGGGGTCATCGCGTCCGGCACCGTGACCGTCGCCAGCACCACGGACGCCCCGCCGAGCTTGTTCAGTTCCGCCGCGACGTCGGCGCTGGTGGAATCGAGGTAGTGATGGGCGCCGAGTTCGCGGGCGAGGGACTCCTTCTCGGTACCGCGGGCGACGGCGACCGTCTCGAAGCCCATCTTCGCGGCGTACTGGATGCCGAGGTGACCGAGACCGCCGACGCCGAGGATCGCGACCACGTCACCGGGTCGGGCCACGGAGGAGCGGAGGGCGTTGAACGTGGTGATGCCCGCGCACAGCAGCGGGGCGGCGTCGACGTCGGTCAGGTCGTCCGGGATACTGACCAGCGCTTCGGCGGGAGCGATCACGTACTCCGCGTACCCGCCGTCGTAGGCGATCCCTGGCACCAGCACGTTCTCGCAGGAGATGAAGTCGCCGCGCCGGCAGGAGTCGCAGGTGAAGTCACACCCGCCGAACCAGCCGACGCCCACGCGCTGACCGGCCTGCCAGGGCGTGACGCCGTGGCCGACGGCGTCGATCTCTCCGGCGATCTCGTGGCCGGGCGCGCGGGGGAAGTCGTTGCCCATCGCACCGGCGACGGTGAGGGAGTCGGAGTGGCAGACGCCGCAGGCGCGCACGTGGACGCGCACCTGGCCGGGGCCCGGTTCGGGGACCTCGACCTGAGTGATCTCGAAGAGGGCGTTGGCCTCGGGCACACGTGCGATCGTCATCGTCGTCATGGCCGCGATGCTACCCATTGATCCTGCGGTCCCGCTCGCGACGTGTTCGCCGGCCGGTTCCAGCTGATCACCACGTGTGGTTCCCGGACGTGGAACGGCATTGCGGTAGCTACACGGAGCTCACCGACCCTCGCGCCGCCCGTCAGGCGAGCAGCGCCGTCACATACTCCGCGTCCGTCCGGTACTGGATGGCGTGCTCGGCCAGTTCCGGCTTGCCCAACTCGGTGGCCTTCGCCTCGGAGACTGCTCAGTACGCGACCGTGAACCGCTGCCGGTGGTGCACCGGCCGCTCGATCTCGTCCACGATGGCGGTCGCGAGATCCTGGCCGGAGAGGTCGGAGCGGCCGTTCTCATCGGTGAGCAGGACGTCGCCGCCCGTGCGGTAGGTCCCGGTCGCCTCCCCGGGTGCGTACGCGCCGAAGCCGCCGGCGGGGCTGACGAAGAACCAGTCCAAGGTCTCGTCCTGCTCCTGCAACCAGTCGAGGACGTCGGTCATCTCCCGGGCCTCGGCCTTGAAGCCGTCGGGGAACTCCGCAGTGTCCATCAGCCGCGGGCCGTTCGGCTCCACCTGCAGGGAACCGGCTCCACCGATGATCCCGAACCGGGTGCCGTGGCGCTGCGCGTGGCGGGCGACGTTCTCGGCGGAGGGCGCCACCTGCCCGGCCATCGGGCCGCGCGGGGAGACGGCGACGACGACGACGTCGGCGTCCACGGCGGCCTCGGCCACGGGGTCGTCGGTGATCGACCCCGCCCGGTAGGTGACACCGTCGAGCTGCGCGTCCGGGACGGTGCGGCTGATCGAGGTGACGGAGTGGTTGCGACGGGCGGCCTCGGCGACGAGGTGGGCACCGGCGTAGCCCGTGCCCCCGATCACGGTGATGCGTGCCATGTGTTCTCCTTCAACGGACGAGCGGGGTGCTCACCGATCACAAGCTGCGCCGCATTCCCGGCATTCCCGCGATCGTCCGTCGTGCGAGGATGTGCGCCGTGGACCTGACCTTCGCTCGCGAGTTGATCGAGCACCACGCTGCCGCCATGCCGGGCCTGCCCCCTCCGGCCGGAGGAAGCGCGTCGGACGGCGACGTGCCCCGGGTGGACCGGGTGCGCGTGGTCAATCCCACCTGCGGTGACGTCGTCGATCTGACGTTGACCACGACGAACGGCGTGGTGCGGCTGACCGGAGTGGCCTCCGGCTGTTCCCTGTCCCGCGCCGCGGCATCGATGCTGGGCGACGCGCTGGAGGGACGACCGCCGGCCGACGCGCTCATCCTGGCCCGGGAACTGGTGCAGGCACGCGAAGCCGGTCGCACCACCGCGGTCCACGCCGACGTCGCCGTCCTCGCCGTCCTGCCCGTCGCTCCGCTGCGTCGGCGATGCATCCTGCTGCCCTGGCGAGCCGCTGCCGAGGTACTGGCGGCGGTGACCGACGCTTCCCACCCGACGGCACCCCGCCGCGGCCCGGAAGGTGACATCGGGTTGCGCTTGCCCGATCAGCCCTCCTAGGATGTGATCCAGCCCACGGCGGGTCCAGTCCAGGACTATCTACCGGGTGACCTTCCACGAACCGCAGAGCCGGTCGTCGGGCCACGTCCTTCCCGGGTCCCCAGCCTCGACGGCCTGCGCTCTCCGTCCTGTCGAGGAGTCGACTGCCGTGAGTTCCTTCCCGTTCCGCCGCCGAACCGATGACGGTGTCGAGCATGCTTGAGCGCATCAACGACCTGCTGGCGCAGGTGACCGTCCCCGCCGACTGGGCCGTCGCGACCGTCGTCTCGGTCACCGGGTCGGTGCCTCGCGAGCCCGGGTCCACCATGTTCGTCCACCGCGACGGGACGACGATCGGATCCCTCTCCGGCGGTTGCGTCGAGGCCGCCGTCGTCGACGCCGCTCTCACCGCCCTGACGACCGATCGTGCCGAGCTGGTCGGCTTCGGTGACGCGGACGGCACCGGGTTCGACGTCGCCCTCACCTGCGGCGGTGAGCTGACCGTCCTGGTCCAGCCGCTGAACCAGCTGGCCGGCGTACTCCCCGGGCTGCGTGCGATCGCCGAGCGATCGCCCGACGGCGCGCTCGACGGCGCACTCGACGACGCGATCTCCCTGGTGCGCGCCCTGCCCGGGAGCACGGTACCGCTGCCCGGACCGTTCCTGGTGCGGGACGGTGACGCGCTGCCGACCGTGCGGGTGCCGGGCCTGCCGGAACGGGCCACGGGTGACCTGGCGGCGGCGCTGCGGAGCGGGGTGACGACGACGGTGCCGGTGTTCGGGCCGCCAGAAGCCGGCTGCCCGGAGCTCGGCCGGCTGCTGGTCGAATCACGCCGGAGCGCCGCTCGCTTGCTGATCTACGGTGCGAACGACCACGCCGCGGCGCTGGCCCGGCTCGCGCGACCGCTCGGCTGGCAGGTCACCGTCTGCGACACGCGGCCCGTGTTCGCCACCGCCCGGCGTCACCCCGACGCCCACGACATCGTCGTGCAGTCCCCGGTCGATCATCTGGAGGCCGAGGCCGCCGCGGGCCGCGTCGACGGCCGGACCGCCGTGGTCGTGCTCGGCCACGATCCTCGTTTCGACCTCGCCGTCCTCGACCGGGCGTTGCGGCTCGGCCTGGCCTATGTGGGAGCGATGGGGTCCCGGACCACCGACGGCCGGCGCCGGCAGGACCTGCTCGCCGGTGGCCTGCCCGCGCACCTGCTGGCCTCCCTGCACTCCCCCATCGGCCTCGATCTGGGCGCACGCACACCGCCGGAGGTGGCGGTCTCCGTCCTGGCGGAGATCATCGCCGTCACCCGGCGTCCCGACCGCCGCCCCGCGGCGCACCAACTGCGGGACACCACCGGTCCGGTCCACGCCACACCCGCCTTCGTCTCCGCGGCCGGCAGAGAGGACCGATTCTCGTGGACATGACCAGCGTCGACGACGTGCTGTTCACCGCCGACCCGGCGGACTGGCAACCCGGTGACTCGTGGTTGGCGGGCGGGACGGTGCTGTACTCGTACGGGACAGACATCGCCCGCGGCCGGCCCCGCCGCCTGCTCGACCTCGGCCGAGCGGACTGGACGCCGGTGACGTGGCACCTCGACCCGGCGGTACTCGAACTCGCCGCCACCTGCCCGGTGGCCACCGTGTACGCGCTCCCCACCGACCCGGACCTGCCGGTGTCCCGGCACCTGCTCCCCGGCCTCGACCTCTTCCGCCCCTGCTGCGACTCGTTCGTGGCGTCCTGGAAGATCTGGACCGTCTCCACCATCGGCGGCAACGTGGCGACGGCGCTGCCCGCCGGGCCGATGACCTCCCTGCTGGCCGGACTCGACGCCGTCGCCGTCCTCCTCGGCCGGGACGGGGGACGCCGGGAACTGCCGGTGGCGAACCTCGTCACCGGCGCCACCCGCACCGCCCTGGCCGACGGAGAACTGATCCGCAGCTTTCGCGTCCCGCTGACGACGCTCGAGCAACCGTGCGCCTTCCGGCGGATCTCCCTGACCGAACGCGGCCGATCCGCGGCACTGCTCATCGGTCGCCGGACCGGGCCCGGCCGCGTGCGGATCACCGTCACGGCCTCGACGCCGCGTCCGGTCGTCATCGACCTCGGTGGTCCGGACGGATCGCCCGTCACCGCCGACCAGTGGCGCAGTGCCGTCGACGAGGCCGTCGGCAGTGCCGTCGACGAGGCCGTCGATCGCGTCGGGTGGTACGACGACGTCCACGGCGACCCGGAGTGGCGCCGGGCCATGACCCACCGACTCGGCGAGGAGATCCTGGCCGAACTGCTGCCCGACCACAGCGTCACCGACCCGGCCGCCGTCGGCCGCTCGACCGGTGACATCGTCCGCGAAGGGACAGCCCGATGACCTCCATCCCCGCCGACGCCACGACGGTCAACGGCCGCACGGTGGCCCTGGACCCGCAACCGGGGCAGTCGCTGCGCACCTGGCTGCGCGAGACCGGGGCGCTGGGGGTCAAGAAGGGGTGCGACGCCGGCGACTGCGGGGCCTGCACCGTGCACGTCGACGGGGCACCCGTGCACAGCTGCCTCTACCCCGCCCACCGGGTGGCCGGGCGGGAGGTGACCACCCTGGAAGGGCTCGGCACCACTGCGGCACCCCATCCCACCCAGGACGCGTTCCTGCGGGCCGGCGCCTTCCAGTGCGGGTTCTGCACCGCCGGGATGATCATGACCGCCGCCACCTTCACCGAGCGCGAGCGTGAGGACTTGCCCCGCAGCCTCAAGGGCAATCTGTGCCGCTGCACGGGGTACCGGGCGATCGAGGACGCCGTGCACGGGCGGGTCAACGTGGACCAGGGATCCGGCGGGGTCGGCTCCAGCCCGGGCGCCCCGGCGGGTCCGCAGGTGGTGACGGGCACCGCCCGGTACACCATGGACGTGGACCCGGCCGACCTGCCGGCTCCCCTGCTGCACGCCGTCGTCGTCCGTTCACCACACGCGCACGCCCGGGTGGTGCGGGTCGACGGTTCGCGGGCGCTGGCCGAGCCCGGCGTCGTCCGGGTCCTCAGCCACGAGGACGCGCCGACCATCCGCTACTCCTCCGCCCAGCACGAGCTGGTCACCGACGACCCCGACGACATGCGCGTGCTCGACGACGTCGTGCGACACGTCGGTCAACGGGTCGCCGTGGTGGTCGCCGACTCCCGACGCGCCGCCGAGCGCGGCGCCCGGCTCGTGGACGTGACGTACGAGGTCCTGGACGCGGTGCTCGATCCGGAGCTCGCCGACGCACCCGGTGCCCCGGCCCTGCACGGCGACCGTGACCCCGAGACGTCGCGCATCGCCCGGCCCGAACGCAACGTCGTCGCGGAGGTGCACGGGCGGATCGGAGACGTGGAGGCGGGCCTGGCGCAGGCGGTCGTGACCCACGACCAGACGTACCGCACGCAGCGCCTCTCCCACGTCGCGCTGGAGACCCACGGCTCCATCGCCTGGACCGATGACCGGGGCCGGCTGGTGGTCCGCTCCAGCACCCAGGTGCCGTTCCTGGTCCGCCGCACCGTCGCCCGCGTCTTCGACCGGCCGGCGGAGACGGTCCGGGTGTACTGCGAACGGGTCGGCGGCGGGTTCGGCGGCAAACAGGAGGTGCTGACCGAGGACCTGGCCGCCCTGGCCAGCCTCGCCACCGGCCAGCCGGTCGCGGTGGAGTTCACCCGGAACGAGGTGTTCACCGCGACCACGGTGCGGCATCCCTTCCGCATCCGGGTCCGCGCCGGCGCAGACCCGGACGGCAGGCTGACCGCGCTCGCGGTGGACGTCCGCTCCGACACCGGGGCCTACGGCAACCACGCTCCCGGCGTCATGTTCCACGGGTGCGGGGAGTCGATCGCCGTCTACCGGGCGCCGAACAAGAGTGTGGACGCCTGCGCGGTCTACACCAACAACGTGCCCTCCGGCGCGTTCCGCGGCTACGGGCTGAGCCAGATGATCTTCGCCATCGAGTCGGCGATGGACGACCTCGCCCGCGGGCTGGACATCGACCCGCTCGAGTTCCGACGCCGCAACGTCGTCGGCGTCCTCGACCAGCTGGTCTCCATGCACGCCGAGCCGGAAGAGGACGTCGTCTTCGGCAGTTACGGGCTGGACCAGTGCATCGACCTGGTCCGGGACGCGCTCGACCGCGGCCGACGGCGATGGGACGACGCCGAGGCGGCCGGCCACGTCGCCCCGCTCGGCCCGGAGTGGCGGACCGGGGAGGGCACCGCCGTCGCCATGATCGCCACCGTCCCGCCGCGTGGTCACATCGCCCACGCCACGGTGCGGTTGCTGCCCGGCGGCAGGTACGAGGCACGGGTGGGCACCGCCGAGTTCGGCAACGGCACGTCCACCGTGCACGCGCAACTGGTCGCCTCCGCCCTCGGCACGACGACCGACCGGGTGGTGCTGCGCCAGTCGGATTCCGACCTCGTGGAGCACGACACCGGGGCCTTCGGGTCGACCGGCACCGTCGTCGCCGGCCGGGCGAGCGAGGCGGCCGCCCGGGACCTCGCCGGCCACATCCGGGCTGCCGCGGCCGCCCGCGTCGGTGCCGACCCGGCCGAGTGCCGACTGGACGGGACGACCGTGCGCACCGCCCACGGTGACATTGAGCTGGACGCCCTGCTCGGCGACGTCGGCCAGGGCACCGACGCGGAGCGGTACACCGGTGCAGGCCGGTGGGCGGGCACACCGCGATCGGTGGCGTTCAACGTCCACGGTTTCCGGGTCGCCGTCAACACGGGCACCGGTGAGCTGCGCATCCTGCAGTCGGTGCAGGCCGCCGACGCGGGAACGGTCGTCAACCCGCACCAGTGCCGGGGGCAGATCGAGGGCGGCATCGCCCAGGCGATCGGGGCGGCCCTGTACGAGGAGGTCCGGGTCGACGAGACCGGTCGGGTGACGACCGACATCCTCCGCTCGTATCACATCCCGACGTTCGCGGACGTCCCGCGCAGCGAGGTGCTGTTCGCCAACACCGCGGACGACCTGGGCCCGCACGGGGCGAAGTCGATGAGCGAGTCACCGTTCAACCCGGTCGCCCCGGCGATGGCCAACGCCGTGGCGGACGCGATCGGGATCCGGTTCACGTCCACACCGATCACCCGGGACCGGATCCACGCGGCGCTGACCCGTCGGGCGAACCCGGCGGGCGAGCCGGCGAAGGAGCCGGCGGGCTGACCCGGGAGCTGACCCGGGAGCGATCGCCGGCCGACCAGCGCGCCAGATCGGCCGGTGTGTCCAGGTCGTCGTCGGTCCCGAGGTCCGCGCACTCGACGAGGTCGACGACGGCGCGGTTCGCCCGCAGGTACTGGCGGGCGCCGGCGTCGCCGTGCACCCGCGCCGCCGCGGCCCGGGCATGTCCCGGGTCGAACACCACCGGATGGCCGGCGCGGCCGCCGTAGGCCGCCCGCGTGATCCGGCCGGGACGATGCGTGTCCGCGAGCCTGATCAGCACCGGTCCGCTCACCCCCGGCTGGTCCACCAGCACGACCGTCACCGGCAGGCCGGGCTGCCGCCGCAGTGCCTCCTGCACGCCCGCACGCCACGACGCCGACATCCCCTCCGCCGCGGCGTCGTCGACGTGGACCACCACCAGCGGCCCGGCCGGTTCCTCCCGCCGCACGGCGGCGACGACCTCGGCGGCTGCCGGCCCGACCACCACCACGGGCAGCGCGCCCGCGGCTCGCACCACCTGCACCGCACGGGTGGCCAGGGTGATTCCGTTCACCCGGACCAGGGCCTTCGGCCCGAGCCCCAGACGCCGGCCGTGCCCGGCGGCCAGCACCACGACGCAGGGACGCCCCCCGCCCGGCTCCGGCGGGGTGCCGGGTCGGGGGGAGGGCGACCGCGACGACGGGCTGTCGTCCGGGGTGGCGTTCAGGTCTGCTTCGCTCCCAGAACGGCCGGGAGCTGGGTCGTGTCGGTGATCTCTCCGGCCTCGATCATCGACTTCACGTCCTCGAACCGGTGATCCGGCACCACCGCCACTTCGACGCCGTCGTGCCCGACGACAGTACCGTTCTCAATCCGGTCCCCGTCCCGCAACTGGGCGAGGACGTCGGATCCGATGATCCGGACGGGGGCGGCGGCGATCACCGACGGCTGCGCCACGTTGCCGAGACGCACCTCGTTGAAGACCAGGTTCAGGACGATGGCGACGATCGCCGCGGCGCTGATCCCCGACCCGAGGATGGTCTGCGTCCACGCCGGGAAGTCCCGGTAGAAATTGGGCGCGGCCACCGGCACCAGCCCGAAGGCGAAGGACACCGCCACGATCACCAGGTTCATGGAGTTGCGGTAGTCCACCTTGGCCAGGGTCCGCACGCCGGAGGAGGCCACCGTGCCGAACAGCACGACCGAGGCGCCCCCGAGCACGGGGTCGGGAATCGCGGCCACGACCTGCCCGATCGCCGGGAACAGACCGAGCAGGACCATGATCAGGCCGGCCGCGCTCACCACGAACCGACTGCGGACGCCGGTCACCGCCACCAGCCCCACGTTGGCGGCGAAGGCCGTCTGCGTGAACGAATTGAGCAGGGGGGCGCCGGCGGAGGAGATCATGTCCGCGCGCAGCCCGTTGGCGACCCGGCGGGCGTCGACGCGGGCGCCGGTGATCTCGCCGACGGCGAGGATGTCCGCCGTCGTCTCGGTCATGGTCACCAGCACGACGATGAGCATCGACACGACGGAGGCGATCTCGAACCGCGGCAGTCCGAACGCCAGCGGGGTGGGGAAGGTGATCAGCGCACCGTTGCCGACGCCGGAGAAGTCCACCATGCCCATCATCGCCGCCACCCCGGTGCCCAGCACGAAGGACAGCAGAATGGAGAGCCGGGAGATCATCCCCACCCCCAGCTTGGACAGCAGCAGCACGATCAGCAGGGTCGCTCCGGCCAGGGCGAGGCTGGTGGGATCGGCGGCGCCGTCCTTGCCGCCGCCCGCGGCCCAGGAGATGGCGACCGGCAGCAGCGAGATCCCGATCACGGTGATCACCGTGCCCGTGACCACCGGGGGGAAGAACCGGACGATGCGGGAAAACGCGCCGGCGAGCAGGAAACCGACCACGGACGAGACGATGACGGCGCCGAAGATCGTCGCCAGGTCCCGGCCACCGGCCAGGATGGCCAGCATGGGGGCGACGCCGGCGAACGAGACGCCCTGCACCAGCGGGAGCTTCGAACCGATCCAGGGCGCCCCGAAGCTCTGCAGCACGGTGGCGATCCCGCCCATCAACAGGCAGGAGCTGATCAGCAGGGCGATCTGGTCGGCGGTGATGCCGGCGGCCTGACCGACCACGAGGGGAACGGCGACGATGGCGCCGTACATGGTCAGCACGTGCTGGAAGCCGTATGCGGCGGTCCGCCCGAGCGGCAGCCGCTCGTCCTCGGGACGGTCGGCCGATGAGTTGATGGTGGAGAACGATGACATGGAAGGAGCCTCCTCGAGCGCACAGGTCCAGCCGGTGCGCAAGGTCTGGCGATCCTCGTTTTTCCTCCGTGCTGCCGCAGCAGCGCGGGGAAGTGTCCAGATCTTCTGTTGGGGGATGGCCGGTCACCCGGCCGGTTGGGAAAGGAAACGCGTCAGTACCGGGTGCGGGCGGCGTTGGCCGCCCACGTGTCGAAGGGAGTGGTGCGCGTGTCCAGCCGGACGTGACGGACCGGCAGCAGCCGGTCCCGGTCCTCGGCGGACCCGGTGAAGAACGCGTAGAACTCCGCGTCGTCGAACCCGCCGGCCGCGGCGTCGTGCCGATCGGCCGCGAAATGGACCGCATCGAGCCGGGCCCAGAGGGCGGCCGAGAGGCACAGCGGACACGGCTCACAGCTGGTGTAGAGCACCGCTCCACTCAGCTCGAAGGTGCCCAGCGCACGGCACGCGGCGCGGATGGCGGCGACCTCGGCATGCATGGTCGGATCGTTCTCGGCCGTGACACGGTTGACGCCGGCGAACTGCTGCCCGTCGGCCGTGACGATGATCGCCCCGAACGGGCCGCCGTCGTTCGCGGCGTTCTCCGCCGCGAGCTGGATCGCTCGCTGCAGGTACTGCTGGGTTCGAGGGGATTCCTCGATCAGAGGGATGGTCGACATGATGCTCACGTCCTCGGGTGAGGGTGAACCCGGGAGACGACTCACGTCGGCGGCGGGCTCACCTGGCTGTCAGATCATGCCCGGTTGATAGCTCCGCATCGGGAGCCCGCCTGTGGCTGGGGCTCAGCATACACGCCGTCAGCGTGACATGCACCACATACGAGCGAGTCATTCAGATGGGTTCCCACTCCGGAGCGAACACCGGTTGTCTGGTTCCCGGCTTGCCGGTCGCCGGGGGGTCGGGCCCAGGGGTGGTCGCTGCTCCGCAGGAAAGTAGCCCCCACCCGGAAGGCATCAGTCAACATGTTCGGCCCCGAGAACGTTCGTCGCCGGTGGCGTGTCGAAGACATCACCGTCACCAAACCCGACGTCGTCAAGCGCGCGATCGCGGCGGCCGCCATCGGAAACGTCACCGAGTGGTACGACTTCGGCGTCTACGGCTACCTGCAGACCACCATCGAAGGTGTCTTCCTGCCCAAGGACGCGGGGGTCGCCGGTGGCATCATCGTCGCGGGCCTGTTCGCCGTCGCGTTCCTGGTCCGGCCCTTCGGCGGCATGTTCTTCGGCCCGCTCTCCGACCGCATCGGCCGCATCGGCCGCAACAAGGTCCTCGCGGTCACGATGATCATGATGGCGCTGGGTACGTTCGCCATCGGCGTCCTGCCCGACTATGCGGCCATCGGCCTCGGGGCGCCGTTCCTGCTGCTGGCCTGCCGGCTCGTGCAGGGAGCCTCCACCGGTGGGGAGTACGGCAACGCCATGACCTTCATCGCCGAGTACGCGCCCGACAAGCGGCGAGGCTTCCTCGGCAGCCTGCTCGAGGTGGGCACCTTCATCGGGTACCTGCTCGGTGCGACGATCGCGACCCTCGTCGGCATCCTGCTCACCGATGAGCAACTCACGTCCTGGGGCTGGCGGCTGCCGTTCTTCATCGCGCTGCCGCTCGGGCTGGTCGGTGTGTACCTGCGATCCCGGCTGGCCGACACCCCCGCCTACCTGAAGCTGGAGAAGGAGTCCGAGGAGCGGGAGAAGGGCCAGAAGGTCGCCGGGGAGTTCAAGAAGATCTTCTCCCTGTGGCCGAACCTGCTCGCCTGCATCGGTCTGGTGCTGGCCTGGAACGTCACGAACTACATGCTCACCGCCTACATGCCGACGTTCTTCCCCGACATCCAGCGGATCCAGGGCGGTGGTGGCGTCTCCGAGGTGACCTCACAGGTGCTGCAGATCGTGGTGATGGCCGTGTGCGTGGTGCTGATCCCGGTGATCGGCCGGCTCTCGGACCGGTTCGGCCGGAAGATCATCGTGCGGCTCGGGTCGATCGCCCTGATCGTGCTCTCGGTCCCGTCCCTGCTGCTCATCCGCGGCACCGGTGACGTCACCGTACTGGCCGGGTTGCTCTTCATGGGTTTGAGCCTGATCTGCTTCAGCGCGACCATGCCGTCGACGCTGCCCTCACTGTTCCCCACGGTGGTGCGGGCCGGTGCGCTGTCCATCGCGTTCAACATCTCCGTCTCCCTGTTCGGTGGTACGACGTCGACGGTGATGAAGACCCTCGTCGGAACCACGGGTGACCTGATGTGGCCGGCCTACTATCTGATCGCCGCCGGCGTCATCGGGCTCATCTCGATCCAGTGGGTGCCCGAGTCGAACGGGCGGGCGCTGTGGGGCTCGACGCCGTCGGCCGGTTCGAAGCAGGAGGCCAAGGAGATGGTCGCGGCGATGCGGACGGAGACGGCCGGCTGAGGTCGGCCGGTCGGTCGGTCGCCGGTTGACGGTTGCGCAACCGCGTACGTACTGTGTACGTACACCAAGGAGGCCATCATGTCCGAGCCCACCGTTGAAGGTCGGCCTTCCAAGCGACAGCGAATCAATCTGCGTGCGACGGACCGGCAGGAGAGCCTGCTCCGCCTCGCGGCGGAGGCGACCGACCATACGCTGACAGAGTTCGTCCTGGGAAGTGCTGTTGACCAAGCCGAACGAGTGCTGGCTGATCGCCGCTGGTTCATCGCGACGGACGACCAGTTCGACGAGTTCACGCGGCTGCTGGATGCGCCAGTTCCCGACCACGGGAAGTTGAAGGATCTGTTCTCCCGCTCGTCCGTGTTCTCGGACGAGGCGTGACGACCTTCAGTACGCCGCGGAAGCTCACCAGATCCGACGACCATGACAGCTTCAACAGCGGTGCTTCCGAACTTGATGATTGGTTCCGCAGATTTGCGTGGGAGAACCAGGCAGCGAACAACGCGACATCCTACGTCGCGTGTCATGGTGATCGGATCGCGGGCTACTATTCGATCACCATGGCCGCGGTGGCCAGAGATGCCGTCCCGACGGCGCTCGCAAGCCGGCGCCCCAGCCAGATTCCTTGCGTTCTCCTCGCACGACTCGCGGTCGACCAGGATTACAAGGGAAACGGTCTCGGGTGGGGCCTGTTGCGCAACGCGCTCATGAGGGCGTATCAACTCAGCGGAAGCATCGGTGCAGCCGCGGTTCTGGTTCACTGCCGCGATGAGCAGGCCAAAACCTTCTATCTGCATCACGGCGACTTCATCCAGTCGCCGGTCGATGAACTCCACCTCATGGTTCCCATGAAACAACTCAGGGTATTTGCTGAGTGAGTCCTCCCGTGGCCTCCAAGCGCAGAGGACCGGCCAACGCCCGTGATTCAGTTCAGCCCCGCCTCGCGCGGACGATGACGAGGCGGGAATTCTCCGTGAACGCGGAACCGTCCCAGTCACCGTGGACGGCGTCGACCGTGAACCCGGCCTCGTGTAGCTGCTCCTCGATCGCTTCCCGATCACGGAAGACCAGGGTCTCGCTCTCGACGACGTGGTTGCCGCTGTCCTCGAAGACGTTGTGAGCGATCAGTCGCACGACGCCGCAGCCGAGGAGTTCGATCTCGGTCCATTCCCGAAGTGCCCCGTGGGCCGTCTGACGGGTCGTCGGCTCGGAGGACACCCACGTCTCCCACGCACGGACCGCCGGGTTACGGCTCTCGAAGACCAGCACGCCGCCGTCCCGAAGTGCGCGATGGATGTCGACGAGCGTACGCTGCCACTGCGGGTCGGGGATGTGCTGGGCGACGTTGCTGGTCATGACGGCGAGATCGAAGCGGCCGGGCGGGATGTTCCGACTGTCCCCATGGATCCACTCGACCGAATCCCCCTCGGGACGCCGTCGCGCGTAGGCAAGCATCGCGGCGGACGGATCGACTCCTACAACGCGTCGTCCGGAACTGGCGAGGGTGACGGTCAGAATGCCGGTGCCGCAGCCGACGTCGATGATGGATCGCGCACCGACTTCATCAGCGAGCCGGCGGACGTATGCGTGGTCGGGGCCGTCCGGATTGTCGTCGTCATAGAGGGCGACGATGCGCGGATCGTAGTCGGTCACGCGGCCACGATACGGCGAACTCTCCAACTGAGGCGCGAGAATCGTCGTTTCCGTTGCGAGGCAGCCAACGCGCCAGGACCAGTCACGTCTCGCCGTTACTCACGTGGCCGGTATCGCAAGGCGACCGCGCCTGAGCAAAACTCATGGCGATCCACGAGCTCAAGCTGAATCCGCTCGCGCAGACCGGTGAGCAACGTCGGCCCGTGTCCGGCCAGGACCGGCTGCACCAGGAACTCGTACTCGTCGATCAGACCCACATCTGCCAGCGCCAGGGGGAGCGTCACTCCGCCCACCCACAGGCCCTCGCCTGGCTCCTGTTTGAGCCGCCGAACCGCTTGCCCCGCGTCGCCTCGGACGAGCTCGGCATTCCAGTCGGCCCCGCTCAGCGTGCTTGACACCACGTGCTTCTTCGCCCGGTCGATGGTCTCCGCGAACGGAACCTGCCACTCATCCATCCAGCCGGGCCATTCACCCGTGGTCGGTTTCCGCCACGCCGCCTCCATCATCTGGTAGGTCACCCGGCCGAACAGCAGGGCATCGGCTCGTGCCATCTCGGCGGTCCAGTAGCGCATCGACTCCTCGTCCGGCGGGAGCCCTGCCTCGTGATGGCAGCAACCGTCGAGCGTGACGTTGATCGAGTATCGAAGTGGTCTCATCTGGGTGCTCTCCCTGGACGATCGGTATCGTCAACCGTTCGTTACGCTCCTACATCCCGTCCGGGGCCATGTTGCTGAACCGCGAGTAGTGGCCCTGGAAGGCGACCTCGATGTTCTTCGTCGGGCCGTTACGGTGCTTGGCGACCATGATGTCGGCACTCCCCGCCTTCTCGGACTCCTTGTTGTACAGGTCCTCGCGGTGCAGCA
Organism: Tersicoccus phoenicis; assembly: GCF_001968835.1. Lineage (GTDB taxonomy): Bacteria > Actinomycetota > Actinomycetes > Actinomycetales > Micrococcaceae > Tersicoccus > Tersicoccus phoenicis. Next base: position 56,526 of record NZ_MRDE01000076.1, read on the forward strand.
GCACGACCATGTCGGCGTCCTGCTCGATCGAATTGTGGACAGCCAGGCCGTTGGCGATGAAGTTGTGATTACCGAGCACCGTGGCGTCGAAGACCTCCTCCTCACCATCCGGCTCGACGGAGATGATCTTGTCCCAGAACACGTCATTGACGGCGAGGACGTCCATCTCGACGCGGTCGAGCACCCTGGCGATCTGACCCATCCGGGCCACCGAGCGATCGACCCCGACCAACGTGGGCCCACCGAGTTGCTCACTAAGGCTCGTCGGTCTTGGCGCACTCTGCTTGTCGGCCAGGATCGAGGTGACCTCGTCCCAGATGCCTGTGGGCTCGACAGGGGCGCACCCCCCGACCTTGCGCGCCCGGATGATCCGCAGCAACGACGCCGCCGCCGAGACGCACTCCCCCTCCACGCCGATTTCCTGCAGAAACCGCCGCTGGTCGTCGGTACCGGCGATCTCTAGGACGTACCCCTGCCTACGGGGTCGGATCGATGTCTTGTGTCCCTTCGCACTCCCGCCCCGTATGCGGCCGGTGATGCCGAACCGCAGGAGCAGACGAGCGACGTCATCGACCAGCCGGCGCGACGTCGAGGGAAGGGTGATGCTCCCGGTTCGGCGGTCACGGGAGATGCTCACGCGACCCCCGGTCGACCAGAGGTGCTTGAGGAACAGAGCGATCTGCACCTTCGGCAGGGCGAACACCGCCTGCGGCACGAAACCACCGACAGTCACCGCCGCCAGATTGTGCTCGTCCACGGAGGCGTACCGGATGGGCTGACGACGGACGAAGGAGCCGTCGCCGAGCAGGTGGGCCAGCATGACGACGCGCGCGTCCTCCCACTCGGTGCGTTCGGTCGGTCCGTCGGTGTGGCGGGGAGCCGCGATGCGGGTACCCGGCGTCAGGTCGCCCAGTGCACGCCACCCGTCGTAGGTGAGGAACGGGTGGTTCGCCGTCGCGCGCAGCGTCCTCCCGGACGCCGTCGTCAGCCGGAACACCGGCTTCACCCCGGTGGAGAACACGTGGGTGAGGTGCCGCTCGACATACCGCAGATCCTCACCGACCGACCACACCGGTACGTCCGTCGCCCCCGACGCGTACAGCTCGCCCATCGTCGTTTCCGCCCCGGTGTCGGAGCGGAGGATGCGAGTGTCCGCCGTCAGACATCCCGACTCACGCAGGTCCGAGACCATCGGCCGCTTGTCGGTGCGCTGCTCCGACCCGCGGTTCAGCTGCGAGAGGGCGATCACCGGGATCTCCAGCTCCTTGGCCAGCAGCTTCAGCGCACGGGAGAACTCGGAGACCTCCTGCTGCCGGGACTCGACCCGCTTGCCCGAGGACATCAGCTGCAGGTAGTCGAGCACGACGAGCTTGAGCCCGTGGTTCTGCTTCAGCCGCCGGCACTTGGCGCGGATCTCCATCAACGACATGTTCGGGGAGTCGTCGATGAACAGCGGGGCGTCGTTGAGCCTCTGCGACACCGCGGCGATCTTGGTCCAGTGCTCCTGCCGCAACGAGCCCTTGCGCAGATCCTGCAGGTTGATGGTCGCCTCGGCCGAGAGGATGCGCATGGCGATCTCGTTCCGACTCATCTCGAGGGAGAAGACGACGGTCGGCAGCTCGTGCTTGATCGCCGCGGACCGGGCGATGTCGAGGGCGAACGTCGACTTGCCGACCGCCGGACGCGCGGCGATGACGATCATCTGCCCGGGTTGCAGCCCGTGCGTCAACTCGTCGAACTCGTAGAAGCCGGTCGGCACCCCGAGCATGCCCTCGCCGCGACCGGAGGCCGACTCGATCTCATCGATCGTGTGCTCCATGATGGCCTGCAGCGGCAGGTAGTCCTCGTTGGCCCGGGTGTCGGCGACCGAGAAGATCTCCGCCTGCGCGGCGTTGACCAGGTCCTCGACCTCGCCGTCGTTCGAATAGCCCAGCTGGACGATCTTCGTGCCCGCGTCCACCAGCCGGCGCAGCACCGCCCGCTCCCGGACGATCTCCGCGTAGAACCCCGCGTTCGCCGCCGTCGGCACGGACGAGATGAGGGTGTGCAGGTACGCGGGACCACCGATGCGCGACAGCTCGCCGCGCTTGTTCAGTTCGTCGGCGACGGTGACGGCGTCCGCCGGTTCCCCCTTGCCGTAGAGGGTGACGATCGCGTCGTAGATGTTCTCGTGCGCGGGCCGGTAGAAGTCGTTGCCCTTGAGCACCTCGACGACGTCGGCGATCGCGTCCTTGGACAGCATCATGCCGCCCAGCACGCTCTCCTCGGCCACCAGGTCCTGCGGCGGGGTGCGGGAGAACTCGTCCTGCCGCGACCGTTGCTCCCGGTCCAGCTCCCCGATCGACACGACGGCCCCTCCGCTCCCGAATTGCGTCCTACTGGTGTTCGCCCTCGCTGACCATCCACTCGGTGGTCCCGAGTGCGGACGCTCGCGTGCTGCTCACGGTCTACCGGTGCCCACTGACAGAACCTCGATCTGGGCGATGACGGTGGGCTCCGTGCCCGTGCGGGGGTGGAAGACACCGCAACGTTAGCCCTCGGTCGGAGCAGCACCAACCCGGTCGTCCACCGCTGATCCGATCACCTGTGGGCGACACGCACGCGACTGTGGAAAACGCCGTGGACAACTGTGCACGCCGTGGGGACGACGGTGTGGATCCCGCGGTGGATAACTCCGCTTACCGCGGTTGACCTGGGAAAACGTCGTCCCCACTCTGTGGACGAGAAAACATTTTCGGCGTGTCCGGTTCACAGCAGGCTTGTTGACAACACGCCTCCCAAGCCCTACCGCAGCAACACACGACGCTTCGTCCGCAGCAGCGAGGAGGCAGGTCCAGACGACGACGGCGAAGGGCCGGGCACCGTGTTCGGTGCCCGGCCCTTCGATGCCGTCAGTGCGACGCAGGTGTCAGAGCGCGACGACCCGGACGTCGACGGTGGCGGAGACGTCCTCGTGCAGACGGACGGTCGCCTGGTAGTCGCCGGTGGACTTGATGTGTCCCGGCAGCTCCACCGTGCGCTTGTCGATCGAGCCCAGCCCGGCCTCGGACACCGCGTTGGCGACGTCGTCGGTCTTGACCGTGCCGAAGAGGCGGCCAGACTCGCCGGCCTTCATCTTGATCTGCACGGGGGTGGACGCGAGCCTGGCGGCCAGCGCCTGGGCGTCGGCCAGTGAGGCGACGGCGCGGGCCTTGCGGGCTGCGCGGATCGACTCGACCTGCTTCTCGCCACCGCGGGACCAGGTCAGCGCGAAGCCACGCGGGAGGAGGTAGTTGCGGGCGTACCCGTTCTTCACCTCGACCACGTCACCAGCGGTGCCGAGTCCGGTGACTTCCTGGGTCAGAATCAGTTTTGCCATGAGAGGGGATCCTTTCCGTTCAGCCGCGGCCGGCGCCGGAGTAGGGCAGCAGGGCGACTTCGCGCGCGTTCTTGATCGCCAGGGCGATCTTGCGCTGCTCCTGAACGGACACGCCGGTCACGCGACGGGCGCGGATCTTCCCGCGGTCGGAGATGAACTTGCGCAGCAGGGCGACGTCCTTGTAGTCGATGACAGTGACGTCGGCCGCCTTGAGCGGGTTCTGCTTCGGTTTCGGCTTGCGGATCTCAGCCTTGGCCATCGTGGTGCTCCTTCAGATGTCGTGGAGCCCGCGGGGCATGAGCCCGCGGGATAGCGGATGAATGGTGATGGGACGGCGACCGGCGCCATCCGTCGTCACGGTCGAACCGGCACGTGACGGTGTCAGACGATCAGAACGGCGGCTCGGAATCCGCGCCGTTGCCCCACCCCGAGGAGGTGGAGGTGCCGGGCGTGGCCCACGGGTCGTTGGTGCCGGACTGCTGCGAACCGCCGCCGGAGTTGCCCCCGAAGCCGCCCTGGTTTCCGCCGCCCCCGAAGCCGCCGGAGTTGCCGCCGCCGAAGCCGCCGCCTCCCTGGCCGCCGCCGCGGGCATTGCGGTTGACCTTGGCCGAGGCATACCGCAAGGAGGGGCCGATCTCGTCGACCTCCAACTCGGTGACGGTGCGCCGCTCGCCTTCCTTGGTGTCGTACGACCGCGACTTCAACCGGCCCTGAGCGACCACGCGGGTGCCCTTGGTCAGTGTCTCGGCGACGTTCTCGGCCGCCTCACGCCAGACCGAGGCACGGAGGAACAGCGTCTCGCCGTCCTTCCACTCGTTGGCCTGCCGGTCGAACGTCCGCGGCGTGGACGCGATCGTGAAGTTCGCGACGGCGGACCCGGACGGGGTGAACCGCAACTCCGGGTCGGCCGTCAGGTTGCCCACGACGGTGATGACGGTCTCGCCTGCCATCTGCCCTGCCTTCCGTGATTGACGTCAGTGAATCGGTTCGGCTCAGGTGCGACCCGGCCGGGGATCACTCGGCGCTGACGCGCTGCTCTTCCGGACGGGTGATCTTGGTCCGCAGGATCGTCTCGTTCAGGTTGAGCTGACGATCGAGTTCCTGGGCACCGGCCGGGGTGGAATGGAAGCTGACGACGGCGTAGATCGCCTCCGCCTTCTTCTGGATCTCGTAGGCGAGCCGACGCCGACCCCAGATGTCGACCTTGTCGATGGTGCCGCCGTCGTTGCGGACCACGGTGAGGAACTTGTCCAGCGACGGCTGGACCGAACGCTCCTCGACCTCGGGGTCGATCAGAACCATCAGTTCGTATTCACGCATGTGTGAACCCACCTCCTTCGGGCTGAAACGGCTGCGGTCCTTCCGCAGCAGGAGGTTCGTGCGTTGATCCGTGCGGCTCTCGACCCCGGGCTACGCGCACACGCGGATCCGGGCCGTGCCGAGCACAGACTTTTCGATCCTACCAGTCAGATGTCGCGGGACTGTACCAGTGCGATCCCCGCGCCCAGCAGCACGACGGGCCACCCGGCGATCACGGCCCAGGAGCCGCCGACGTCGAGCTTGCCCGGCGACGCTGTCGGATCCAGCGTCACCGACTGCGCCGTGGACGGCAGGAACGCCGATACCCACTGCACCCACTCCTGCTGGAAGATCGCCACCAGGATCGGGAACACCAGCAGGATCGCCACGAGCACCACGATCGCGGCCGCGGTGTTGCGGATCAGCGCGCCGAGGCCGAGCCCCATCACGGCGATCGCAGCCGCGTACAGGCCGGAGAGGAACATGATCTGCGGGACGAGCCGCGCGTCGAACGCGAAGTCCAGCCCGGCCGGCCGCAGCAGGGGCTGCGCGACGACATATCCGAGCAGCTCGCAGACGGTGATGACCACCCAGGTGACGACAGTGAGGACGATCGCCTTCGCGATCAGCACGGGCCACCGCGCGGGCACCGCCGTCATGGTCGCGGCGATGGACCGATTGCCGAACTCGCCGGAGATCGCCATCGCGCCCATCGCACCGAGCACCAGGATCGCCAGCGACAGACCGGAGGACGGCACCGTGTGCACGAAGTCGGACCCGCCCGGAGGGCCCCCCGGGCCGCCCGGACCGCCGGACGGGCCGTCCTGGGCGAACGAGGCGATGCCCCAGGCGCTGAGGGCGGCGAAGCCGACCATCAGCACGGCGGTCACGACCAGCAGCACCCAGGTGGACCGCAGACCGAAGAACTTGACCGTCTCGGCGGCGAGCACCCGCCCGAAGGAGGGGCCTGCCCCGGGCCGACCTCCGGTCCCGGCGCGGTGGGCGGCATCGTGCGGGGAGCCGGCGTGAGAGGTGGCAGCGCTCATCGGGGTCACTTCCCTTCGGCGACCGGCTCGGCCGCGCGGTAGTCGACGTGGTCGTGGGTCAGGCGCAGGTACGCGTCTTCGAGGGAGGCCCGCATCGGAGTGAGTTCGCTCAGCAACAGACCGTGTTCCAGCGCCGCGCGGGAGATCTGGAGCGGGTCCCGGCCGGTGACGAGCAGCCCGCCGTCGGTGCGCTGCTCGATGTGCACGCCGTCGCCGGCGATCGCCACGCCGAGCCGCTCCACGTCCGGGGACCGGACCAGTACCCGCGGCTGCCCCTCGCCGTCGAGCATCGCGTCGATCGGGGAGTCGGCCATCAGCCGACCCTGCGCGATCACCACCAGGTGGTCCGCCGTCTGCGCCATCTCGCTCATCAGGTGCGAGGAGATCAGCACCGTGCGGCCCTCCGCCGCCAGCGCCCGGGCGAGGTTGCGGACCCAGATCACACCCTCGGGGTCCAGGCCGTTGACCGGTTCGTCCAGCACCAGCACGCCGGGGTCCCCCAGCATCGCGGTGGCGATGCCGAGCCGCTGGCCCATGCCGAGGGAGAAGCCGCCGACGCGTTTGCCGGCGACGTCGGAGAGTCCGGTCAGGCCGAGCACCTCGTCGACGCGGCGGGTGGAGATGCCATGGGTGGTCGCGAGGGCGCGGAGGTGGTTACGGGCGGTCCGACCGGGGTGGACCGCGCGCGCCTCGAGCAGCGTGCCCACCTCCCGCAGGGGGGAGGCCAGTTCCTGGTAGCGCTTGCCGGCGAACGTCACGGACCCCGCGGTCGGCCGGTCCAGGCCCACGGCGACCCGCATCGTGGTGGACTTGCCGGCCCCGTTGGGGCCGAGGAACCCGGTCACCGTCCCGGTGCGCACCGTGAAGGAGAGGTCGTCGACGGCGACCTTCTCCCCGAATCGCTTGGTCAGATGCTCGACCTGGATCATGCCCCTGCCTCTCCTCGGTTGGTCACCTGTCATCGAACGCTACCGGGTACGGTCGGTGCTTTCGACCTGCGGCGTGCCGCCGGGCCGGGACGAGGCCGTCGCGGGCGGACGCGCCGCCCGCACCGCGACGGTGGAGGCCAGGGCGACCACCCCGACGGCGAGCAGGGCGCTGCGGATCCCGACGCGGTCGCCGAGGAATCCGAGCACGGGCGGGCCGGCGAGGAAGGCGGAGTAACCGATGGTGGTGACCACCGAGACCCGGGCAGCGGCTCGTCGCGGCTCGTCGGCGGCGGCCGAGATGCCCAGCGGGAAGCCCATGGCGGCGCCCGCCCCCCAGAGCACGGCACCGATCAGGGCGGGCAGCACCCCGGGGGCGAGGACGAACAGCAGGACGCCGACCAGGCCGGTGCCGAAGCTCGCGTACAGCACCGCGACGCGGCCGAACCGGTCCACCAGCGCGGAACCGGCGTACCGGAACACGGTCATGGAGAGCACGAACGCGGCGAAGGTCAGGGCTCCGGCCGCCTCGTCGACCCCCAGTCCGTCGACGGCGGCCTTGGCGATCCAGTCGTTCGCGGCACCCTCGGTCAAGGCCGCCCCCAGGACGATCAGTCCCAGCACCAGGGTGCGCGGCTCCCGCCACGCGTCCAGCCGCCCCGGCGGGGGCCCGCCGTCGGGCTCGTGCACGGCGTCCGGCAGGAACCACCGGGGGATCACGGCCATGGCGATGACGGCGAGGACCACGATCCCCCACAGGTGGGCGGGCAGGTCGACGCCCGCCCCGGCCATTCCCGCGCCCACCAGGGCCCCGATGAACGCGCCGCCGGAGAAACCCGCGTGGAACTTCGGCAGCACGGTGGCGCGCAGCGCGCGCTCGACGTCGGTGCCCTGGATGTTCATCGACACGTCCCAGACGGCGATCCCGATGCCGAGCACGAACAGGGCGACGCCGGTCAGGGGAACGGAGGCGACGGTCAGCGCGCCGCCGAGGGCCGCCGCACCGGCGGCGGCGACACCGGCACCGAGTCGGACGCTGTTGGCCGAGCCGAGCCTGCCCACCACCGCCCCACTCAGCGGCAGCGCCAGCAGCGAACCGACGGCCCCGAACAGGAGCAACCCGCCGATCTGTCCCGAACTCAGTTGCAGGATCTGCGCGGCCGCGGGAATCCGGGCGGCCCACGTCGCGAAGACGAAACCGTTGAAGACGAACACGACGAAGGTGGCGACGAGCGCGGCGCGCGTGGACCGGGGGGACACCCCTTCAGCCTAGGCGTCGCCGCGCTGGTCGGTCCTCGCCGCCGGCCCGGGTCGCCGGTGACGCGTGAGCCAGGGCAGCACCTCGGCGGCACGGGCGAAGGGACCGCCCTGCGGGTCGTCGATCCCCTGCGCACGCACGACGTCCAGGTCCGGCCGGAGGATCTCGCGCACGACGGCGACCATCAGATAGAGGAGGGCCAGCATGTGCGCGATCACCGCGAGGGCGTAGTAGAGCTTGTCGATGTTGTGCTGCGGGTTCCCGCCGGAGGTGAGCTGGCCGAGGTACAGCCAGGTGGCCGCCCAGTGCAGCACCTCGATCACCTGCCAGACCAGGAAGCTGCGCCACCGCGGCCGGGCGAGGGCGAGCAACGGCACCAGCCAGAGCACGTACTGCGGGGAGTAGACCTTGTTGGTCACCACGAAGGCGGCGACGATCAGGAAGGCCAGTTGCGCCAGCCGCGGTCGGCGGGGGCTGGTCAGCCCGAGCACGGCGATGGCCACGCAGCACAGCACGAACAGGCCGGTGCTGAGGGTGTTGATCGTCTCGACCGGCAGCGGGCCGATCCGGAGCCGGTCCGCCATCACCGTCTGCACGTACCAGAACGAGGAGAAGCCGGCCGGTCGGTCCCGGGTGAAGTCGAGGAAGTACCGCCACCCCGGGTAGTCGATCAGCATCAGCGGGAGGTTGACGACGAGCCAGCTGCCGGCGGCGCCGGCCGTGGTCAGCAGCAGCGGCCGCCACCGCCAGGTGCGGAAGGCCAGCACCACGATCGCCCCGAGCAGGAGCAGGGGATAGAGCTTGACGGCGGTCCCCAGGCCGATCAGCACCCCGGCGAGGACGAGCCGGTCGCGGGCGAACGCGAGCATCGCCAGGGCGGTGAGCATCACGGCCCAGAAGTCCCAGTTGATGGTGGCGGACACGATCACGGCAGGCGCGACGGCGAGCATCGCGGCGTCCCACGGGCGGCGGTGGGTCATCCGAGCGGTCGCCACGACGGCGATGATCCACGTGGCGCCGACCAGGACGGCGTTGATGTCGAAGTAGGCGGTGCTGCGGGCGACCGAGGACCCGCTGCCGGGAACGAGCAGGGCCGTGAGACCGGCGAGCACGCCGAGCAGGACGGGATACTCGAACCGTTGACCGGGGGTGACGAACGGGATGACGCCCTGGTCCAGACCGCGCTGGCGGAACAGTTCCCCCCAGTCCGAGTAGCAGGCAGCGTAGAAGTGGTCCGGAGTCTGCCAGCCGTTGACCCGGCAGTACTGCTTGACCCCGACGGACAGCACCGCGGCCACGACCGTGAGGACGACGACGACACGTTCGACCGTGAAGAAGCCCGGCGCGACGATCCCTGGTGCGGTGTGACGACCGAGCGGCCCGCCCACGACCTCGGTCAACCCGCGCAGCACCGGGTCGGCGCGCGTCGGTGTCACGATCCGCATCACCCGGAACCGGCCCGGCCGCACCGGACGGCTCGGACCCCGTTCGCCGGGAGGCTCCTGTTCCGTCATCACGTCCTCTCTCACCGGGGCTGTTCGTCCCACCAGGCGCGGAGCAGCCGCTCCGCCTCGTCCACGGCCAGTGGCCCCCGGTCCATCCGCAGTCCGAGCAGGTACTGGTAGGCCCGGCCCACGACCGGTCCCGGGGGGATACCGAGGATGCGCATGATGTCGGTGCCGTTCAAATCCGGGCGGATCGCCGCCAGCTCCTCCTGGTCGGCGAGGTCCGCGATGCGCTGCTCGAGGTCGTCGTAGGCGAAGGCCAGCCGTTCGGCCTTGCGTCGGTTGCGGGTGGTGACGTCGGAGCGGGTGAGCCGGTGCAGCCGCTCCAGGCTGTCTCCGGCGTCGGTCACGTACCGCCGCACCGCGGAGTCGGTCCAGCCCGCCTCGCCGTAGCCGTAGAACCGCATGTGCAGCTCGACCAGATGCACGACCGCCTTGATCGTGTCGTTGTCGAAGCGCAGCGCCCGCATCCGCCGCTCCGTCAGTTTGGCGCCGACGACGTCGTGGTGCCGGAAGCTGACCGCCCCACCGGCCTCGAACCGTCGCGTGGCGGGCTTGCCGACGTCGTGCATCAGGGCGGCGAACCGCAGCACGAAATCCGGACCGGGCACGGGACCGTCCGGTCCGCTCTCCAGTTCTATCGCCTGCTCCAGCACGGTCAGGGAGTGCTCGTAGACGTCCTTGTGCCGATGGTGCTCGTCCGTCTCCAGCCGCAGCGCGCTGACCTCGGGCAGGATCCGGTCGGCCAGACCGGTCGAGACCAGCAGGTCTATCCCGGCCCGGGGGTCGCGGCCGCGGATCAGCCGCACCAGCTCCTCCCGGACGCGTTCGGCGGAGACGATGTCGATCCGGTCGGCCATCGCCCGCATCGCCGCCATAACGTCGTCGTCCACGGTCAGCATCAACTGGGACGCGAACCGGGCCGCTCGCATCATGCGCAGCGGGTCGTCCGCGAAGGACGACTCGGGGCTGCCCGGGGTCCGCAGCCGGCGCTCGCGCAGGTCCCGGATGCCGCCGAACGGGTCGACGAGGTCGAAGGTGGGCAGTCGGAGCGCCATCGCGTTCACGGTGAAGTCGCGGCGGGACAGATCCTCGGTCAGCGAGGAACCGAACGCGACGACGGGTTTGCGCGAGTCGGGGTCGTACGCCTCGGCCCGGTAGGTGGTCACCTCGAGGGTCAGGCCCCGCCGGCGCATCCCGATGGTGCCGAACGCGCGGCCGATCTCCCACCAGGCGTCCGCCCACGACGCGATCACGGCGACGATGTCGTCGGGTCGGGCGTCGGTGGTGAAGTCCAGATCCGGGGACGAACGCCCGAGGAACAGATCCCGTACCGGGCCGCCCACGAGGGAGATCTCGTGCCCGGCGGCGCGGAATCGGTCACCGAGTTCCCGGACGACCGGGTCGATCCGGTCCACGTCGATCAGCTGCGTCATAGTCCTTCTACAGTGCCAGACCGCCGCCCCGCGCTGAATCGCGTGGGCCCTGCGGATCGGGTTCGCCAGCCTGCCCGGTGAATGCAGGCTCGGATGGGATCAAAGTTACAGTGGAGAGCATGGCCCATCCCGTCCCGAGCGCGCCGAAACGGAACTCGTTGTTCGTTTCCGCGGCCCTCCCGACGGTCGAGGAAGTGTCCGCCGGTGGCGTCGTCGTCGATCTCGACGATGACGGCCGGCGCGTGGCCATCATCGCCCGGATCAACCGCGGCGGCCGCCTGGAGTGGTGCCTGCCGAAGGGTCATCCCGAGGATCAGGAGAGCGCCCCGGAGGCGGCGACCCGGGAGATCGCGGAGGAGACCGGCATCGAGGGGGAAATCCTGGCCCCGCTGGGCAGCATCGACTACTGGTTCACGGTGACCGGGCACCGGGTGCACAAGACCGTGCACCATTTCTTGCTCCGGGCGATCGGCGGCGAGCTGACCATCGAGAACGACCCCGATCACGAGGCCGTCGACGTCGCCTGGGTCCCGATGGCGGATCTGCCGGCTCGCCTGTCCTTCCCCAACGAACGCCGCATCGTCGACCTGGCCCTCCGGGTCCTCACCGACCGGGGCTAGCATGTCAGGGCGGCCCGCCGCCGTCGATTCTGAGACGATGACGTCGATGTCCACCGAAGAGCGCGCCGTCTCCCGCGGGGAGAACACAGCGCAGAAGTCGCCCGCCCCGCCGACCGCGGCCCGTTCCAGCGCGATCATGGCGGCCGGCACGCTCGTCTCCCGGGTGCTCGGCTTCCTCAAGATCATCGCGCTCGGGTACGCACTCAGTGCGACCTCCGCGCTGTACGACACGTTCTCGGCGGCGAACAACCTGCCCAACCTGGTCTACGTGATGCTCGCGGCGGGCGTCTTCAACGCCGTGCTGGTGCCGCAGATCATCCGGGCCAGCAAGCAGCCCGACGGCGGGGCCGACTTCACCAGTCGGCTGGTGACGCTGATCGTACTGATCCTGGCCGCGCTGACCGTGCTCGTGACGGTGGGGGCGGGAGTGCTGATGCGCCTGACGACGCAGGGCTGGTCCGCCGAGCAACTGAACGTGGGCATCGCGTTCGCCCTGTGGTGCCTGCCCCAGATCTTCTTCTACGGTCTCTACGCCACCCTCGGTCAGATCCTCAACGCGCACGGACGGTTCGGCTGGTACATGTGGGCGCCCGCCATCAACAACGTGGTCGCCATCGCCGGCCTCGTGGTTTTCGTGCTGACCATGGGACGGAGCAGTGAGGCCACCCCGCACACGGTGGCGACCTGGACCACCGCGCAGACGGTGCTGCTGGCGGGCAGCTCCACCCTCGGCGTCGTGTGCCAGGCCCTCCTGCTGGTGCCGCCGATCCGTGCACTGCGACTCCGGCTGCGGCCACGGTTCGGGTGGCGCGGCATCGGCCTCGGCGCGGCCGGCCGGGTCGCCGGCTGGACCATCCTCACCATGATCGTCAGCAACGGCGTGTTCCTGTTCGCGACGTACCCGACGGCGTCGATCGCGTCGGGCGCCAAACGGCCCGGGGAGAACATCGCCGGGCAGGGCGTCCTGGACACGGCGAGCATGATCTACACCCTGCCCCACGCGATCGTGGCGCTGTCGATCGCGACGGTGCTGTTCAACCGGATGTCGGCCGCCTCGGCCACCGGTGACGTCGGAGCGGTACGGACCGCACTCTCCCGCGGGCTGCGCACGACGGCGGTGGCAACGGTGTTCGGCGCGGGCGCCCTGCTGGTGCTCGCCGGTCCGCTCGGCATGTTGTTCGCCGGGGGCAGGGCCGCCGACGGCGCCGTGATGGGGCAGACCGTGGTCCTGCTCGCGGTCGGCGCTCCGTTCTTCAGCATCGGCTACCTGATGAATCGGGTCTTCTACGCGGAGGAGGACGCGCGCACGCCGTTCCTCATCCAGTGTGGCCTCGCGGTGTGGGGCATCCTGGCGGCCGGCGCGATCCAACTGGCGTATCATGCGGGTGTTCTGCCGGCGAACCGGCTGATCTTCGCCCTGGCCCTCAGTTATACCGTGCAGAACATCCTCGCCGTCGTCATCACGCATCCGCTGATCAAACGCCGGCTCGGGGGTGACTACGACGGCGCTCGGATCCTGGATTCCCACCTGAAGATGACCCTGGCAACCTTCGGGTCCGCGATCGTCGGTGGGTTGTTGCTGTACCTGGTCGGGGGGTTCGACGTCGGCGGCTTTCCCTGGCACAGCTTGATCACGGCGGCACTGACCATCGCCGGGACGGGCCTGGTGATGCTGGTCGTCTACCTGGTCCTGCTGCGGGCGCTCCGGGTCCGCGAACTGGGCAGTTTCCTCGATCCGCTGCTCGGCCGGTTGCGGCGCCGCTGAGCGTGTCCGCCCGCTCCGGTCGCCGCATCGAGGACACTCCGAGACGCACGGTGCCGCGCCGCAGCCGGACGCGGGAGCATCGCTTCGGTAGGATCGGATCGATCGTCGACCCCAGCATCGTCGACCGATCGGTGGGTCCGGCCGGTCCCGCCGTCCATCGAGGGAAGCGGGTTTCTCCGTGACGCAACCTGTCGACGTCGGGGCCATGCTCGGTGGCCGCTACAAGGTGACCGGACAGGTCCTCGTCTCAGTTGACGCCGATTATGTGTTCGACGGCGTCGATCAGATCCTCAGCCGCAAGGTCTCGATCCTCGTCCCGGCCGGGGAGCACGCCGAGGACATGGTCCATCACGCCCGTCAAGTGGCGGTGGGTGAACGCAGCGATCCCCTGCAGGTGCTCGACCTCGGTTACACGGAGGACCACCGTTATGTGGTGACGAACCGCGCATCCGCGGCAGAACTGCTGGACCTGCTGTTGGTCGAGGAGCGGGCCGAGCCCGACGACGCCGATTCCGCTCGCCCGTTCGATCACGAACGCACGGACCGTGACGCCGCGCACACGACGGTCGGGGCGCCGACGCAGAGCCGCCCGATCGCCGGGTACCGGCCCGAGGACCGGGACGAGGACGACCGGGCACTCGAGTCCGAGATCTTCGACGGTTCCGCCTGGGAGGACCGGTCGGAGCATGACCGGTCAGAGGGCGACGGTGCGACGCACGACCGCCGTCCTGGTCGTTGGGGGTTGGGCCGGTTCGGTGCCGGGGCGGCGGCCGGGGCAGCGGCCGGCGTGCTGACGTCCCACGGCCGCGGGGCCGCGCCGGAAGCTGAACGCGACGACTCCTCCGACGCGGTCGACACCACTTCCTTCGACGCGATCGATGATCGGACCAGCGGGTACGGCGACGACGACGGCACCCGTTGGGACGAGCCGAGTCGCGACGACGACCTCGAGGAGGACCAGGTCCGGGACGAGCAGCATGGCGGACGGATCGAGGGCGTGGCTGCCGGCGGCGCCGTCGCTGCCGGCACCTCGTCGGATGGTGGTCGAACGGACGACGACGACCTCGAGGAGGACGACCGGGAGAACGACCCGCGCTTCTCCCGCGCACTGGTCGGCGTCCTGGTGGTCGCCTTGATTCTGGCCGGGGCCTTCTTCGTCTACACCCAGCTCGGTCAACTCGCCGGCGGCGGCGGAACACCCGCCGCACAGTCGACGCCCAGCGGAGGTCCCGCCTCCTCCGCGGCCGCCAGCCCCAGCGGGTCCGCGACCTCGAGTTCCCCCGCCACGCCGTCAACCCCCCCGCGTGTCGTCGGCGTGACCCGCGAGACGAAGAACAACCGGTACCCCGGCGTCGCGTCACTGGATCGGCTGCTGCCCCGGCTGGTCGACGGGAATCAGGCGACGGACTGGATCAGCCCCACGTACTCGAGCGCCAATTTCGCCGGACTGGCTGACAACCTGGCCTTGGTGGTCGGCCTGCAGGATCCCGCGAAGGTGTCCCGGGTCGACATCACGCAGCAGGGTGGACAGGGTGGCAACTTCCAGCTCATGGTCAACGACAGCCCCACGATCGACGGTGCCCGCCAGGTCGCCCAGGGCAGCTTCACCTCGCCCAACGTGTCCGTGCCGTTGCCCGGCGGCACCCCTGCGGGCAAGTACCTGATCATCAACTTCACCGAACTGCCACGGATCACCGGTGGGCAGTATCCCTACGGGCTGCGAATCAGCGAGATCGCGCTGACGTGATGACCGGGCCGGCGGAATAGCCGGAGTCCGCCGTCGGTTGCATGGACAAGCAGGCAGGCACCGCCAGGTGAACGTCGCAGGAACAGGAACGGCCGCGCGGGTTCAGTCCGCCGCCGATCACCGTGAGACAGCAGGAGGCAGACATGAGCAACGCCAAAGAGGTCACCGACACCAGTTTCCAGGCCGACGTCCTGGAAGCCGACAAACCGGTCATCGTGGACTTCTGGGCGGAATGGTGCGGGCCCTGCCGGAAGCTCTCCCCGATCCTGGACGAGATCGCCCGGGAGCACCAGGGCAAGGTGGACGTCGTCAAGGTGAACGTCGACGACAACCCTGCCGTCGCGTCCAAGTACGGGATCACCTCGATTCCGGCGGTCTACGTGTTCAAGGACGGCGACGTCGCGGCGACCAGCATCGGCGCCCGACCCAAGCAGCACTTCGAGCAGGCGTTCGCCGAGTTCCTCGGCTGAAACCCGAAGTGGATCGACCTGGACAGGAAGAGCTGCAGGGCCGACTGATGGTGAGGCAAGGGGTGGCATCCTATGGATGCCACCCCTTCTTCATGCGTGCGCGGCTTCGTGCCCGAGGCATCTTCGCGCCCGGGACTTTTCTCAATTGGTTCCATTTGATTCCGTCGTAGACTGCCCGTTACGGTTCGTCGAGCTGGCGAAGGACAGCGATCGTCCGGCGGCGAAGCAGTCACAGGCAGGAGTCGACGGCGGCCGGATCACTTCCGGAGGCGCCGGACCAGGACGACCTCTCTCTGCACCACCCCCTCGGGTCGGGTTGCCCGTACCCCGGCGAACGCGGGATGCAATCCTTCCGGCCAACTGGTTCCACGTGAAACGCGTTGACGAGCCCTGCGACAGGCAGGACCCTGCTGCTCGTGGCCGCTCGTCGCAGACCGATGTCGACGCGAGATCCGTGACAACGATAGTGACAGTGACGCGCTCGGTAGTGCGGCGGAGTGTCATCCCGTGCGGACCGTCCGCCACCGCTGGTACCCGCACCTGCGATGGCGCTACCAATGGCGCCGTTCGACACCCGAGGGGAAATCCACTGGAGCCTGGCGGCTCGCGGACAGGCGATCACCCACACCGTCATACCGGTGGCTCGCTGAACGCTTCACGCGGAAGGTGAAGCCGCTGCCTCTCGGCCCGTGCGGATCCTGGACGTGCGTCCAGTCACTGACCAGTGAGGGGCTAGTTCAGTAACGGGCGCTTCGGTTTCACGTGAAACGCACAACCCGACTCCCACACCGAGAGCAGGGTGTCCCGGCCGTCTTCCGGTGGTCCTTCCGCCGCCGACCAACCCGCAAGCGTGAACCGTCACTGAGGTGCGCGCAGCCCCATGGGTCCCGGACCCTCATCCGGCAGCAGGAAGGAGTGATCCGATCGCCGTGACGGACGATCACCACACCCAGGGGCAAACGCCGGCGCTCGGGCCGTGGTCGTTTCACGTGAAACCACGCTCCATCCGACGTCTACGCGTTTTCATGCGCCGCGGTTCCACACCGACCGGGCGGTTGCACTGCGCGGAAGCCGATCACATACCAACACTTGGCGAATGGCCCGGTTTCACGTGAAACGACGCCCTTCGCAGCAGATGGACCCTAGCCCCTCGCGTCGGGACTGATGAGATCGATGATGCGGTTGAGGTCTTCGACGCTGCCGAACTCGATACTGACCTTGCCCTTACGGGCACCCAGGCTCACCTTCACGCTGGTATCCAGGTAGTCCGAGAGCGACGTCGCCAGGTAATCCAGACGCTCGTGGCGCACGCTGTTCCGCGGGGCAGAGGTTCGTGTGGCGCGCTTGAGCCCGTCGGACAGGGCAACGGCTTCCTCCGTCGCACGTACCGACATTCCCTCCGAGACGATCCGTTGTGCCAGCTTCTCGATTTCACCGACGTCAGCCAACGCGAGAAGTGCACGCGCATGGCCGGCGGAGAGGACGCCGGCCGCAACGCGACGCTGGACGAGTGGCGGGAGCTGGAGGAGTCGGAGCGTGTTGGAGATCTGCGGTCGGGATCGCCCGATCCGCGACGCGAGTTCGTCGTGTGTTGCGGCGAAGTCATCGAGCAATTGCTGGTATGCCGCTGCCTCCTCAAGCGGATTCAGTTGACTGCGATGCAGGTTTTCGAGGAGCGCATCCCGCAGCATGTCCGTGTCGTCCGTGGAGCGCACGATCGCCGGGATAGATTCGAGCCCGGCGCGTTGCGTCGCTCGCCAGCGTCGTTCACCCATCACCAGTTCGAATCCCGGACCTCCGGGCTGGCGTCGTACGACGATCGGCTGCAGCACCCCGATGGTGCGAATGGAGTGCACCAGTTCGCCCATCTCGTCCTCGTCGAACACCGCGCGGGGTTGGCGCGGGTTCGGCTGGATCTGTGCGACCGGGATCTCAGCGAACACTGCTCCCGGAACCTCCACCAGCGTTTCACGTGAAACGCTCCCGGACCCGCTGCTCGGTGCACTGTCGTCGACCGTAGTTCCCTCAGGCTCACCCGTGGTTGGACCCGACGACCGAGAGCTCAGGGCGCGTCCGTCCCGACTGCCCCGCGCCAGTGCTTTCCCCATCGCCTCAGCCGAAACGGTCCTCCGGCCCCGGCCGTTCCTGCCGGAAGCGGTGCGGGTCTCCGGGGCGTTCGTTCCCGACTCGTCCGTCGCGGCCTCATCCTGCCCGCGCCGTTCCGACCGCGGCGGGGCCCCGTCGAAGAACACGTCGACCGGTCGCTTGGTTCGGAGTGATTCACCCGTCGGCCGACCCGTCGTCGTCGTTCCCGCGGCGTCGGCGTCGGCCTCCGTGTCGGTGTCCGCGGTTCCTCCATCCGGTGCGTCTGCGCGCTCATCCGGTTGTACCTCGACCGATTGCCCCCCGACCGTTGCTTGGTGCCCCGGGCCTCCCGCGGCCGACGCCGGCAGATCGGGCGCCGTCGTCACCTCGGGCTGTTGAGCGTCGTCGACCGCGGTCGGCACATCGGGAGCGACCGTCGCCTCGGCTCGCCGTGTCTCGTCAGGCACCGCTACTGAGCGGGGAGGCGGGCTCTGCACCGGTACGTCGGCACCACGGGGATCATCCGACCCGTCCGCCTCGCCCTGCTGGGGTGCCGAGGGGATGAGTGCCCCCAGCCCACGCCCGAGACCTCGTCGCCGCTCCGCCATGTGTGCCGTCCTGTCCTAGCGCCCTGAAACGTACCGACCCAGTCTAGTGTTCGGGTCCACCGTTCGGATCGAGCAGCACGCGCGTCCGACCGGCGGTCCCGTCGCAGCCACGGCGCCGTCGTCGCGGGTTCGCGCCCGGACAGGCGGCACGACACGGAAGTCAACCAGTACAGCTTGACCCCGTGCAGCTTGATCCGCACCCGACCGGATCAGGCCGAGGCGCGCTCGTTCATCTCCGTCGCCGCTTCCTGATAGGACAGAGCACCGGAGGAGGCGGGATCGTAGGTGATCACCGTCTGCTGGTAGCTCGGCGCCTCGGAGATCCGCACCGACCGCGGGATCACGGCGTCGAGCACCTGGTCGGGGAAGTGCTCCCGAACCTCGGCGGCCACCTGGGCGGCCAGGTTGGTGCGACCGTCGTACATGGTCAACAGGATGGTGGACACCTCGAGGTGCGCATTGAGGTGCTTCTGGATCATGGAGATGTTGTTGAGCAGCTGGCTCAGCCCCTCGAGCGCGTAGTACTCACACTGGATCGGGATGACCACCTCGCGGGCGGCGACGAACGCGTTGACGGTGAGCAGGCCGAGACTGGGCGGGCAGTCGATGATGACGTAGTCGAGCCGGGCCTGGTCCCGCTCCGCCCGGTACGCCTCGTACTGCTCGAGTGCCCGGCGCAACCGCTGTTCACGCGCGACCAGGGACACCAGTTCGATCTCAGCGCCGGCCAGGTGGATCGTCGCGGGCGCACAGAGCAGGTTCTCGACGTCGGGGCAGGGCACGATCACCTCCGCCAGCGGCACATCGTCGAGCAGCACGTCGTAGATGCTGTCGACCTCGGCCGAGTGGGGGATGCCCAGCGCCGTCGACGCGTTGCCCTGCGGGTCGATGTCGACGACGAGAACGTTCAAGCCGGCACGGCCCAGAGCTGCGGCGATATTGACCGCGGTCGTGGTCTTGCCGACGCCGCCCTTCTGGTTGCTGACGGTCAGGTAGCGGGTCGCCGGCGGCCGGCTGATCTCCTTGGCTCTGAGCCGATCCCGACGTCGATTCTCGTTCGCCAGCTGACGCGCCAGAGGGGTTCCGTCCTCGTCGGCGCGCTGCGCCGGAGCCGACGTGGCGGCGGGTTGCGCCGGGCCCGGGTCGGCGGCAAGGTCGGCGTCCGCGACGTCGTCCGGCGTCGACCCGGTCACGACGGCGGGGTCGGGGGTGGGGGCCTCATCCGAGCGCCCTGAATCGTCCGCCGCCTCCGGCGGGGTCGTCCGTCCCGACTCCGCCGCGTCCGGCTCAGCGGGGCGGAACCCGGTCGCGTCCGAACTGTCCACTCGCGTCCTCACCTCAGGGTCGCGATCGGATGCCGGTCGCCGGCCGCTGAGGAACGAACTCAACGACGCGAAGGTGGGGACGCGTTGCCCCGGCTCGGTATTGCTCACGTGCTCGCTCCTCATCGCGGTCGGGTTCCAGACTAGCGGCACGTCCGCCCGGCATCCGACAGGCACAGATCAGCGCCCGGATCCACCGGGCCCGATTCTGCCGCCGACGGAGCCGACGTCGATCGCCACCACAGTGGTCGGCTCCGGCAACAGCTCCCGCCCGGCCGTGAGTACGACCGCGTTCCCCCCACCGGCACGACGGATCACCTTCTCGGCTTTCGCGATCTCCTCGGCGGCGCTGCGACCCTTGATCGCGAGCATCCGTCCCTCACCGTGCAGCAGCGGCACGCTCCACGGCACCAACGTGGTCAGCGCTGAGACCGCGCGGGAGGTGACGACGTCGACGTCGACGACGTCGGCGAGGTTCTCGGCGCGGTCCCGGTGGACGCGAACATGTTCCAGACCCAGATCCTCGATCACCTCCGTGAGCCACTGGACGCGGCGTTCGAGGGGCTCGATCAGGTCGACCCGCAGATCGGGCCGGGCGATCGCGAGGGTGAGCCCCGGGAGTCCCGCGCCGCTGCCGACGTCGGCCACCCGGGCGCTCTCGGGAATCAGCTCCTCGACGACGGCACAGTTGAGCACGTGCCGGTCCCACAGCCGGGGAACCTCACGGGGGCCGATCAGACCGCGTACGATGCCCGAGCCGGCCAGGTGCGCGACGTACCGGTCCGCGAGTTCACGCCGGGCGCCGAACACCAGGTCCGCCGCACGATCCTGCTCCGGAGTGGGTGCCGGCACCGCGGCGGGCTCGACGGCGGTCCCGTCCCGATCGGCGGGGGATCCGCTCACTGGTCGGGCAGCGACACCACGACGTGACGGGAGGCGCCCTCACCCTCCGACTCGCTGATCATGCCCAGGTCGGCGATCACGTCGTGGACGATCTTCCGCTCGTATGCGCTCATCGGCTTCAGGGCGACGGGTTCCCGAGTCTCGCGCGCACGGGTGACGGCGTCCCCGGCCAGGCGCTGCAACTCCGACGCGCGGTCACCGCGGTAGCCGTTGATGTCCAGGACCAGGCGGCTGCGCGAGTCGGTCGAGGCGAGCACGGCCAGCCGGACGAGTTCCTGCAGGGCGTCCAGTACGGCGCCGTCGCGCCCGACGAGTGCCTCCAGCGGCGCGTTGTCGCCGTCACTGACGATGGACAGGTGGGTCCGGCCGGCCCGGATCTCGATGTCGATGTCGCCGTCGATGTCGGCGATGTCGAGCAACTCCTCCAAGTAGTCGGCCGCGACGTCACCCTCCTCCTCGAGGCGCCGGGGCGTCGACGTCGCGACCTGCTCCGTCGGCGTCGCGGTGGGTTCGGCCTCGGTCTCCGGCGCGGTGTCCATGGCGCTGGTGTCCGGCTCGGTCACGCTCTCGGCGTTCATCGCTTTCTCCTGTTCTTCCGCTGCGGCTGGGTCCGTTGACCGCGCGGCTGGCTGTCCTCGTCGGTCGTGGCGACCGTCGCCCCGGAGCTCCTCGCGGTGGGCTCGAGCTTGCCCCGGGCGCGCTGCCGCTCCTGCCACGCCCGGTAGGCGGGTGAACCCGGCGTCGGCATGTTCCGGATCACCACGAACTGCTGGACCATGGTCCACACGTTCGTCGCTGTCCAGTAGATCAGCACGCCGATCGGGAAGTTGATGCCGCCGACGGCGAAGACCAGCGGCAGGACGTACAGCAGCATCTTCTGCTGACGCATGAAGGGACTGGCCAATGCCTGATCCGACATGTTCTTGGCCATGATCTGCCGTTGGGTGATGAACTGCGAGGCGGTCATCGCCAGGATCATCACGATGCTGAGCACGATGACGACGCTGTTGCCGCCGTTGTTCAGGAAGGTCGAGGAGAGTGGGGCACCGAAGATCGAAGCGGCATCGAACTGCTGCACCTGCTGCGGGCTGAGCGCGCCGATCTGATTCTTGTTCGACGCAGCATTGCCGATGCCGTTCAGCACCGTGAACAAGGAGAAGAAGAACGGCATCTGCACGATGAGCGGCAGACACGCGGAGAAGGGGTTGGTCCCGTGCTTCTTGTAAAGGGCCATCTGCTCCTGCGCCATCGCCTGACGGGAGAGCTGATCGGTCTTGCCCTTGTACTTCTTCTGCAGGGCGAGCAGCTCGGGCTGCAGCTCCTGCATGCCTCGCTGCGCCTTGATCTGTTTGACGAACAACGGGATCAGGGCGGCCCGAATCACGACGACGAGCCCGACGATCGACAGCGTCCAGTTCCAGCCGGAAGAGCCCGAGAGGCCGATGAAGTTGAACGCCTCGTGGAAGCCGATCAGGATGACCGACACGAGCCACCGGAACGGTGACAGGATCATGTCAAAGAACTGGAACATTCAGCTTTCTCTCCTCAAGCCGCACGGTGGCGGTGCTCGATGGGGGATGTCCCGTCCGGCTCCTGCTGATCAGCGGGGATCGGGGGATGGTTGATCCGGACGATCCGGGGCGTGCGGCCCTCGGGCCAGACCCGGTCTCCGTGCGGGACGTGGTCCACTCCACCGCCGTGGAACGGGTTGCAACGCAGCAGGCGCCGGACGGTGAGCCAGACGCCGCGCACGGCACCGTGCACCGTCACTGCCTCCAAAGCATAGGCCGAACAGCTGGGGTAGAACCGGCAGACCGGGCCGTAGAGCGGTGAGACGAGGCGGCGCCACGCCATCAGCAGGCCCATCAGCACCCAGCGCGGGACGTTCGTGACGGCACGGGCGACAATGCGCCACGCCGACGCGTGGCTGGCCGCGCTCGGGGGAGGCTTCGCCGCGCCCGAGGCGGGCGGGGCCGTCACCGGTGCTCCCGCGCGGCTCGACGCCATGCTCGGTCGACGTCGTCGGCGAGCTGGCTCCAGGACAGTCCCGCGGCGACCGGCAGGGCGCGCACGACGACGTCGACGTTCGGGTCTTCCGACCAGTGGCTGCTGACCAACGCGCGGAGCCTCCGCTTGACGAGATTGCGAGTGACGGCGTTGCCGACCGCCCGGGACACGATCAGTCCGGCGCGCCCCGGGTGGGTGGCACCGGTCTGCCGGAGATGGAGCACGATGCCACCGCGGGCGGCCTTGCGCCCACCCCGGATCACCGCGGTGAACTCGGCCGAGGTCCGCAGACGCCGTCCCGCCGGAAACATCAGTACACCGCCAGCAGCCGGAGATCAGCGTGAGGCGCCGCCCGGATCAGGCGGAGAGCTCGGTACGGCCCTTGGCGCGGCGAGCGTTCAGGATCGCGCGCCCCGCCCGGGTCCGCATGCGGGCACGAAAACCGTGCTTCCGGGCCCGACGACGGTTGTTCGGCTGGAAAGTCCGCTTGGTCACGGTGTTCACTCCAAAAGCTTCATCGGCACCGGATCGAACGGGGGGAAAGCAGATCCGGCGCGTGCGTGCGGCGACCCGACGTCCGTACCCTCGTCGGGTCGACGAGCACGACCGGTCAGCTTCCCTCACGGGGCGACACGGACCGGCTCGGGCGATCGAGGACAGCACGAACAGTGGTCACACAGGACCATCCAACGCTAGTGGACCGTCTGCCCCTCGTCAAACCGGCTCGCCCGTGCGTTCGGCGGACAAACCCGACCGCTCACGTTCGTCCGTGGTCTTCCACAGGTACCGCCGACCCGCCGATCCGTCTGCTGGAGCCGGATCACCGCCATCGTCACTCCGGTGCGCGGGTGATTGTCCACACGCCGTGGAGAAGCCTGTGGATGACGGAGCACCTTGCGGAGTGATGGACAATGGACGACGGGTCGCAGCTCGCGTTGACACCATCGCGACGCCACCGCGGCACCGGTGTGCGAGCGCCCAGCTCGGCAGGCACCACCACCCGTACATCTTGAGGAGGATCGGCCGCATGAGCCAGGAGGAATCGGATCACCTCGGTGAATCCTGGCGACGCGTGGTCGCAGCCATCGAGGGCGATCCCCGCGTCAGCGGACGGCAACGCGGCTATCTTCCGCTCGTCCGCCCTCAGGGGCTGTTCGGCAACACGCTGATCATCTCGGTGCCGAACGAGACCACCCGGGACGTCTTCCAGAACACGCTGCACCTGCCACTGGCAGATGCGCTGCGTGCCGAGCTCGGCCTCCAGATGCAGGCCGCGGTCGTGATCGACACCGAGATGCCGCCCCCGGAACCGCCGGCACCCGACCCGGAGCCGGAGCGGTCGCCCGAACCGAACCCGGCGCCGTCGACCTCGACCCGGGCACCGTCGCGTCCCGCGGCGCCGGGCCACGTCGACGCCTCGGACATGGGTCGACTGAACCCGAAATACATCTTCGACGCCTTCGTGATCGGTCAATCCAATCGGTTCGCTCACGCGGCGGCGGTCGCGGTGGCCGAGGCTCCCGCGAAGGCCTACAACCCGCTGTTCATCTACGGGGACTCCGGCCTGGGCAAGACCCATCTGCTGCACGCCATCGGTCACTACGCGCGGCGGCTCTACCAGGGCATCCGCGTGCGTTACGTGAATTCGGAGGAGTTCACGAACGACTTCATCAACTCGATCCGTGACGACGAGGGCACGAGCTTCAAACAGCTCTACCGCAGCGTCGACGTCCTGCTGATCGACGACATCCAGTTCCTGGCCGGCAAGGACCGCACCCAGGAGGAGTTCTTCCACACGTTCAACGCCCTGCACAACCACGACAAGCAGGTGGTGATCACCTCCGACCTGCCACCCAAGCAGCTGACCGGCTTCGAGGAACGGATGCGGTCCCGGTTCGAGTGGGGTCTGATCACCGACGTCACCATGCCGGAACTGGAGACCCGGATCGCGATCCTGAGCAAGAAGGCGATCGTCGAGGGTCTGCAGGTGCCGGACGAGGTACTCGAGTACATCGCCTCCAGGATCACCACCAACATCCGCGAGCTGGAGGGTGCGCTGATCCGGGTCACCGCGTTCGCGTCGCTGAACAAACAGCCCGTCGACCTGCCGCTCGCAGAGATCGTGCTGAAGGACCTGATCACGGCCGACGGCGCCAAGGAGATCACGGCGGCGACGATCCTCGGCCAGACCGCCGGGTATTTCCACCTGAGCCAGGAGGAACTGTGCAGCAAGTCGCGCACCCGCACCCTGGTCACCGCCCGGCAGATCGCCATGTACCTGTGCCGGGAACTGACGGACATGTCGCTGCCGAAGATCGGGCAGGAACTGGGCGGCCGCGACCACACCACCGTCATCCACGCTGACCGCAAGATCCGCCAGTTGATGGCCGAACGCCGCCACATCTACAACCAGGTCACGGAACTGACCAACCTGATCAAGCAGACCCAACGCGACGCCTGAGCCCGCTCTCCCCGTTGTCCACCCCTGTGGACAACGTTGTGCAGAACGGTGTCCTCGCCGTGGACAACCGGTCGAACAACGTCGGCCCTCGCTGTGGACGCACCCGAGGGCCCCGGCGCCCGTCCACCGGTGGGTCGTCCGACCCGTTCGTTCGAGCACAGCTTGCCAACAGGCCGCCGCGCGGCGCGACCGGCCGTGATCGTGGTTCTCCACAGGATCCACAACGGTTACTGACTCTACGAGACCTCTTCCTTCATCTGGTTCTTCCAAGAACATCTTCCCGACCGGCCCGGTCCGTCTTCGCTCGACCCTTCGCTAAGCTGTCCCCGGATCACCGACCCGGTTGCTCGCTGCCGTCCGTCGGAGCCGACCTGCTGGTCCGGGGCGCGTGGCCCCGCCAATGACGACGCTGAAAGGCGGATGCATTCTCCGTGAAGTTCTCCGTTGACCGGGATGTCCTCGCCGAGGCCGTGACCTGGACCGCCCGTTCGTTGTCCCCCCGTCCCCCGGTCCCGGTGCTCTCCGGACTCCTGCTCAAGGCCGGTTCGGGAACGGTGAGCCTCTCGAGCTTCGACTACGAGATCTCCGCGAACCTGCAGTTCGCGGCCGACGTCGCCGAGGAGGGGACCGTGCTGGTCTCCGGCCGGTTGCTGGCCGACATCTGCCGGAGCCTGCCGTCCGCGCCCGTGGAGATCGCGACCGACGGCGCGAAGATCACCCTCAGCTGCCGGAACTCCCGGTTCAACCTGGCGACGATGCCGGAGAACGACTACCCGGAACTGCCGGCGCTGCCCCCGATCGGCGGCGTCGTCGACGGCGGGGCGTTCGCCCAGGCCGTCTCCCAGGTGATCATCGCCGCCAGCCGCGACGACACCCTGCCGATCCTCACCGGCGTGCGGATCGAGTTCGAGGGCGAGACGATGACGCTGCTGTCCACCGACCGGTACCGGTTGGCGATGCGCGAACTGACGTGGCGCCCCAGCAGCGCCGGGCTCTCGACCAGCGTGCTGGTCAAGGCGCGCACCCTGAACGAGGTCGCCAGGACCCTCGGGTCAGGTGGTGACCTCTCCATCGCGCTGTCCGACGCGAACGAGCTGATCGGATTCGAGAGCGGCGGCCGGCGCACCACGTCCCTGCTCGTCGACGGCGACTACCCCAAGATCCGGTCGCTGTTCCCGGACGCCACGCCCATTCACGCCTCCGTGCGCACCGCCGACCTGGTCGAGGCCGTCCGCCGGGTCTCCCTGGTCGCCGAGCGGAACACCCCGATCCGGATGGCGTTCACCGAGGGCACCCTCGCGCTGGACGCCGGAACCGGTGAGGACGCCCAGGCGTCCGAGGCCATCGAGGCGACCCTGACCGGAGAGCCCATCACGGTTGCGTTCAACCCGCACTACCTCAGCGAGGGTCTGGGTGCGTTCACCACCGACCACGTCCGCTTCTCGTTCACCACCCCACCCAAGCCTGCCGTGGTCTCGGCGCAGCAGGACGCCGACGGGGAGGAACTGACGGACTACCGGTACCTGCTGATGCCGGTGCGGCTGCCGAACCAGTGAGCCCGTGCCGGTGACGGGCACATCGGCTTCGGTTCTGTCGACGCGCTGATCCGACGGCGGCAGACTGGAGCACACGCATCCACAAGACAGGCCGGGCAACCGACCGGAGGGACGGACACGATGCACATCGGCATGATCGGCCTGGGCAAGATGGGGTTCAACATGCGGGAGCGGCTGCGCCGTGCCGGCGTGGACGTCACCGGATACGACCGCAATCCGGACGTCAGTGACGTCCCGGACACCGATGCGCTGGTGGCGGCGCTGCCGTCCCCGAGGATCATCTGGTTGATGCTGCCGGCGGGTGCCATCACCGCGGCCGTGGTGGAGGAGCTGAGTGGTGGACTCGACGCCGGTGACATCCTGATCGACGGCGGGAACTCCCGGTTCACCCAGGACCAGGCCCACGCGGACCGCGCCGCCGAACGCGGCATCGGGTTCGTCGACGTCGGTGTTTCCGGCGGCGTCTGGGGCCTGGAGAACGGGTACGGCCTGATGGTCGGCGGCAGTGACGAGGACGTGGCCACGCTGATGCCGGTCTTCGACGCGCTCCGGCCGGAGGGAGAGCGGGACGAGAGTTTCGTGCACGTCGGCGCGGTCGGGTCCGGTCACTACGCCAAGATGGTGCACAACGGCATCGAGTACGGCGTCATGCAGTCCCTGGCCGAAGGGTATGAACTGCTGGCCAAGAAGGACATCGTCGAGGACGTGGCCGGCACCATGCACGCGTGGCAGAAGGGCACCGTGATCCGGTCCTGGCTGCTCGATTTGATGGTGCGGGCACTGCGGGACGATCCGGGCCTGGAGAAGATCTCCGGATACGTCGAGGACTCCGGCGAGGGCCGCTGGACGGTCGAGGAAGCGATCGCCAACGAGGTGGCCGCCCCGGCCATCACCGCCGCCGTCTTCGCCCGTTTCGTCTCCCGGCAGAACGACTCGCCGGCGATGAAGGCCGTCGCCGCCCTGCGCAATCAGTTCGGCGGGCACGCCGTCCGCCCGGCGGGCGAACGGGTCACCGGGAGCGGCACCCCGAGCCCGGGCAGCGAGAACACCGGGACCGAGCCGACGACGGCGGCCGGTCCGAGCTGACGACGTGCACCTCGCGGCTCTCTCCCTCACCGACTTCCGCACCTACACCCAGCTGAACCTGACCCTCGAGCCGGGGGTGACGGTGTTCGTCGGCGCCAACGGGCTGGGCAAGACCAACATCGTCGAGGCCGTCGGATACCTGGCGACCCTCGGCTCGCACCGGGTCAGCCAGGACGCGCCACTGATCCGGTTCGGCACTCAGCAGGCGCTGGTGCGGGCCCGGCTGGTGCGCCACACCCAGCAGCTGAGCCTCGAACTGGAGATCAACGCCCGCGGCGGCAATCGGGTGCGGATCAACCGGGGCAACCCGGTGCGGGCCCGGGAGGCGCTCGGACTGTGCCGGACGGTCCTGTTCGCGCCCGAGGACCTCGACCTGGTCAAGGGGGATCCCGGCAGCCGGCGCCGCTTCCTGGACGAGCTGATCGCCACCCTCGCCCCCGCACAGGCCACGCTGCGCGGTGAGTACGACCGGGTGCTCAAGCAGCGCAACGCCCTGCTGAAGTCTGCCCGGGCCGCCGGCCGATTCACCGAGAACCACCGGGCGACCCTGCAGGTGTGGGACGAGCACCTCGCCGCGACCGGCGCACAGCTGCTGCGGGTCCGCGTGTCGCTGCTGGAGCGGCTCGCGCCGCACCTGGCCGCGGCCTACCGGCGACTGACCGACGGCAGCAAGGAGCTGACGGCCCGGTATCGCAGCACGGTGGTGGGCCACGGACCGGACGACGACGACGGGCTGCCGGTCGGGCCCGCGGAACCGGCTTCGGATCTGGCGGACCTGGACACCGAGACGATCCGCCGCACCTTCCTGGCGGCACTGGAAGCCGGGCAGAAGCGCGACCGGGAACGTGCGCTCACCCTGACCGGACCGCACCGGGACGACGTCGAACTGGTGCTCGGCGAGGCCCCGGCCCGGGGCTATGCCTCGCACGGGGAGTCCTGGTCCATCGCCCTGGCGCTGCGCCTGGCCGCCTACGAACTGCTGCGCGAGGACGCCCAGGCCGAGGGTGGGGAGCCGATCCTCATTCTCGACGACGTCTTCGCCGAACTCGACGCCGACCGCCGGAACCGGTTGGCGGCCATCGCCGCCGACGCCGAGCAGGTGCTGATCACCGCGGCGGTCGTCGAGGACATCCCGGCCAGCCTGACCGACCGGCAGATGCGGGTCGGGCCCGGGGTCGTGGAGGCGGCGTGAGCGGTGGGCCGGAGGAGCCGGCGACCGGGGAGCCGATGAGCGAGGAGCCGGAGATCGACGCGGCGACCGCGGCCTTGCTGCGGGTGCGGGCGGCCGCCGAGGCGCGCGGAGAACGCCGCGTCCGCTCGGCCGCCGCCCTGCGTCGGGTGTCCGCCCGGGACGCCGCGGCCCGCACCGGCGCACCACGTCGGCACGGCCGGGACCCCCTGAACCTGGGTTCGGTGGTCACGCGCATGGTGCAGGACCGCGGGTGGAGCACCCCCGTGTCGGTCGGGTCCGTGATCAGCCGGTGGCCGCAGATCGTCGGCCCCGAGATCGCCGCGCACTGCACCCCGGACGCCTTCCGGGAGACCACCCTGCACGTGGTCTGCGATTCGACGGCCTGGGCCACCCAGCTGCGGCTGCTCGTGCCGAGCCTGCTGGCCCGGTTCGACGCGGAGATCGGGCCCGGCATCCTGACCGCGATCAAGGTCTCCGGGCCGACGGCGCCGAGTTGGCGGAAGGGTCCCCGGCACGTCGGTGGCCGCGGCCCGCGGGACACGTACGGCTGACGTCCGCCGGTCGCGAGCCGGATGGGGACGTGGATCGGAGAAATCCGGCGGCAGAGCGTCCGGAACCCCACGGGACGAGGCCGGGGCCGTCCGGGCCTCCACTGACCGGTCAGATCCGGCAAAGAATTGTGCTCACGGCTGGATCAGCGCGTGCCGGGAGCAGCCACACGGTAGAATCGTGATGTTGCGCCGTGGGGCTACCGCTCGGTAGCACCCGCATCCTCCGCGGAGGTGCCGGCGGCGCACACGTCAAGCGCGGTCGACCATCGTCGTCGCGCACGTCCCGATCACGAGGAGCCGGACGCGCCTGTGTCAGCGAATCTTCCCGACGACGGAGCCCCCCAGCCGCAGCATCCGACGGAGCCCCCGGTCGAGTCGCCGCTGCCACTGTCCAGCCGGCCGGGCACCACCCATGCCGAGTACGGGGCCAGCGATATCACCGTCCTCGAGGGGCTCGAGGCGGTGCGCAAACGGCCGGGCATGTACATCGGCTCCACCGGCCCCCGCGGCCTGCACCACCTGGTCTACGAGGTGGTCGACAACTCCGTCGACGAGGCCCTCGCCGGGCACGCCACCCACATCGAGGTGACGTTGCTCGCCGACGGCGGTGTCCGCGTGGTCGACGACGGGCGCGGCATCCCGGTCGACCTGCACCCGACCGAGAAGAAGCCCACCGTCGAGGTGGTGATGACCATCCTGCACGCGGGCGGCAAGTTCGGTGGTGCCGGGTACGCCGTCTCCGGCGGTCTGCACGGCGTCGGCATCTCCGTCGTCAATGCGCTCTCCCGGCGGGTCGACACCGAGGTGCGCCGTCAGGGTCACGTGTGGCGGCAGTCCTTCGCCGACGGCGGTCGCCCGAGCACCGAGCTGGTCAAGGGCGAGGTGACCGACGAGACCGGCACCACGCAGACGTTCTACCCCGACGACACGATCTTTGACAGCGTCGATTTCGACTACGAGACGCTCCGCGCCCGGTTCCAGCAGATGGCGTTCCTGAACAAGGGGCTGAAGATCACGCTGACCGACGAGCGCGCGGTGGAGGAGGCCGGGGAGGAGATCGCCGCCGCCGGTGAGGAGGACGAGAAGCCGGCCGGCGAGAAGCACCGCCGGGTCGTCTACCAGTACGAGAACGGCCTGCTCGACTACGTCACCTTCCTCAACTCGTCCAAGCGCACCGAGGTGATCAACGACGAGGTGATCGCCTTCGAGTCCGAGGACACGCAGCGGCGGATCGCCCTGGAACTGGCGATGCAGTGGACCACCGCCTACTCGGAGAGCGTGCACACGTACGCCAACACCATCAACACCCACGAGGGCGGCACCCACGAGGAGGGCTTCCGCGCCGCGCTGACCACGCTGGTCAACCGGTATGCGCGGGAGAAGAACATCCTGCGGGAGAAGGACGACAACCTCACCGGCGACGACATCCGGGAGGGTCTGACCGCCGTCATCTCCGTCAAGCTCGGCGAACCGCAGTTCGAGGGTCAGACCAAGACGAAGCTCGGTAACTCCGAGGCCAAGACGTTCGTGCAGCGGGTGGTGTCCGACCAGCTCGGCGACTGGTTCGAGCGCAACCCCGGACCGGCCCGTGACGTCATCCGCAAGGCGGTCCAGGCCTCCCAGGCCAGGATCGCAGCCCGGAAGGCCCGCGAGTCGACCCGGCGCAAGGGCCTGCTCGAGTCCGGTGGCATGCCGGGCAAGCTGAAGGACTGCTCGTCGAAGGACCCGTCGCAGAGCGAGATCTACATGGTCGAGGGGGACTCCGCCGGCGGCTCTGCGGTGCGCGGCCGGGACCCGCGGACCCAGGCGGTGCTGCCGCTGCGCGGGAAGATCCTCAACGTCGAGCGGGCCCGGCTGGACCGGGCGCTGAACAACGCCGAGGTGCAGTCCATGATCACGGCGTTCGGCGCCGGGATCGGCGAGGATTTCGACATCACCAAGGCCCGCTATCACAAGATCGTGCTGATGGCCGATGCCGACGTCGACGGGCAGCACATCACCACGCTGCTGCTGACCCTGCTGTTCCGGTACATGCGCCCGTTGATCGAACACGGCTTCGTCTACCTGGCGCAGCCCCCGCTGTACAAGATCAAGTGGTCCAACGCCGCCGACGACTACGTCTACAGCGACCGGGAGCGCGACGCCGTCGTCGCCGACGGGCTCTCCCACGGCCGTCGACTGCCCAAGGACAACGGCATCCAGCGGTACAAGGGTCTCGGGGAGATGGACTACACCGAGCTGTGGGAGACCACCATGGACCCGGATCACCGGACCCTGTTGCAGGTGACCATGGACGACGCGGCCGCGGCGGACCAGGTGTTCTCGGTGTTGATGGGCGAGGACGTCGATTCGCGACGCGCCTTCATCCAGCAGAACGCCAAGGACGTCCGCTTCCTGGACATCTGACCGGCAGCGGCCGGAGCCGCACCGTACCGCCACCGCCCCGCCACCGTCGGACTGTACGTGACCAGGTCCGGTCGTGAGATGAGAGAAGGACACCGAGCATGAGCGACGAGACCCCGGAGAACCCCGAGGCCGCTGATGAGCCGACCCCGGTCGAGGGCGAGGTGCTGACCGACCGGGTCGAGCAGGTTGACCTGCAGACCGAGATGCAGCGCTCGTACCTGGACTACGCGATGGCCGTCATCATCGGCCGGGCGCTGCCCGACGTGCGGGACGGCCTCAAACCGGTGCACCGGCGGATCCTCTACGCGATGTACGACGGCGGTTACCGGCCGGACCGGGCGTTCAGCAAGAGTGCCCGCGTCGTCGGCGACGTGATGGGCACCTACCACCCGCACGGCGACCTCGCCATCTACGACGCCCTGGTCCGGCTCATCCAGGACTGGACCATGCGGTACCCGCTCGCCCTCGGGCAGGGTAACTTCGGGTCCCCGGGCAACGACGGCGCGGCCGCACCCCGGTACACCGAGACGAAGATGGCCCCGCTGTCCCTGGACATGGTGCGGGACATCGAGCAGGAGACCGTCGACTTCCAGGACAACTACGACGGCCGCGACCAGGAACCCACCGTCCTGCCGGCCCGGTTCCCGAACCTGCTGGTCAACGGATCCTCCGGCATCGCCGTCGGCATGGCCACCAACATCCCGCCGCACAACCTGCGCGAGGTGGCCGACGGCGTCCAGTGGTACCTCGAGCACCCGGAGGCCACCAAGGACGAGCTGCTGACCGAGCTGCTCAAGCGGGTCAAGGGGCCGGACTTCCCGACCGGTGCTCAGATCCTGGGGCACAAGGGCATCGAGGACGCGTACCGCACCGGCCGCGGCTCGATCACCATGCGCGCCGTCGTCAACGTCGAGGAGATCCAGGGCCGCACCTGCCTCGTCGTCACGGAGCTGCCCTACCAGGCCAATCCGGACAACCTGGCGATCAAGATCGCCGAGCTGGTCAAGGACGGCCGCGTCGCCGGGATCGCCGATCTGCGGGACGAGACGTCGGGGCGCACCGGCCAACGCCTCGTCGTCGTGCTCAAGCGGGACGCGGTCGCCAAGGTGGTGCTGAACAATCTCTACAAGCACACCTCGCTGCAGGAGAACTTCTCGGCGAACATGCTGGCCATCGTCGACGGGGTGCCGCGCACGCTCTCCCTCGACGCGTTCATCCGGCACTGGGTCACCCACCAGCTGGACGTCATCGTCCGGCGTACCCGGTTCCGGCTGCGCAGGGCCGAGGAGGAGGCGCACATCCTGCGCGGCCTGCTGGCGGCGCTGGACGCGCTCGACGAGGTGATCGCCCTGATCCGGCGCTCGTCCACGGTCGAGGACGCCCGGAACGGGCTGATCGAACTGCTGTCCCTCGACGCGCTGCAGGCGCAGGCCATCCTCGACATGCCGCTGCGCCGCCTCGCCGCCCTCGAACGGCAGAAGATCCAGGACCGGTTCGCCGAGCTGGAGGCCGCGATCGCGGACTACCACTCCATCCTCGAGTCACCGGAGCGGCAGCGGCGGATCGTCAGCGAGGAGCTGGCCGAGATCGTCGACCGGCACGGCGACGACCGGCGCACGCAGATCATGCTCGGCTACGACGGCGACATGAGCATGGAGGACCTGATCCCGGAGGAGGACATGGTCGTCACCATCACCCGGGGCGGCTACGTCAAGCGCACGCGCACCGACCAGTACCGCACGCAGCAGCGGGGCGGCAAGGGCGTGCGCGGAGCGCAGTTGCGCGCCGACGACGTGGTGGACCACTTCTTCGTCACCACCACCCACAACTGGCTGCTGTTCTTCACCAATCTCGGCCGGGTGTACCGGGCGAAGGCGTACGACCTGGTGGAGGGCGGCCGTGATGCCCGCGGCCAGCACGTGGCCAACCTGCTGCCGTTCCAGCCGGACGAGACGATCGCCCAGGTGCTGGCGCTGAAGGACTACACGCAGGCGCCCTATCTCGTGCTCGCCACCCGCAACGGCCTGGTCAAGAAGACCCGGCTCGCGGACTACGACACGAATCGGGCCGCGGGCGTCATCGCGATCAACCTGCGCGACGGGGACGAGCTGGTCTCGGCCAAGCTGGTCTCCGAGGAGGACGACATCCTGCTCGTCTCCCGCAACGGCCAGTCCCTGCGATTCGCCGCGACGGACGAGGCGCTGCGGCCGATGGGCCGCGCCACCTCGGGCGTCACCGGCATGAAGTTCCGCGACGGCGACGAGCTGCTCGCCGCAGACGTCGTCACCGAGGACTCCTTCGTCTTCGTCGTGACCGACGGCGGCTACGCCAAGCGCACCCCGGTCGACCAGTACCGCGTGCAGGGCCGAGGTGGCCTGGGCATCAAGGTGGCCAAGGTCGTCGAGGAGCGCGGCGAGCTGGTGGGCGCGCTGATCGTGCACGAGGCCGACGAGGTGCTCGTCATCATGGAGAAGGGCAAGGTCGTCCGCTCCGGGGTCACCGGGGTGCCGGCGAAGGGCCGCGACACCATGGGCGTCATCTTCGCCAAGCCGGACAAGGACGACCGGATCATCGGGGTCGCGCTGAACTCCGAGTCGCGGATCGAGGAGGAGGTCGCGGCGGCCGAGGACGCCGCCGCGGACGACGACGTCACCACCACCGGGGCCGAGGTGAGTGACGGCGGCCCGGCGGGGACCGGCGCGGGAACCGATGAAGTACCGTTGGACCAGCAATCCGAGGCGGTCCCGACCGCCGACCCCGGCGATGACGCGGACGACTCGTCCGATGACGCCTCGCCCGCCGGGAGCGCCGATGACGGAGGTAGGCAGTGAGTTCCAACCAGCCCAGCGGTGACGGCCGCGGCGGATCCGGCCAGCGCTCCGACGCGCTGGAACGGATGAAGACGCGCGGCGCCGGCGTCCGGGAAGCCGCGACGGGTCGAGCGCCGAGCCGACCCGACCGTGCCCCGTCCGGTCGGGCTTCGTCCAGCCGCACGGCGACCGGAACCGGAGGGTCCGGTGCCGTTGCCGCCGACCGTCCAGCCACCTCCGATCGCTCCACTGCTGGCCGTCCGGCCGGGCAGACCGCCTCGGGTGGACGGGACGCGGCCAGGCCGAACCCGAAGCTGGTCCGGCCGCCGCAGAAGGGCAAGGTGCGTCGGGCGCGGCTGCTGGTCAGCAAGGTCGATCCCTGGTCCGTGCTGAAGATGGCGTTCCTGCTCTCGGTGGCGCTCGGCATCGTCACCGTCGTGGCCTCGATCGTGTTGTGGACGGTGCTGGACCTGACCGGCATCTTCGCCCGCCTGAACCAGATGCTGGGTGAAGTGGGCGGCGGCGGCAGCACCTTCGACCTGCGCACCTACGCGTCGCTCGGTCAGGTGGCCTCGTTCGCGACCGTCGTCGCCGTGGCGAACATCTTCCTGTTGACCGCGCTCTCCGTGCTTGCGGCCGTGCTGTACAACATCACCTCCACCCTCGTCGGTGGCATCGGCGTCACGCTCACCGACGACTGAGGAGGGGAGCGGGTGGGCTTCGATCGAGGCGCCGCTCGGGCCTTCCGGGATTTGGGGGGCGGTGCCGCGGTACGGTATCGTCGTGTCTCGGCCCGAGTGGCTCTGGGGGCGTATAGCTCAGGCGGTTAGAGCGCTTCGCTGATAACGAAGAGGTCCCAGGTTCAAGTCCTGGTACGCCCACTCCCGTCCTCGTCACGTGAGGAAGATGCATGAAGAAGCTGCTGGCCGTCGCGGCGGCTGCCGCCGCCGGTGTCGTGGCGTGGCGCCGCTGGCAGGACGCCGAGGCCGAGAAGAAGAAGTGGCACCAGGCCACGGACACCATCGACTGACCCACCCACTCGGGGGCATGGCGCAGTGGGTAG
This sequence comes from Tersicoccus phoenicis, assembly GCF_001968835.1. Taxonomy (GTDB): domain Bacteria; phylum Actinomycetota; class Actinomycetes; order Actinomycetales; family Micrococcaceae; genus Tersicoccus; species Tersicoccus phoenicis. The sequence goes on from NZ_MRDE01000076.1 coordinate 92,006, forward strand.
CGCACCTGCTGTGCAAGCAGGGGGTCTGCACGGGGACTTAGCTCAGTTGGTAGAGCACCGCTTTTGCAAGGCGGGGGTCAGGGGTTCGAATCCCCTAGTCTCCACCGCACGCACAAGGCTCGATCCCTTGCCAACGGAAACGTTGGTCAAGGTTCGGGCCTTGTGTGCGTCTGCGGCCCGGGTCAGCGCGTTGGCGTTGACCTGTGGATCGAGGAGCATCTCGAAGGGTCGGTTGTGCTCGACGCGCAGCTCGTTGTCCTCGTCGATGTAGACCTTGGTGAAGAACGCCTGGTTGCCCAGCCGCCGGTTGGTGTCGTCGCACCGGGTGTAGCTGTCGGCGCAGTTGGCGAGCAGACCGAGCGCGTCGTCGACACACGGTCAGCGTCGGCCAGTTGACGCAGTGGCGCCGAGCAAGTCGTCTGGGCCGCTCGCACCCGGAGAGCCCGCAACACCCCGCCGCCAGGTAGCGATCACAGAACGCCACGATCTACGCGTTCGGCTACGAGGTCAGAGGCCGAAGGCACCGCCACTCATGAGGATGAAGACGCCCAGGCCGATGAGCACGATCGGGAACAGGATGTGTTCCCAGCGTTCCAGGACTTCGGCGATCGGTCGGCGCGTGGCAATGAACTTGGCCACGACCACCAGCACTGCAACGAGCGTGAGGAACACAACGCAGTATGCGACGACGGCAGCGGGCCCCACGCTGAGGAAGACGGGAACGTAGACGCCGATGTTGTCCCCGCCGTTGGCGAAGGTGACTCCAGCCACGGCCCAGACAGCGACCTTCTTGCTTTCGATCTTGCTCTCATCATCATCGTCATCGTCGGCACCGCGGTTGCGCCAGGCTCGCCACGCAGCCCACAGTCCCAACCCCAGCGGAATGAGTCCGAAGTAGGGGATGACCTCTGGCGGCAGGAACGCTCCCGCCCCGAGCGCCACCAGCACGGAAGCGCCCAGGATGCCAGCGAACCCGAGGTACTGTCCGACCAGGATCCGGGCGGTGGTCCCGCGCTGGCCCGCGCCTCGGGCGAAGAACAGTGAGAGCACGATGATGTCATCGATGTTCGTGGCGAGGAACAGGCCGATCGCCTGCAGGACGGAGGAGAAGATCATGCTTGGGACTTTCCGTGACGGAGGTAAAGCAGGAGGCCGAGTCCGACGCCGATTCCGATGATGACGTCGGCGAGGTTGCCGATGAACAGGTTGCCGTAGGCGAGGAAGTCAGTGACGTGGCCGCGGCCGAATCCGGGTGGGGCGAACAGCCGGTCCAGGAGGTTGCCGACGGCACCACCCCACACCAGGCCGATCGCGACCGCCCACCCGGCCGAGCGGGCACGCGAGGCGGCGATGAGCAGGGCGATGGACGCCACGGTCGCGATGACGGTGAGCAGCCACGTTGAACCGGACCCTAAAGACATGACGGTGCCGGGGTTGAAGGCGAGCTGAAAGCCGAGCCAGTCTCCCAGGAGCGGGATACGGTCATCCTCGCTGAGCTGGGCGAGGGCGAGTGCTTTGCTGCCTTGGTCGATCAGCACCGCGCCGGCGGCGACGGCGACGGCGAACAGGAACCAGCGGAGCCGGACGCGCGCCCCCGTGCGGACAGAACTCGCTTCCACGGCATCCGCTGGTCCCGGGGAGGGAGCGGAGCCGTCAAGGGGGCTGGTCATGCCTTCGTGCGCCGCGCCGCGCGGAGCCCGTTGAGGATGACGACGACTTCCGCGACCTCGTGCACGAGCACGACCGCGGCCAGCCCCAGGACTCCGGTGATCGCCAGCGGCAGCAGGACCACGATGATCGCGATCGACAGCACGACGTTCTGGTTGATGATGTTGCGGCCACGGCGGGCGTGAGTGAGGGCCTGCGGGATGAGGCGCAGGTCGTGGCCGGTGAAGGCGATGTCGGCGGATTCGATCGCGGCATCGGCTCCCTTGGCCCCCATGGCGATCCCCAGGTCCGCGGCCGCCAGCGCGGGAGCGTCGTTGATGCCGTCCCCAATCATGGCGGTGGGCCGAGACTTCGAGAAATCCGCGACGGCGGTGGCTTTGTCCTCGGGCCGCAGCTCGGCGCGCACGTCGGTGATGCCAGCCTGGCCGGCCAGTGCCGCAGCGGTGCGGGCGTTGTCGCCGGTGAGCATCGTCACGCCGATCCCGCGGCGGTCCAGCGTGGCGATGACCTCGGGGACCTCAGGTCGCAGCTCGTCACGCACCCCAATCGCCCCGACAGGCTCGTCGTTGCGGTGGACGATGACGACGGTCATCCCCTCGGATTCCATCGCACGTACCTCGTCAGCCAGCGTGCCGGCGTCGAGCCAGCGCGGGCTTCCGACGGCAAGACGAGCACCGGCGTAGGTGCCGACGATGCCGTGCCCGGCGGTCTCGCTGACGTCTGCGGCGATGGGAGCGTTGCGTACCGCTTCTCTGATCGCTGCGGCGAGGGGGTGCGTGCTGTGACCTTCCAGGCTCGCCGCCCACGCCAGCACCTTGTCCTCGGTCACATCCGCGGCGGTGACGACGCGGGTCACGGTGGGTTCGTTGCGGGTCAGCGTGCCGGTCTTGTCCACGGCGAGGTGGCGAATGCCTCCGAACCGTTCGAACGCGGCCCCGGACTTCACGACCACACCGAATTTCGATGCGGCACCGATCGCGGACACCACGGTGACCGGGACCGCGATCGCGAGGGCACACGGCGATGCGGCGACCAGGACCACCAGAGCGCGGGTGATCCACAGCTCGGCATCGCCGGTCAGTAGCGACCCGAGCACACCGACCAGCACGGCGAGGATCATCACGCCAGGAACGAGGGGGCGGGCGATTCGCTCGGCCAGGCGGGCACGCTCGCCCTTCTGGGCCTGTGCCTGCTCGACCAGCTCGACGATCGTGGTGAGCGAGTTGTCAGTGCCGGCGGCGGTCGCCTCGACTTCGAGAACGCCTGTGGTGTTGATCGACCCGGCCGAGACTTCGGTGCCGGGATCGACGTCGACCGGGATCGACTCGCCCGTGATCGCGGACGTATCCAGGCTGCTCCGTCCGGCGCACACGATGCCGTCGGTCGCGATCCGTTCGCCCGGCCGGACCACCAGGACGTCGCCTACGCGCAACTCCTTCGCCTCCACTTCGGCGGTGGCGTCGCCGCGCTTGACGAGTGCGGTGTCGGGCACGAGCTTCAACAGCGCGCGCAACCCTGCGCGGGCGCGGTCCATCGCCTTGTCCTCCAAAGCCTCCGCGATGGAGTACAGGAACGCCAGCGCGGCGGCCTCTTCGACGTACCCGAGGATCACCGCGCCGGTGGCGCTGATCGTCATCAGTAGGCCGATGCCGAGCTTGCCCTTCGTGAACAGCTCACGCAGCGCGCCCGGCACGAACGTGTACGCACCCAGCAGCAGACCGATCCAGAACAGAACCAAGCCCGCGGTCTCCACGCCGGTCCACTCGCACACCAGGCCGGCGGCGAACGCGACGCCGGAGGCGATCGGGATCAGAACGATGGGGCTCCGGTACCACGGCCGGTCGTCGTCGTCATCATCATCATCGAGGTCGACGTGCTCGACCTGCGAACCCGTGACCGTGCTCACGCCCGAACCTCCCCGGCCACGCAGCCCTCGACTTCGCAGTCCGGGTCCATGCACGGCACGCTCTCGTCGACCGCGAGCGTCGCGTCAACCAGTGCCGTCAGGGCGCGGGCGAGGTGCGGGTCTGCGATCTCGTAGCGGGTCTGCCGACCCTCGGGCTCAGCCACCGCGATCCCGCACGCGCGCAGACATGTCAGATGGTTCGACACGTTCGATCGTGAAAGCCCCAGATCGCGAGACAGCACCGCCGGGTAGCTCGGGCCGGCCAGGAGAGTAAGGAGGATGCGAGAGCGGGTCGGGTCGGCCATGGCCCGGCCGAGCCGGTTCATCACGTCGAGTCGATCGAGAATAGTCAGCATACGGTGACTATACATTGCGCGATGTACATTCAGCGCCAGGCGTCCTCACCAGCTGCGAGTCGGTCGAAAGCCCGCTACCAGCGAGAGCGCAGCGAAGTGCTCGCGAATCCGTCGTGGAGAACATGTCCCGTTCCCCGGCCAACAGGGCCCGGTGACCGTGACGGTCACCGGGCCCCGCTGGCGTAGCTCTACTGCGTCAGGCCTTCGAGGAGTCCGAGACCGGGGTCGTGGACGTGACCTGTGCGTCCGGCGCCGGAGTCACCGGGCCGGCGGCCGGCGCCGTCGTGTCGGCCACGTGCTTGCCGTCGCCGGCGGAGATGGTGGTGGTCACCCGCGCGGTGGCCGGCTGCGGGGTCTTCCACGGGTCCTCGACCGGCTGGGACGCGCGCCACGCGGAGACACCAGCGACGGCGGCCGCAGCGAGGGCACCGAGAACCAGCCAGCCCTTGCCGGTCTTGCCGCTGGAGCGCTTGGCCTTCTTCGACGTGGTCTTCGCCGCATCGACCAGGGCCTTCTGTGCCTTCTTCATGGCCTTCTTGTCGCCGGTGAGCTTGGCGACGATCAGATCGAGCTGCTCGGGGGTCTGCACGGCGCCCAGCTTCTTCGCCGCGAGGGCGGCAACGTCACCGAGCTTCAGCTGCGCGGCCGGGATGTAATCACCGACCACCTTGTCCCGCGCCGAGTTCAGGGCCGGGGTCGCCCGATCGAGCTGCTTCTGCAGCTTCGGTCCCGCGGTGTCCACCGCGCTGGAGATGCGGGGGCCGACGGCGCCGAGGCTGCGCTGCAGCTTCGGCGTCAGCGACGCAACACCGTCGGCGAGTTCGTGACCGGCCCGCTGGGCAGCGCCCTGCACGGCGGGGGAAGCGGTGTCGATGCCCGCCTGCACGCGCGAGACCGCCCACTTCAGGGCGCCGTCGACGGCCTTGTCCTTCTTGCTCACGTCAACCTCCAGAAAGGGTGTACTGGTCCTCGCCTAGCCTACGGGGTCGCGCAAGACTCGCACTATCACGCGTCGGCGCCGTTTCACTGTGCGCTGAACCGGCCCCCTGACACCGCAACCGAGGCGGTCCTGCCGGCCGTGCATGGAAGAATCGGCGCCATGAGTGCACAGGCAACCCACCAGGCGACCATCCACACCACCCAGGGCGACATCGTCGTCGAGCTCTTCGGCAACCACGCGCCGAAGACCGTGGCGAACTTCGTCGAACTGGCCACCGGCAAGCGCGAGTGGACCCACCCCGCGACCGGCGAGAAGACGACGGACCCCCTGTACGACGGCGTGATCTTCCACCGCATCATCAAGGACTTCATGATTCAGGGCGGCGACCCGCTCGGCCGCGGTGTCGGTGGCCCCGGCTACGAGTTCGACGACGAGATCGCCCCCGACCTGGACTTCACGGCGCCCTACAAGCTGGCGATGGCGAACGCCGGCAAGCGCGGCGGCCACGGCACCAACGGATCCCAGTTCTTCATCACGACGGCGCCGACCACCTGGCTGCAGGGCAAGCACACCATCTTCGGTGAGGTCACGGACGCGGACTCGCGGGCCGTCGTCGACAAGCTCAACGCCGTGCCGACCGACCGGGGCGACAAGCCGGTCGACGACGTCGCGATCACGAGCGTCGACGTCGTCGAGCTCTGAGCCCGATCGGGAGACGATGAGCTTCGGACAACCGGCGGTCGGCGGGACCGATACGGAGCCGCGGTGCCCCCGGCACCCGGACACCGTGTCCTACGTGCGTTGTCAGCGCTGCGGGCGACCCGCCTGCGCCCAGTGCCAGCGTCCCGCCGCCGTCGGCGTCCAGTGCGTGGACTGCGTCGCCGCACAGGCGGCAGCGACACCCTCGTTCCGCACTTCCTTGGGCGGGGTCGTACGGGACGGCCGCCCGATCGTCACCTGGGTGCTGATCGGGATCTGCGTCGTCGTCTTCCTGTTCCAGTACCTGCTGCCCGGTGTGACCTACGCCCTGGGCTACGCGCCGGTGCTGACGGCCACCGAGCCGTGGCGCATCATCACCAGCGGTTTCCTGCACTCACCGGGTTTCCTGCTGCACATCCTGTTCAACATGTACGCCCTGTGGGTTCTGGGTCAGGTGCTCGAACCGATGCTCGGCCGGCTCCGCTTCCTCGCCGTTTACCTGCTCGCGCTGATCGGCGGGTCGGTCGGCGTGCTCTGGCTCGGCGACCCGCTGACCCTCGTGGTCGGCGCCTCGGGCGCCATCTTCGGCCTGTTCGGTGCGCTGTTCGTGATCCAACGGCGGATCGGTGCGGACACCCGGGGTCTGCTGATCGTGCTCGCCATCAACGCGGCCCTGGGCTTCTTCGTGCCCGCCATCGCCTGGCAGGCGCATCTGGGCGGCCTGCTCACCGGGGCTCTCGCCGCCGTCCCCCTGGTCTGGGCGCCAGAGGGGCGGAACCGGGCGCGGATCCAGAGCCTCGGCCTGGTCGGCGTGCTCGTGGTCCTGACCGCCCTGATCGCCGTGCGACTGGCCGCGGCGCCGGCCATCGCCTGACACCGGCGTACCTGCCGGGGCCGTTGTCCACAGGGTTGTCCCCAGTGTGCACAAATCACACCGGTGTAACTCCTCACGCTGGGGCCTGAATCCGGTGCCACAGCGCGGTCCACGCCGGTGGAGAGAGCGGGCAGCGGTTGTCCCCACCTGTGGACAACGCGTGGGACAGCCCGCACGGAGGCCGAGAACGCGGCGGGGGCACCCGCTCCGGTGTCAGGCCCGCTCGGGTGCGGACCTGATCTCATGGAGTTGAGCGGTGTCTGTGGGCAGGCCTGCGGTGATCACGGAGCCGTCCTCACGGATGCCGCCGAGCACCGGAGTGCTCGGTGCGCGTCCGTGGCGGGGACCCTGTCCGCGCAGTGGAACGACGAGGGGCTCATCCTCGGTGACCCGCAGATCCTGCCCGCGTACGGTCAGCGAGACCGGCCCGCGTCCTTCCTCGATGCTGGCGGTCAGCCACTCCTGCTCGACCTCGACCCGCAGCCGCGTCCCGCGGCGGCGGATCCGGAACGTCAGCCTCGACCACGCCGCCGGCAGGCGGGGATCGAAACCCAGCCCCCGCCGGAGGTCCTTCAGCCCGCCGAATCCGTAGACCAGGGAGTTCCACACCCCGCCCGCGGAGGCGATGTGGGTGCCGTCGACGGTATTGCGGTGCAGATCCGCCAGATCGACGTACAAACCGTGCAGGAAGTAGTCCAGGGCCGACTCCTCGTACCCCACCTCGGCGGCGATGATCGACTGGACCACGGCGGAGAGTGTCGAGTCCCCGGTGGTGATCGGGTCGTAGTAGTCGAAGTTGGCCTTCTTCTGCGCGTCGGTGAACCGGTGGCCCTGCAGGAACATGGCGAGCACGACGTCGGCCTGCTTGAGCACCTGGTACCGGTAGATCACCAGCGGGTGGTAGTGCAGCAGCAGCGGACGACGGTCCTCCGGCGTCGCGGGCAGGTCCCACATCTCCCGGTCCAGGAAGTGCTCGTCCTGCGGGTGGATCCCGAGCTCTTCGTCGTACGGGATGAGCATGTGGGCGGCACAGTCCCGCCACACCCCTGGTTCCGCGGGGTCCAGGTCCAGCCGATGGCACATCCGTGCATACGCCGCCGGATCGGTCTGCCGGATGGTCCGCACGGCATCGGCGGCCTGTTCGAGGTTGTACCGGGCCATCACGTTGGTGAACAGGTTGTTGTTCACGACCGTGGTGTACTCGTCCGGGCCGGTGACGCCGTGGATGTTGAACACCCGGTGCTCGTTCTCCCGCCAGAAGCCGAGGTCCTCCCACATCCGGGCGGTCTCGACGAGGATGTCGATGCCGTTGCCCTTGAGGAACTCCAGATCCCCGGTGGTGTCGACGTAGCGGCTGACGGCGAAGGCGATGTCGGCGTCGATGTGGTACTGCGCGGTACCGGCGGCGTAGTAGGCCGACGCTTCCTCACCGTTGATCGTCCGCCACGGGTAGAGGGCGCCGCGTTGGGCCAGTTCACGCGCCCGTTCGCGGGCCTTGTCCAGCTGGTTGACGCGGAAGCGCAGGGCGTTCCGGGCCAGGCCCGGGCACGTGTAGGAGAGGAACGGGATGACGTAGACCTCGGTGTCCCAGAAGTAGTGACCCTCGTAGCCGGACCCGGTCACCCCCTTGGCGGGCACACCGAGCTGGTCGGCGCGGGCGGTGGCCTGCGCGAGCTGGAACAGGTTCCAGCGCACGGCCTGCTGGATCGCCGCATTGTCCTCGCCGTCGCTCTCGACCTCGACGTCCGCGTCGGTCCAGAACCGGTCCAGCCACGCCCGCTGGGCGTCCCGGCTGACCTGCGGGCCGTCGGTCCGGAACCGGTCCAGGGTGCGGCGACACCGGTCGAACAGCTCGCGCACCGGGACCCCGCGGGAGCTGTGGTAGGCGACCGCCTTGGTGATGGTGATCGGCCGGCCCGCCTTGGCCTGCACCCGGTACACCTTCTTGCCCAGGTCCGCCTCGGTGCTGATCAGCTCCTCGTACTCGTCCTCGGTCTCGATCGTGTGGTCCGCGCCGACGGCGAGGGTCATCCGGGAGGACGCGCATTGGTAGCCCAGGATCATCCGTCGTCCGCTGCACCAGTTGCCCCGGGGTTCGAGCACGCGGGCTCGCAGCCGGGCCGCCTTGCGCGGGTCGCCGCCCTCACCCATCGCGGCCGCCGGGACGTGGTACTCGTCGACGCCGTCCTGCCGGTTGAGGATCTGGGAGGAGACGGCTACCGGCGCGTCGCCGTCGAGCATGGTCACCTTCAGGGTCATCACGGCCAGGTGCCGCTGGTCCAGGGAGATCATCCGCGACGACTCGACCATCACCCGTTTGCCGGCCGGGGTGCGCCAGATCAGGTTGCGCTGCAGCACGCCGCTGCGGAAATCCATGCATCGCTCGTAGTGCTCGAGGTCCGCCACCGCGAGCAGGAGCGGCTCGTCGTCGACGTAGAGCTTCATCAGTTTCGCGTCCGGGACGTTCACCATGGTCTGGCCGGTCTTGGCGAACCCGAACGCCGATTCGGCGTGCCGGATCGGCCACGTCTCGTGGAAACCGTTGATGTAGGTGCCGTGGGTATGGGCGTCCCGGCCCTCCGGCGGGTTGTCCCGCATGCCCAGGTAACCGTTCCCGGCGGCGAACAGGGTCTCGGTCAGGTGCAGGTCGTCGGTGGCCGGCCACGTCTCGGTCAGCCGCCACGGGTCAGCGGGGAACCGGTCCCGGTTCAGCGGGTCGGTGAACGGCTCCGGCTCCCCTTCGATGCCCCGGGTGTGTCCGCGGGTCATGGCAGCACCTCGTCCAGGTCGGTGACGACGACGTCGGCCCCCGCGCCGGTCAGGGCGGCGGCGCCGGCCCCGCGGTCGACGCCGATCACCAACCCGAACCGCCCCGCCCGGCCGGCGGCGACACCGGACGTGGCGTCCTCGACGACGACGGCGCGCGCCGGGTCGACGCCGAGCAGCTCGGCGGCGCGCAGGAAGGTGTCCGGGGCCGGCTTGCCGGCCAGCTGATGCGTGGCCGCGTCCTCGCCGTCGACCACGCACGCGAAGTCGTCGCTGATGCCGGCGGCGTCGAGCACGAGGCGGGCGTTGCGGGACGAGGAGACGACCGCCATCGCGGTGCCCCGCCGCCGCAGCGCGTCCAGCAGACGTGCGGACGCCGGGTACGGGGCGATGCCGTCCCGGGCCAGGACGGCGTTGAAGGCGGCGTTCTTGCGGTTGCCGAGCCCGTTGACGGTCTCGGCGTCCTCCGGGTCGTCCGGCTCGCCGTCGGGCAGGGTGACGCCCCGGGAGGCGAGGAAAGCCCGCACCCCGTCGGTGCGGGGCCGGCCGTCCACGTGGGCGAAGTAGTCCGCATCCGTGAACGGGGGCTGTTCGCGGCCGGCGAGAAAGGCGTCGAACATCTGCGCCCACGCGGTCCGGTGGATCTGCGCGGTCGGGGTCAGGACGCCGTCGAGGTCGAACAGGACGGCGTCGAAGTCGCTCCAGTCCACGGGCACCATGCTAGGGGACGGGAGTAAGCGTTTACGAGCACGGTGCTGCGATGTCCACCCGCGTGATCGGTCCGCGGGCGATGATGACCCCATGGCTTCTCCTCCTTCCCGCCCCCCGGCGGCCGTCCCGAGCGCGACGTCCGTCGGTGGCCGGGTCCTCGGTGTCGGTCGGCTACTCAGTGTTAATGTCGCCGCGTCCGGTGCACCCCGCCCGGGCCGGAGCACGGCGCTGACCGGCATCCACAAACTCCCCGCGTCCGGTCCCGTGGCGGTGTCGGACCCGGGTCCCCGGTCCACCGGCGTCGGCAGCGGGCTGGCAGGAGACGTGATCGGCGATCATCGGCATCACGGTGGCACCGATCAGGCGGTGTACGCCTTCGGCCGCGCCGAACTGGACCACTGGGCCGGTCGGCTGGGCCGTGATCTGCCGGCCGGAGCGTTCGGGGAGAACCTGACCATCGGCGGGTACGACGTCGACGGCGCGGTCCTGGGCGAGCGCTGGCGGATCGGCGACGTGGAGCTGCAGGTGACCGGCCCGCGCCTGCCCTGCGGCACCTTCCGCTCCGCCATGGGCGTGCGGGGATGGCTGCGGATGTTCACCGAACACGGCCGTACGGGTGCGTACCTGTCCGTGCTCACCCCCGGCGAGCTCGCCGCCGGAATGGAGCTGACCGTGTGCCATCGGCCCGACCACGACGTCACCGTCCCGGAGCTGTTCCGCGCCCTGATGGGGGACGTCGCGGCCCGGCGCCGGGTGGCCCTGGCGGGCGACGACCTCTCGGTCACGGCGCGGCGCGGCCTCGCCCGCCCCGGTGCGTGACCGCCGTTCTCCACAGAGGTTGTCCACAATGTGGAGAACTTACACGGCTGTGATTCGAGGATGGCATCTGGCCGTGTCGACGGGTTCTCGAGCCGGTGTGCGGCCCCCGTGACTCCTGGGTCCCGAGCGCCGTCCACAGCGTGCACAACCTGTGGACAACGTCGGCTGTGGAGCACGCGGTGACCCGGGCCCGCGGGCACCGAAATTGTGGACCGTTCCCGACGCGGGTACTCTTGACGGGTTTTGTCGTCGATCGGAAAGGCAGCATGCCGCCCGGAACCAGCAGCCCGAAGCGCGAACTGACCGTCGCCGACGTCAACGTCGTCGATCCCCCGAAGCTGAGGAGAGCCGTCAGCGGCACCGTCGTCGGCAACACGATGGAGTGGTACGACTTCGGCATCTACGGGTACCTCGCCGTGACCATGGGGCAGGTGTTCTTCCCGGCCGAGGACCCGGGCGCTCAGCTGCTCGCCTCCCTGGCCGCCTTCGCCGTCAGCTTCCTGGTCCGCCCGCTCGGTGGGCTGGTGTTCGGCCCGCTCGGTGACCGGATCGGTCGGCAGCGCACCCTCGCGGTGACCATGCTGATGATGGCAGGTGGCACCTTCGCGATCGGCCTCCTGCCGACGTTCGAGCAGGTCGGCGTGCTCTCGCCGGTGCTGCTCGTGCTGCTGCGGATGGTGCAGGGCTTCTCCACCGGCGGCGAGTACGCCGGGGCGACGACCTTCGTCACCGAGTACGCGCCGGACCGGCGTCGTGGGTTCCTGGCTTCCCTGCTGGACGTCGGCAGCTACCTCGGTTTCGCGGTCGGTGCCGGCACCGTTTCGATCTTCCAGGTGATCCTGGGCGAGGCCGCCATGCTCGACGGCGGCTGGCGCTGGCCGTTCCTCATCGCCGGCCCGATCGGCCTGGTCGGGTTGTACTTCCGGCTCCGGATCGAGGAGTCGCCGCAGTTCGAGGCCAACCAGGCGCTGCGCGAGCAGGTGGCGACGGCCGGCTCCGGGGACGACGCCGTGACGGAGCCGCGACTGGGTCTGGTCGGGATCGTCCGCGCCCACTGGCGCGCGCTGGTCATCGCCATGTTCCTCGTCGCCGCCGCGAACACCGTCGGCTACGCGTTGACGTCGTACATGCCGACCTACCTGACGGACACGCTCGGCTACGACGCGCTGCACGGTACCGTGCTGACCATCCCCGTACTGGTCGCGATGTCCGCGGGCATCCCGCTCACCGGGCGGATGTCGGACCGCTTCGGCCGTCGCCCGGTGCTCGCCACCGCGGCCATCGCCACGATCGTGCTGATGATCCCGGCCTTCAGTCTGCTGGCGATCGGATCGCTGTGGTCGACCGTCCTCGGCCTGTGCCTGGTGGCGCTGTGCGTGATGCCCTACGTCGCCAACCTCGCCTCCTCGCTGCCGGCGCTGTTCCCGACGGCGAGCCGGTACGGGGCCATGGGCGTGGCGTACAACTTCGCGGTCGCCATCTTCGGCGGGACCACCCCGCTGCTGGTGCAGGCACTGATCGAACTCACCGGACAGGGCATGGTCCCCGCCTGGTACCTGATGTTCTTCTCGGTGCTCGGCCTGGTCGCCATCTGGCGGATGCCCGAGACCGCGGGACGGCCGATGCCCGGCTCGATGCCCAACGTCCAGTCGGAGCAGGAGGCCGCCGAGCTGGTGGCCGGTCAGCACGACAACGACCGGCTCGACCTGGCCGCGCTGCCGTTCGATTCCACCGCGTTCGATTCCACCGCGTCGGACTCCACCGCGTTCGACGCCACCCCCGACCCGGACGAGGACGCACTCACGCGCAGCCGCTGAGGCGGCGCCGTGGACGGCGCCATCAGCACACGGGCCGGGAATCGAATGATCCCGGGCCGTGTTCCGTCTGTCGACACCGTCCCGAGAGAGAAGGGGAGAAACATGTCCCGCATCGCCATCCTCGGTGGCCACGGCAAGGTCGCCCTGCTGCTCGCCCGTGACCTGACCGACTCCGGTCACCAGGTCACCTCCCTGTTCCGCAACCCGGAGCACACCGACGAGGTCGCCGCCACCGGCGCCGACCCTGTCGTCTTCGACCTCGAGTCCGCGAGTACCGACGAGATCGCCGGCCGCCTCACCGGGCACGACGCCGTCGTGTTCTCCGCGGGCGCCGGGGGCGGCAGCCCCGAGCGCACCTGGGCCGTCGACCGGGACGCGGCGATCCGTTCCGTCGACGCCGCCACCGGCGCCGAGGTCCGGCGCTACGTGATGGTGTCCTACCTGGGCGCCGGGCCGGACCACGGCGTCGATCCCGCCGACGGCTTCTTCGCCTACGCCGAGTCCAAGGCCGCCGCCGACGCCTACCTGCGTGACAGCACCCTGGACTGGACCATCGTCGCCCCCGGCTCGCTCACCTTGGACGAGCCGACCGGCACCATCGAGGTCGACCCCCCGGCCGAGCAGGGCGCCCGTACCGGCACCTCCCGCGCGAACGTCGCGCTGGTGATCGCCGCTGCGCTGGCGACGCCGGCGTCCGTCGGACGCACGATCGGCTTCACCGACGGCTCGACGCCGATCAAGACGGCCGTCGCCACGCCGGCGGGCTGAGCCGCCAGAACGACGGCGGCAACGACCTCCAGCACGACGCCGGTCGGGTGGACCGGCACACCACAGCAACGGCGAACTGACCGGCACACCGACTGACCGGCACCGACGAACCGGAGGAGGTCACGCCGATGGCGGAGGGCGTCTGGATCCTGCTCATGGTCGTCACCGTGCTGGTGGTGGCGCCGCTGTCGGGTCGCCTCGGGGTGGCCGCCCCGCTCGCGCTCGTCGTCGTGGGCATCGGCGCCTCCTTCCTGCCGTTCGTCCCGCACGAGCCGATCGACCCGGAGATCATCCTCAGCGGCCTGCTGCCGCCATTGCTGTACGCCTCGGCCATCGGCGTGTCCCTGCTGGACGTGCGCTCGGAGGCCCGACCGATCCTGCTGCTCTCCGTGGGGCTCGTCGCCTTCACCGCTCTCGGCGTCGGGGTGACGGTGTGGTGGCTGCTGCCCATGGGTTTCGCGGCGGCGTTCGCCCTCGGTGCCGTCGTCGCCCCGCCGGACGCCGTGTCCGCGACCGCCATCGGCCGCACGATCGGCCTGCCCCGGCGGGTGCTGACGGTACTGGAGGGGGAGTCCCTGCTCAACGACGCCACCGCACTGGTGCTGCTGGGGACGGCGATCTCGGCGATGAGCGGCGCCGCGTCCTTCGGTTCGGTGACCGGCGGATTCCTGCTCAGCGCCGTCGGCGGCGCCGGGATGGGGGTGGTCGTGGCCTGGGTCGTCGGGCAGGTGCACCGGCGGGTCAGCAACCCGTCGGTGAACACGGGGCTGTCCCTGATCACGCCGTGGCTGGCTTTCGAGCCGGCCGAGCTGATCCGCGGATCCGGCGTGGTCGCCGTCGTCGTGGCCGGCCTGATCATCGCCCACCGCGCGCCCGTCCAGCAGAACGCCCTGAGCCGGATCAGCCAGACCACCAACTGGCGTACCGTCCAGTACCTGCTGGAGAACCTGGTCTTCCTCATCATCGGGTTGCAGTTGTCGACCATCCTCGGTGGCGTGGCCGACTCGGACATCGGGGTCGCCGGCATCGTCGGACTGTGTGTCGTCGTGCTGCTGGCCGTCATCGTGTTGCGTGCCGTCTGGGTGTTCGCCACCCGGTTCGCGGTCGTCATCGGCCGCGGTGACCAGGGCCACCCCCTGAGCGTGCCGGAGGCGGCGGTGCTCTCCTTCGCCGGCATGCGCGGCGTCGTCACGCTCGCCGCCGCGTTCGCGTTGCCCGCCGAGACGCCGCACCGGGAGGTGCTGGTGCTGCTGGCGATGGTGGTCGCGATCGGCACCCTGCTGATCCAGGGGTCGCTGCTGCCGGCGTTCGCCCGCTGGATGGGCGTGCGCGGACCCGGCCGGGCCGAGGACGCCCTGCAGGAAGCGCACGCGGTGCAGCGGGTGATGGAAGCGGGGGTGCGCCGGCTGAACGAGATCGACGAGGCACAGACCCTGGATCCGGAGGCCGTGGAGGAACTGCGCCAGATGGCCGAACGCCGGGTCAACCGGTCCTGGGAGGCGCTCGGGTCCCAGACCTCGCACCGGACACCCGCCCAGACCTTCCGGAATCTGCGGATCAAGATGCTGCGGGCCGAACGCGACGAGGCGCTGCGCATCCGCGCCGATCGCGGCGTCGACCACGCCATCCTGCAGCGGGTGATGAATTCCCTGGACCTCGAGGAGGCGGTGGTGCTCGCCGCCGGGCAGGACGTCGCGGACGACGAGGAGGAGGACGTCGTCACGCCGGCGAGCATCGCGGGCGAGTGCGAGCACCTGGAAGCGGCTCGCGACCGCGATCAGCCCGAACCGCGGTCGGACCACTGCCTCGACTGCGAGCGTGAGGGCACCCCGACCGTTCACCTCCGCATGTGCCTGACCTGCGGATATGTCGCGTGCTGCGATTCCTCTCCCGGGAGGCACGCCCGCCGGCACCACGATCAGACCGGGCATCCCGTGATGCGCAGTATCGAACCCGGTGAGGCGTGGCTGTGGTGCTACACGGACGAGCTGCTGGGCTGAGCGGGCGCGGTCACCGGCCCGTCGGTGCCGGCCCCGTGCCGGAGGCGTCCCTAGACTGAGCCCATGACGGACGGTGGGAACGGCGCGGACGAGTACATCGCGGACCTGGCCGGGTACGTGACCGCGTCACCGTCGTCCTATCACGCGGCCGCCGAGGGAGCCCGTCGGCTGATGGACCGGGGCTTCTCGGCCCTCGACGAGCGTGACGACTGGTCGGGGCTGGGACCGGGCCGGTACCTGGTGGTCCGCGACGGTGCGCTCGTGGCCTGGGTGGTGCCCGACGGCGCGGGCCCGGCGACCGGCTACCGGGTGGTCGGCGCCCACACCGACTCACCCGGCTTCAAGCTCAAACCCCACCCGGACCTCGGTCTCCTGGGCTGGCAACAGGCCGGCGTCGAGATCTACGGCGGCCCGCTGCTGAACTCCTGGCTGGACCGGGAACTGTGCTTCGCCGGGCGGGTGACCACGCGTCACGGCGTCGAGCACCTGGTCGCCACCGGTCCGGTCGCCCGGATCCCCCAGCTCGCCATCCACCTGGACCGCACCGCCAACGACGGCCTGACGCTGGATCGGCAGACCGGGGTGCAGCCGGTCTGGGGCGCCGCGGACCCCGGCGGTCTGATGACCGTGCTGCTGGCGGGCAGCGGGCTGGACCCGGCGCACGTCGTCGGCTGGGATCTGGTCGTCGCGGACACCCAGCCACCCCGCCGATTCGGCGGCGCCCAGGAGTTCCTCGCCTCGGGGCGGCTGGACAATCTCTCTTCGGTACATGCCGGGCTGCGGGCGATCAGCGCCGCCCCCGATGACGGCCCGACGATCGCGGTGCTCGCGGCCTTCGACCACGAGGAGCTGGGATCCCAGTCCCGGTCCGGGGCCAGCGGACCTCTGCTGGCCGACGTCCTGGAGCGGACCACCGCCGGCCTCGGTGGCGACACCAGCGCATTCCGCCGGGCACTGGCGGCCTCCGTGTGCCTGTCCGCGGACGCCGGGCACCTGGTGCACCCGAACCAGCCGGGCAAGCACGATCCCGTCAACCGGCCCCGGCCCGGCGGTGGACCGCTGCTCAAGCTCAACGCCAACCAGCGGTACGCCACCGACGCCGTCGGGACCGCGGTGTGGGCGCGTGGCTGTGCCGCCGCCGGGGTGCCCTACCAGGAGTTCGTCTCCCACAACGGCGTCCCCTGCGGTTCGACCATCGGCCCGCTGACGGCCACGCGGCTGGGCATCCGCACCGTCGACGTCGGCCTCGGCCTGCTGTCCATGCACTCGGCCCGGGAGATGTGCCACGTCGACGACGCGGTCGCGCTCGGTGCCGCCGTCGCCGCGTTCTTCAGCCTGCCGGACTGAGGCCGGCTCTCCCGCAGCCGTGCGGCACTTGACCCTGACGCTGCGTCAACTCCTGGCGTCAGGCGCCGGGACGACGGCGGCGGTCCCGGCCCCCGGCGGCACGGGCGGCGGCACGAGCTGCCGCACCGCCCAGGGCGTCGGCCGATCGGGCGACGGCCCGCTGGGCGTTCTGCGCCAGTTCTTGAGCGAGGTCGTTCCAGGGGCCGGGGGCCGGTGATGACGGCCCTGCCGAGCGGTTCACGACCTGCTCCTCGGCGGCGTCGAAGGCGCGGGTGAGGCGCCGGACGGCCTCCCGGTACGCCGCGAACTCCGGGGGCGACATGGGCGCCTCGGTCGAGGTGGGCCGCAGCCGTCGCGCGTCGGACTGCGCGCGCAGGAACGCCGCCGTCAGCGGTACCCGGTGATCGCTCATCTCCGGGTGGGCGATCGCTTTTCCCGGGTCGGTCTCGTAGGCCATCCACCGCACCAGCACCGCGTCGTGGGCGCTCAGCAGGCGCGCGATCGGCAGGGCGTCACGGCTCGTGCGCGCCGCGGGCAGGGCGGCACGAGCGGCGCGGATGTCGGCCCGGTGCGCGGTCACCTTCGCGGTGGCGGCCCGGCGCTGCGACTGGGAAGCCTGCAACGCCGCGCGAGCAGCGGCGACATCGGAGTCCGACGCCCGCGCGCTCAGTCGCTCGGCCTCGACCCGCGCGACCTCGGCGCGGGCGGCCTGCACATCGGCGCGGGAGCGGGCGACGGCAGCGTGCGCAGCACGCAACTCGTATCGGGCGGCGTCGAGTTCCAGTCGCCGCGTCCGGGACGTGCGGCGCGTCCGCAGCCCCACCCAGCCGGCGACGCCCGCGCCGGCCGCGACCCAACTCGTCGCGGCGAACGTCACCCAGAACGGATCCACCCTGCCATGCTACGTCGCAAGTGCCGGACGGTCAGCCGTCACCGGTTCCTGTCTTGGGGCGCTCAGACCGATATGGGAGGCTTCACCCATGACCACCCACTCCAGTGTGGTGACCCGCGTCGCCACCACGTCCCTGCCGTGCCGGTACGGCGTGTTCGACATGCTCGGCTTCATCGACGACGCCGGGATCGAGCACGTCGTCCTCGCCCAGGGGGATCTGGCCAGTGACGAGGCCGGGCCACCGATGGTCCGGGTGCATTCGGAATGTCTCACCGGAGACGGTTTCGGCTCCTGGCGATGCGACTGCGGTGACCAGCTGGACGCCGCCCTGGCGACCATCGCCGCCGTCGGGCGCGGAGCGGTCGTCTATCTGCGCGGACACGAGGGCCGCGGCATCGGGCTGGCCGAGAAGCTGCGTGCCTACGAACTGCAGGACGCCGGGATGGACACGGTGGACGCCAACCTCGCGCTCGGGCACGAGGAGGACGCACGCACGTATCACGCCGCGGCCGCCATCCTCGCCTCGCTCGGTGCCACCCGGATCAGCCTGCTCTCCGGCAACCCCGCCAAGCAGCTCGCCCTGGAGGCCCTCGGCATCGAGGTGGTCGGCAGACACAACCTGGCCGTCCCGACCCGCGCCGAGAACGAACGGTACCTGGCAACCAAACGAGCCCGGATGCGGCACGATCCGGCCGCCGACACCGACCTCGAGCTGCTGGGCCGGTACGGCGACATCACCGGGACGGACCCGGTCGTCATCGCCCAGATGGGGCAGAGCGCCGACGGCTTCATCGCCGCGCGCAGCGGCGACGGCGCCGAGTTGACGTCCGTGGAGGACCGGGAACACCTGCACCGGCTGCGTGCGCTCGTCGACGCCGTCGTCGTCGGTGCGAGCACGGTGGCGGCGGACGACCCTCGGTTGACCGTCCGCTCCGTGACCGGCGCCGACCCGGTGCGCGTCGTCGTCGACCCGAGCGCCCGGACCAGCCCCGCCGCCCGGGTGCTGACCGACGGTGCCGCACCCACCCTCTGGCTGGTGGGGGAGGACGCCCCGATCCCGTCCGTTCCCGCGCACGTGACCGTGCTCCGGCTGCCCGAGCAACGGGACGGCTTCGCGCCCGCAGCGATCCTCGCTCGGCTGGCCGAACGCGGGCTCGGTCGCGTCCTGATCGAAGGTGGCGGCCGGACCGTCTCGCGATTCCTCACCGCCGGCGCCATCGACCATCTGTTCCTCACCGTCGCACCCGTGCTGATCGGCGACGGCGTGCCCGGGGTCCGGTTCTCCGGCGCCGACCGCCTCGACGGTGCCGTCCGGCCCCCGTCGCGGTCGTTCCCCCTCGGCCCGGACACGTGCCTGCACTTCGACCTGCGGACCGGCCGGGCGAAGGGCCCTGCCGCCGCCTGAACGAAGGAGACCGCATGGACGAGCCGGCACCCGACCCAGCCGGATCCGGCGGCGAACGTCTGCTCATCGGGATCGTCGCCGACGAAGGGTTCGCGGCCCGGATCGCCGCGTCGCTGACGACGGCGGTCGAGGAGGCGGCACGCGCGGCGCTCGGCGCCGACTCCCGGATCAGCGTCGAACAGGTGGTGGAGTCACTGCCGCTGAATCAGGAGGGCAAGATCCCTCTGGTGGAGGCCGGATCGGCGCTGCGCCGTCGACACGGGTGGGACGCGGTCGTCTACCTGACCGATTTGCCCCGACTCAGTGACACGGGGCCGGGGCTGGTCGGCGAGTTCGACCACGACAGCCGGATCATGCTGGTGTCCGTACCGGCGCTGGGCTTCATCGGCGTCCGGCGCCGGGCGCGCCGAGTGGTGCGTGAGGGTATCCGGGTGGTGCTCGCCGCGGAGGTCGATGAACTCGACCCGGTCGTCATCAACAATCCACTCGAAGCGCGACTCGCCCCGGTCCAGCGCACGAGCGAGGTGGGCGCGGACTCGTCCGTCTTCGAACTCCGCGGCGTGCGCGGCTATCTGGAGCTGTTGGCCGGGATGGTCCGCAGCAATCGTCCGTGGCGGCTGCTGCCCTCCCTGTCCGGTGCGCTGGCGGCCGCCGCCGCCGTGGGTGCGTTCGGCATCTTCTACACCAGCGTCTGGGCGATGTCCGACGCCTTGAGCGTGGGCCGCCTGGCGCTCATCACCCTGTTCTCTCTGGCCATCATCGTCTTCTGGCTGGTCATTCACAACGGTCTGTGGGAGTGCGGTAGCGGGCGCACGCCGAGGGCACGGGCCATGCTGTACAACACCTTCACGGGGGTGACCATCTTCATCGGCGCCCTCACCATGTACGTCATGCTCTATCTGGTCCTGTTGCTCGGCGCTCTGACGGTGATCGAGGTCGGGTTCCTCAGTGGCCAACTCGGTCACCCGGCCGGGTGGCTCGACTACCTGGATATCGCCTGGTTGTCCAGCTCCCTGGGCACCGTCGCGGGGGCCCTCGGCTCCAGCTTCGACGACGAGGAGGCGATCCGGCGCGCCACGTACTCGAGGAGGGAGAATGAGAGACACCGACTGATGCAAGAGCTGGATCGGGACGAGGGCCGATCGAGCGACGGCGTCGGTCCGGAGTGAGGAGGACGGTGGCGCCCGCGGAGCCACTGTGGCACGCTGACACTGGATATCTCGATAACCGAATGATCCGGCCACGGTCGTCGTGGTAGGTGAGGAGGGCATCATGAGCTGGAGGAAACGGGGTCACGCGGAGCAGTCCGACCAGCAGCAGCAGTCGGACGAGCCACGGCACACCGAGACCTGGGATCCCGCTGCGGACGGGCCCGCCACCGGGTGGCCGCCCCGGACCAGCCCCGGCGTCGATCCGGGGCGGGACGCCGAGGAGGGTGAGACCACGGTGCGCGACGACGACCAGTTCTCGCGCGGCGAGGACGGCGAGCAGTTCGTGGCCGGGCGGCCGACCCGGGCGTCCAAGGGGCTCGGTGCCATCTGGGGCGACCCCGAGTGGTCCCCGGTCGACGAGCCGATGAGCGAGCGGGCCCGGCAGGAGCGTGACGACGCCACGAGCAGCGCCGCGACCACCTACGAGCTGCACGAGACGGAGACGGGCGAACGGTATCTCACGGATCACTCCGAGGACGGGGACGACGCCGGGCGCTGATACCCGGTCCGTCGCACCGTCACCGCGATGCGCTCGTGATCCGGTGTCACCGCTCAGCCGCGGGGCGCCACCAGGACGTCCTGGTGCCCCACCCGAACGCGCAGCGCCCCGCCGTGCGTGGCCTGAAGCCGGTCGGTGAGCCAAGCGTCGACGTCGGACGCCGACAGCATCTCTCGGCGCCCGGATTCGTCGGCTGAGTAATCGGCTGAGCCGACGTGGTCCCGGACCGCGGCGGCGCGGTCCTGCAGCAGCCGCTCGATCAGGGCCCGGTCGCCGGCGTCGGCCGCGTCCAGGATCCAGTCGGTCTGCTGCACGGTCACGGTCACCGCCTCCCCCGCGGTGTCCTCCCCGGCACGGCCCAGTGCCTGCCGCAGTGCCTCCACACCGTCCGGACCGAGATGACCGTGGCGCTGCTGGTGGGCGTTGAAGACCGCCTGGACGGCGTCGTCGAGCGGCCGGGCAGGCGTGAAGCTGCCGCCGCCGTCGACGGTCAGACTGAACAGCCCGTGCGCGCCGAAGTCCTGCAGCACACCGGCGAACTCGTCCACCGTCCGCGCATCGAGCAGGTCCAGCAGGGCGGCGCAGGTCAGCAGCACGGCCTGGCCCGGGCGGCGGTGCTGCGTGAGCACCTCGCGCAGGTGTGCGACGTCGGAGACCACGGACGTCCACGGCGCCGCGTTCCCGGTGAGCCGCACGGTGAGTTCGGCGAGCAGGTCCTGGTCGTGGTCGACGAGCAACCAGGTCTGGGGCACGGACAGGCGCGGCATCAGCCACCGGGGGTTGGCTCCGGTACCGGTGCCCAGGTCGACGACGAGGACCGGCACTTGCGCGGAGCCGCCCGACTCGCTGTCACCGCCCGTGAGGGACCGGCGCAGTGCCGGCAGCAGCGTCGCCGTCGTGGCGTCGCGGGCCCGGTCGTCGGCGCGCTCGCGCAGGGCGAGCCAGTCGGAACTGATCGGATCGAGCTGTGTCATCGGGTCCTCATCCCTCGGTCGACATCATGGGCGGACGTCCGGCCGGGCGTCGGGGACCGGGCCTGGATCCGGTTCTCGATCCCATGGCCGTCAGGATCGCCTCGGTCGCCGGTCCCCAGCCGGGCAGGTCGGCGGTGCCGGCGGCGGTCCGCCACCGGGTGCGCAACGGGGGATCGGTGAGCCACCGGCGCAGGACGGCGGCGATTGACGTCGGGTCGTCGGCGTCGACGACCGCGCCGGGGAGGTGGCGATCACCGGGACGGCCGCCCTTGCCCGCGACACGGCGGGCGTGGAGCGAGCGCCCGTCGGTGCGCTGGCGCGGCCAGGGCCCGCTGCCACGCGGGCCAGTCAGCGCCTCCGCGGCTCCCGTGCCCCGGCCCACCACCACGGGAACGCCGTGGCGCAGGGCCTCCGGGACGACCATCCCCCAGCTCTCCCAGGTGGAGGGCAGCACGAGCAGGTCGGTCCGCGACCATCGGGCGGCCAGACCCGCGGCGTCGAGCTCCCCGGTGATCCGGACCCGTCCGGGCAGGGACGAGGCCGCGGCGGCGACCCGGCCGGCGTATCTCGGGTCCGCGTCCGTGCTGCCGATCAGCTCCGCCGACCAGGCGAGGTCGGTGAGTCCGGCCAGGGCCCGCACCAGGCCGGCCTGGTTCTTGTTCGGCGTCAACGCGGCCACGCAGGCGAGTACCGGGGACCGGTCGATCGGCTGCTCCGTGGCGCTGTGTTCCGGGGACGGATCCTTCCGCCGTGCCGGGTCGGCCTCCGTGCCCGGCCGGGCGACGACGAGCCGCGCGGCCAGGTCCGCGGCCGGCCGGCCGGTCACCGGCCACGCGTGGGCCAGCAGCCAGTGCCCGGTCCACGCGCTGGTGACGACGACGACGTCGGCGGCCGCCAGGGCCCGCGCCTGGGCGGTACCGCCGTGTCGTTCGGGCAGGTGCACGAGCAGCCCGGTGCGGACGCCGCGTGCGATCAGCGCGATCAGTACCTCCGGGCAGCGGGTGGCGATCAGACCGTCGACCAGGACGCGCCGGTGTCCGGCAGCGGCGGCGAGCACCCGGTCGACGGCCTGCCGGTCCGGCCGCGGCCAGTGCCCGGGAACCGGCACGAGGTCCACCCGGTGCCCGAGCGTGGCGGCATGCGCCGTGACCGCCCGATTGAACAGGGTCCCGCCGCTGCGGTGCCGCACGTTCGCGGGCGTCAGCAGGGCCAGCCGATCCCCGGCACTCATTCCGTCGGGCTCGATCCTCGGCTCTCCATCCCGGTACTCAGGCCAGCGACCGGGTGTACCCGGCCCAGGCGTCCGGGTGCTCCCGCAGCACGACGTCCAGCTCGGTCACCCCGTGTCCGGGCATCTCGTCCGCCAGGTGCCCGGCGAGGCGGTCCGCGACGAACCGGGCGAGGCGCTCCGTCGTGGTCAACTGCCCGGCGAGATCCGGGTGCTCGTCCAGGTTGCGGTACGCCAGATCCGCGAGCACCGCGGCCAGCGCCGCCGTCGCCACGCCGATGTCGAGCACGATCGCGTGCTCGTTCAGTTCGACCCGGTGGAACGTGGCCTCGACGACGAACGTCGCCCCGTGCAGGCCCTGCGCGGGACCGAAGGCCGGGTCCGGCAGCGAGTGGGCGATCATCACGTGGTCACGGACGGTCAGGCGGTACACGGTCAACTCCTCGTTCTCGGTCCGACCCGCGGCTCGGACCGCGGCTGGTCGGGGACGGTGTTGTGGGGGACGGGGTAGTCGACGACGTGGCACATCTCGGTCGAGCCGGGGCCGGTGACCCGCGCCATCGTCGTCGGCAGGTCGGCGAACGGGCTGCTGCCGGTGAGGAAGACGTCGAACCGGTCGTCGGTCAGCAGCCGCAGTGCGAGGTCGAGCCTGTCGTCGCGACTGCGGCGAGCCCGCCGGGCCAGGGCCACCTCGCCCACCTGGCTGGCTCGGACCTGCAGCCGACGCGCGTGGAACGCCGCCCCGAGCGGCACCCGGGGAGAGCGGGTGCCGAACCAGGACATCTCGATCACCTCGGCATCGTTCCCGGCCAGATCCAGGGCGGTGGCCAGCCCCTCCTCGGTGCCGGACGCGTGGATGACGACGTCGCAGTCCCCGGCGGCGGAGGCCGGGGCGAGGAGGTCGAGCCCGAAGGCGTCGGCGAGGCCCCGTCGTCCCGGATCGGGATCGATCAGCTGCAGCCGCCCCAGGGGGAAGTCGGCCAGCAGGGCCGCGACGGCGCCGCCGATCATGCCGCCGCCGACGACGGCCACCCGGTCACCGAGCCGGGGACCGGCCTCCCACACGCCGTTCACCGCGGTCTCGATCGTGCCCGCCAGCACCGCCCGCCGGGCCGGCACACCGTCGGGCACCACGTGCACGTCCGCGGTGGGCAGCACGAGCAGGTCCTGGTGCGGAGCGAGACTGAAAACGGTGCGGCCGACCAACCCGGCGGCGCCGCGCTCGACGACGCCCACGTTCAGGTAGCCGTATTTGACCGGGCCGCCGAAGTCACCCTCCTGGTGCGGAGCGCGCATCTGGTCGGCGACGGCGGGCGGCACGCGACCTGCGAACACGGTGCTCTCGGTGCCGCGGCTGATCCCCGTGTGCCGGGTACGTACCAGCACCTCGTCGGGGTCCGGCTCCGGCAGCGGCTGCTGACGCAACTCACCGTGGCCACAGCCCGTCACCCAGAACGCCGTCCCGACCACACTCATACCGGCAGTCTCGCAGATCCCGGACGCGACCTTCCGGCTGCGTAGACTCGTGGCCGGACCACAGACCCACCGGAATATCCGGGTCGGACCACGCGAGAGGACGGATGCGATGAGCTCGACGACGACCGAACAGGACCTGGCTTCGCTCGACTGGACCCGGCGGCTGATCGCGGTCGACACCACCAGTCGCAACTCCAACCTCGAGCTGATCGACCTGGTGGCCGCCGAGGTGCGCCGGCTCGGTGTCGAGCCCCTCCTCGTGCCGAACGAGGACGGCGCCAAGGCCAATCTGTTCGCCACCTTCCCGGCCGCCGACGGCAGCACCGACGGTGGCATCGTGATCTCCGGGCACACCGACGTCGTGCCGGTGGACGGTCAGGACTGGTTCTCCGACCCCTTCAGCGCACAGATCCGCGACGGACGATTGTACGGTCGTGGCGCCGCGGACATGAAGAGCTACATCGGGGCCGCGCTGACCCTGCTGCCGCGTCTGGCGGAGGCCGACCTCTCCACTCCGGTGCATCTGGCCCTGAGCTACGACGAGGAGATCGGCTGCGTGGGCGGCGGCCGGCTGGTCGCCGAACTCGAGCGGCGCGGCATCCGGCCCGAGTTCTGCATCGTCGGGGAACCCACCAGCATGCGGGTGATCGCCGAGCACAAGTCCGTCAACGTGTTCCGGGCGACGTTCACCGGGGTCGCCGCCCACTCCTCACTCACGCCCGACGGCGTCAACGCCATCCACCACGCCTCCCGGTTCGCCGTGGCGTTCGCGGAGATGGTCGACGGCTGGCGGGAGAACGGGCCGTTCGATCCCGGCTACGTCGTGCCGTTCAGCACCGGCGGGGTGAACCTCGTCCACGGCGGCATCGCGTCGAACACGGTGCCGGACCGGTGCGTGCTCGAGTTCGAGTTCCGCAGTGTCGCCGCCGTCGACGCCGCCGAGGTGACGTCGCGGGTGCGCGCCGCCCTGGCCGAGATCGACGCCCGGATGCGGGCCGAGGACCCGCGGGCCGGGGTCGCCGTCGAGGTGATCGGCCAGGTGCCGGGCCTGCGCACCCCGCCGGGCAGCGCCGTCCTCGGCCTCGGCGCCGACCTCGGCGGCCTGCCGAGCGAGGAGAAGGTCACGTACGGCACCGAGGCGGGCCAGTTCACCGGCATCGGCATCGGCACCATCGTGTGCGGGCCCGGCGACATCGCCCAGGCGCACACCGCCGACGAGTGGATCGAACTCGATCAGATCGCCGCTTGCGAGAAGTTCTTCGACGCCCTGCTCGCCCGCGTCACGGCCTGAGCACACCGACCACACCGAGCGCCGTCCCACCCGGGACCGCCACCGTCGGCAAGGAGCCGTCATGCAGCACGATCCCTCGCCCGCCGGCCTCACGGGCACGGCGGCACCCGCGAGGGCGGGACGATCCGGGAACGGCGAAGCGCCGCACTCCGGGAAGGAGTGCGGCGCTTCGGCCGACGGGTCCCGTCGAGGACGGGAATGCCGGGTGATCAGGCAGGCAGGTTCAGGCTCTGGCCCACGAAGATCAGGTTCGGGTTGCTGACGGTGCCCAGGTTGGCGTCGGCGAGAGCCTGCCAGCCACCCTTGACGCCCAGCTTCTGGGCGATCTGGCTCAGGGTGTCACCGGCCTGGACGGTGTAGGTCTTGCCGCTGAGCGCGGGCGCCTGGTGCACCGGGGCCTGCTGGACCGGGGCGGCCTGCACGGGGGCCTGCTGCACCGGGGCCTGCTGCACGGGCGCCTGCTGCACGGGGGCCTGCTGCACCGGCGCCTGGCGGACCGGGGCCTGCTGCACGGGGGCGGCCTGGACCTGGACCTTCGGGGCCTGCTGGAC
This sequence comes from Tersicoccus phoenicis, assembly GCF_001968835.1. Taxonomy (GTDB): domain Bacteria; phylum Actinomycetota; class Actinomycetes; order Actinomycetales; family Micrococcaceae; genus Tersicoccus; species Tersicoccus phoenicis. The sequence continues at coordinate 118,204 of NZ_MRDE01000076.1, forward strand.
GGGCGCCTGCTGAACCGGGGTCGGGTTGGCAGGGGCACCGGTGGCGCCGGCCTTGACGGAGCACACCGGCCAGGCGCCCCAGCCCTGGCCCGCGAGGACACGCTCGGCCACGGCGATCTGCTCGGCCTTCGTGGCGTTGGCCGGGCTGCCCTTGCCGCCGAAGCCGGTCCAGGTGGACTGGACGAACTGCAGGCCGCCGGAGAACCCGTTGCCGGTGTTGATGGCCCAGTTGCCGCCGGACTCGCACGCGGCGACGCGATCCCACGTGGCTTCGCTCGCGGCGTTGGCCTGCGTGCCGGTCACGGCCACGCCGGCGCCGGTGAGGGCGAGAACGGCGGCACCGCGACGGAAATTCCGGTTGAGAGTGGTGGAGTTCTTCACAACAATGCTCCTGGAGGTCACCTGCGCTCCAGCCGTCCCCGGCTGTCGTTGCGCCATCGCCCGCCCCGACTGTTCGAGGTCGTGGAAAGTGCCCCGCCTCATGGCGATGTCCGGTGAAGAAGAGGGGCCGTGCATGTTGGGCTGCAACAAGAACGGGTGCAGCCTCGGGGGTTCCCCGCCTAGCGGGGCTGTTCCCGAGACTAGACGATCAATTCGTTATCGATCAAGACCCTTCGTTATCTTTCTGTGATCCGAGGGCCGACCTCCCGACTCGTCGCGGTCCCGGATCCGCGCTATGGCGCGGATCGGGCACGTCCCCGGCCCCGCGCTGTGAATCGCCTTACAGACGGCGCGTCGCGGTGGCGCAAGCGGCGTCGGAAGGGTATCGGTGCCGCGTTCGGCCGTGCAGGCGGAGGCGCCGCACGGGTCGGACTCGCCACCCTCCGGCGCGATGCCGAAACCGGCTCGCCACCGTGGATCACTGAACGGACACGTCCCCGGCGTGGGGCCGGGGGGCCTACGATGAGCGCATGACCCCGACGCACGCAGTGACGTGGCCGGCCGGCCGACTGGTGATCCTGGCCGGTGACGCGCGTGAGACGGAGGCCGCGTGGCTGCCGACGCTGCTGGCCGCCGTCCGCTCTCCCGGTTCGCGGCCCGAGGTGGAACGAGTGGCACCGGATATCGTCGACGATCTACTGGCCCGCCGGCGTCGGCTCCGTGAGTTGCTGGACGACATGGACGAGGCCACCTATGTGATCGCCTTCAACAGTGGCTGCGCCACGGTCCTGGAACATCTCGAGTCCCGCGCCGACGACTGGCGGTTGGGCGGTCTGCTGCTGTACTTCGACCGGGCTTTCGCTGCCAACCGTGCCACCACGGGCGCACAGCCCGTGCTGACGCCCGCCCTGGCCGCCTTGCGCGCCCGGGTGACCCGGCGGATCGTCGCGAGCGCTCCCGGTCGCACCCGGGTCCCCGCGGGAGCCGCGGCGGAGCTCGCCCGGCTGTTCGGGGCCGAGTACCACGCCCTTGCGGCTCCGCCGGTGGGGCATGATTCCCGGGCCGGCGGCGCTGCCGCCCTGGCCCCTCTGGTATCCCGGCTCACCGCACCGGAGGACGACACCCGCGGTGCACCGGAGCGCGGAGCGCCGGGTGTCTGAACCGATGACGGACGTCGTGATCGGCTCCGACGGCCTGGCACGTCCGCGCTGGGCCGCTGTCGACGCACTCCTGCAGGAGTACTACGACAGCGAATGGGGCATGCCGGTGCGGGACGAGCGCGGCCTGTTCGAACGGTTGAGTCTGGAGGCCTTCCAGTCCGGGCTGTCCTGGGCCACCATCCTGCGGAAGCGGCCGGCCTTCCGGGCGGCGTTCGCCGACTTCGAGCCCGACGCCGTCGCGGCCTTCGGTGCGTCCGAGGTCGACCGGCTACTGGCCGATCCGGGCATCGTGCGCAACCGCGCGAAGATCCTGGCCACCATCGGCAACGCGCGGGCCACGGTGGCGCTGCGTGCGGACGGCGGTCTCGCGCCTCTGATCTGGTCCTTCCAGCCCGAGGCCACCCCCCGGCCGCGAACGCTTGCCGAGATCCCCACCAGCTCGGCCGAGTCGCGGTCGCTCTCCACCGCACTGCGGGCGCGCGGCTTCCGCTTCGTGGGGCCGACGACGATGTTCGCGCTGATGGAGGCGGTCGGCATGGTGGACACCCACCTGATCAGCAGCCATCGACGCGGCGCGTCCGGCGTCTGGACCTGACGGCGCCGCGTCCCGGGCCAGCCAGAGCGCGCCGCGGGATCGCCCCGAGCGTCACTGCACCCGCTCGGTGCGGGAGAGCCGTGCCCGCGCCCCACTGCTGATCCGGATCAGCACCGGCTCCCGGGTGCCGGTGAGCAGGTCGAGTCCGGTGACGAGGTCGCGCGCGGTGCCCAGGGTGTCGCCCAATCGGGCGCCCTTGCGCACCTGCAACCGGAGGTTCAGCCCGTCCGCCCGCCCCGCCTTCCAGGTACTGACCTGCGCGGAGAGCACCTGGTCCTCGTGTTCGAGGGCCTGCTCGACGGCGTCCGCGACCAAGGAGGTGCGGATCCGTGTGTGGCCGGGCAGGTCGCCGTCGTGAAAGGCGATCGCCACCTGATTTGTCCGCCCTCCCCCTTGGGAGAAGATCCAGACCAGCATCAGGATCACCGCCGCGATGAGCACGACGAGCACGGCGACGGAGATCCAACTGACGTCGCCGCCCGGCGTCGGTGTCGACCGCACCAGGCCGGTCAGGCCGTCCCAGAGCTGCTCACCGACGATCAGCCAGCCCCGCGACACGGCGGCGCTGAACCCGGCGACCGTGACCAGCGCACCGACCGCGAGCAGCACGAGTCCGACGAGCGCGAGCAGAACCCGGTTGAGACCGCGCGGGGTGCTTCTCACACCCCCACCGCCCCGCGCGTGGCGACCGTCACGGCCACCGCGGGCATCGGCTCCAGGCCGGCGGCGTCGAGTTCGCCCACGACCGCTCGGCGCACCGCTTCGTCGTCGACAGGGAGCCCGGAGGTGGGATGCACCTGCACCTCGATGGACCTGCGGGACGCCCAGGTGTGCACCTGATCCACGGAGACGGCCGCAGCGGTCCGGGCGACCCGGGACGCCGCCGAGGCGACCACCTCGTAGTCGACGATGATCGCGCTGCGCTCGTCCGCGACGGCGTAACGGGGCCGGTTCCCGGGCAGGACGGCGAGGGCAAGGACCAGCAGTCCCAGCAAGGCGATGAGCAGGCCGACGACGACCAGCACCGCCCCGGGCGCCTGCCGCGGCAGATCCACCAACCACGGACCGATCATCACCGGGGAGGCGAGGATCGGGGGAGCCCCCGCCACGGAGAGCACCGTCTCCAGGAACAGCCACAGCAGCACCACCAGAACCAGAGTGGCCGTGACGATGGACGGGAGGCTGCGGGATGAATGCGTCTCACGGCGCAGCAATCGCCGGGTGCGGCGATCCGCCGTCACCGCGGCCGTCCCTGCGGTGGCCGGTGGATACCAGTGAGGTCGACGTCGACGCGGCCGACGACCGCACCGGTGAGTTCGCACGACCGCCGGGCGATGACACTGCGGGCAGCCTCGGCGCGCTGCATCAGCGTGCTCCGGTCGCGACTCGACGTCGTGTGCTCGCGGGCCAGGGACAGCAGCGGGGGTGCCGATACGGGCAGGGCGACCTGCAGATGCAGGCGACCGCCGTCGTCCAGCAGTCGGGTGCGCACCGTGGAGACCGGCACGCCGAACTCCTCTGCGGCAACGATCGTCACCACCCGGGAGATGGCCTGCTGGGTGACCCGCGTGTGACCGGGCGGTACCCCGACGGCCGCCCGGTCATCGGTCACCGTCCCTGCGTCGGTCATGAGGAGGAGCGCTTGCCGCGCAGGGAGTCGGCGACGGCGCGCAGGTCCAGGCGGCCCTCCGCGACCCGGCCGGCGACGGCGCCGACGAGCATGAACACCGCGGTGAGCAGGAAACCCCAGAATCCCCACGCGAGGACGACGATGGCCAGGGTGGCACCGACGGCAAGGCCGGTCACGGTCGGACTCATGAGAGGCGTCGCTCCTTCGGCTCGGAGTGGGCTGGCCCGGCCGGTGTGCGGTCGAGCGCGGGGACGTCGACGTCCGTGATGGTCACATTCACCTCGGCGACGTCCTTGCCGATCAGCCCTTCGACAGCATCGTAGACCGCAGCACGGACGTTCCGGGCGATGTCCTGCAGCGGCCACGGGTAGCCGGCTACCAGGGTGACGGTGACCGCGACCTGTCGCTCACCGGTCTCCACGGAGATGCCCTGGGCATGGTCGGCCTGACCCACGGCCTCACGGAGCTGACCGAAGGTCCGCGCGGCGCTGCTGCCCAGGGCGTGTACCCCGGGAACCTGGCGGACGGCGACCCCGATGACTCGGGCGATCGCGGTCTCGGACACGGTGGTGGTGCCGCGCTGACGCTCGGTGACGACGGGCGGAACCGCGGGCGCGGGAATCACCGCCCCCGCACGCTGGTCGATCGTGGGCTCCTGCTCGGGATGACTCACGTGCCCTCCTCTGTCCGGCCGTGGCCGTGCGGCGATGGCCCCACGTTAGCCGTGGTCTCGAGTACTCCTGGTCGGCCGACCGGCTTCAGCCGCGCCAGCGGGTCGTCATGAGGAACCCCACCATGGCGATGCCGAACCCGACCACGATGTTCCAGCCACCGATCGTTGGTATCGGCCACTGGCCGAGCGTGGCGTAGAAGACGATCACCCACAGCAGGCCGAGCACCATCAGGGTCACCATCAGCACCTTGTACCAGGTGGGGTTCGGGCCGCTCCGGCGAGCCTCGGCGCGCGCGGCGCGCTCACGCTTCCGTTCGCGGACCTGCTCCGCCGCGGCGCGGCGCGCCGGGTCGCCGCTCCGGCTTGCTTCGGACTCGGCCACATCTCCTCCTCGGGTGGTTCTTACCGCCGTCGCTCGCGCGGACCCCCTCGGTCCGCCGCGCTGATCCCGCTGCACTCGCTCAACTGACCAGTCTAGCCAACCTGGCCCGCTGGCCGGGTGGAGCGCGACGCCGGCTGGCGTGGATCGGCGGGGCGTGCTTGTCTGGTCGGGCGGCCGCGTGGCCGCGCCATCACCTCGCGAAGGAACCACGCCGATGAGCACCCGCATCCTCGTCATCGACAATTACGACAGTTTCGTCTACACGCTCGTGGGCTATCTGCAGCAGCTGGGTGCCCAGACCGTGGTCGTCCGCAACGACGACGTCGACCTCGCCGAGGCGACCCGGATGGCGGAGGAGCGAGACGGCGTGCTGGTCTCGCCCGGACCGGGTACGCCGGCGGACGCGGGATTCTGCGTGGACCTGATCCGCTGGTGTGGGGATCACGGCAAGCCGATGCTCGGGGTGTGCCTGGGCCATCAGGCCCTCGCGGAGGCCTACGGCGGCACGGTCGGCCACGCCACCGAGTTGATGCACGGCAAGACGTCGCAGGTGGACCACGACGGCGCGACGGTCTTCGCCGGCCTGCCCAGCCCGCTGACCGCCACCCGGTATCACTCCCTGGCGGCGGACGCCGCGACCGTGCCCGACGTCCTCGAGGTCACGGCGACCACGCCGAGCGGCATCGTCATGGGGCTGGCGCACCGCACGGCCCCTCTGTGGGGCGTGCAGTTCCATCCGGAGTCGGTCCTCACCGAAGGCGGCTACCAGATGCTCGGGACCTGGCTGGAGTCGATCGGCCTGGCAGGTGCCGCCGAACGCGCCGCGGGACTGAGCCCCCTGATCACCCCGTGAGCCGATCGGCGCACGACGACGCATTGCCACCAGACTCGTCCTTCGCCACGATCAACGCGACAATCGACGAGTAAGGCGGCAATCGGAGGTCTAGCGGCGGGGACTGCTGGGACTGCTCGCCGTCGGACTGGGGCGCGGACTGGACGTCGGGCTGGGGCTGGGGCTGCTCGCCGTCGGGCTGGGGCTCGGACTGGACGTCGGGCTGGGACCGGAACCCGGGCCGCTGGCACTGGGTGACGGCGACGGCGTCGGCTGTGCCGGGGCGCGGGCCACCGTGATCGTGACGGTCGACCCCTGATCGACGTTGCCGTTGGCCGGCGCGGACTGACCGGTGACGGTGCCGGGCTTGACGACGCTGTTGTCCGCGGCCTTCACCGTCACCGGGAGTGCGACGTCCGCAGCGGCGAGCTGCTCACGCGCCTGCGCCTCGGTCAGTCCCACCAGTTGGGGCATGGTGACCTTACCGGTGGAGACCACGAGGTCGACCCTGCTCCCCGCGGGTACCTTCTTGCCGAGGGACGGCACCGTATCGATCAGGGCCCCGCCGCTGACCGTCGCACTGTTCTTGAAGACGGTCTGCACCGGGTCGAGGCCGAGCTGGCGCAGTTGGTCCCTGACCTGGTCCGCCGAGCGGCCGGCGAGGTTCTCGGGCAAGGCGACGCTCGCCGGCCCGCTGGAGATGACGAGTACCACCGGGGTGCCCGGATTCACCCGGGCGCCGGTCCCGGGCTCGGTGCGGATGGCATAGCCGTCCTTGACGGTCGTGCTGTTCGCTCGCTCCGGCCGGATGCGCAGGTCGGCGTTGGCCAGAGCGGTGGACGCGTCGGCCTGGCTCAGGTTGGCCACCGCGGGCACGGCGACCGTGGTCGGCGGCGCGGGCCGGGCGGCGAGGATGTTGGTGAAGTAGACGGCGACGGCGCCGAGCACGAGGACGAGCGCGACGATGCCGGTGATCAGCCACGCCCGACGGCGAGCCCGGGTCTCCGGGTGCACGTCGTCGTTCGTGCCGACACCGAACACCAGCGGCTCGGGGGTGGCGGTTGCGCCGGGGGTGGGTACCGCCGTCCGGGGCAGGGCTGCCGTCGCCGGTGCCTCGTTCGGGCCGGCTGTCGGTGCCGCGGCGAGCCGGCGGGTGCCGCGCGGCAGCAGTTCGGTCGCGAAGGAGTCGGCGTGGCTCCCGGAGCCGGCACCGGCTCCGAGATCGTGGCCGGCAGTCGCGCGCAGTGCCTCCCGGAACGCGCCGGCGTCCTGGAAGCGATCCCGTCGGTCCTTCTGCAGGGCGCGTCCGAGCACGGCGTCGAGGGCGGGCGAGACGTCGGGGTTGACGGTGCTGGCCGCGGGGGGCAGTTCGCGGACGTGCTGGTAGGCGACGGAGACGGCGGAGTCACCCTGGAACGGGGGCCGGCCGGTGAGCATCTCGTAGACCAGGCAGGCGGCCGAGTACAGGTCGCTGCGCGCATCCACCCGCTCTCCCCGGGCCTGCTCGGGCGAGAGGTAGGCGGCGGTGCCGAGGACGGCCTGGGTCTGGGTGAGGGTCGCCGAGGTATCCTCCAGTGCGCGCGCGATACCGAAGTCCATCACCTTGACGGTGCCCTCGTCCGTGACCATCACGTTGGCCGGCTTGATGTCCCGATGCACGATGCCGACGTCGTGACTGTACTGCAGCGCGGCCAGGACACCGTCGGCGTGGCGCAGCGCGATGTCGATGGTCAGCCGCTGGTCGGTGATCAGCTGGCGGACGGTGTGCCCGGTGACGTACTCCATCACGATGAACGGCGCCGAGACCGTGCGACCGGCGGCGTCGACGAGCCGTTCCTCGCCGGTGTCGAAGATGCCGACGATGTTCGGATGGTTCAGGGCGGCGACCGCCTGGGCTTCACGGCGGAATCGCGACTGGAAACTCGGGTCACGAGCCAGATCGGACCGGAGCAGCTTGATCGCGACCGGCCGTCCGAGGCGGGTGTCGTGCCCGGCGTGGACGTCGGCCATGCCGCCGCGTCCGATCAGCCCGTCGACCCGGTAGCGGTCGCTGAGCAGCCGTGCTTCGCTCACGGATCTGGTGTTCCCTTCAATCGATTTCTCTCACTGCCCCCGTCGAGGTGCGGGCTGGGGCCGCGGGTCTCAGCGGCGCCCGTTACCGGCGGACTGAGCCCTCGGCGCCAGGGCCGACGACGGTGCGGTGGCGACCACGGTGGGCGCGGAGCCGGGCGTGGTACCGTCCACCGCGCCGGCGTTGCCGTTGCCCTTGCCCTTCCCGCGGCCGGGGGACCCGTTCCCGTTCGCGGACGGTGACGACGGGCCGGTCGACGGGCTCGACGACGGCGCGGTGGCGCTCGGCGAGGAGGTGCTCGGCGACGGCGACGGCGACGGCGAGGGCGGCGGCGGAGCGGACGGCGTCGCGGTCGGCCCGCGGGAGACCCGCACGGTGACCGAGGAGCCGGGATCGACCGCGCGGCCCGACTCCGGGACCTGCACGACGGTACCAGCCGGCTGGTCCCCGGCCACGATCTCCTCGCGGTAGGCCAGTCCGAGCGCCTGGAGCGCCGCCTGGGCCTGGGCGCGGGTCTTGCCGACCAGGTCACCCGGCACGGTGACCTGCGCCGGGCCGGTCGAGTAGGTCACCGTGATGGTCGAGCCGACGAGCAGTGGCCCGGTCGGGTCGAGTCCCGTGACGGTGTTCGCTGCGACGGTGTCGGACGGTTGCGGGTTCTCCCGCACCTGCAGGCCGAGTGTCTCCAACTCGGCGCGCACGTCCCGGAACGGGCGGCCCTCGTAGGCGGCCGCACGCACGTCGACCGTGTTCGGCGTGCTGCTGGTCGTGCTCGGGGTCGGGCTGCTGGCGGCGGTCGAGGACGGGGTGCTGGGCGGGCTGCTGCTCGACGATCCGTTGGAGGGGACGGTGACCGTCGTGGCCGGGGCAGGCGTGCGCGCGCCTCCGAACAGCCCGTTGCCCGCGAGCGTGGCGACCAGGATCAACAGCAGCAGGACGATCAGGGCGACCAGCGGCCACGTCCACGGGCTACGCGAACGGCGCCGGTTCCGGGCGGCGTCCTGCTGGTCCTCCCACCGCCGATCCGCGCCACCGGCGTCCCCGTCGGCGGACCGGGACGCCGACGCCCCGGCGGCCCCCGCTGCGGCGGCCCCGGCGACGGGCAATGACGCCGTGTGGGGGGCGGTACTCGAGCCGGTGCTGACGGCGGTCGTGCGTGAGGTCGCCGGACGCCGGATCGCCTCGGTGCGGCCCGTCGCGGCGCCGCCGCCCAAGCCGAAGGCGGCCAGGGTGGGAACCGCCCGCAACGCGTCGTCGTACTTGCCGGCGCGGATCGCGTCGACAGCGGCGGCCAGGGCGCTGGCACTGGCGGGCCGCTGTTTCGGGTCCTTGGACAGCATGGACATCAGCAACGCCCGCACCGGTGCCGGGATCGATGCGTCCAGCGGTGGCGGGTCGTCGTTGACCTGGGCCAGGGCGATGGCGATCTGGGATTCGCCGGTGAAGGGCCGGTGCCCGGAGACCAGCTCGTACCCGATCACGCCGAGGGAGTAGATGTCCGACGAGCCGGTGGCGGTCTGCCCGGTCGCCTGCTCGGGGGAGAGGTACTGGGCCGTGCCCATCACCTGGCCGGTGGCCGTCAGCGGCACCTGGTCCGCGAGCCGGGCGATACCGAAGTCGGTGACCTTGACCCGGTTGTCCGGGGTGATCATCAGGTTGCCCGGTTTGACGTCCCGGTGCACCAGGCCCTTGGCGTGAGCGGCGGAGAGCGCACGGGCGGACTGTCCGACGATGGTCAGCGCCCGGTCGGGGGAGAGCACCCGCTCCCGCTCGATGATCGTGGAGAGCGGCTGGCCGGGCACGAACTCCATGACCAAGTAGGCGGAGCCCTCCTCCTCGCCGTAGTCGAAGACGTTGGCGACGCCCGGATGGTTCAGTAGCGCGGTGTGCCGGGCCTCGGCCCGGAACCGCTCGAGGAAACCGGGGTCGCCGGTGTACTCCTCCTTGAGGATCTTGATGGCGACGATGCGCCCGAGCACCTTGTCCCGGGCCTTCCACACCTCGCCCATACCGCCGATGGCGATCCGATCGGTCAGGTCGTACCGATCGCCCAGGGTGATGCCTCCGGTGGGCCTCACTTGTTCAACACCGCCTCAAAGAGCCGCTTCGCCGTCGGACTGGTCATCGCTACCCCCGTGGCCACATCAACATTCTCCACGACGATCGCCACCGCGATCTGCGGGTTGTCGGCCGGCGCGAAGCCGGTGAACCACGCGTTGTTCAGGCCCTGGGCGGACAGTTCCGCGGTGCCGGTCTTGCCCGCGACCTTCACACCTGGCACGGCGGCCGCGCCCGCGATGCCCTTGTCCACCACGTTGACCATCCAGTCGCGGATCTGGTTCGCGGTCTGCTGGCTGGTCGAGGTGCGCAACTGCTCGGGTTTGAAGGTGCTGACCGGGGTCAGGTCCGGCGCACGCACCACCTTGATCAGGTTCGGCTTCATCTGCACACCGTTGTTGGCGATCGCGGCCGACATCATCGCGATCTGCAACGGGGTGGCGCGGACGTCGAACTGGCCGATGGCGCTCTGCGCCAGCTGGGCGTCGTTGAGGTTCTTGGGGAAGATCGACGGCGTCACCGACAGCGGGATGCTCAGCTGTTCACCGAACCCGAACTTCTTCGCCTCGTCGGCGATCGCATCCTGACCCAGGTCCATGGCGATCGAGGCGAACGGGGTGTTGCAGGACTGCTCGAGGGCGAAGGAGAAGTCCACCTTGGTGCGGGCGCCGCATCCGCCGAACCGGTAGTTCGGCAGTGTTGCATTGGTGCCGGGCAGCTTCAGTTCGGCGGGGTTGTCCAGCACGCTGTTCGGGTCGTACTTGCCCGATTCCAGGGCCGCGGCGGTGTCGATGAGCTTGAACACCGATCCCGGCGCGTACAGGTTGCCGCCGATCGCGCGATTGAACAGCGGGTTGTTCGGGTTCTGCGCGAGGGACTCGTACGCCTGCTTGGCGCGCGCGGTGTCGTGGGTGGCGATCGCGTTCGGGTCGTAGCTCGGCTTGGACACCATGGCCAGGATCTCGCCGGTCTTCGGGTTCAGGGCGACGATCGAACCCTTCTGGTTCCCCAGCGCGTCGTACGCCAGCTTCTGCAGTTGCGGGTCGATGGTCAGCTCCACCGACGCACCGCGCGGCTGGTTGCCGGACAGGACCTGGGTGATCCGGTCGTAGAAGAGCTGGTCGGAACTGCCGTTCAGCAGCGGATTGAGCTCCTGCTCCAGTCCGGTCATGTTCAGCAGCGAGTAGAAGCCGGTCAGCGGTGCGTACAGCTGCGGGTCCCGGTAGACCCGCTGGTAGTCGTACTGGTCGTTACTGGGCTGCGAGTAGGCGATCTGCTGGCCGTCGACGAGGATCGGGCCGCGGTCGCTGGAGAACTGTTGCAGCAGGTTCCGGCTGTTCCACGGGTTGGCCTGCAGCCGTCCGGACTCGAAGAACTGCACGTAGGTCAGCGACCCGAGGATCAGGACGAGCAGGGCGACGGCCACGACCCAGGTGTGGCGGATGGCCTGGTTCACGAGGGATTCCCTCCCGGACGGGTTCGGCGGGCCCCGGAACCGGGGTGCGGGGATGCGGCGGTCGCGCCGCCGGCGGTACCGGCGCCGTCGGACCGGTTGCCTTGCGCCGAGGCGACCGTGGCGGTGGTCCGTGGCTCCATCACGTCGATACCGGACGCGGGCAGGTCGCTCTCCCGGAGCGGGCCGGTCGGCGCCGGCCGGCGGGCGGCGTTCGAGATCAGCAGCAGCAGGGCCACGATGATCCAGTTGGCCAGCAGGGACGAACCGCCGGCCGACAGGAACGGGGTGGTCAGCCCGGTCAGCGGGATGAGCCGGGTGACGCCGCCCATGATCACGAAGCACTGCACCGCCAGTGCGAAGGCCAGGCCGCAGGCGAGCAGCTTGCCGAACGCGTCCCGGGTGCCCAGGGCGGCGCGCATGCCGCGCGAGACGAGGATGACGTACATCAGCACCAGCGCGACCACACCGATCAGGCCGATCTCCTCGCCGAACGCGGCGACGATCATGTCCGAGTTGGCGTAGGTGACCAGGTCCGGGCGGCCGAGACCGAGGCCGGTGCCGAACAGGCCGCCGTTGGCCAGCCCGAACAGGCCCTGGACGATCTGCCAGCTGCCGCCGGCGGCGTTGAACACCTCGGGGTCGAAGGCGTTGCGCCAACCGTCGACCCGGGCCTGGACGTGGCCCATTGTCTGGTAGGCGAACACGCCGCCGACCACCACCATGGCCAGGCCGATGAGGATCCAGCTGGCCCGGCTGGTGGCGACGTAGATCATCACCATGAAAAGGGTGAAGAACATGACGGACATGCCGATGTCCCGTTGCATCACGAGGATGCCCAGGCCGATCAGCCAGGCCACCAGCATGGGGGCCAGGTCCCGCGCGCGGGGGAACTGCAGTGGTCCGATCTTCTTGCCCGCCAGCAGGATCAGGTCCCGGTTGGTCGAGAGGTAGCCGGCGAAGAAGACGGCGAGGGTGATCTTGGCGATCTCACCGGGTTGGAAGGAGCCGAGACCGACCGTGATCCACACCCGGGCCCCGTTGATCTCCTGGCCGAGGCCGGGCACCAGGGGCAGCACGAGCAGGACCGCCGAGACCACGAGGGAGATGTACGTGTAGCGGCGCAGCACCCGGTGATCGCGCAGCACCCACAGGACCGCACCGGCCGCGACGACGGCGACGGCCATCCAGACCAGCTGCCGGCTGGCGGCGTCGTCCCGGTTCGCGAGGTCGAGCCGGTGGATCATGGCAAGCCCGACACCGTTGAGCGCGGTGACGACGGGAAGCATGACCGGGTCGGCATACTTCGCGCGGAGCCGCAGCACCACGTGCAGGGCCAGCGGCAGGGCCGCGAACACGATGCTCCGGGTCAGGAACGCGGAGCCGAGCGGCTGGTTGAGGTTGAGGGAAACGAGCGTGTCGGCGCCGATGGCGATCGCCAGGGCCAGCACCAGCAACACCAGCTCGGTGTTCCGGCGCGACCGCGGCGCGGTGTAGAGCTGGGACATCAGCGCTGCCCTCCACAAGGGGTCACGGACGGGGACGGGACGCTGGTGGCGCTGCCGGTGGCGCGGGCGTCCGCGCTGGACCGCGGGGACGGACCGCGCGTCGGCCCACCGGAGGACGACGCGCTCGGCTTCGTACTGGGCGAGGCACCGGGCGACGCACCGGAGGGCGTCGCACTGGCCGACGGGATGCGGCCGGACGGCGGCGCCGACCCGGATGCACCGGCGCTCGCGGACGGGACCGGGGTGCAGCTCGGAGTGGGCAGTGGGTTGTCCGGGCCCGGGAGGCGCAGGTCGGCGATGATCTGCCGCGCCCGGTCCACGCTGTCCGCGGGCACCGTCATGCGCACCCGCTCCTGCGAGTACTCCGGCAGGGTGCTGACCGGGATGCCGCTGCGGGACTCGACGTGGGAGAGCCGGATCGGTCCCAGCGTCTGCGAGACACCGTTGTAGATGGCGACCTCGCCGTTGGCCTCGCCGACGTAGTACCGGGTCTGGGTCCAGGCGTAACCCCACCCGGCGGCCGCGGCCACCGCCAGCAGGCAGATCACGGCGACGGCGGCGTAGAGGAGCCGCCGGGGACGGTGGCCGGTCGGTTCGGGCTGCTCCCCGCGCCCGCCACCCTGGTCACGGTGGCGCAGCAGGGCCGCCGCGCGTCGATCAGCACTGCGCTTGGCGACGGTGGGCAGGCGGCCCGTCTCGGTGGCCAGCGCCGCTGCGCCGACCAGCACGTGCGGGTGGCTGGCGAGCTCCTCGCGCAGTGCAGCCGCACTGACGGCCTCCTCGGGGCGCTCCCCGTTGGCGCCCGTCTCGCTCGTGACGATCGGCTCGGTCCGCTGCTGGGCTGCTCCCTCGGCGTCGGTCCGCCTCTTCTCGGCCCGTTCCTCGCCGTGACGCTCTTCGTCGGTTTCTTCCTCGTCGGTCCGTTCCCCAGCAGCATCGCCGACCCGCGCGGCGGGAGCGAGAGGTGTCGGTGCCCCGTCCGCGCCGGCAGTCTCGCCGCGGCGTCGACGACCGCCGCGCGGTGTGGCGCGCAGAATCTCGGGCGGCAGCACCGCCAACCGGGACGTCCGGGTGTCGGCCGCGTCGCCGTCGACGATCTCCACCATGACGACCGTGACGTTGTCCGGGGCGCCGCCGCTGAGGGTCAACTCGACCAGCGTGTCGACGATGTCCTGCAACCGGCCGCCACCGCGGACGATGTCACTCAGCATGCTGCTCGGCACCACCGCGGTCAACCCGTCCGAACAGAGCAGCCACCGGTCCCCGACGCGGGTGTCGAACTCGTGCAGGTCCAGTTCCGGGCTGGCGTCCACGTCACCGAGCACCCGCATCAGGACGTTCTTGTGCGGGTGGTACTCGGCGTCCTGGGGCCGGAGCCGACCCTCGTCGATGAGTCGTTGCACGAAGGTGTGGTCGATGCTCATCTGCTCGAAGACGCCGTCGCGCAGCCGGTACGCCCGGGAGTCCCCGATGTGCGCGAAGCGCAGGGTCTCGCCGGTCAACAGCAGGGCCGTGACCGTGGTGCCCATGCCGGCCAGCCGCGGGTTGGCGTCGACGAGTTCGTTGAGCAGGGAGTTCGCGGTCTGGATCTCGTCGGCGAGGACGGTCTCGGCGTCGTCGTCGTGCTTGTGATGGTCCAGATGAACGAGGTCCAGCACGGTCGAGGCGGAGGCGACGTCCCCGCCCACGTGGCCGCCCATGCCGTCGGCGACCACGGCGAGGAACTGACCCGCGTAGGCGGAGTCGTCGTTCTTCGCCCGGACCTTGCCGACGTCGGACCGCGCCGCATAGCGCAGCACCCGCGCCATCACGACCTCAATTCGATGACCGTCTTACCGATCCGAATGGGGGTTCCGGGCTCGATCGGCACCGCGCGCGTCAGCTGCTGTTCCTTCACGAACGTGCCGTTGGTGGAGCCGAGGTCCTCGAGGAACCAGCGGCTGCCCTGCGGGAAGAGACGCGCGTGGCGGCCCGAGGCGTAGTCGTCGTCGAGGACGAGGGTGGACTCCTGGGCGCGGCCCATCATGATCGGACCGGCGCCGAGGTCGATCACGGTGCCCTCCTGGGGCCCTTCCACGACGACGAGCCGACGGGCCTGCTGACGTGGCGGTGCGGCCGGCGCCTCGGGCCCGGACGCACCGGCACCGCCACGTCCGGCGGCACCGGTCCGGGCCTTCCGACCGACCGCGAGGTCACGACGCATGGCGACGAGCACGGAGAAGATCAGCACCCACAGCAGCGCGAGGAAGGCGAACCGGAGGACGGTTGCGGTCAGTTCGCCCATGTCAGCGGTCACTCTTCGACGCAGGGATCAGCCGGAACGTGATCTTCGTCCGACCCATGGAGATCACCGAGCCGTCCGTCAGCGGGACGCTGCCGTTGATCTTCTGCCCGTTGACGTAGCTGCCGTTGGTCGACCCCAGGTCCACGGCCTCGCTCAGACCGTCCTGGGTATGGATCTGCAGGTGTTTGCGGGAGACGCCGGTGTCGTCGACGAGGATGTCCGCCTCCGAGGAGCGGCCCAGCACGATAGTCGGGGCGTTGAGGGCGTAGCGCTGACCGTGGATCTCCAGCACGGGCCGCTTCTCCTCGGCTTCCTTCCGCCAGGGGCCACCGGTCACCGATCCACCGCGTGGGGCGGTCCTGGGACCGCCGCTACGTGCGGTCCGCTGCCGGTCCTGCTGCTTCTCCGTCTTCGAGTCGATCTCGAACACTCCCGTGCGCAGTACCGGGTCGTGCAGGAAGGAGAACCGGACGGGCCCGAGCAGGGCGTACCCCTGACTCCTGGCGTGCTTGATGGCGACCTCGCACAGCTCTTCGGCCAGGGCGGTGCCCCACTCCTGGGCCTTCTCGAAGTCGGCGTCCGAGAGCCGGGCGTCGAAGACGTTGGGCGTGATGGTCCGGCCCTCGGTCAGGACGATCGACTTGTGGTCCATCTCGCGGCGAAGCGCGCTGGCGATCTCGACCGGTTCGACCTGGCGGCCACCGCCGCGGGAGAACACGCCGCGGACGATCTTCTCGAGGCGTCGTTCGACGTCGTCGAGCCGTCCCATGGGCGGTCCTCCTGTCGGCGGGGTGCGGGCGTCGTCGCACCCGGGCCCGGGCACGACTCGCAGCAGTGTACAGATCGTCACTGCCGATAGTACTGGCGCATGCTGGGCGAACCGGGGCCCGCGCCCGGCGCGTCCCGACGTACGGAGGACGGCGTTTGGACGATCTCCACCGGCCTGGGCTATGCTGAGACCTGCTGTTCTTCGGTCGGCCGGTCACGGCTGTCCCGGAGAGTCACTGGCGCGAGTGGCGGAATTGGCAGACGCGCTGGCTTCAGGTGCCAGTGCTCGAAAGGGCGTGGGGGTTCAAGTCCCCCCTCGCGCACCAACGACGAAGGCCCCCTCCCGATCGGGAGGGGGCCTTCGTGCGTCCGGACCGAGGTGGCTCCCGTGGGGCCGACCCTTCTTCATGCGTCATGAGTTCCCCGGGGACCGCGGGCGCCTGCCTCAGGCGGTGGCGAACCGGCCGAGGACGTCCGGGTCGGCGCCCGGCAGGGCCGCGGCGAACACCCGTTGGTAGACGAGCTCCTCGCGGCTGCGCGGCGCCGGCAGGGTGCCGATCCGCTCGTCCTCCCACGGCGACCCGGCAGCCCAGTCGACCCGGCATCCCGGGACGCGGCGAGCGTCTCGATCCGGGCGTGCGTCGCGTCCGCCATCCCGCTGCCGTCGCCGAACTGCTCCTTCACCCACCAGAGCAGGTCGCCCGGCGGCCATCCGTCGAAGGCCGACCGGAGCAGCGCCTTCTCCTGACCGAGTTCCCCGGGCAGGCGCCACTCGATCGGGATCTGCCGCGCGAGGGCCACCAGGTCCAGGTCGAGGAAGGGAACCCGCGCCTCGAGGCTGTGAGCCATCGTGACCCGGTCGCACCGCTGCAGATTGAGGTGGTGCAGCCCGTCCAGGCTCTCGTCGAGAACGTCCTGCAGCTCGTCGCTCGGAACCGACGGGTAGTGGTCGTACCCCGCGAACAGCTCGTCGGCGCCCTCTCCCGTCAGCACGACCTTCACGGATCTCGCCGCTTCCCGTGCCGGGGCATAGTTCGGCACCGCACTCCGCACGAGCGACGGCTCGTAGGACTCGATGCTCTTCACCACCTGGGGCAGTGCCTCCACGGCGTCGTCCGCGGTGTCCACGATCTCGGTGTGCGCCAGACCCAGGTGTTCGGCCACCCGGCGGGCGGCGAGGAGGTCGCTGCTGCCGGCGATTCCGGCGGCGAAGGAGCGGACGGGCCCGTGCGAGGGATCGGCCACGCGCGCCATGAGCGCGGGGATCCCCTCGACGCCGAGGCGCTCGACGAGGGCGAGAGCCGCCTCGCTGTCCGAGTCGGTGCGGAAGGGATGGTCGAGGCCCGCGCGGACGTCCGTGTGATTGCAGATCTCTCCATTGGCCACGATCCAGGACCCGGCGTCGGAACCGATCGGCTGGTCACCACCGGCGAGGTCGACGATCGAGAGCCTCGCGTGCGCGAGCACGGTCGTGCCGATGGTTCGGAAGCCCTGTCCGTCAGGACCGAGGTGCGCGATCCGTTCGAGCGTCCGCCGTGCCGTCGTCTCATCCGCCTCCGTCCCGGCGGCCGTGGTCGGACGGTGGAGGGCGACGATGCCGCACACGGAAATCACTCACGTCTGACTTGCTGACCGGTAGAGGTAGGACGTCCAACCCTACGCGTCGGGACTGACCGCCACTCGAGCCCGCCCGTGGCAGGTGGACGGCGACCGCCATGGCCGAGCACTCTCCGGTGGCACCGGGAAGATCGGGACCGGCTCGCGCGGCCCGGCCGACGGCGCAACGAAGGCCAAGCCGCAGCTCGTCCGGGCCACCTCGCTACAGGACGTGTCCGCCGATGTGAGACTGGTATACCCAGGTCGATAGGATTGAGTCCTATCGAAAGTGAGGTCTGTCGTGCGCACGACGAAGCAGCTCAGCATCACACTCCCCAACGACATGGCCGACGCCCTGAAAGAGCGCGTCGCCTCCGGTGCGTATGCGAGCGAGAGCGAGGTCGTCCGCGACGGCCTGCGGGCCCTGTTTGCTCGTGAGGAAGCGGTCGAGACATGGCTGCGCAACGAGGTCACGGCGTCGTACGACGAGTTGCGTGCCGACCCGTCTCGGGCGATCGGCTCCGAGGACATGCGCGCGCAGCTTGCCGAAGCGCACCGGCAGCGGCTTGCTGAAAGCGGCTCGTGACCCGCTCGGTTGTCTACTCGCGCCGCGCTGGACAGCAGCTCACCGACCTCTACCTCTGGATTGCTGAGCAGTCGGGCTTCCCTGAGCGGGCGGAGGGATTCGTCTCCGCAGTCGTCGACTACTGTGACGGCCTCGCAGACTTCCCGCTGGTCGGCCTCGCAAGAGATGATCTGCGACCAGGGCTGCGAACGATTGGGTTCCGTCGCCGCGTCGTCATTGCATTCGCGGTGACGCCCGAAACAGTGATGATCCTCGGCGTCCACTACGGTGGCCGTGACCACGACGCCTTGCTGCGCACCGTCGTCGACTGACAGTGATGATGGAGGTAGTGGTTCCCCCGGGTGGGTCTGACTCACCGACTGACCGACGCTCCGGCTGTCTTGTTTGCGATTTGTCGGTCCACTGCGGGGGGATCGCTACGCACGCGACCGGACGGGCGTCTGTG
>NZ_MRDE01000077.1 GCF_001968835.1 Tersicoccus phoenicis
CGATCGCGCGGCCATCATTCACAACCAAATCTACCGCGTTGGCCTTGTACTCGTCAGTGAAGCTACGTCTCGTCGATCCCATAGCCGGTTCCCTTCATTTCTCGGGAACCCGCCCATCAAACCCTGTGTCCACCAGAGTGGGAACGGTCCACGTCTACCAGCAGCTCGACGTCATCGTCACTGAAATGGTCAACGATACGGAGTGGGTGAAGGCGACCAACCAAGAAAAGCGGAAGGACATCGCCGGCCGGATCATCGCCGAGCGGTACGACGGGTGGGCGGTTTCTGGGACCCTGCTCGACACGTTGGCGCGAGCAGCGCGAGAGAGCTGACTATATGATCGCGGGGCCACCATCGGCAGGCTCGATCTCCGGGTTGGCCGGTGCAGAGGAGGGAGCAGTCCGGGTGATCGAGTTCTACCGCGTCCGGTGGCCCGCGCAGGTCCTCGGCCACGTGGTGATCGTCGCCGAGGACACCGAGGCGGGGATCTTGCTGGGGTGGGTGCCGAACACCAGGCTCTGGCACCGGGCCACGGAGTTGGAGAACGATTATCTCTTCGGAGACGAGGGTGGTCTGTACGAGCGCATCAGCGCCGCGGAGGCCGAAGCGCTACTGCCGACCGTGCTGTTGACACGTGCGTCGCTTCGCCGAGGAGGACTACGTTTCGCAGCGCATGCTTGCTCGGTACCGGGCCCAGCCGCCGGCTGAGCAGCGCAACAACGCTCAGATGGGACTGGGGGAGGAACCGGCGTGATCTTGCCATCCGTGGGCCGAACTAAGTGGTCGCTGAGGGTAAGGGATTCTCTAGCCGAACCTCCGGCAGGGGGTGGGGGATTCTCCCCCCGAGTGAGTCCTCAAGCTCGCTCTGGCGGGGTGGGGGATTCTCCGGCCGGGGGTGGGGAATTGTCTAGCCAAACCCTACCGGTGAGGGTGCAGGAGCATGGCCCCGACTTGGTCGGGGCCATGCTCCTGTGATCAGACAGCTTGTAGGAATGACGTCACGGAGAGGTCGGCTGCATCGATCGTTTCGGCCCACGCGGCAAGGCCTGGGGTCACCCACATCACGTAGAGACTCGCCGCTCGGGCACCACCGGGGCGTCCCTCCCCACCGATGGAGATCACTTTCCACTCGTCCAGATGGTAGGCGGGGACCGCGGTGATTCTCTCCAGCTGGGGTCATTCTGCTCGGGGGCAATGACCATCCTTCCGGGCCGGGTGATCCATTGGGCTTCCGGGTCCAGATGTCGTCGAAGGCCTCGACGTCGGTCATCGTGGACACGTCGATTCCGTCGCCCGTGAACACGCCGGAGACAGTTCGCCAGGCCGGACCCATCGCGTCTGCGGCGACGGGGCCGGTCAAGGGAACCCATACCCGGGTGGGATAGTCGGACTGAACGACCACCCCGGTGGGCTTGTCGGTCTCCCAAGGGTCCATGCGGGGTCGAAGGCGCGCGAGTCGGCTGGAGACGTCGACCACCCCGCCGGCGATCTGCACGCGCTGGCCCGTCCCGAGACTGGCGATCCTCATCCCGGGGTGTTGATCCCGTCGGCCATGAGCACCAGGAGGTTCCACCGGCCGTTGACCTGCGGCTTGCACTGGTAGTCGTGGATGTAGTTATGCGTCGAGACGACCCAAAACGCGCGAGCCTGGCAGGTCTGGAGGCTGTAGAAATCGTCCTGCCAGGAGATCCAGACGTATCCCGCCGCCGGCTTGACGGTTGCAGACCCGACGGCGGAGTGGGGCAGCCCACCGCTGGGAGGGATGGCGGCGTTGGCTCCGGTCGCCGCGGAGACGCTGAGTCCAGTCGCCAGCGCGACGGCTGCGGCAGCCTTGTAGAGATCCTTCATCTTGGTGTGTCAATGGCCAGTACGAACTGCCCGCGTGTGGTCAGTAGTATTGCCCGCTGGTGGCCAGGGAAACTGCCTGGTCATGGCCAACAGATCTGCCCACCCGGGGGTTCGGTGGTGTTGGCCATGAGGTGGTGCTCGGGTCAGTTCATCGTGGT
>NZ_MRDE01000007.1 GCF_001968835.1 Tersicoccus phoenicis
TCCCACAGATCCAACGCGTTCTGAAGATCAACGAGCTCGACGTCATCACCAACGACGTCGTCGAAGCCGCCCGCAGCACCCTCGTCATCGGCACCACCTGACCCGACACGGACCACAGCGAAAACGACGACACAAACCGAAGCTGCCCACACGGCTGAGGAACACGACGCCGGGCCCGGGAAGGTCAGGACTGGGCGACGGTGATCCGCACCCGGTCATTCGCGACGTTGGTCGCGGGCGCCCACGAGCCCCGGCCGCGTTCCCACCGCTTCCCGTCGAACTCCACGGCGGTCACCTGCAGACGGGCCGCGGTGGCCACCGCCCACTGCGCCACCGCCCAGCCGTCGGTGCCGGAGGCGGTGATCACCGCCGTCGGCCCCTCCGCGGAGACGTTCCGCGGACCGAAGACCGCCACGGCCGCCCCGACCACCCCGGCGGGGGAGGCGTTGGTGCTGGGCGGGCGCAGCGTGCAGGCCAGGGCGGCCGGCGACTGACCGGTCAGCGCGCTGGCGAAGCTTCGGGCCACGGGCTCGTGCCGGGCGTACGCGTCCGGGTAGGCGGAGAGCTGCACGCGCTGCGCGGCCTCGGTGATCGGCAACCGCTCGTAGCCGGGGATCGCCGCGAGATGGTTGTAGAACGCATTGGTCGCGTACCCGGGGTCCATGATCTGCTCGGCGGTGCCCCAGCCCTGGGACGGCCTCTGCTGGAACAGGCCGATCGAGTCCCGGTCCCCGTACGTGATGTTGCGCAGCTTCGACTCCTGCAGCGCCGTGGCGACGGCGATGGACGCCGCTCGCGGCAGCAGGTTGCGACGCACGGTGATCCCGGAGATGAGCGCGGCGTTGGCGGCCTGGTCCGGTTGGAGCCGGTACGTGACGGAGCCGTTGACCACCGTGCACTCCTCCGTGATCAGGGCGGTGTTGCGGGAGAGGGCGCCGGTCAGCGTGACGACCGCGGAGACGACGGCGACGACGGCGACAAGCAGGAGGACACCACCCCACCACGCGGCGCGGCGCGGTCTGCGCCGCCCGCGGGCGGTGGCGCCGTGCGCGGTGCGGGAGGCCATGACCCTCTCAGTTGGCGTGCAGGTCGGCGTTCAGGGCGACGACAGTACCGCCGTTGCGCGGCAGCGCCTGCACCTCGCCGGTCGCCGAATGACGGCGGAAGAGCAGCCCGGGCACACCGGAGAGGTCCACCGCCTTGACGACCCGGCCGTCGTCGTCGGCGGCGAGCCGGACGAGCGTGCCTGCGGTGAGGTACAGGCCGGCCTCCACCACGCAGTCGTCACCGATGCTGATGCCGACTCCGGAGTTGGCGCCGAGCAGCACCCGGTCGCCGATCCGCACCCGCTCCTTCCCGCCGCCGGACAGGGTGCCCATGATCGAGGCGCCCCCGCCGACGTCGGAGTCGTGGCCCACGACGACGCCCGCGGAGATCCGGCCCTCCACCATCGCGTGGCCGAGCGTGCCGGCGTTGTAGTTGACGAAGCCCTCGTGCATCACCGTGGTGCCGTCGGCCAGATATGCACCGAGCCGGACCCGGTCCGCGTCGGCGATCCGTACCCCGTGCGGCAGGACGTAGTCCACCATCCGGGGGAACTTGTCGACGCCGTGTACGGTCACCGGTCCCCGACGCAGCAATCGGGCACGGGTGAGCTCGAAGCCGGTCACGCTGCACGGCCCGTGGTTGGTCCACACCACGTTGGGCAGCTTGCCGAAGATGCCGTCGAGGTTGGGCTGGTTCGGGGCGACCAGCCGGTGGGAGAGCAGGTGCAACCGCAGGTACGCGTCGGCGGTGTCGGCCGGGGGCGCGGTCAGGTCGACATCGGTGTGCACGACGACGCGGCTGGTGCCGCGGTCCGGATCCGTCCCGTCCGTGGCGAGGGCGGCCAGGCTCGCGGTCTCCGCCCTCGGCTCCTGGTCGGTGCGTTCCCCGAGGGCGGGCGCCGGGTACCAGACGTCGAGCACGACGCCGTCGTCGGTGACCGTGGCCAGGCCGTCCCCGTGGGCGTGCCGCTCGGTGACGGCGCTGTCGACGGATTCGCCGGGCACGGCGGACGCAGGAACGGAGGTCGGGGAGGTCATGGGCTCCAGTGTATCGACCGGGAACCCGCCCGGACGGGGCATGACGGCGGGTGCGGTTGAATGGGCCGATGAGCACTTCCGCGCCGCGCCCCGTCACCGACACGGACCCCGGCACCCGCCTCGACCTCGACCCCGGCATCGACCCCGGCATCGACGTCGCCGAGCTGACCGCCCGCCTGATCGACATCGAGAGCGTCTCCGGCGACGAGACGCGACTGGCCGACGCGGTCGAGGCCGCGCTGCGACCGCTCGCCCACCTGGAGGTGGTCCGCGACGGGGACGCCCTGATGGCCCGCACCAGCACCGGGGCCGCCGAGCGGGTGATCCTCGCCGGGCACCTCGACACGGTGCCACTGCCGGCGACCGCGGGGGCGACCGGCACCGTCCCGTCCACCCGGCGCGACGGGATGCTGCACGGGCGCGGGGCCACCGACATGAAGGGCGGGGTAGCCGTCCAACTGGCCCTGGCCGCCGCGGTCACCGCCCCGGTTCGCGACGTCACCTGGGTGTTCTACGACCACGAGGAGGTCGAGGCGGCCTTCAGCGGGCTCGGCCGGCTGGTCGAGCACCACCGGGACTGGTTCGACGCCGACTTCGGGATCCTGCTCGAGCCGACCAACGGCACCGTCGAGGGCGGCTGCAACGGCACCGCCCGGTTCGAGGTGCGCCTGCACGGCACCGCCGCCCACTCGGCCCGCGCGTGGATGGGGCACAACGCGATCCACGACGCGGCCGAGGTGCTGGTCCGGCTGCGTGATCATGCCCCGGCCACCGTCACCGTCGACGGCCTGGCCTTCCGGGAGAGCCTGAACGCGGTCCGGATCGCCGGCGGTCGGGCCGGCAACGTCATCCCGGACGAGACGGTGATCGAGGTCAACTACAGGTTTGCGCCGGACAAGACGGTCGACGCCGCCGACGCCGTCGTGCGGGACCTGCTGGACGGGTTCGACGTCGTGCGCACCGACGGCGCGGCCGGCGCCCGGCCCGGACTGGACCATCCGGCCGCCGCCGGTTTCGTCGCCATGGTCGGGGCGGAACCGCTGCCGAAGTACGGGTGGACGGACGTGGCGCGGTTGAGCGCCCTGGGTGTCCCGGCGGTCAACTTCGGGCCCGGGGACGCCCTGCTCGCGCACACCGACGACGAGCACGTGGACCCGGAGGCGATCCGCACCTGCCACGCCGTCCTGCTCCGCTGGCTGACCGAGCGCTGAGACGGTCTCCCCACCAGCTCATCCCTTCCCGCCGGCTCGCGGAGATGTGCTGGATCGCAGGCTCCGTGCGGCCCGGATGGGACACATCTGCACGAGCTGGCGCGGGTGCCGGTGAGGGTCGGGGCGTCAGTCCTGGACGGCCTTGGCCATCGTCACGCACCAGGTGATGGCCCGCTGTTCGGACTCGGTGAGCGCCCGGGACGCCTGTCGGGCGTCGGTGACGGTCCAGCTCGCGGTCAGCATCACACGGACCAGAAACCAGTCCCGTACCCGGTCGCGGTCCAGACCGATGGCGTCGGTGACCAGCTCGAGCCGCTCGCGGATGGCGGCACGCGGGCCGCGGCGGTGCCGCTGCAGTTCCCGCCAGCGGTTCCAGATCAAGGGCGCCGGTTCGAGGTGCGGATCGCCGACCACGGGTTTCGGGTCGATGGCCCGCCAACGGTCCGGGGTCGACCCGTCCGCGTCGTCGTCGATTGCGAGCACGTTCTCCCAGTGCAGGTCGCCGTGCAGCAGGACGGGCCGGCCCGGGGGGTCGACGAGCAGGTCCCGTCCCAGTGCGAGCGCCTGCGACCGCAGACCTCGGGGCAGCGGGATGTCCGGCCCGAGTGCGTCGAATTCGTCCAGCCACCGGCCGGCCACCTCGGTCAGGGCCGGGAAGGGCGGACCGGCCGGTCGGTGCAGGCGCCGGTAGAGCGCGGCGATCACGTCCCCGGCCTTCTCCACCGGCACGGAGGTGAGGTCCCGAAGGTGGAGGCGTTCAAGCAGGAGGCAACGGCGCCGCGGGTCGGCCCGGAGAAGCCGCACGGCGCCGTCGCCGTCACCGTTCACCGCCCTGTTCCACAACGTCAGCGCCTGCCCCTCGTGCAGGGATTCGTCGTCCCCGTCGAAGCTCAGCTTCAGGACGGCGTCCCGACCCTCAGCCGTGCGCACCGGTAGGACCAGGGAACACCAGCCGTGCAGCGGGTCGCCGTCGACGGTCAGTGCCCATTCGCCCAGCAGGTCAGCGGCCAGGCGCGGCAGCCGGTCCAGCCATGATCCCCAGAGCGGGCCGAGACGGCGCCGCTCCTGCAGACCGGCGGGGACCGGGGGCGGAGAAGCGGGCGTCATGACGGCCATTCTCCTAGGCTGACGGTGAATTCTTGCAGCGCGGACCCTGCCGGTTCGCGTGTGCCGGGTCGTCGGAGGGGGAACACGATGGAGGACCCGCTGGATCTGACCGAGCTGGCCGCGCTGAGCCTCGCCCGGCAGTTCCCCACCGAACCGCTTCCCGCTGAGCACCTGCTCGACCGGGTCGGTCCCGTGCAGACCCAGACCGCGCGGTCGGCGTTCCTGGGCCTGGCGGCCCGGTCGCCGATCGTCACGCACGCGTCGCTGACCGCCGCCTACGAGGCCGGCGACGTTGTGCGCGGCAGCACGGTGCGCGGCACCGTCCACACGTCGACCGCGGCTCAGCACCGGATCCTCGACGCGGTGACCCGGGTGGGGCAGCGCCGGCTCTGGGAGCGGACCCTGCTGCGGGAGGACGGCACCCGGCTGGCCGACGGTGCGCTGGAGGACCTGTGGGCGGCGACCGAGGCCTTCGCCGCCGATGCGTGGCGCACCCCGGACGAGTTGCACGACCACCTCGCCGGTTGGCTGGGCCGCCATGGTGCGGACGCGGGCCGAATCGCGAACCAGGCCGGCCGCTACCTCTCGTTCGGGCACGGTGGTCTCGTCCGGCGCCCGCTGCGGGGTGGCTGGGACCGGCAGGGTGTGCCCGGATACCGGGCCGCCGCGGCGCTCACCGGCCGCCCCCTGCCGCCGATGCGGGAGGCGCTCGTCGAGGCGGTGCTGCTGCATCTGCGCGCCCACGGGCCAGCCACCCGCGAGGACCTCGCGTGGTGGTCCGGTCTCGGGCTCGGGGTGGTGGACGACGCCGTCGGACGCCTGGGGGAGCGGACCGACCTCACCGTCCGCCCGGGTCCCGAGGGACGGCGGTATCTCGACGTCCGCGACGCCCCGGCGCCGCGGCAGTTGCCGGGAGCGGTCCTGCTCCCCGAGTTCGACGCGCTGTTCTGCGGGTACGCGCCCCGGTTCCGGGACCGGTTCGTCGCCGCCGATCACCACGCCCTGCTGTGGAGCGCCGCCAACGGCCAGGTGCGCCCGCCCCTGCTGGTGGACGGCCGGATCACCGGTTGGTGGCGCTTGGCCGGCAGCGGGCCGCGCCGGACGCTGGAGGTGTCGTGGTTCGCCGGCACGCGACGTCCGCGTGCCGGCGAACTGGCCGAGGCGGTGACCCGGGTCGAGGCCGCTCTGGCGATCACCATCACCGGAGTGAGCCGGACCCGGACCTGAGCGGCCCGGCCGTCATCCCACGCGACTCCTGGTCGGTTCAGGTCTGCACTCCCGCTCGCACGCCAGCCCGAACACGAGGGGCAATGTTCGGGCTCTGGCGCTCTGGCCCGGACAAGGGGGTCACTGTTTGGGCCAGAGTGCGAGGACCGTCACCCGGCGTCAGTCATCGGGACCGGGGTGCCTACCTCAGACGGCCGCGCCGTCGTCGACGGCCGCACGGATGATCGCACGGCGGCCCGACGACCGGCGCGCGCCGCCCAGCCGCAGTTCGAGGAGCTTGGCGATGCCCGAGAGGATCAAGCACATGCCGATGTAGAGCACGGCGGCGACGATGGCGCTCGGGATGATCGGGAAGCCGAGCTGGGCCTGGCCGCCCAGGTACTTGGCGTAGTACAGGATCTCGTTGTAGGTGACGATGAACCCCAGGGCGGTGTCCTTCATCACCACGACGAGCTGGGAGATGATCACCGGCAGCATCAACCGGACCGCCTGAGGCAGCAGGATCAGCGCGGTGACCTGGCTCTTGCGCAGGCCGATCGCGTACCCGGCCTCGACCTGACCACGGGGGATGGCCTGCATCCCGGCGCGGAAGACCTCCGCCAGCACGGAGCCGTTGTACGAGGTCAGACCCGCGACGACCGCGATGTACGGGGTGATCCCGTCCACGCCGATGCTGGGCAGACCGTAGTAGACGACGCCCATCAGCAGCAGCACCGGGATCGCCCGGAACAGCTCGGTGATCCAGCCGACCGGTCGGTTGATCCAGCGACGGTCGGACAATCGGCCGACGGCGAGCACGAGACCCACGACGACGCTGAGCACCGACGCGAGGGCGAAGGCCCGCAGCGTGTTCATCGCCGCGTCCAGGAAGGCCTGTTGTACCTGCGGGTAGGCGAACGTGCTCCACAGTCGGGCCGAGAACTGACCGGTGACGGCGAACCGGTAGACGACGAATCCGATGACGGCGAGCGCGACCAGCAGGCCGACGACGCCGAGGACGACGTTGCGCCGGCGGGCGCGCGGCCCGGGCACGTCGTAGAGGACGGAGGTCATCGGGTCAGGCTCCACTTCTTCTCGAACCAGCGCTGCACGCCGGAGAGGATGAGCACCAGCATGACGAAACCGGCGATCACCCACAGCATCGAACCCATCGCCGGTTCACCCCGTTCGGACAGGTTCGCCCGGATGGCGCCGGCCTCCGCGACGGAGAAGCCCGCGGCCACGGTGGTGTTCTTCAGCAGCGCGATGAAGACGTTCATCATCGGCGGTACGACGGCCCGCAGCGCCTGCGGCATGATCACCTGGATCATGGTCATGCTGAACGGCATGCCGATGGCGCGGGCGGCTTCCGCCTGCCCCACGGGCACCGTGTTGATGCCGGAGCGGATCGCCTCGGCCATGTAGGTCGCGGTGTAGAGGGACAGGCCGATGATGGCCAGGACGACGTAGCTGCCCGCGCCGGGCAGGTCCAGGCGCGGGTACCCGAAGGCGAAGAAGAACAGGATCAGCGTCAACGGGGTGTTGCGCACCGTGTTGACGTAGATGGTGCCGAGCGCGCGCAGCGGGGTGACCGGTGAAACGCGGCACGCGGCCACCACCAGTCCCAGCAGCAGTGCGAAGACGGCGGAGAAGATGAAGAGGACGAGCGTGGTGCGGAAGCCGTCGACGAACAGGTCGAGGTTGTCCAGCAGGATGTTCACGAGGGAGTCGACCTTTCAGCGACCGGTGAGTGGACCGGGTCGGCGTCATCACCGGTGCCGAGCCGGCGCGGGGTCGCGCCCCCGCGCCGGCTCGGTTCCGGCGGTGTCCGCCGGAGTGTCGGCCGGCGTCGCTCAGTAGTTCTCGACGGCGGGCTGGTCGACCTTGATCCCCGACTTGCCGAGCGTGGCGTCGTAGATCTTCGTCCAGGTGTCCTTGCCGTTGGTGAACATCTGGTTGATGAACGTCCGCAGCGCCTTGTCGCCCTTGGGCAGCCCGACGCCGTACTTCTCGGTGGAGAACGGCTTGCCCACGGTCTTGAGGTTCTCCGGGTCCTGGGCCGCGTAGCCGATGAGGATGGCCTCGTCGGTGGTCACCGCGTCGGCCTGCCCGTTCTTGAGCGCGTCGACGCACTGCGAGTACGTGTCGAACTCGGTGGTCTTGGCCTTCGGGTAGTTCTCCCTGATGTTCTGGATCGGCGTGGACCCGGTCGCCGAGCAGACGGTCTTGCCGGCCAGGCTGTCCGGACCGGTGATGCTGGTGTTGTCCTTCTTCACCAGCAGACCCTGACCCGTGGTGAGGTACGGGCCCGCGAAGTCCACCTGCTGCTTGCGCTTGTCCGTGATGGAGTAGGTGCCGACGTACAGGTTCACGTCACCGTTGCTGATCGCGCTCTCGCGCTGGGCCGACGGGATGGCCTTGAACTCGATCTGGTCCGGCGAGAAGCCGAGCGATGCGGCCGTCCAGCGGGCGATCTCGACGTCGAAGCCGGTGCGGTCGCCGGTGAGGGCGTCCTTGTACCCGAGACCGGGCTGGTCCTCCTTGACGCCGATCACCACCTTGCCGGCGGACTTCATCTTGTCGTAGGTCGGGCTGCCGGTCAGGTCGACGTTGGACGCGACGGGGAAGGAGACCGCCGGGGACGCGGACCCTCCGCCGGCACCCCCCGAGGCGCCGGGACCGGACCCGCCACCACCGCAGGCGCTCAGCGCCAGTGCCGACGCGGCCATGGTGGCCAGCAGCGTTGCCTTGATTCGCATGGTTTTCCTTTCCTCGTGGCGGCCTTGCGGTCCGCCGCCCGGGCCGCCCTCCGGGCCCGGGATGGTGAACGGTGATGAGGGACGTCAGTGGGACGGGAACTCAGTGGGACAGGATCTTGGACAGGAAGTCCTGGGCGCGCGCGCTCCGCGGGTTGGTGAAGAAGCTCTCCGGGTCGGTGTCCTCCACGATCTCGCCGTCGGACATGAACACAACCCGGTCCCCGGCGGTACGGGCGAAGCCCATCTCGTGGGTGACCACGATCATCGTCATGCCGCCCTTGGCGAGTTCGACCATGACGTCGAGCACTTCCTTGACCATCTCGGGGTCCAGGGCCGACGTCGGCTCGTCGAACAGCATGACCTTGGGCTTCATCGCCAGAGCCCGGGCGATCGCGACGCGTTGCTGCTGGCCGCCGGAGAGCTGGGCGGGGAGCTTGTCGGCCTGCGCGCCGACCCCGACCCGGTCCAGCAGACGCCGGGCCTCCGCCTCGGCCTCGGCCTTCTTGACGCCCTTGACCTTGATCGGGCCCAGGGTCACGTTCTCCAGGATGGTCTTGTGGGCGAACAGGTTGAACGACTGGAAGACCATCCCGACGTCGGCGCGCAGGGCCGCGAGGCCCTTGCCCTCGGCCGGCAGGGGTTTGCCGTCGATGCTGATCTGCCCGGACTGGATCGTCTCGAGCCGATTGATGGTGCGGCACAGGGTCGACTTCCCGGACCCGGAAGGTCCGATCAGGATGACGACCTGACCGGCGGGGATGTGCAGGTCGATCTGCTTGAGCGCCGCGAAGTCGCCGTAGTACTTGTCGACGCCGGAAATGGAAACGAGCGGCGTCGAGCCGCTCGCGACCGGGTCGGACGTGTCGGGCCCGGGGTGCGTTGCCATGGAAGTAATGTAACGGATCCGGTGTGACCCGCGCCGCACGCCCGGGATCACGGCGTCGTCACGGCGTCGTCGCGGCGTCGTCACGGCATCGTCGCAGGCTGGCCACGGTGCCGGGTGGGGTGCGTCGATCGCGGCCCGAGGTGACTAGCCTGAACGGATGAGCGCTGATGTCGACACCTCCGCCGCGGACGACGACGACCGGTCCCGGCCGCGGCCGCACCGCCGGGGGCCGCTGGAGCTGCGGACGGACCCGGAGCCGCACGGCACCGCGGACGAGCACCTGCTGCAGAACGCGGACGGCGAGGACTTCACCCACCAGGACCCGTGGCGGGTGCTGCGGATCCAGGGGGAGTTCGTCGAGGGGTTCGGGGCGCTCGCGGGCCTAGGCCCCGCGGTCAGCATGTTCGGCTCGGCGCGCGTGGACCCGGGCAGCCGGGAGTACGAACTCGCCGAGCAGATCGCCTCCCGGCTGGCCCGGAACGGATTCGCCGTCATCACCGGCGGCGGCCCGGGCACCATGGAGGCCGCCAACAAGGGCGCCTGCGAGGCCGGGGGCCGGTCGGTGGGCCTGGGCATCGAGCTGCCCTTCGAGCAGGGCCTGAACGCCTGGGTGGACCTGGGTGTGAACTTCCGGTACTTCTTCGCCCGGAAGACGATGTTCGTCAAGTACGCCCGCGGTTTCGTGGTGCTGCCCGGCGGGTTCGGCACCCTGGACGAACTGTTCGAGGCCCTCACCCTCGTCCAGACCCGCAAGGTGACCCGCTTCCCGGTCGTGCTGGTCGGCACCGCCTTCTGGGCACCGTTGTGGGACTGGGCGCGCACCACTCTGCTCGCCGAGGGCATGATCGCGGCGGAGGACCTGGACCTGGTCAGCCTCGTGGACGACCCCGACGACGCCGTCGCGGCTGTGCTGCGCGACACGGACCCCTACTCCGGAGCCGGCTCGGTCGACGTCTGACGTCGGGTGTGCCGCTGGCTGGCATCATGTCCGGCATGGAGCCGATGACCGACGATCGCACGACCGTGAGCGTCACCGTGGCCGAGGAGCGACCCGGACGGCACGAGCTCGCCCGGCTCTACGCGGCCGTCGGCTGGACCGCGTATACCCAGAACCTCGACCGGCTTGAAGCCGCCGTCGCCGGGTCGGCCTGCGTGCTCACGGCGCGGGAGACCGGCACGGACCAGCTGATCGGGCTGGTCCGCACCGTCGCCGACGGCCACACCGTCGTCTACGTCCAGGACCTGCTGGTAGCCCCGGACCACCAGCGCGCGGGTGTCGGCGGTGCCCTGCTCGATGCGGTGCTCGCCCGGAGTGAGCACATCCGTCAGATCGTGCTCACCACGGACGACGAGGATCGCCAGCGCGCATTCTACGAGAGCCGCGGCTTCACCGAGGTGCACGACGTGCGTCCCGCCCCGTTACGGTCCTTCGTGCTCCTCCGCGAACCCGACCGTGACGACCGACCGGACGACCGGGCGCCCGACCGGGCCGCCGACTCCTGACGTCGCGGCGGCTCCCAGCCCCGTCTGGCACCATGGTCAGCGTGAGTCTGCTGCTCGTCGTCCTGGCCCTGCTGGTGCTCGGCGCGGTCGCGCTCGTGGCGGTCGGGCGGGTGCCCGGTGCAGCGGTGCGCCGCGGCGCTGCCCTGCTGGGCCTGGACCGGCCGGAGGCGGAGGTGCTCGCCACGCCGGTGGCCACCGCACCGCCCGTACTGCTGGATCCGTCGGTCCCCGGTGAGCGACTGGCCGAACAGGTCGACGGCGTCCGGTTCGCGCTCGGCCTGCGCGGCTATCGGATGGAGCAGGTCGACGAGGTGCTCGACGTGCTCCGCGACGCCCTCGTGGCCCGAGACCAGCGGATCAACGAGCTCGAAGGCCGGCTGGCGGCCGACGGACCGGACCGCAGCCAGGCGTGAGCACTCCCCGACCCGACCGCCCCGACCCGGTGACCGACCCGGCGACCCGGCCGCTGACTCCCCGCAGCGGCTGGCCGCCGGTGCCGATGGCGGACCCGGCGGCCGACCGGGCGACGGCGACCGCCGACGCGCCCCCCGCTCCCCCGGCACCGGGGCAGTCACCACCGCCGGGGGAGGCGCCGGTACGGCGCGGGCGGAGGCTCGCGGTCCTGACCGGCCGGGCGAGAGCCGTCGTCGGCCGCTGGCCCTGGTGGCTGCAGGTGGGCCTGGTGTATGCGCTCTCCCGCTTGGTGACGGCCGGCGTGTTCCTCGCGGTCGCCCGGCAGCAGGGCGCCAACCCCTGGGGGCCCGCGCAGCCGGGCTACGGGCCGTTCATCAACTTCTGGGACAGCGCCTGGTACCAGCGGATCTTCGATCAGGGGTACCCGTCGGCCATTCCGCGCAACCCGGACGGCAGCGCCCAGGCCAACCCGTGGGCGTTCTACGCGGTGTTCCCGTTCCTGGTCCGGGGTCTTGCCGCCGTGACCGGGCTGGGGTGGACGACGCTGGCGTCGACGGTCGCGGTGGTCGCGGGACTGGGCGCCGTCCTGGTGATCCACCGCCTGTTCCGGCTCGTGGCCGGACCGGGAGACAGCCTGGCCGCCGTCGCACTGATCTGCCTGTTCCCGGTGTCAGCCGTGTTGCAGATCCCCTACGCGGAGTCGCTGCACCTGCTGCTGCTCGCGGCCGGGCTGTACCTGCTGGCCCGGCACCGGTACCTGGCCGCCGCCCCCGTCGTCGTGGCCATGTGCCTGACCCGGCCCGCCGGTCTGCCGTTCGCCCTGCTGGTGGCCGTGCACCTGCTGCTGCGGTGGCGCTCCGGGGACTTCCCGTGGGCCGAGCGGGTTCGCGGTCTCGTGCTGCTGGCGGTCGCGACGGCCGGCGGCTGGGCGTGGCCGGTGATCGCCTGGCTGGTGACAGGGGAGGTCCGCGCCTACACGGACACGGAGACGGCCTGGCGGGGCGGCGGGCTCGTCCTGTTCGCGCCGTGGTTCGACACGGGCCGCTGGTTGTTCGGTCCCGTCTTCGGCCCGGTCACGGTGGTGACCGTCGGCGTCGTCGTCGCGGCGGCCCTGCTCAGCCGGCCGGTGCGGCGGCTGGGCACCGACCTGCAGGGCTGGTGCCTGTGCTACGCCCTGTACCTCGCGGCCGTCCTGCAACCGCAGACCAGCACCTTCCGGCTGCTGCTGCCGCTGTTCCCGCTGGCGCTCGCGGCCGTGTTCGTCTCCCGGTCTCGGGCCTACCGGATCACCCTGGGCGTCGCGTTCTTCGCGCTGCAGATCGTGTGGGTGGCCTGGCTGTGGCGCTTCAGCGAGCTGCCCGGTGGCGGGGACTATCCGCCGTGACCCGTTCCCGGTTCGTGCCGGTTCCGCGCTCGCCGATGGGCCGACGTCGGCAACGTGATTCGGACCACGGCGGCGATACTGGAATAATGGAGCCGGTCAACCCCGGGTCCGCGCATCACGCGGCGGGACGTTGACCGCACGCCGGCGCCTGGACCGGCTCATCGAGAGGGAGAGGACAGTACCCGCATGGCGGCCATGAAACCGAGAACCGGTGACGGTCCGATGGAGGTTACCAAGGAAGGCCGCAGTTTGATCATGCGGGTTCCGCTGGAAGGCGGCGGCCGGCTCGTGGTGGAGCTGAACGCCGAGGAGGCTTCGACGCTGAAGGAGTGCCTGGTCGGCGTCACCGAGCAGGTCAGCTGACCATCTGATCGTTGTCGAAGGACGCCCGGCGGCCCCCGCCGGGCGTCCTTCGCGTCCCGGTGCCGCGCGACGACGTGAACGTCAGCGGCGCACGGCCAGCAGCAACCCGTCGCCGGTGGACAGCAGGGCCGTGTGCAACCGTTCGTCCTCCCGCAGCGTCCGCTCGACGCGGCGCATCACCGTGGTCACCTCGTCCCGGGCGGCCGGATTGGCGACCTTGTCGTGGTTGAGCGCGTTGTTCACGATCAGCAGGCCCGCCGGCTTGAGCAGCCGGGTGGCCTGCTCGACGTAGGTGGGCGTGGACGGCTTGTCGGCGTCGATGAACACGAGGTCGTAGGCGCCGTCGGTGAGCCGGGGCAGCACCTGCGAGGCGCGGCCGGAGATGGTCCGGGTGCGGTTGGTCGCGACGCCGGCGTCGGCGAAGGACTCGCGCGCGGCCTTGAGGTGGTCGACGTCGACGTCGATCGTGGTCAGCACCGCGGTGCCGGGCAGGCCCGCGAGCAGGGCGACGCCGGAGACGCCGGCACCGGTGCCGACCTCCACCACGGTCTGGGCCTTCGACGCGGCGGCGAGGACGGTCAGCGTCGCGGCCACACCGGTCGAGACCGCCGGTACACCGAGCTCGTGGGACCGCTCCCGGGCCCGCAGCAGCACCTCGTCCTCGGTGGGCAACTGCTCCGCATAGGACCAGCTGGCCGACTTCTCCGCACTCATGCGCTCACTCTCTGACCGTCCCGTTGTCCACCCGCGCCGGACGGGCGGGTCCGCTTCAGCCTAGGGCATCGGCCCCGGCCCGACGGTGAAGCCAATTGCGCGGGCCACCGCGACCGCGGCGGGCGCGAACATCGGGGCCCCGCTCAGTGAACATCCAGTCTGATCGACCACCATGGAGGGCGAATACAGCCGGAACGAGGGGGAGTGGACATGACGACCTCCATACGCACCGCGCGCGAGGACGCGACCTGGGTGGCGCCCTCGTGGGACGACCTGGTCCGTGAGCACGGCCCACGGGTGTACCGGCTGGCGTACCGGCTGGCCGGTAACCGGCAGGACGCGGAGGACCTCGTGCAGGAGACGTTCATCCGGGTCTTCCGTTCCCTCGACACGTTC
Organism: Tersicoccus phoenicis; assembly: GCF_001968835.1. Lineage (GTDB taxonomy): Bacteria > Actinomycetota > Actinomycetes > Actinomycetales > Micrococcaceae > Tersicoccus > Tersicoccus phoenicis. The sequence goes on from NZ_MRDE01000007.1 coordinate 14,028, forward strand.
CAGCCCGGGTCGCTGGCCGGCTGGATGCACCGCATCACCACCAATCTGTTCCTCGACTCCGCCCGGCGCCGCTCGCGACTGCGGATGGAGTCTTTGGGTGAGGACGGCGCGGACCGGCTCGCCTCGACGGACCCGGGACCGGAACGCACCTTCGAGTTCGGCCACCTGGACGCGGACGTGCTGGCCGCGTTGAACCAGCTCACCCCGGCGTTCCGCGCCGCGGTCGTCCTCAGCGACCTGGAGGGCTACTCGTACGACGAGGTTGCCGACGCGCTCGGACTCAAGCTGGGGACCGTGCGGTCGCGGATCCACCGGGGGAGGGCGAAGCTGCGGGACGCGCTCGCGCACCGCGACCCGTCCCGGCAGCGGGGACAGCCGGTCCCCGGCGACCGAACCGGCGTCCTGCCGGTGATCGCTCTGTCCCGGATACCGCGGGTCGGCCCGGCATGATGAAGTTCCTGCGTTCGCTGGTCGTGCTCGGGGTGCTGGCCGGCATGGTGCTGGTCGGTGCGGCGTGGTATCTGGGCGGTCAGCGTCCCACCGGTGCGTCGGCAAGCGCTCCTCGTCCCGGTCTGGACGTCATCCTCGCCAACGGAGGTACGCGCACGCTCAGCAGTGGCGACGTCGAGTCTCTGCGCCGTGACGGATGGACCTGCCCCGACCTGAGCACGGCGGGTTACTGGCTCGAGTCCACCCAGCTCACCGAGCGGGGCGGTGAACCCGCCGTCGTCGCGGAGTTGCGCAGCACCGCCCACGCCGTCACCCTGGTCGAGCAGCACCCCGGCCCGCAGGGCAGGGGAGCGGCCCCGGTCGACGGCGTGACCGGTCGGCCGGTCACGGCCGAAGCCTACAGTCGGACCACCCGCGACGGGATGGACATCTGGGTAGCGCGTTCCAGTTCGGGGACGGCGTCGACCGTCGTCTTCCGGGTTGCCGACTCGGTGTACTCGTTGCGGTCGGACACCTCCGCGGACGATGCCGTCAAGGTCGCGTCCGTGATCGCGGCCGCCGACAGGGCGCAGGTCGATCGGTCGGCCCCTGCCGACGGCGGTGTGGTGGCCCGGGTGACCCGCGGGCTGAACCGCCTGCTGGGACAGCCGTGACGGTGCCGGGACGCGTGGACCGGCGCGGTGCCGATAGGGTGTGAGCCGTGCTGGGTATCAATGGCTCCGAGTTCATCGTCCTCGCCATCCTGGCCATCCTCCTGCTCGGCCCCGAGCGGATCCCCGAGTACGCCGCGCAGTTGGCGCGCCTGACCCGGGAGATCAAACGGGTCGCCACCGGCGCGCGGCAGCAGCTCAAGGAGGAGCTCGGCGACGACTTCGACGACGTCGACTGGCGCAAGCTCGATCCCCGCCAGTACGACCCGCGGCGGATCGTCCGGGAGGCCCTGTTCGACGACGGGCCGGCGGCGGCCGGATCGGTCGCATCGCCCGTGGCCCGTGCCTCAGCGGTGCAGTGGCCCGTGCCGACGGCCGCCGAGCAGCCCGGACTGGCTCCCGGCCAGCGGGCGCCGTGGGACATCGACGCCACCTGAGTAGGCGGCAACGAACGGCGCGTCAGCGCAGTGAGAACGGCAGCGGACGTCCCGGCAGGGCCCGGCCACGGCCGCGCAGACCGTCGGCGATCCCCCGCAGCGCCGTCGCGGACGCAGACCCCGGGTCCGCCAGCACCACGGGCGTGCCCGCGTCCCCGGACCGGCGCAGCGCGGGGTCCAGGGGGACGGTGCCGAGCAACGGCACCTCCGTCCCGAGCGTCGCGCTCAGCCGGTCCGCGAGGGCGGCACCCCCGCCGGCGCCGAAGACGTCCAGGACGGTGCCGTCCGGCAGCGTCATCGGGCCCATGTTCTCGATCACCCCGGCCACCGACTGTCCCGTCCGGCCGGCGAGCATGCCGGCCCGCTCGGCCACGTCGGCGGCCGCGGACTGCGGTGTCGTCACCAGCAGCAACTGGGCGGTGGGCAGCAGCTGGGCCACGGAGATCGCCATGTCCCCGGTGCCGGGCGGCAGGTCGAGCAGGAGCACGTCCAGATCTCCGAAGTACACGTCGGTGAGGAACTGTTCCAGCGCGCGGTGCAGCATCGGCCCGCGCCACGCGACCGCCTGATTGCCCTCGACGAACATGCCGATGGAGATCAGCTTCGTCGAGTGCGCGACCGGCGGCAGGATCAGCTCGTCGACCCGGGTGGGCGAGCTGAGCACACCCATCAGGGACGGCACCGAGAAGCCGTGCACGTCGGCGTCGATGATCCCCACCCGCAGCCCGTCCGCGGCCAGTGCCGCCGCCAGGTTGACCGTGACCGAGGACTTGCCGACCCCGCCCTTGCCACTGGCCACCGCGTAGACCGTGGTCAGGGCGGCCGCGTCGAACGGGTTCGCCCGGCCCCCAGACCGTAGGTCGTCCTTGAGTCGCTGCCGCTGCTCGGGTGTCATCACGCCGGTCACGACGTCGACGGCCTCCACGCCGGGCAGCCCGGCGACGGCGTCCCGCACGTCGGACTCGATGGTCGAGCGCAGCGGGCAGCCGGCGATGGTCAACAGCACCCGGACGGTCAGCCTTCCCCGCCGCAGGTCGACATCCTCGACCATGCCCAGGTCGGTGATGGGCCGCCGCAGCTCGGGGTCCTGCACCCGTCCGAGGGCGGCCATCGCGTCCTGCAGGATGGCCTGCCGGGACGCCGGCGTGCCGCCGGGCTCCCCGGTCACGTGGCCCCGGTCATCTGCGTCCCGCCGCCTTCTCCCGGGATCGCCGCTGGTCGCTGCCGTCGTCGTCCTCCGCCTGCAGGTCCTCGAGCAGGGAACGCAGCTCCGAGCGGATGAAGTCGCGGGTGGCGACCTCGCGCAGCGCGATCCGCACGGAGGCGAGCTCCCGGTTCAGGTACTCGGTGTCCGACAGGTTCCGGGCGGCCTGCTGACGGTCCTGTTCCAGGGCCACCCGGTCCCGGTCGTCCTGCCGGTTCTGCGCGAGCAGCAGCAGCGGGGCGGCGTAGGAGGCCTGCAGGGACAGGATCAGGGTCAGCAGCGTGTAGTTCAGGCTCCGCGGGTCGAACTGGAGCGGCTCGGGGGCGAACGTGTTCCAGCCCAGCCACACCATGACGAACACCGTCATGTACAGCAGGAATTGCGGGGTGCCCATGAAACGCGCGAAGTTCTCCGTCCAGGTGCCGAAGGCGTCCGGGTTCGGGGTGAACCGGGGCAGCAGCCGGGCGCGGGCCTCCTGCGGCGTGTCGAGGCCCGAGCCTTTGAGCCGGTAGTTCTCAGCCACTGCGGCCTCCGATCCGCGTCGATCCTGCCTTGCCGGCCCCGCGAACCAGCGGCGTTCCGGTCGGTGTACCCGGGTTCCGCGAGGCGGCCGGGGTGTCGTCGTGGCTGCGCCAGTCCTGCGGCAGCAGCGCGTCGAGCACGTCGTCGACGGTGACGGCGCCGACCAGCCGCCCGTCGTCGTTCACCACGGGCAGGGAATTCAGGTTGTAGCTGGCCAGCGTCCGGGACACGTCCACGATGGACGTGTGGTCGGTGACCGGTTCGAGGTTCCTGTCGACCAGGTTGCCCAGCGCCTCCGGCGGTGGGAACCGCAGCAGCTGTTGGATGTGCACGACGCCGAGGAAACGGCCGGTCGGGGTCTCCAGGGGTGGCCGGGCGACGAAGACGGCGGACGCCAGCGCGGGGGAGATGTCCTCCCGTCGGACGTGGGCGAGGGCCTCGGCGACGGTGGCCTCGGGCGGCAGGATGACCGGGATCGGGGTCATCAGTGACCCCGCCGTGCCCTCCTCGTACTCCAGCAGGCGGCGCACGTCCTCGGCGTCGTCGGGCTCCATCAGCTGCAGCAGCTCCTCCTTCTGCTCCTCGGGCAGATCGGAGAGCAGGTCCGCGGCGTCGTCGGGCTCCATCTCGTTGAGCACGTTGGCGGCGCGGTCCGTCTCCAGGGCGGAGAGGATCTGCACCTGGTCGTCGTCGGGCAGCTCCTGGAGGACGTCGGCGAGACGGTCGTCCTGCAGCTCCGCGGCGATCTCGAGCATCCGCTTGTCGTTCATCTCGTGCATCATGTCCGCCAGGTCGGCGTCCTTCAGGTCCTCGTGCGCCGCGAGGAACTGCACCGCACCCTGCGGCTCGGCCTGGTCCTCGAAGTACGCGTCCGACCAGTCGATGGTCAGCGCCGCCCCGCGCCGCAGCGACCGCAGCCGGGACGTGCTGTGCCCGCGGCGGACGAACATCTGCGAGCAGTACCAGTCACCGTTGCGTTGACGTTCGATGCTGATGTCCTCGATGGTCGCGATACCGCTGCCGTCGGTGAGGGTGACCTTGCGGTCGAACAGCTCCGCGGCGATGCGGATCTCGGCACCGCGCTGCTGGAAGCGACGGAAGTTGACCAGGCCGGTGATCAGGATCTGACCGTTGTCGATCGACGTCACCCGGGTCATGGCGACGAACACGCGTTTCTTCGCCAGCACCTCGACGATGATGCCCACCACCTGCGGCGGGCGGGTCGCGCTGCGGTGCACGACGACGACGTCGCGCAGGCGGCCGAGGCGCTCGCCGAGCGGCTCGAACACGTCCATGCCGAGCAACCGCGCGACAAAGACCAGGGAGGGAGAATTCGTCACCGTTTCAGGGTACGGGAGCGGGCCGTATCGGCGGTGACCGGCCGTCGGGCCGCCCCGGTTGTGACGCGGCCTGCGGGCCGCTCCGAGGACGCTCATGGCAATCGGTCAGGGGATCGGGAGAGAATGGCCCCATGTCCAACATGTTCAGTGGAGCAAATGCGTCCCTCCGGGGCCGGAGCCTGCCCGACGGCGAGACCGTCGGCCGGTACGGTTCCTACCTGGACGCCCAGAAAGCCGTCGACTACCTGGCCGATCACGACTTCCCGGTGCAACACGTGAGCATCGTCGGCAACGACCTGAAGAGCGTCGAGGTGGTCACCGGCAAGCTCAGCTACCCGCGGGTGGCCCTCTCCGGTGCCGCGAGCGGCGCCATGTTCGGTCTGTTCATCGGCCTGCTGTTCTCGCTGTTCGGCGGCAGCGGCGGGGGGCTCGCGGCGTTGATCCCCTCGGTGCTGATCGGCGCGGTGTTCTGGATGATCATCGGCGTCGTCAGCTACGCCATGCAGCGCGGCAAGCGCGACTTCTCCTCGACCAGCCAGGTGATCGCCTCCTCGTTCGACGTCGTCGTCGATCGGGAGGTGTCCGGCCAGGCCCGCAACGAACTGCAGAACCTGCAGGTGCGCCAGGTTCCGGGAGATCCCCGTACCGCCACGACGCCGGGTATGCAAGGCCCGCAGGGCCCACAGTACGGCGGCCCCCAGGGCGGTCCGCAGGGCCGGCCGCCGGCCGGGCCCCAGTACGGGCCGCCGCAGCCGGGTCCGTACGGCCAGCCTCCCGCGGGGAACCCCGGTCAGCCGGGCCCCTGGGGGGCGCCGCCCCAACCGGGGCAGCCGCCCGTGGGTTCCCCGCAGCAGGGCCGGCCCTCGGACCCCTGGGCCCCGCCGCCGCGGCCGGGAGTTTCCGGGCAACCGGTCCCCGGGCAGCCACAGGGTGGTCGCCCCGGCGGTGAGCCGGGCCCCTACACCGGTCCGGCGTACCAGCCCCAGCGTGGCGGTCAGGGTGGCCGCGGCGACGAGCCGTTCGACGGTCAGCGACCGGACAACCGCGATCCGCGTGCCGGCGACGCTGGAGCCGACCGGTCGACCCCGCGCGGTCAGTTCCCCGATCTGCCGGACGGACGGCCACAGTTCGGGGTCCGGGTCGATGAGGCGCAGCAGCGCTCCGGAGCCTCGGCGGCCGGTTCCTCGGCGGTCGGGCGCACGGCCGCCGCGGACGATCGTGGCGGGGACGACGAGTCCCGGCCGGCGGGAACGTCTTCCGCCGACGACAGCGCGGACGGCGCCGTGCAGAGCCCCGACGGGCAACAGCGCGACCACTGATCGTGGTGCGGGGAGCCGGTGAACCTCACCCCTCATGCAGCGCGGCGATGTCTTCCTGGATCGCCCGAACTTCGGCCAGGTCGACCGGATCGTCCTTGATGACGAGCGCCTCTGCCGCAGCGATCCGGCGGCGTTCGTCGCGGCTCGTCACACACCGGAACCGGCTCACACCAGTGCCCCTCAGGCCGAGCCGAGAATGCCCGCCATCCACGCCTCGACGTCGTCCGCGGTGCGGGGCAGGGCGGCGGAGAGGTTCTCGTTGCCGTCGGCGGTGATCAGCACGTCGTCCTCGATCCGGACGCCGATGCCGCGGTACTCCTCGGGCACGGCCAGATCCTCGGCCTTGAAGTAGAGGCCCGGTTCGATGGTGAACACCATGCCCTCGGTGATCACGCCGTCGAGGTAGAGCTCCCGCTTCGCCTGCGCGCAGTCGTGCACGTCCAGGCCCAGGTGGTGGCTGGTGCCGTGCGGCATCCAGCGGCGGTGGTGCTGGCCCTCGGGGCTGAGCGCCTCCTCGACGCTCACCGGCAGCAGACCCCACTCGTCCAGCTTCTGCGCCAGCACCGTCATGGCGGCGGCGTGCACATCCCGGAACCGGTTGCCCGGCCGGGCGGCCTGGAACGCGGCGTCCGCGGCGGCGAGCACCGCCTCATACACGCGACGCTGCACCGGCGAGTAGCGGCCGTTGGCCGGTAGGGTGCGGGTGACGTCGGCGGTATACAGGGACTCGTCCTCGACACCGGCATCGAGCAGCAGCAGCTCGCCGTCGCGCACGGTTCCGTTGTTGCGGATCCAGTGCAGGATGGTCGCGTTCGGCCCCCCGGCGGCGATCGTCTCGTAACCCAGGTCGTTGCCGTCCTGGCGGGCCCGGGCGAAGAAGGCGCCCTCGACGACGCGCTCGCCGCGGCGGTGGGCGACGGCGCGGGGTAGGGCGGCGACGACGTCCTCGAAGCCGTGGACGGTGGCGCCGACGGCGTCGCGCAGCCGTTCCACCTCGTGCTCGTCCTTGATCAGGCGGAGTTCCGAGAGGGCTTCGGTGAGCGCGCCGTCGAGCGCGTCCGCCTCGGGCAGGTCGACGCCGGTGTTGATCCGCGCGGTGTCCACCAGCGCGTCGACGTCCAGGTCGACCTCCCGGACCAGGCGCACCCCGGTGCCGCCGATCGCGGTGACGCCGACATCCTTGGTGACCGCGACCTCCAGCTCGGACAGGTCCGCGGTGCGCAGTCCCAGCCGGGCCTTGAGCTCGGCCAGGGTGGGGCGAGGGCCGATCCAGAACTCGCCGTACCGGGCGCTGGCGTAGAAGTCCTCCGAGTCGCGGCCCGCCAGGGGGCGGAAGTACAGGGTGGCCTCGTGGCCGCCGCCGTCGTCACCGGTACCCGACTCGACCGGCTCCAGCACCAGGACGGCCTCGGCCTCGTGGTCGACGCCCAGTCCGGTCAGGTGCGCGAACGCCGAGTGCGGGCGGAACCGGTAGTCGGTGTCGTTGGAGCGGACCTTCAGCGGCCCGGCCGGCAGCACGAGCCGCTCGCCGGGGAACGCGGCGGAGATCCGCCGGCGACGCTCGGCGGCGAACGGGGCGACGGCGTCCCGCTCGGGCGTGGCGGTGTCGGCGGGCGCCCACTGGCCCGCCATGAACTCCTTGAACGCTTTCGACTCGGGCCGCTGCGAGCGGTTGTTCACCCGGTCCTGGAGGGGTTGGGCGGCGCTCGAGGTCTCGGCGGTGGGAGCGTCGGCGGACAGGGACGGGTCGGGCTGCTGCTGGGATTCCATCACCGTGCCATTCTCTCACCGCGGCGTCGGCCGAGTGCCAGCTGCGGCGTTTCCCGCCGGGCCGGGGCATCACTCCCGGTGGGAAGATGGGTCGATGACCATCGACCTGCACACCCACTCGTCCCGTTCGGACGGGACGGGTTCGCCCGCGGTGGTCGCGGAGCAGGCTGCCGAGGCGGGTCTGACCGCGTTCGCCCTGACCGATCACGACACCACGGCCGGCTGGGGGCCCGCCGGGGACGCCGCCGTCGGCCTCGGGCTGGCCTTCGTGCCGGGGATGGAGATCACCTGCCAGACGGCGGACCGGGTCAGCGTCCACCTGCTCAGCTATCTGCACGACCCCGACGACGCCGCCCTGCTCGCCACGGTCGAGGCCAGCCGCGCCTCCCGGCTCGTCCGGGCGGAGCGGATGGTGGGCCTGCTCGCTGCGGACTACCCGATCGACTGGCCCACCGTGCAGCGGTTCGTCGCGCCGGGCTCGACCGTGGGCCGTCCGCACATCGCCGACGCGCTGGTCGACGTCGGCGTCGTCCGGACCCGGTCGCAGGCCTTCGCCAGCATGCTGCACCCGCGCGCGGGGTACTACGTCGGTCACCACGCACCGGATCCGGCGCACATGGTGGAACTGGTGCGGCGGGCGGGCGGCGTCCCGGTGTTCGCTCACCCGCTCGCCAGTGCCCGGGGCCGGGTGGTCGCCGAGGACGTGTTCGACACCATGGTCGACGCCGGGTTGGCCGGCGTGGAGGTCGACCACCGGGACAACCCGCCGGCCGGCCGGCGGTGGCTGCGCGAGTACGCCGCGCGGCACGGGCTGCTCGTCACCGGATCCAGTGACTACCACGGGCACGGCAAGCCGAATCGGCTCGGCGAGCACACCACCGACCCGGCGGTGCTCGCCGCGATCGAGGAGCAGGCCACGGGCACGGCCGTTCGCCGTCCTGAGCCACGCCGACCGGTCAGAGGCTGAGGTAGTGGGCGGTGTCGCCGAATCGGCGGCGCATCGTCTCGATCGCCGGCGGGTTGTCGTCCACGCACACGAACCGGCGGTCCAGTGCCCGCGCCGCCGCCCCGAGGGTGCCGGAGCCGGCGAAGAAGTCCAGCACCCAGTCCCCGGGCGCGGAGGACGCGGCGACCATCCGCCGCAGCAGCCCGACCGGTTTCTGCGTCGGGTACCCGGTCTTCTCCCGGCCCGTGGGGGAGACGATGGTGTGCCACCACACATCGGTGGGCAGCTTGCCGCGCGCCGCCTTCTCCGGGGTGACCAGGCCGGGGGCCATGTAGGGCTCCCGGTTCACCTCCGTGGAGTCGAAACCAGTACCGTTGCGGGTCCTTGACGTACACCAGGATGGTGTCGTGCTTGGCGGGCCAGCGCCGCGTGCTGCGGCCGCCGTAGTCGTAGGCCCAGACGATCTCGTTGAGGAAGCACTCCCGGCCGAAGAGGGCGTCGAGCAGCACCTTGGCGTAGTGCACCTCGCGGTAGTCCAGGTGCAGGTAGAAGGTGCCGTCGTCGGTGAGCAGCCGCCACGCGTGCAGCAGTCGCGGTTCGAGGAACTCCCAGTAGTCGCCGAACGCGTCGTCGTAGCTGGTCAGATCGCCCTTGAGCGTCGTGTAGGAGCGGCCGTGGAAGCCGCGACGTTCACCCGCCCCGTCGGGGGAGCGGGTGAGCGTCATGGTCTGCCGGTGCCGCGAGCGACCCGTGTTGAACGGCGGGTCGATGTAGATCATCCGGAACGAGGCGTCCGGCAGCGTCGGCAGGTACGCGGCGTTGTCCGCCTGCACCACGAGGTCACCCTCCGGGGGCCAGCAGGCCAGAGGCGAGCCCTCCGGGGAAGCGCCGGGGGAAGGCGCGTGGTGCGACGCGGTCACCTCAGTCGGCAGCGGGGGACGGCGTGCCCTGCACGACCTCGCCGTTGCGGCGGCGGGTCCGGGTGCGACGCCGCGGGGAGCGGGTCCGCTCACCGGACGTCGGTTCGCCGCCCTCGGAGGCGGGCCGCTCCGAGGCGCCCCGCTCGGAGGATCGCTCGGCGGCGGGCCGCTCGGACGACCGCGAACCGCGCTCGCCGTCGCGCCCGGCGCCACCGCCCGAACGGTTGCGGCCACCGGAACGCGAGCGCCCGCCCGAACGATCCGAGCCCGAACGGCCGCGGCCGCCGGAGCGGTCGGACGAGCCGCCCCGCTTGCCGGTCTCGCCCAGATCCTCGAGCTCCTCGGCATCCAGGCCCGCATGCGTGCGCTTGCTGCGCGGCAGTCGGCCCTTGGTCCCGGCCGGGATGTCCAGATCGGTGTACAGATGCTCGGAGGAGGAGTAGGTCTCGACCGGCTCGGGCACGTCCAGGCCCAGCGCGCGGTTGATCAGCCCCCAGCGCGGCATGTCCTCCCAGTCGACGAACGTGACCGCGGTGCCCTTGTTGCCGGCTCGACCGGTGCGGCCGACCCGGTGCAGGTAGGTCTTCTCGTCCTCGGGGCACTGCAGGTTGATCACGTGGGTGACGTCGGTGACGTCGATGCCGCGGGCGGCGACGTCGGTGGCGACGAGCACGTCGACCTTGTTGTTCCGGAAGGCCCGCAGCGCCTGCTCGCGGGCGCCCTGACCGAGGTCACCGTGGATGGCGCCGGCCGCGAATCCGCGGTGGGTCAGCTCATCGGCCAGCTTGGCGGCCGAGCGCTTGGTCTTGGTGAAGATGATGGTCCGCCCACGACCCTCGGCCTGGAGGATGCGGGCCACGACCTCGTCCTTGTCCAGGGAGTGGGCCCGGTAGATGACCTGGCGGATGTCGGCCTTGGTGACGCCCTCGTCGGGGTCGGCGGCCCGGATGTGGGTCGGCCGGCTCATGTAGCGGCGGGCCATGGCGACCACGGGCCCGGGCATGGTGGCGGAGAACAGCAGCGTCTGCCGCACGTCGGGAAGCTCCGCCATCAGGCGCTCGACGTCCGGCAGGAAGCCGAGGTCGAGCATCTCGTCGGCCTCGTCGAGGACGGCGATCTTGACGTTCTTGAGGACGAGGTGGCGCTGCCGCAGCAGGTCGATCAGCCGGCCCGGGGTGCCGACGACGACGTCGACGCCCTGCTGCAGTGCCTCGATCTGCGGCTCGTAGGCGCGTCCCCCGTAGATCACGGTGACGCGGGCGTTGCGCTTCTTCGCGGCGGTGGTCAGGTCACCGGCCACCTGGACGGCCAGCTCACGGGTCGGCACGACGATGAGCGCCTGGGGGGCACCCGGGGCCGGCAGCTCGGCGTAGCCCGGGTCCTCCGGTCCGACGACCCGCTGCAGGACGGGGATGCCGAAGCCCAGCGTCTTGCCGGTGCCGGTCTTGGCCTGGCCGATGATGTCGTGGCCGCCGAGGGCGACCGGCAGGGTCATGGCCTGGATGGGGAAGGGGTGGATGATCCCGGCATCGGCGAGGGACTCGACGATGTCGGGGCGGACGTCGAAGTCCGCGAAGGTCTCGGGGCGCGCGGCGCGCGCCTCCTCGGTGCTGACGACGGTCTCCTCGGGTGCGAGGGACTCGGTTCCGGTGTCGTCCGTCAGGACGGTGTCGTGCGCGTGGGTCTCGGTCACTTCGGTGGCGTTCCTTGATCTGTCCGCGGACGTCTCGCCGACCCCGGGCTCGGGCGGCCCGGTGGCGTGCGTCCGCATGCGTGGTGGAAGCCGATCGCGGGGAAACGCCGGCGAAGGTCCGCCGGTTGCCCGCACGGTCCGTCGGCGGCGTTGTCGCCGCCGGTGGGTGCCGGCTGGCGCTGCCGCAGGGCGGGGCCGTGCTTCCGGGCGGTCTGTCTGCGGTGCCGCATCTCGCCGGATCAAGACCGGGAGTCGCCGACTCGCGACCTCGTGACCGCGGCGGTGGCGGCACCGGTCGGTACACGTGCTGACGACCGGGCATCCGTGAATACGGGCTCATTCTACCGCCTCCGGACGGTTCGCCGGTGCGACCCGGATCACGCCGACGCCCGTCGGGCGTTGAACCCGGGTCAGGCGAGCTCGAACCTGACGCTGCCCCGGCGGATGTCGGCGGACGTCAACCGGGCCCGGACCCGGGACCCGGTGGTCATGGTCCCGGTGCATCGGGCGCTCACCACGGGATCGAGCAGCTGGATCGTGCCCGACGGTGCGGGCCGGTTGCCATTGCCCGTGGTTCCGGCGGGCACGTCGGCCGCGTCGGTGTGCCCGCGACCGTTCCCGGTCCCGTTGCCGGCACCGCTCTCGGTGCCGACGAGGACGACGGCGTCGAAGTGCTGGCCGACGTGCGCCGCGAGCACGGCCGCCTCGACGGCCTCGAGAGCGGACCGGTCGAGCTCCCCGGCCCGACGGTCGGAGTCCCGCATCAGTTCGGGCAGGTCGGGCAGAGCCCGGCGCATCTCGTCGGGCACCGGCCGGGCCTCGACGATGGCCAGGCAGACGGGCAGAACGAAACGGTCGACGAGGCGGCGCAGCGGGGCGGTGGTGTGCGCGTACGGGGCCGCCACGGCCGACTGTTCGGGATGAGGCGGCGGCGCGCCGTCGAAGGCGGTGTAGCCGGCACCGCGGAACAATGACGTGGCCGCGTGCAGCAGGGCGAGATCAGCCGCCCGGTCCGGGCGCAGGCTGCGCAGGAACTCGCCGTAGCTGGTGGTGGCCGGCCACGGGTGGCCCAGTGTCCGGGCCTGATCGCGGTAGCGCTCGATCGATCCCGGGTCCGGGGCCGGCATGGTCCGCAGCACCCCCACCCCGCCGTCGAGCATCATCCGGGCCGCGCTCATCCCGGTCAGCAGGGAGATCTGGGCGTTGGCGTCCTCGATCGGGTGGGTCGGCCGGCTGCGCAGGGCATAGCCGCCGTCCGAGCGGACGATCTGCTGCTCGGGCAGGTTCAGGCTCGCCCCACCGCGGAGCCGTTCCTGCTCGACCCGGAGCCGGCCCACCTCGCGCAGCAGCGTGAGCAGCTCGTCGGCGGTGCCGTCGTCGAGGCTGCGCTGGACGGACTCGTAGTCCAGCCGGGCGCGGCTGCGGACGGCCGCGCGGGTCAGACACGTGTCGGTGACGGCGCCGTCGGCGTCGAGCCGGTGGGTGAACAGGTAGGCCCCCCGGGTCCGGCCCGGCAGCAGGGACGCGGCGTCCTCGCTGATCGCGGCCGGGTGCAGGGGGATCCTGCCGTCCGGGGCGTAGAACGTCTGCCCGCGACGGCGGGTCTCCGCGTCGAGCGCACCACCCAGTGGCACGAACGCGGGCAGGTCCGCGATGGCGTACCGAACCCGGTAGCCGCCCCGCGCACGCTCGATGTGCAGCGCCTGGTCCAGATCCAGGCTGCCGGGCGGGTCGATGGTGACGAACGGGACATTCGTGGCGTCGGTTTCCGGCAACTGGTAATCACGGACCGCGGCGGCGGTCTCCCCGAGCACCGCCGGGGAGAACGCGGCGGGCACGTTCGTGGCGGCACGCAACGCCGCAAGAGACTCGGCCAGCTCCTGCTGGGCGTCCTCCGGGCGGATCCAGGGGATCGTGTGCGCCACGGCCGCGGCCTACGTCGGGGCCGTGGCGGTCGCGTCGCCGTGGATCACAGCAGTGCGCCGAAACCGACGCGGCGCTGCTCCTCGGTGCCGACCTCCACGTACGCGAGCACCGCGCTCGGAACGATGATCTGGCGGCCCTTGGTGTCCGTCAGCGTCAGCACCGTGCCCTTGGCCAGGCTCTCGGCCACGGCCGCCGCAACCGCGTCCGCGGTCTGGTCCGACTCGAAGACGATCTCCCGGCCCACGTTCTGGATGCCGATCTTGATCTCCACGCCGTGGTCTCCTCACGTTCGCAAGCGGTCAGTCGTGGCTGCGCCGACCGTGACCGGGTGATCAGCGGGCCGGGGCCACATCGGCTCCAGTCTAGGGGTGGGCCCCGTCAGCGCCCGGATCGTCCGCTCTGCGCTGAAAGCCGCCGATCCCGCGCCAGGCCAGCCGGGCGATGAGGTCCACCGCGGTGGCCTGGTCGATGCCCCCGGCCTGCACCCAGTAACGGGCGCTGACCTGGGCCGAACCGGTCAGGGCGCGGCCGAGCATGACGGCCTGGTCCAGCGGCAGATCGGTGTCCTCCACGATCACCCGGCCCACCGCCTCGGCATAGGCGCGATGGAACTCCTCGAGGCGGGCGGCGACGGCGGGGTCGTTCAGCAGGTCCGACTCGAACACCAACCGGTGGGCCTGATCATCCCGGGCGACGAACTCGTAATAGGCGGCGACGCTGTTGCGGACCCGCTCGGCATTGGTCTCGGCGGTGGTCAGTGCCCGCTTGAGCTGGGTGGTCAGCCCGGCGAGGTGCTCATCGAGCAGGGCGAGATAGAGCTCGAGCTTGCCGGGGAAGTGCTGATAGAGCACGGGCTTGCTCACGTGCGCGGTGACCGCGATCTCGTCCATCGCGGCGGCGTGATACCCGTGGGTGACGAACACGTGGTGGGCGGCGGCGAGCAGCTGCCGGCGGCGCTCCTCGCGCGGCAGCCGGGTGCTACGCCCGGGGGATGCGGGGGTCTCCGAGGCCATGATGTCCGCACGCTCCTCTGCCGGGACGACGACCGCTGACCCGGGCGTCGGCGGTGCCGACGACCCCGGGTGCGGTCAGCTTACCGCCGAGTAGGAGTGCTCAGTCCAAGGGGTGGCGCGTCAGGGGGGAACGGGCAGCTCGACACGTCACATTCCGGGTCCACGCCGGCGTCGTCGGTACCGGTGGCCTGCCGGGGGAGGTCGGCGGGGTGCACAGCCGGAACCGTCGCGGCCGCCGTAGCGTCGAGGCGCCTGGGTGCCCGGCTGATCGGCTCGATGCCGTAGACGGCGCGCAGACCCTCGATGTAGGTGTCCTGCTCGCCGCGGGCCGCCAGTTCCTTCGCGCGTACCGTCGGGACGTGCAGCAGGGACTTGACCATGCGGCGCATCGCGAACTCGACCTCCTCCGCGGCAGCGGTGCAGCCGTGCTGGGCGCGTACCCGGTCGAGCTCGGTCTCGAGCACGGCCATGGTGTGCCGGCGCAGGGCCACGATGGCACCGTCGACGTCGCGGGCGGCCTGCTTGTCGTGGAAGTCGGCGGCGGCGTGGGAGACGATGTCCATCGCCTGCAGCACCGGCAGCGTCGCCTCGCTCGGGGCAGCCAGGCGCACCGACTCGAGGGTGATCAGCTCGACGTCGGGCAGGTCGCCGACCTCGGGTTCGAAGTCGCGGGAGAGCGCGAGATCGACGACCGTGAGGGGATGCCCGTCCGGGAGGGCGGCGGCCAACTGCTCGGCGGTGACCCGTCGGCGGGAGCCACTGCAGCCGACGAGGATGTCGGCCTGTGCGATGGCGGCGGGCAGACCGGCGACGTCGACGGCGGTGCCGCCACGCTTGGCGACGAACGCGGCTGCGCGGCCGGACCCGGAGAACACCCGGATGTCGGTGCAGCCACGTTCGCGCAGCGAGGCCAGAGTGGCGCCGGCGTACGCGCCGGTGCCGATGACGACGGCGGTGGCCCCGGCCAGTGGGGCGCTGGCGATGTCCGCGGCCAGGTCCAGCGCCACGGAGACGATGGAGCGGCCACGCGCCCCGAGTGTGGTCGACGCCCCGACGTCCTTGCCGGTGCGCGCGGCCGTCTCGAACAGGCGGATCAATGCGCCCGTGGCGTGATGGTGGGCCTGCGCGGAACCGAGCGCCCGGCGGGCCTGACCGGCGATCTCCCGTTCGCCGATGACCGCCGAATCCAGCCCGGCGACCACGGCGAACAGGTGCTCGGCGACGGTGCGGCCGCTCAGCATCCGGAACGCCGTGCGGGCGGTCTCCGGACTCACCGGTGCGTCCGCCGCGACCGTCTCGACGACGGCGTTGCGGACCGCGTCCAGGTCGGCATCCCGATCGACGTCGAGATACAACTCGAACCGGTTGCAGGTGGCGAGTGAGACCACGCCGTGGATGTCGGTGCCATCGATCAGTCGGCTGGGCAGACCGGCATGGCCATCGCTCAGTCGGGCGATGGTCTCGAGATCCTGATCCGCGTGGGACGCGACCAATGAGAGAAGAGGCACAACGCGTCCATGGTAACCGCTGCACCGGGTTCCGGGACGGCCGCGGCGGAGGGATGTCGGTCACCTCGGGCGCCCGGCCCGGCGGGTGGGATTCGCCGTGTGCCCGGCCCGGCGGGCAGAATCGTGGATCATGAACGACGCCCCCGTCCCCGTGCTGCCCGCTGACCACCCGCTCGCGGACGGCCGCACCACCGGCAGTGCCCTGCTGCGAGCACTTCGCGGCGAGCGGACCGGGCCGCGGGCCGTCTGGTTCATGCGGCAGGCCGGCCGATCCCTGCCCGAGTACCGGGCCGCGCGGGAGGGCGTCGGGATGCTCGAGTCCTGCCTGCGTCCCGACCTGGCCGCCGAGATCACCCTGCAACCCGTCCGTCGGCACCACGTAGACGCGGCCATCTTCTTCTCCGACATCGTCGTGCCCCTGCGCCTCGCCGGCGTCGACGTGGACATCGTGCCCGGCCGTGGGCCGGTGCTCGGCTCCCCGGTGCGGACCGCGTCGGACGTCGCCGCCCTGCCGTCCCTCGAGGACGTCGACTTCACCGCGATCCGGGAGGCGGTCGCCCTGACCGTCAGCGAGCTGGGTGGCACCCCCCTGATCGGCTTCGCCGGCGCCCCCTTCACCCTCGCCGCCTACCTGGTCGAGGGCGGCCCATCCCGCGACCACCTCGGTCCCCGCACCCTGATGCACGCCGACCCGGAGACCTGGCAGGCGCTGACCACCTGGGCGGCCGACCTGTCCGGCGCGTTCCTGCGTGCGCAGCTCGAGGCGGGCGCCTCGGCCTGCCAGCTGTTCGACTCCTGGGCCGGTTCTCTCTCGGCGGCCGACTACGAAGCCCACGCCGCCCCGGCCTCCGCCCGTGCGTTCGCCCACGTCGCGGACCTGCCCGTGCCGCGGATCCACTTCGGCACCGGCACCGGTGAACTGCTGCCCGCGATGCATGCCGCCGGCGCGACCGCCGTCGGCGTCGACTACCGGCTGCCGCTGGACGAGGCGTCCCGCCGGCTCGGTGGGGTCGTACCCCTGCAGGGCAACATCGACCCCGCCTTGCTCGCCGCGCCGTGGAACGTGCTCGAGCCCCACGTGCGCGACGTGCTGCGGCGGGGGGACGCGGCGCCCGGCCACGTCGTCAACCTCGGCCACGGCGTCCCGCCGTCGACCGAACCGGACGTGCTCACCCGCGTCGTCGACCTCGTCCACGAGGTGCCGCAGTGAGCGAACCGACGCCGCGGCCCAGCGCCGCGGCCGTCGTCGACCGGGTCGAGCGGGCCGGTGTGTGCGTGATCGGGGCCGGCGTCGCCGGGCTGCTCGTCGCCGAACGGGCCGTTGCCGCGGGCCTGGACGTGCTCGTGCTCGACGCCGCCGCCGTCGCCGGCGGGTGCGTGGCCCGGCACGAGGTGGCCGGGCTCGCCCTCGACGCCGGCGCCGAGTCTTTCGCCACCCGTGTCCCCGCCGTCGCCGACCTGGCGCGCGACCTCGGCCTCGAGGCCGACATCGTGGCCCCGGACCCGACCGGAGCCTGGATCGCGCACCGGGACGGCACCTGGCCACTGCCCCGGGCAGGGCTGCTGGGCATCCCCACCGACCTGGACGACCCCGCCCTGCGGGCCGCTCTCGGGCCGGCCGCCCTGGACCGGGTCCGGCGCGACGCGATCGACCCGATCCCGGCCGAACTGCGTCCCGGCGCTGCCGCCCCGACCAGTCTCGGTGAGCTGGTGCGACGCCGGATGGGGGAGCAGGTCCTCGACCGGCTCGTCCGGCCCATCGTCTCGGGCGTGCACGCCGCCGACCCGGACCAGCTCGACCCTCAGACCGTCGCGCCCGGCCTGCTGGCCGCGATGGCCGACACCGGCTCGCTGGCCGCGGGTGTGGCCCGGCTGCGGGGCACCGCGAAGGCCGGTTCGGCGGTCGCCTCGATCCGCGGCGGGATGCACCGGATCGTCGACGCGCTCGTGCACCGCATCCAGGACGCCGGGGGGCGGATCCGCACCGGCACCCCGGTCACCGGGCTGCGGCGCTCCGGGGACGGTTGGGAAGTCACCGCCGCGGCACCGGGGCAACCCGCCCGGACACGAACGGTACTGGCCGACCGCGTGGTGCTGGCCGCCGGTGCCGGTGCGGCGATCCCGCTGCTCGGCAGCGCCCTCCCGTCCCTGGCGGACCTACCCACCCCCGTCGGTGCCCCGGTCACCCTGGCCACGCTCGTCCTGCGCTGCCCGGCCCTGGACGCCCATCCCCGCGGCACCGGCGTGCTCGTCGGCGCCGACATGGCCGGTGTCGAGGCGAAGGCCCTCACTCACGCCACCGCGAAGTGGGACTGGTTGGCACAGACCGCCGGCCCCGGCACGCACGTGCTGCGGCTCTCCTACGGCCGGCCCGGTGAGCACGCCGCCCGTTACGCCGACGACGCGCACGTGCTCGAGACCGCCCGCCACGACGCGGGGGTGCTGCTCGGCCTCGGCCGGGACGGGATCGACGCCGCCGCGGTGCTGGACGGCGACGTCGTCCGCTGGCCCGGCGCCCTGCCCGCCGCCGGCCTGGGCCACGCCGGCCGGGTGGCGCGGATCCGCACCGCCGCGCGCGCCGCCGGCACCGGGCGCGGAGCGCTCGCCGTGGTCGGGGGCTGGGTCGCCGGGAACGGGCTCGCGGCGGTCGTCGCGGACAGCCGGGCCCAGGCCGCCCAGATTTTCGACGACTTGTAGAAAATCACGTCGACCCGGTTCGCATCGACCGATCGATCGGGGCAGACTGGGGAGCATGACCACTGCTCCCGACCTGCAGACCCCTGCCTCCGCCGTGTCCACCGGCGACCCCTTCACCCTCTGGGCGGTCTTCGCCCGCACCGCATCGCCGTCGCCGGCCGCACCGGTGGGCGAGCTCGGCGCCCTGACCGGCACGCTCGCCGAGCAGGGCGTGACCGTCCGCGGCTTCTACGACGTGTCGGGGATGCGCGCCGACGCCGACGTCATGGTCTGGATGCACGCGCAGCAGCCCGACGCGCTGCAGGAGGCCCTGCGCACGCTGCGCCGCACCGAGACGCTCGCCGCCACCCGGCTCGTGTTCTCGTCCATGGGCGTGCACCGGGAGGCCGAGTTCGCCAAGGAGCACTCGCCGTCCTACTTCCGCGGGGTGCCGGCGGAGGACTGGATGTGCGTCTACCCGTTCGTGCGCTCCTACGACTGGTACCTGCTGGACCCGGCCGATCGAGGCCGGATGCTGCGCGACCACGGGCTGGCCGGCCGGGACTACCCGCAGGTGATCGCCAACACCGTGCAGTGCTTCGCGCTGAACGACTGGGAGTGGTTGCTCGGTCTGGAGGCGCCGCAGCTGACCGACCTGGTGGACCTGATGCGACACCTGCGCAGCGCGGACGCCCGGCTGCACGTGCGCGAGGAGGTCCCCTTCTACACCGGCCGCCGGATCGACCCCGCCGACGTCGCGGGGGTGCTGCGATGACGACGCCCGCGCTCGAGACCGAACACGCCCCCGAACAGCCGCCCGCCGCGTACGACGCCGTCGTCCTCGCCTCCTTCGGCGGTCCGGAAGGACAGGACGACGTCATCCCGTTCCTGCGCAACGTCACCCGCGGTCGCGGCATCCCGGACGAGCGACTCGAGGAGGTGTCGCACCATTACCGGCACTTCGGCGGCGTCAGCCCGATCAACGCCCTGAACCGGGACCTGCACGCCGCGTTGTCCGCGGAACTGACCGCCCGCGGCATCGAGACGCCGCTGCTGTGGGGCAACCGCAACTGGGCGCCCTACATCGGGGACGTGCTCGAGCAGGCGCACGCGGACGGACACCGGCGCGTGCTCGCCATCACGACCAGCGCCTACTCCAGCTACTCCAGCTGCCGCCAGTACCGGGAGGACTTCGGCAAGGCGCTGCTCGAGCGCGACCTGGTCGGCAAGCTGCGGATCGACAAGGTCCGGCAGTACTTCGACCACCCCGGGTTCCTCGCCCCCTTCGTGGAGGGCGTCGCCGTCGGCCTCGGACAGGTCCGCGCCAAGCTCGCCGAGGCCGGGCGGGAGGGGCGGATCCACGTCCTGTTCTGCACCCACTCCATCCCGGACACCGACGCGGCCGCCTCCGGCCCCCGGGACCGGGAGTTCGAGCAGGGCTCTGCCTACGTCGCCCAGCACCTGGCCAATGCCCGGGTCATCATGGAGCGGGCCACCGGCAGCGACGGCGGCGGGGACATCGACTGGTCGCTGGTCTACCAGTCCCGGTCGGGTCCGCCGCAGGTGCCATGGCTCGCGCCCGACGTCAACGACGCCCTGGCCGAACTGCCCGGGCGCGGCGTCGCGGGCGTCCTGCTGGTGCCGCTCGGGTTCGTCAGCGACCACATGGAGGTCGTCTGGGACCTGGACACCGAGGCCCTGCAGACCTGCGCCGATCTCGGCCTCGCCGCGGTGCGCACCCCGACCCCGGGCACCCACGCCGCGTTCATCACCGGGCTAGCCGATCTGATTGCCGAACGGGTCGAGGGCGGCCCGCGTCCCGCCGAGACCGCACTGGGACCCTGGTACGACGTGTGCCGGCCGGGCTGCTGCGCCAACCAGCGGCGCGCGGTACCGACGGTCGCCGGGTCCGACGCGTGCGACCTGTCCGTCAACCCGGCTGGTCCGCCGGCCGACGCGGCGCCGTCCCCCGGACCCGGCGTTCCTCCCGCGGGGGCCCCCGACCGTGGGTGAACCGCTGGTCCCGGTCGGCACCCGACTGCGGCTCGGCACGCGCGGCAGCGACCTGGCCGTCACCCAGTCCGGCATGGTGGGGGACGCGCTGGCCGAGCTCGGCGGGTTCGACGTCGAGCTGGTCCGGGTCCGCACCGAGGGCGACGTCAACCGGGCCCCGCTGGCGCAGATCGGCGGCACCGGTGTGTTCGTCACCGCGCTGCGGGACGCCCTGCTGCACTCTGACTGCGACGTCGCCGTGCACTCGCTCAAGGACCTCCCCTCCGCGCCCGCGGACGGCCTGACCATCGCCGCCGTGCCGACCCGGGCCGACGTGCGGGACGTGCTGTGCGCCCGGGACGGGCTCGCCCTCGCCGAGCTACCGGCGGGCGCGCGGGTGGGCACCGGCTCCCCCCGCCGCGCCGCCCAGCTGCGGGCCGCCCGACCGGACCTGGCCGTCGTCGACCTGCGCGGGAACGTGCCCACCCGGCTGGGCCGGGTCACCAGCGGCGAGCTCGACGCCGTCGTCCTCGCCGCGGCCGGCCTGTCCCGGCTCGGCCTGCTGAACGCGGTCACCGACTTCCTCGACCCGTCCGTCATGCTGCCCGCTCCCGGCCAGGGAGCGCTCGCCGTCGAGGTGCGCAGCGAGGACCTGGCCCGCGGTGGGGAAGGCAGCGGTGGGCAAGGCAGCGGCGGGGAACTCGCCGCCGCGATGGCCGCGCTCGACGACGGGCAGACCCGCGCCGCTGTCACCGCCGAACGGGCGCTGCTGGCGCGGCTCGAGGCGGGGTGTTCCGCGCCCGTCGGGGCGCTCGCCCGGGTCCAGGACGGCGCGCTGCACCTGGATGCGGTGGTCGGCTCGCCCGACGGCACCCGGCTGCTGCGGCGCTCCGCGAGCACGATGGCGTCCGGACCGGTCACCGACGCGTCCGGTGCTCTGAGGGCCGAGGCGGTCACCGCGGCACGCGAGCTCGGGATCCGGCTCGCCGAGACGCTGCTCGACGCCGGGGCCGCCGACCTGATACCGGCCGATGCCACCCTCGGGGGCGCGGCGGGTATCGGCCGTGGCGTCGCGTCGGGGGGCGAGGTCATGGACTCCGACCGGACGGGTACCGCTCCCACGGACACCGACGACCAGTGAGCCCCGCGCCGCGGCCGGCCGACCCGGGCCGACCCCTCGCCGGCCGGGTGGTCGCGCTCACCCGGGGACCGGACCGCGCCGGGCTGCTCGGCGCGGCCCTGCGGAACGCCGGGGCCACGGTGCTGGCGGTGCCCGTCATCGACTTCTCGTGGCCCGACGACGTCGCGCGGTTCGACGCCGCCCTCGCGGGCCTGGGCGGCGGCCGCTACGGCTGGCTTGCGGTCACCAGCGCCACGACCGTCACCGCCCTGACCGGCCGGGCCGGGGCTCTCGGCCGCACCCTCCCGGACCTGCTGAGCGGCGGCTGCGTGCGGGTCGCCGCCGTCGGGCCCGCCACCGCCGACGCCCTCGCAGCCGCCGGCGTGCACGTCGACCTGGTGCCGGACGGCCCGTCCAGCGCCGAGACCCTGGCCGCGGCGTGGCCGGCCCGCGAGCAGACCGCGCGGCCCGTCCTGCTGCCCCACTCCGACCTCGCGGCCGGCACGCTCCACCACCGGCTCACGAGTGCCGGCTGGGCGGTGGAGACCGTCACGGCCTACCACACCGTCGACTACCCGGCGGACGCGGACCGGTCCCTGTCGTCTCCCGGCCCGCGGGGCGACGGCGATCCGCGCACCGTCGCCGAGGCGCAGGACGCCCGCCCGGACGCCGTCGTCGCCACCTCGCCGTCCACGGCCCGCCGGTGGCTCGCGGCCGGGGACCCCTGCCCGCTCGTCGCGATCGGCACCACGACGGCCCGGGCCGCCGAAGAAGTCGGCACGACCCCGGCCGCCGTCGCCGCGACCACCCGTCCCGAGGACCTCGTGCGCGCCGTCGTCCGGGCCGTCCACCGGGAACCCACCGATCCGCTGCCGGCGGCCGACCCTCCGCAGTGACCGGGCTCACCGCCGCGGCCGGAGCCGATCCCGTCGGCAGAGTTCGCCGTCCGCGAGATCGGCCGGCACCCGCACCGACCCCGTCCCCGACCGAGAGAAGATGGCCTTCATGAGTTTCCCGCTGCACCGCCCGCGCCGACTGCGCGCCACACCCGCCCTGCGCCGTCTGACCGCGGAGGTGCGGGTGCACCCCGCCGACCTGGTGCTGCCCATGTTCGTGCGGGAGGGGCTGAGCGAACCGCAGCCGATCAGCGCCATGCCCGGCGTGACGCACCACAGCATCGACAGCCTCAAGGCCACCGTCCACGAGGCCGCGGACGCCGGTGTCGGCGCCGTGATGCTGTTCGGGGTGCCGACCAGCCAGGACGCGGTCGGCAGCGGCGCCACCCGGCCCGACGGGGTCCTGAACCGGGCCCTGGGGGAGTTGTCCCGGGAGTTCGGCGACGACGTCGTGCTGATGAGCGACCTGTGCCTGGACGAGTTCACCGACCACGGTCACTGCGGGGTCCTGGACGAGCACGGCGCCGTCGACAACGACGCGACCCTTCAGATCTACGGCCGGATGGGAGTGGCCCAGGCGGAGGCCGGCGCCCGCGTCGTCT
Source organism: Tersicoccus phoenicis (assembly GCF_001968835.1). Classification (GTDB taxonomy): domain Bacteria; phylum Actinomycetota; class Actinomycetes; order Actinomycetales; family Micrococcaceae; genus Tersicoccus; species Tersicoccus phoenicis. The sequence goes on from NZ_MRDE01000007.1 coordinate 37,012, forward strand.
CCCCGTCCGGGATGATGGACGGCCAGGTCGCCCACATCCGCGGCGCGCTGGACGCGGCGGGCTTCACCGAGACCGCGATCCTGGCCTACTCCGCGAAGTACGCCAGCGCGTTCTACGGCCCGTTCCGGGAGGCCGTGCAGTCCGCGCTGCAGGGCGACCGGCGCACGTACCAGATGGACGCCGCGAACCGGCGGGAGGCGATCCACGAGACGCAGCTGGACCTCGACGAGGGCGCCGACATGGTGATGGTCAAGCCCGCGATGAGCTACCTGGACATCCTACGGGACGTGGCGGAGATGAGCACCGTGCCCGTCGCGGCGTACCAGATCTCCGGCGAGTACGCGATGATCGAGGCCGCCGCCGCGAACGGCTGGATCGACCGCGAGGCTGCCATCGACGAGTCGGTGCTCGGCATCAAGCGGGCCGGCGCCGACCTGATCCTGACCTACTGGGCGACCGAGGTCGCCCGCCGACTGAAGGGCTGAGCCGATGACCACCTCCGCCGACCTGTTCGCCACCGCCCAAGCCCTGATGCCCGGTGGCGTCAACTCGCCGGTGCGGGCCTTCGGGTCCGTCGGCGGGACGCCGCGCTTCATGGTGTCCGGCTCCGGGCCGTGGCTGCGCGACGCCGACGGCAACCGGTACGTCGACCTGGTCTGCTCCTGGGGGCCGCTGCTGCTCGGGCACGCCCACCCCGGGGTGGTGTCCGCGGTGCACGCCGCCGTCGACCGCGGCCTGTCCTTCGGCGCGTCCACCCCGGCCGAGGCCCAGCTGGCCGAACTCGTGCAGCAGCGGGTACCCGCCGTCGAGCGGATCCGGATGGTCTCCACCGGCACCGAGGCGACGATGACGGCGATCCGGCTCGCCCGCGGGTTCACCGGCCGGGACCTCGTGGTCAAGTTCGCCGGCTGCTACCACGGGCACGAGGACGCCCTGCTGGTGGCCGCCGGTTCCGGGGTCGCCACCCTCAGCCTGCCCGGCTCCGCCGGCGTGCCCGCCGGCACCGTCGCCGACACGGTCGTGCTGCCGTACAACGACCTGGCCGCCGTCGAGGAGCTCTTCGCCGGACGCGGGGAGCAGATCGCCGCGATCATCACCGAGGCCGCGCCGGCGAACATGGGCGTCGTCGAGCCCGGCGCGGGCTTCAACGAGGGCCTGCGCCGCATCACGGCCGAGCACGGTGCACTGCTGATCCTGGACGAGGTGCTCACCGGCTTCCGCGTCCACCCCGCTGGGTACTGGGGGTTGAGCGCGGGCGGGGCCTGGGCGCCCGACCTGTTCACCTTCGGCAAGGTGATCGGCGGCGGTCTGCCCACCGCCGCGCTCGGCGGGCGGGCCGATGTGATGGAGTTCCTCGCCCCGCTCGGTCCCGTCTACCAGGCGGGCACCCTGTCCGGGAACCCGGTGGCGATGGCCGCCGGTGTCGCGACCCTGCAGCACGCCGACGACACCGTGTACGACACCGTCGACGGGCTGTCCCGGCAGCTGCAGGCCGAGGTGCACACCGCCCTGGACGCCGCCGGCGTCGACCACTCGATCCAGCACGCCGGCAACCTGTTCAGCGTCGCCTTCGGCACCTCGGACACCGGCGTGCACGACTACGCGCAGGCGCAGGCCCAGGACTCCTACCGGTTTGCGCCGTTCTTCCACGCCATGCTCGACGCCGGGGTGTACCTGCCGCCGTCGGTGTTCGAGGCCTGGTTCCTCTCCTCCGCCCACGACGACGAGGCGGTGGAGACGGTGGTCGCGGCGCTACCCGCGGCCGCGCAGGCCGCCGCGGCGGCTCAGCCGGCCGGGTGAGCGTGGTGGACGCGTTACCGGTCTCGGTAGATCTCGGAGCGATGCCCGAGCCCGACGGCGATGATCACCAGCTCGGCATCGCGGATCTCGACGATGACGCGCCAGTCGTCCACCCGGTAACGCCAGTACCCTGCGAGGTCCCCGGTCAGTCCTCTGCCCCGTTGACGCGGGTCATCGAGCGCACAGACGGCGTCCAGGTATGCCTTGACTCGGCGCAGTACCGCACGATCGAGTCGACGAGCAGCTTTGTCGAACTGCGGGGACGTGCTCAGCCGCCACCGGCTCACACGTCCAGCTCATCCCAGAGTTGCTCCGCCGGCCGGCTCGGCTTGCCGGCCTCTTCCCAGTCCCGCACGACGGAATCCGCCCAGTAGCGCTCCTCGAGATCATCGAGGAGTTCGTGAATCGCCGCACGCATGTAGAACGTCTTCGAGCGCCCCGTCCGACGGGCCAGCTCCGTGAGTCTTGCCTCGTCCTCTGGTGTGAGTCTGATCGAGATCGCCATGATCACCACCGCCTTCCCCGTGCGATACAAGCATCGCATCTACCGCGCGTGACGAACAGCACGCCCCTGAGGTGACATCTCGTGACATGGATCGTCGTTCCGGCGCCGCCCGGCCTCTATTCTGAAGTGATGCCGTCGGCCGGGCGATCACGTTCCGTGGCCGGCGCATCGGTCGCTCGCCGACCCCGGCCGGTTCCCGTCGCAGGGACGCGCCGCCGCGCATCGATGCGCATCCACCATCACGGCGGGGTGTGAACCCGCCCCGCCGCTCGCACCGAGGAGACACCCGTGGCCCTGCCCCGCCGTCTGAAGTCCATCACCACGGCGATGACCGCCGTCGTCCTGGCCGTGAGCCTGAGCGCCTGCGCCGGCGGCTCCTCGCAGGGTGCCAGCACCGGTGCCAACGCCCTGGCCGGCAGCGACCAGAAGAACACCGACAAGTACACGACGGCCAACGTGACGCCGGTCGCGCAGATCGACAAGTCGAAGCTGAACCTGATCACCGACGGCACTCTGCGGGTCGGCACCCTGTCCGACGCGCCGCCGAACATCTTCATCAAGGACGGCGTCTTCACCGGTTACGACAACGAACTGCTCAAGGCGATCGGCGCCAAGCTGGGCCTGAAGGTCGAGTTCGCCTCCACCGACTTCTCGGCGTTGCTGTCCCAGGTGTCCAACAAGCAGTTCGACGTCGGGTCGTCCTCGATCTCCACCACCGACAAGCGGCGGCAGAACGTGGGCTTCACCAACGGGTACGACTTCGGCTACATGGCCGTGGTCGTGAAGAACGACGCGCCGGTGCAGAAGTTCGCCGATCTGAAGTCGGGCACCCGGATCGGCGTCGTGCAGGGCACCGTGCAGGACGACTACGTGACCAACACGCTCGGCCTGGAACCGGTCCGCTTCAACGACTACAACACCGTCTACGCCAACGTCCGCAACGGCCAGATCGACGCCTGGGTGGCCCCGTCCCAGCAGGCCACCGGTCAGGTCAAGCCCGGTGACGGCACGAAGATCGGGGAGAGCGTCGTCAACACCCAGAACTTCACCGCCTACGCCGTCGCCAAGGACAACACGGCCCTGATCGACGCGCTGAACTCGGGCCTGGACGCCGTGATCGCGGACGGCACCTGGTCGAAGCTGACCAAGCAGTGGTACCCGGACCGGAAGACCCCGGCGGACTGGAAGCCGGGTAGCAAGGCCGTCACCGTCAAGTAGGCAGCCTCCAACCACACGACAGGGGGAGACCCATGGACGCCTGGTCACAGCTGATCGCCACCTTCTTCGACTGGAAGGCAATGGCGCAGGTCATCCCGGATCTGCTCACCGTCGGGCTGCCCAACACCCTGATCCTGGCGATCACCTCGGGCATCATCGGCTGCGTGCTCGGCATGCTGCTGGCGGTGATGGGCATCTCCCGGCACGCCCTGCCGCGGTGGCTCTCGCGGGTCTACACCGACATCTTCCGGGGCCTGCCGGCCGCCGTCATCATCCTGCTCATCGGCATCGGGCTCGGCCCGGTCATCCGGCAGCTGACCGGTAGCACCAACCCGTATCCACTCGGCATCCTCGCGCTGTCGCTGATGGCGGCTGCCTACATCGGGGAGATCTTCCGTTCCGGCATCCAGAGCGTCGAGAAGGGGCAGATGGAGGCCTCCCGTGCGCTCGGCTTCCCTTACGGGGCGACGATGCGCCTGGTGATCATCCCGCAGGGCATCCGCCGGGTGCTGCCCGCCCTGGTGAACCAGTTCATCGCCCTGATCAAGGACTCGTCCTTGATCTTCTTCCTCGGCCTGCTCGCCAGCCAGCGGGAGATCTTCCGGATCGGCAACGACGCCGCCGCCAACACCGGCAACCTGTCCCCGCTGGTCGCCGCGGGCATCCTCTACCTCATCCTCACCATCCCGCTGACCCACCTCGTCAACCTGATCGACCGCCGGCTCCGGGAAGGACGGCGCGAGGGCCCGACCTCGAGCGACACCGCCGACGCCGGCACCAGCCCCGCCGGCAGCCCCGCCGGCGTGACCCCAGGAGGACAGCCGTGAGCACCCCCGCACCCGCTTCCCCGCCCGCGGACACCGTTCGCGCCGGCCACCTGCGCGCCACCGGCATCCACCTGTCGTTCGGGTCGAACCACGTGCTGCGCGGCGTCGATCTCGATGCCCCCGCGGGCACGACGACCGCGGTGATCGGGCCGTCCGGGTCCGGCAAGTCGACCCTGCTGCGCGTGTTGAACCGGCTGATCGAACCGGACCGTGGTGACCTCACGCTCGACGGCGAGTCCGTGCTCGGCGCGAACCCGGACGCCTACCGACAGCGGATCGGCATGGTCTTCCAGCAGTTCAACCTGTTCCCCCACATGACCGTCGGTGACAACGTCGCTCTCGCCCTGCGGAAACTGCGCGGCCTGGACAAGGAGCGGGCGCGCGAGGCAGCACGGCGCCAGCTCGACCGGGTGGGTCTGGCTCACCGCGTGGGCGCCCGGCCCTCCGCCTTGTCCGGCGGGCAGCAGCAGCGGGTGGCGATCGCCCGAGCGCTGGCCATGGAGCCGGAACTGATGCTCTTCGACGAGGCCACCTCCGCGCTGGATCCGGAACTGGTCAAGGGCGTCCTCGCGTTGATGAGCGACCTGGCCTCCTCGGGCATGACGATGGTCGTCGTCACCCACGAGATGGGATTTGCCCGATCGGTCGCCGATGCGGTGACGTTCATGGACGCCGGCATCGTCGTCGAGACCGGGACGCCGCGTCAGGTCTTCGGCGAGCCGCGGACCGACCGGTTGCGGCAGTTCCTCTCCGACGTGCTCTGAAGCCTCGCCTCCTGTTCCGCCCGGCTCCCTGCCCCGCGTCGCCCGCGGTCCTCGGCCGCGCCTCAGCCGACCGGCCACGGGTGCGGGCCCGGGATGTCCGCCTCCGCCCAGCCCTCGCGGCGCAGATGGGCGGCCCGCCGCTCGGCGCGTTCCCGCAGCCAGACGATCTGCAACTCGTGCAGCCAGCGGGCCGGCATCTGCAGCTCCGGCCAGCGACGTGCCAGCGCGTCCGCCAGCCCCAGGGTCGCCGCCGCGTCCGCCGCGGACGTGTGCGCGTGCGCGAGCGGCACGTCGAACTCGTCGCACAGGGCGACCAGCGTGCGTTTGCGGCCACCTTCCCGGCGCCGTTCCAGCTCTCGGTGGATCTGGAACGGGTCGAGGACGGGCATCGGGTGCGGCGGGTCCGGCAGCGCCCAGCGGCGGCACTCCTGCGCCAGCACGGTGAAATCGTAGACGGCGTTGAAGGCCAGCACCGGGATCCGCGCGTCGAAGAGCTCCCGCAGGGACGCGGTCACCTCCGCGATCACCACCGGGGCCGGGCGGCCCTCGGCCCGTGCCCGCGCCGTCGTGATTCCGTGGACCGTACTCGCCGCCTCCGGTATCTCCACGCCCGGGTCCGCGAGCCATTCGTGCCGCCCGATGAACCGACCGGCCGAGTCGACGACGACGACGGACGCCGAGACGATCCGGGCCGTGGCGGGATCGCGCCCGGTGGTCTCCAGGTCGAACGCCGCGCGGGGAAGCAGGTGCCAGCTGGGCATGGCCTTCACGGTACCGGCGCGCCCCGACAGAACTGCGTGGATCGGGCGAGGACCGGCCACGGACCGGCCCGATGGCCAGAGACGTCCGTGCCGACGCCTACGCTGGTGGGGTGCGTGACGGGTTCGAGACGGCGGTGCTCCGCGTGGCCGCGGCCATCCCCGAGGGCCGGGTGCTCAGTTACGGCGACATCGCGGACCTGCTGGACGGCATGGGACCGCGCACGGTCGGCCGGGTGATGAGCCACCACGGTGACGAGGTGGCCTGGTGGCGGGTGCTCCGTGCCGACGGGACCGTCTTCCCGCCGCTCGCGGCGCGTGCTGCCGCCGCGTACGAGCGGGAAGGGACACCGCTGATGCCGGTCCGCGGGGGCGTGGACCGGGCTGCGCCGCGGGTGCGCATGCGGCAGGCCCGCTGGCAGCCCACGCCGGACGAACTCGCTCGCCTGGATCGGTCCCTGGCAGCGGACGGCTGGTGGGACGCGGACACGCCGGAGGAGCCGCCGTCAGTTCTGTCGGTGGCCGATGATGGGATCGAGGCATGAGCAGCGACGTGGTGGAGGCGACCGGTGCGCTGTCCGGTGCTCCCGTGCTCGATGCCGACCAGCGGGCCGTCGCCGAGGCGCCCGCCGGTCACGGCGCCCTGGTGGTCCTCGGCGCGCCGGGCACCGGCAAGAGCACGGTCCTGATCGAACGGGCGGTACACGCCGTCGACGCCGGAACCGACGCCGCCGGCGTCCTGCTGCTGGCCCCGTCGCGTCGCTCCGCCACCCGGCTGCGCGACACCCTGACGGCGCGGCTGGACCGCACGGTTGCCTCCTCCCCGGCCCGGTCCTGGCAGGCCTACGCCTTCGACCTGCTGCGCCGGGCCCGGGTGGAGAAGTTCCTGGCGCTGCCCGCACCGCCGCGGTTGCTCTCCGGAGCCGAGCAGGACCAGATCATCGCCGACCTGCTCTCCGGGCACCGGGCCGGTCACGGTGCACCCCTGGTCTGGCCCACCGACCTGGAGCACGCGCTGCGCACCCGCGGCTTCCGGCAGGAGGTCCGTCAGTTGTTCGACCGGCTCACCGAGTACGGGCTGACCGCCGAGGACCTCGGCCGGCTCGGTGAGGCCCGGGGCCGGGCGGACTGGGTCGCCGCCGCACGCCTGTACCGGGAGTACCGGGACGTGCTGGACCTGCGGATGCCCGAGGCCTTCGACCCGGCCGGCATCATCACCGAGGCCCGGCGGGTGCTGCAGGAGAACCCCGCCTTCCTCGCCGCCGAACGCGCCCGGCTCGCCCTCATCCTGGTCGACGACCTGCAGGAGGCCACGCCGGCGATCCACGAACTGCTGTACGTGATCGGCGCGGACACCGACATCGTCCTCACCGCGTCCGCCGAGTCCGTCGTCCAGGGCTTCCGCGGCGCCCGCCCCGACCTGCTCGCGGGGCTGGACGATCACCTGCCGGGCCTGCGCACCCGCACCCTGACCACCTCCTGGCGGTTGGGAACCGGGACGAGCGCCGCCTGGCGTCGGGTCGCCGACCGGATCCCCGTGACCGGCGGCGGGACACACGGGCGCGTGCTGGACCCCCGGCCCGGCGCGGGCGTGACCGCCCCGGACGCCGCCGTCGAGGCGCACGTCGTCGCCTCCGACCTGCACGAGTCCCGGTTCGTGGCCCAACGGCTGCTGGAAGCACATCTGCACGAGCAACGGCCGTGGGCGTCCCTGGCGGTGATCGCGCGAACCGGAGGGAAGCTCACCTCGCTCGCCCGCTCGCTGACACAGCACGGCGTGCCGATCCGGCTGCCGGCGGCGGAGCGGCCCGTCCGGGACGAGGTGGCCGTCGCGGCCCTGCTCGATCTGTACGCCGTCAGCCTCGGTCGCCGGCCGCTCACCGCGGAGCTGGCGATCACCCTGTTGACCTCGCGTTTCGGTGGCGGGTCGGCCCTGGGACTGCGCCGGTTGCGGCAGCAGCTGCGCGCCGCCGAACTGGAGGCCGGCGGCGGGCGCGCCAGTGACGAGCTGCTGATCGAGGCGCTGCAGGCGCCGGGTGCGCTCGCCGGCCTGACCCGCGACGCGCAGCCGGCGCGGGTGATCGCCGCCATGCTCGCCGCCGGCACCGCGGCCGCCGAGCAGACCGACCCGACGCCGGAGACGGTGCTGTGGGCACTGTGGCAGGCGTCCGGCGCGGAACGCCGCTGGGTGCGGGAGGCCCTCGGCGGGGGTGCCGTAGGGGAGCGAGCCGACCGGGACCTGGACGCCATGATGGCCCTCTTCCAGACCGCCGAGCGGTACGTCGATCAGCTCCCCGGTGCCTCGCCCGCCCAGTTCCTCGACTACGTGGCCGGGCAGGAGGTGCCCATGGACACGCTCGCCGACCGTGCCCCCGTGGGCGATGCCGTCGAGCTGCTCACCCCCGCCTCCGCCGCGGGCCGCGAGTGGGACATCGTCATCGTCGCCGGGCTGCAGGACGGCGTCTGGCCGAATCCCCGGCTGCGCGGAGAACTGCTCGGTTCCACCGAACTCGTCGACATCCTCGATGCCGGTCCCGAGGTCGCCGCGCAGCGCGACGTGCAGGCCCGGCTCCGGCAGATCCGGCACGACGAGCTGCGCAGCTTCTCCGTCGCGGTCTCGCGCGCCCGCCGGCGGTTGATCTGCGTGGGGGTCGACGCCGAGGACGAGCAACCCTCCGCCTTCCTCGACCTCGTCGACCCGTGGCCGGACCCCACCGGGCCCCGGCCGCACACCACGGTCGGCCGGCCGGTCACCCTCCGGGCCCTGGTGGCCGAGTTGCGCCAGTACGCCCAGTCCGACGACGCGGCCGAGCGCTCCGCCGCGGTGGCCCAACTCGCTCGGCTCGCTGCCGTCGGACAGGACACCCCCGGCGGTGGTGAGAACGGCGTCGTCGTGCCGGGCGCCCATCCCGGCGCGTGGTGGGGGTTGTTGCCGCTGAGCACCGACGAGCCGATCGTGGCGGCCGGCGAGACGGTGACGGTCTCGCCGTCCCGGATCACCGCCGTGCAGGATTCGCCGCTGAACTGGTTCGTCCAGACGGCCGGGGGGCAGGAGGCCACCGACTTCGCCCGCAGCCTCGGCACCCTGGTCCACGGCATCGCCGAACACCTGCCCGAAGGATCCCGGGCCGATCTCGGCGCGGAGCTGTCCCGCCGGTGGGCGCAGCTGGCGTTGCCCGAGTCGTGGGAGACGGACAAGGAATACGAACGCGCCCGCACCATGGTGGACCGGTTCGCCGAGTACGTCAGTCTCAGCCGCACGCAGGGACGGGTCCTGCTGCACGTGGAACAGGACTTCACGGTCGAACTGCACCCGGTCGACGGCGCCGCCGGACAGGGGCCGGTGCACGCCGTGCTACGCGGCCAGGTCGACCGGCTCGAGATCGACGACCAGGGCCGCCTCTTCATCGCCGACCTGAAGACCGGCAAGCGCAAACCGAGGAGCGACGAGATGCCTGCTCACCCGCAGCTGGGCGCCTACCAGGTGGCCGTCGCTGCCGGCGGCTTCGCCGACGGCGACCGGCCCGGCGGCGCGGCCCTGGTCAACGTTGGCACCGGGGAGAAGAAGGTGAGCGTCCAGCCGCAGGCACCTCTCGCCGAGGGTGAGACCTGGGCGCCGGACCTGGTCCGGTCCGCTGCGAGCACGATGACCGGGGCGACGTTCGAGGCCCGGCACCAGCCCGGCGAGCGGCCGCACTGCACGCTGCCCGGCGTGTGCCCGCTGTGCGCAGCCGGACGCCAGGTGACCGAATGAGCGCCACCGCTCGAGCGCGCGACACCCGCGACGGCGGGTCGCGGGACGAGCTGATCACCCCCGAACGGCTCGCCGAAGCGCTCGACAGCCCGCCGCCCACCCCGGAACAGGCCGCCATCATCGCCGCTCCGCTGGAACCTCTTCTCGTCGTCGCGGGCGCCGGGTCGGGAAAGACCGCGACCATGTCCCAGCGCATCACCTGGCTCGTCGCCAACGGGCTGGTCTCCCCGGACCAGATCCTCGGCGTGACCTTCACCCGCAAGGCTGCCGGCGAGCTGGCCACCCGCGTCGGCTCGGCCCTGCGCCGGCTCCGCGCGGTCGGGCTGCTGCCCGCCACCGCGGACGCCGACGGCGCGGCCGCCCTGGACCCGCAGATCAGCACCTACCACTCCTACGCGGCGTCCATCGTCCAGGACCACGGGCTGCGCCTGGGCGTGGAGCGCGACGCCGTCGTCATCGGTCAGGCGCAGGCCTGGCAGCTGGCCAGCCAGGTGGTCGAGGCGTACGACGGCGAACACGAGCACTTCGTCAGCGCCAAGAGCACCCTGGTCACCGGGGTGCTGCAGATGGCCTCCGAGTGCGCCGAGCACCTGAAGGATCCCGCGCAGGTCGAGGCGTGGCTGACGGACACGGTCATCCGGCTCGCCGGACTCCCGTACGTCGCCGGAAAACCGACGCGGACCACCGACGCCGCGACGAAGGCGCTGGACCGGCTGCGCACCCTCGCCACCATCGCCGGTCTGGTCGCGAAGTACGACGAGGCCAAGCGCCGGCGTGAGGTGCTGGACTACGGCGACCTCGTGTGCATCGCTGCCCGCATCGCGCAGCAGGTGCCCGCGGTCGTGGCCGCGGAACGGGCCCGGTACCCCGTGGTGGTCCTCGACGAGTTCCAGGACACCTCCCACGCCCAGGCCGTCCTGTTCAAGACACTGTTCGGCTTTGGCCACCCGGTGACCGCCGTCGGCGATCCGAAACAGTCCATCTACGGGTTCCGCGGGGCGTCCGCGGGACAGCTGCACCGCTTCGGTGCGGACTTCCCGCGGGTCGCGCCGGACGGTTCCGTGCAGCGCGCCCGCACCCTGTACCTGACCACCGCCTGGCGCAACGACCAGCACATCCTCGACGCCGCGAATCTGGTCTCCGCGCCGCTGTCGGGCGCCGACGGGTCCGGCACTGACGGGAACCGGGCCGCCGGAGCCGTTCCACCGCTGCAGCCGCGCCCCGGCGCCGGTCCCGGGCGCGTGGTCATCGAGCACCACGCCACGACCGAGGACGAGGCGGAGGCCATCGTCGGGCACATCTGCTCGCTGCGGCCCGACCTCACCCCCACCGCCCGCACAGCCGCTGGTGCCGCCGGTGGGTCCAGTGCGGCCGGTGCGGCCGGTGCGACGGGGGCGGCACCACCGACGGTCGCGGTCCTGTGCCGCACCCGGGCACAGATCGAGCCGATCCGACGGGCCCTGACCGACCGTGGCATCCCCGTCGAGGTGGTCGGCCTCGGGGGACTGCTGGACACCCCGGAGATCGTCGACGTCGTCAGCACCCTCCAGGTGCTCGCCGACCCGGGCCGATCGGACGCCCTGATGCGGCTGATGGCCGGAGCGCGGTGGCGGATCGGGCCGCGCGACCTGATGACGCTGCGGGACTGGTCGAGCGTGCTGGCGTCCCGTCGGGAGAAGGCCCTCCGGCAGCGGGAGGAGCTGGACGCGGCCACCGCGGGCACCGCGGAGGAAGCGCGGCTGGTGGAGTCCGACACCGTCGACGCGGCCAGCCTGATCGAGGCGATCGACTGGCTGCCCGATCCGGGTTGGGAGTCGACGCACGGCCGGTCCCTCTCGACCGCAGGCCGGGACCGGCTGGCCCGTCTCGCCGCGGAGTTGCGAGACCTGCGCGGCTACCTCGGGGACGAGTTGACCACCCTCCTCGGGCAGGTGGAACGCACCATGCTGCTGGACATCGAGGTCGCCTCCCGTCCCGGCGTCAGCATCCACCAGGCGCGCGGCAACCTCGACGCGTTCACCGACGCCGCCGCGGCATTCCTGGCCGGCAGTCCGCGGATCGACGTGGTCGCCTTCCTCGGTTGGCTGGAGGCGGCGAAGGAGGAGGAGAACGGGCTGGAGACGGCGCAACCGGACGTGCGCAGCGACGCCGTGCAGCTGCTCACCGCCCACGCCGCGAAGGGGCTCGAATGGGACGCCGTCGTCGTGCCCGGGATGAGCGTGGGCGTGTTCCCGTCGGACAAGAAGACCCGGTGGAGTTCGGACAAGCTGGCTCTGCCGTGGCCGCTGCGCGGCGACTGCGCGCACCTGCCCCAGTGGGACCTCGACCAGCCCGATCTGAAGAGCCTCGTCGAGGCGGAGAAGGACTACGCCGATCGGGCCGGTGAGCACGCGGAACTGGAGGAGCGACGGCTGGCGTACGTGGCGATCACCCGCGCCCGGCGCCACCTCGTGCTCACCTCCGCGCGGTGGCGGGGCGGCAACAAGAAGCCCTCCGCCCTCTCACCGTTCCTCGGTGAACTCGAGACCCTGACCGGGCAGGACGCGTCCGGCGAGACCCTGACCGGGCAGGACACGGCGGCCCCCGTGGTGGTCCGCGGCATCTGGGTCGAGGACGCCGGTGCGACCAATCCGCACGCCGACCAACCGGAGACCGCCCGCTGGCCGTACGACCCGTTGGACTCCCCGGTCGACGCCCACGGTCGGCGGTTGCGGCCCGGCGGCAGCCGACGTCCTGCCCTCGAGCGGGCCGCCTCGGAGGTGCTGGCGGCGCTGTCCGGCGGTCGACGGGTCCCGGCCGGCCCGGACGCCGATCCTCGCTGGGAGCGCGAGACCACGGTACTGCTGGACCGGTTCCTCGCCCCGCCGACCACCAGCCGGGCCGAGCCGCCCACGCACATCTCCGCGTCCACGCTGGTCGAACTGGACGACGACGCGGCCGCGGTGCTCGCCCGGCTGCGGCGTCCCGTCCCACGACGGCCCTCACCGGCGGCGCGCCAGGGCACCGCCTTCCACGCCTGGGTCGAGGAATGGTACGGCCAACCGGGCATGCTCGACCTCGGTGACTTCCCCGGGCAGGCGGACGCGCACGTCGACGCCGGCCACGGACTGCCGAGCATGATCGCCGCCTTCCAGGCGTCCCGGTTCGCCGCCATGACGCCCGCGGCGGTCGAGGCTCCCGTCGAGACCCGGGTCGGCTCCGTCGTCGTGCGTGGCCGGATCGATGCGGTGTTCCGGGACGCGGAGGGCCGGTGGGACCTGATCGACTGGAAGACCGGAGCGGTGCCCACGGGCCGGGACCTGCAGAACAAGGCGGTGCAACTGGCCCTGTACCGGCTGGCCTGGTCGCGGCTGCACGGCATCCCCCTGACCGAGGTGGACGCGGCGTTCTTCTACGTCGTCGCCGGCCGCGAGGTGCGGATGCCCGCCCTGGCCGACGAGGCCGCCCTCGAACGGATCGTGGCGGTGGCCTTCCCGGTCCTCGGCTGACGCGCTCGGCTGACCAGGGAGTGCAGGAGCGCCGGTCGACGGGTCAGTCGGCCAAACCGAACGGAAGGTCGGGGGCCGCGGCGGAGATCTCCAGCAGCCGGTTGTACTTGGCGACCCGTTCGCCCCGGGCGGGGGCGCCGGCCTTGATCTGCCCCGTTCCGGTGGCCACCGCAAGGTCCGCGATGAACGGGTCGGGCGTCTCACCGGAGCGGTGGGAGATCATCTGGGTGTACCCGGCGTCGCGGCACAGGCGTTGCGCCTCCAGCGTCTCGGTGACCGTGCCGATCTGGTTGAGTTTGATCAGGCAGGAGTTGCCGATCCGCCGCTCGACGGCCGCCGTGATGATCGCCGGGTTGGTGACGAAGATGTCGTCCCCGACGAGTTGAACGCGGTCCCCGAGCCGCGTGGTCAGCTTCGCCCACCCGTCCCAGTCGCCCTCCGCCAGGCCGTCCTCCAGGGACCAGACCGGGAAGTCGGTGACCATCTGTTCGTAGCGGGCGATCATGTCGTCGCTGCTCAGGGCTTCCCCGGCGACGTGGTAGCTGCCGTCCCGCGAGAACTCGCTGGAGGCAGGGTCCAGGGCGATGGCGACGCCGTCGCGCCCGGGCTCGTAGCCGGCCTCGGTGATGGCCTGCACGATGAGGCGCAACACGTCCTCCGGCAGGGCGATGTTCGGCGCGAAGCCGCCCTCGTCACCCAGGCCGGTCGCGTCACCGCGGGCCGCCAGCAGTGCCCGTAGGCGCGCGTACACCGCCGCCCCGGCACGCAGGGCCTCCGGCAGGGACGGCGCTCCGACGGGCGCGATCATGAACTCCTGGAAATCCAGGTCGTTCGGGGCGTGCACTCCGCCGTTGAGGACGTTGAAGTGGGGGACCGGGAGCCGGGGCAGCACACCCTCCGGCTGCAGCGACTGCCACAGCGGCCCATTCCCGGCGAACGCGCGAGCCACGGCCATCGACACCCCGACCAGCGCGTTCGCGCCGAGCCGGGACTTCGTCGCCGTACCGTCGAGGTCGATGAGCGCGGCGTCCACGTCGGGGAGCGAGGTCCAACGCTGCCCGCGCAGGGCGTCGGCGATCTCGCCGTCGACGGCGGCCGCCGCTTTCGTCACGCCCTTGCCCCCGTACCGCTCCGGATCGCCGTCCCGCAGTTCCACCGCTTCCCGGGTGCCGGTGGACGCGCCGGAGGGGACCCCGGCCCGGTAGCGACCACCGTCGCCGGTGGTGACGGTGACCTGGAGGGTGGGGTTACCACGGGAGTCCAGGATCTCCAGTGCCGAGACCTCGGTGAACGTGAGCTGCTGCTGCGCCATGACGCGTCCTTTCCTTCGACCACTGCTGGTCGTCGCTGCTGGTCGTCACTGGTCAGGTGACGCTGACGGCCGGGTGGTGCTGCGCGACCCGGTGTCCCGACTCCGATCGTTCGGTATCGGTGGCACCACGGTCAAGGGGAACCGCCAGCCGTTGAACCACGCCACGGCCGCCACCCAGGCGGCGTCCTCCTCCGGTGTGGACGGCCGGCCCCCGGCGGTCATGGAACCCAGCAGGGCCCGCAGCCGGGCGGTCCAGAGGTCGAGCGCATCGAGCTCGGAGTGCAGGACGTGGTCCGTGAGGTCGGCGTGGTGCAGCACCAGGTGGGGTCGGCACCTGATCGCGGCACCGGTCGTGGTCGGCTGGTCGGTGCAGTCGGGGCACACGAGCGGGGACCAGCAGGGCGCGGTCTCCCGGAGCCACGCGATCGTGTAGCGCATCCGGTTGGCCTCCGCGGCCAGCTTCGCGGGGTCGAAGCCGGCGTGCGTGACCACGAATCGGGTGGGTTGCCGGCCGCGCACGTCGTCGCAGATCAGGCAGGTCCCGTCCCGGCGCAGGATCCGGTCACGACGGCGCCGCCGCTGCCGCCGCAGGCGCGTGGACATCTCCTCGAGCAGGTCCGTGTAGAGGACGGCGACGTCGAACGGCTGGTGTCCGCCGCGCCGACCGGCGCCCTGTTCCCACAACTCGATCTCGGTCACCGCGTAGGCCCAGGCATGCCGCTCGCACGGTCCGTGGTGCGCCCGCAGTCGGGCACGGAACTGGCTGTTCATGATGTCGCCGTGGATGAAGGACCACAGCACGCGGACCTCGTCGACGCTCAGGTCGTGGTCCGGGTCCGGGGCCAGCGGCAGGTCGTACCGGGACGGCTCGGTCGGGCCGGTCATGCCCGGGCCCCCGGCTCGGGATCCGGGTCGCCGGAGTTGCATCGGCATCCCGCGGATCCGTGGCCCGAAGTGGGCCGGTGGACCGCCGCGGTCGCATCGTGACCGCCGAAGACCTGGTCGTAGACGTCGAGCCCGAAACTGGTGATCAGCGCAGGCCCGGGTACCAACCGGAAACGGTGGTCGGCGGCGTCAGTGCGGGGAGCGCGCAGGAAGTCCGGTCGCAGGGTGGGGATCCGCTCGACGGCGCGGGCGAACTCGTACAGGTGGGTCACGCTGTGCACCCGGACACCGGCGTCGACGAGAGCCCGCGTCACGTCGAGCAGCAGCTGGGAGCCTTCCGCCTCGTTCGTGGCGGAGAACGACTCGTTGCACAGCAGCAGGTCTCCGGGGCGGATGACGGCGATGATCCTGCCCATCCGGCCCAGTTCTTCGTCCAGTTTGCCTCGACGCAGCTCGGCGTCCTCCTCCCGCGCCCAGTGGGTGTAGACCTGACCGACCGGCCGCATCGCCAGGTCCCGCGCCGGTGCGGGCATCCCCGCCTGCATCATCAGCTGCGCGGTGCCGAGAGACCGCAGCAACGTCGACTTCCCACCACGGTTGGCACCGGTGATCACGAGCAGGTCCGAGTGCAGGTCCACCGAGTTGCCCACGGGTGCCCGGCCCGTCCGCAGCGCCAGGCAGGGATCGTAGAGGCCGATGGCCACGGTCGCGTCGGCGGCCCACGGGTCCGGGGTGCAGGTCGGGGCTCCGAGTGTGTGGAGGGCGTTGACGGCGTTGCCGCAGGCGAGGTAGAACGCGAGTTCGGTGCGCAGCGCGGTGAAGAACGCGAGGACGTGGTCGACGGACTGGGTGGCGGCGTTGGCCACATCGTTCACGCTGCGGTCTCGGAGTCGAGCCAGTGCGTTGGCCCCCGCCTCGTCCCGGTCGGGCAACGTGAACGAGAACACCGGTCGCCTCATCGGCGTCCGATCGAACAGGCGCCGGTTCTCCTCCCGGGGCCGCCGCAGTATCTGGCTCACCACTTCACCACCCGGCCCGATTCCCGCGCTCGTCAGCAGCCCCTGCGGGAATGACAGCTCGCGCAGCGTGCGGCGCAGCCGAGCCATGAATGCGTCGTCGAGCTCCTGTTCGATCATGGCGAAGAACCGGCGGAACGCCGGGGACGCGAAGCCGCCGGTCACCGGCGCGCGGACCCGGCGCAGCCGGTCGAGCCGATCGGCCAGTTCGGTCAGCATCCGCACCGCCGTGGACAGCTCCAGGTCGGGATGACCGTGGACGGGCAGCAGGAACAGACTGCGCCGGATGGTCACCGCGTCGACGGCGATGTCATAGAGTTCGGCGATCGTCGCGGGGTGCCGGAGGCAGTCGGCCAGCGCCTCCTGCCGGTACCGGATCGTGCCCGGATCCGCGAGGGGACGGAGCAGGGCCGCGCGTGCCACGGCACGCAGGAAGGGATCGCCGCCGCTCATGGCATCCCACAGGTAGTGCAGGTGCAGGTCTGCCGCGACGTCCTCGGCGAACGGCGGGTCGTCGTCGCCGAGCTCGGTATCATCTCCCGGATCCATCAATTGCACCTTCATGGCCGGTGCTCCTCGAGCGCCACGCCGGAGCGGTCCAGGCGGCTGCGGATCTGGTCGAGCGTCAGCCCGTGTCGGGCGGCCAGGGCGCGAGCGTACGCACGGCCGTCAGCGACGCGTCGCTCCACCCGGAAGGTGCGGACGGCGGCGTCATCGGTGTCGACGCGAGCGACCATGCTCACGGTGTGCTCGTTGAGGCGGGACAACTCGTCGATGAAGGTGACGCAGGCCGACAGCGCGTCCAGGGCACAGATCCGCCGCAGGACGTCCGCGGTGAGGATCCGCGCGTCGTGCAGAGCCGTCGACGCGAACAGTTCGTTGACGACGATGACGGTGTGGGTGGTGGCCCGGGCGAAGACCGCGTGCAGGCGGTCGACCTCGTCACCGAGCCGGCCTTCGAGCGTGTCCAGACGTTCCTCGCGCTCGAAGACGGTGAGCACCTGGTCACACAGGGACAGCTGAGCCGTCCGGCCCGGGACCGGGCACCCCAGGGCGGCCAGATAGTGCACTTGGCCGAACATGCGAGCGGTGGTCGTCTTCCCACCCTGGTTCGGGCCGGAGATCACGAGGATCCGCTCCGGGCCGGTCAGGTGCAGGTCGTTGGTCACCACCCGATCTCCCTGTGCCACCGCGCGGGCGGCCAGGGCGAGGTCCCAGCCGTCGGTCACGTGCATGTCCTTGCGGCTCGTCGACACGGTTGGATAACACGTCACCAGACCGGATCGGCGCAGCGGCGCCAGCTGATCGAGGTACGCCAGGTAGAAGGGCACCTCGTCGACGAATCGGGCGATGGCCGGGTCCCGGTACGTCCCGGTGTCCCGCGCGAGTGACACCAACGACGAGAAGAGCCCGGGATGGATCTGCGCGGCTCGTTCCAGGATCCACGCCTGCACGTGGTCGATCGCCGGCTCGCGGAACACCGTGTGGTGGTCGGCGGCCTCGCCGTGGCGGAACCGGGCGAAGACGGACAGCACCGCTTGCTCGAGATCCGCTTCGTCGTCCGTGGCGGCGACGGCGACCTTGCCGCCGTCCCGGATCAGGAGGTTGTGCCGGGCCTGGGAGATGTCCTCCCGCAGGCGCGGTGCCCGGACGGCCAGCGAGCCGAAGACCGCCGACGCGCGGTAGACGGCCACATGCCGTTGCAGACCGTCCCAGCCGGTCGAACGGACCGGGGACTGCGTCAGTGCCGCCGTCAACGCCTCGTCGAAGTTCTCGACCGCCGCGACGTAGCCGGTGAGCGCGTTGAGGTGCCACAGTTCAGCCAGGTAGGGGCCGGAGGCGCGGGACGCCGCGCTCTCACACCGATCGCTCGCCGTCATCGACGTCAGGAATCCGGCCACGGCGTCGGCAAGGGCGGGCTCCTCCAGGGCGCGGAAGACGTCCTGTCGGTAGCGGACGTCGCCCACCGCGGTGAGCAGCGTACCGAAGGCGTGAGCCGCTGTGGGTGTGCTCCCGCCGATCCGTTCGAAGACCCGATCCAGGGCCAGGTCACGCACCGTGTCGGTGGACTGGACGGAAAGCGAACGGAAGTTCCCCGGCGTCAGGATGCTGGTGAAGCCGCTCTCGGATTGACCGGGCACCGGTGACTCCTCTCGTCACAGGCGCCATCAACCAGTCGGTCGTTCGGGCCGTGGCCCCGGTGAGCTCCATCACCGCACTGCTCACGCTTGCACGTTCGCCGCCTCGCCGCAAGGGCATGGCCGCGACATGTCCCTGTCGACACGACATCACCCGCCGTCACGGCCGTGGCGCAGAGTCCCTGCGAGCCAGGCAGCCAGGAACACGGCCACCGCCACCGCGCCTGGACGATGATCGTGAACGTGGTCAGGGCCGGAAGATCGGCGACGGTCGCAGACCAGATCAGCGAGCAGGCTGATGAACCCGACGATGACGACGAAGCGCCAGGCCCGCAGCCGCGGGGACGGTGTCACGAATTCTTCTCCCGTCGTCGCCGGTCCGGGTGGTGCCGTGCACGCAGCCGTGCCGTGCCGCTCAGGAACACCACCAGAGCCGCGAGCATGACGAGCGCCATGACCAGCCAGGAGGTGCGATATCCGAGCCACGCGACGAGCAGTCCGAGGAGAACCGGACCCAGGGCGTGTCCGGCGTCCCAGAGACTACCGAAGACACCCATCGCGGACCCGTAGTTGCCGCGCGTGACCAGATCGCCGATCATCGCCATGGTCGACGGTGTGACGATCCCGGTCCCGAGCCCGAAGATCACACTGAACAGGAGCAGCAGAAGGAAGTCGCCGGTGTACGGGATCGCGATCAACGTGACCACACAGAGCGCGACTCCGGCGACGATCAGGGGAACGCGGGTCGGGAGGCGATCGGAATAGCGCCCCATCAGGGGTCGACTCACGACGGAGGCGACGCCCTGGCCACCGGCGAGCAGACCGATCTGCCACACGGACAGCCCGACGCCGACGCCGTAGATCGGCAGGTACGCCTGCAGGGAGCCGATCCCGATCCAGAGCACCGCCTCGACGAGACTGACGAGCCGGATGGCCGGGTCGGCCACGATCTCGCGCACTCCTCGCGCCAGCGTGCGCAGGCCGGCGGCGATGCCCGCCGGTGCGCCGGACTCACGTGGTGGGGCGCTGCTGATCTCGTCGTCGGGGAGCCGGAGCATCGCGGCCAGGGCCAGGAGGCCGACGGCACCACAGATCACGAACGAGCCGCCGAAGTCCGACATCGTCACCGCGAGCACGGTGCCACCGAGCACGGGACCGAGGACGACGCCGGCGTTCTCGGCGGCGTTGTAGATGCCGAGTCGGCTGCCGCGGGCGTGAGGGTAGGCCTTGGCCACCAGCGCCGAGGCGGGCGGCGCGTAGAGCGCGGTCGCCAGACCGTGGTAGAACCGCACGATCAGCAGCCCTGGCCACGTGAACGCCAGCAGGTAGAAAAACGGACCCGTTGCCTTGACCAGGGAACCCGCGAGCATGAGGCGACGGAAGCCGAACAGATCGGAGAGCGCTCCCGCGGGCAGCTTCACCACGATCCCGGTGATGGTCACGGATCCGACGATGAAGCCGATCACCTGAACAGGAGAGCCGAGGTGTTGTGCGTAGAGCGGCGTCAGGGGAGTGCGCGCCATCTCGTAGCTGAGCCGGCCGAGGAATCCGACAGCGCAGAGCACGGTGAACGGCGCGGGTCGGCGGGTCGGTACCGTCCATTCGTTCCGCGCGGTCACGCCAGAGCCGTCCGTAGCCGACTGCCCCGCTGCGACACGGTCACGGCCGTCATGTCAGCGCTTCCGGTCGGCCCCTTCATGCGAGACCTGCTGCGGCTCACCGAAGCACTGCAGAACCCGGGAATCATCCGTCCTCCTACCGTCCGGCGTGGTGCGCCTCATCGGTAGGGACTGTTGTCGGGAATCTCCGAGGTTCGAAACGGCGAGCCCCTCCGCCGTCACATGCAGCATCGCGGTCATCGTCTCACACGCCGACGTGCGGGGCGAGGGCAGGTAGGTTGCGGTTCAACCGGCCGACAGGACGGCGACCGGTTCGCTGCTGGGCGGCATCGGCGGCCCGGGCGGCATCGGCGTCCTGGGCTAGACCCGCGGCGCTCAGCGTCCCGGGCGGCCGGGTGGTCCCGGCCCGCTCCACCGTCCCGGCGGCCACGGCTGTACCCGACAGTGCAGCCCTTCCGGACGTGTCACCCATGCCTGCGGTACGGGCAGTCCCGCTCCTCCCGGGCGGAGCAGACCATGGCCCTGTCGTGCCGGTCGCGGTGGTCGGCCTGGTCGTGCTGACGGTGCAGGTGCCGGGTATCGGGGGTGCGGTGGAGGTGTAGGTGTGTCCGGTGGGGGTCGTGGTCACCACGGTATGTCGTGGCCCGTCGACCGGGACGGCATCCCAGCCGGGGGCTTCCTTGGCGTGATTGCACCGTTCGCACAGGCCCTGACCGTTCACCTCGCTGGTGGCCCCACCAGCGGCGTGGGCGTGCACGTGGTCCACGTGCCGGATCGGTGCGTCACACCACGGGGTCCGGCAGGTCCGGTCCCGCACCTGGATGAACCGGCGCAACCCCTCGGGCATCAACCGGGCCCGCGAGTCCATCCCGACCAGTTGCCCGGTGTCCGGGGCCAGGAACAAGCGACGGAGGAACACGTCGGTCCGGCCATCGACCAGCTCCCGCGCCCACGGGGCCGGGACCA
>NZ_MRDE01000078.1 GCF_001968835.1 Tersicoccus phoenicis
CAGCAGCAGCCGTGACTCGTCGCTGTAACCCTTCGGCCGCAGCCGGCGCTTGTCGACCTGCTCGGCCGGGGCCGGCAAGCGCGGACCGGTCAGCATCCGCCGTGCCGTCGACCGGCCCATCCCCGTGGTCGCCATCACCTCATCGAGGATCTTCGCCTTATCAGGCCTTGACGCTCTCGCGTACGCGGCCCGGAGCTTGTTGGTGACGTGTCGCCTCGCGGCCATCGGAATCTTGCCTTCCACATCGGCAAGCCTGCCCCGCCCACCGGGGACTACGCGCTCAAAGAAGCTGAGGCACCGGCCCGACCCCCGCGCTCAAAGAAGCTGAGGCACGTCGGCGATTTGCGGGATGAACGGTGCGTCTGGCAGACTGGACAAGTTGTTTGCGCGCCCTGCCACGTCCATCACGGGCGGCATCGCTCGAACGATGCCCCGCCGGAGCGTCCACGACGCCGGACGGCGGGGGGACCGCCCGGCGGGCAGGTCCGTGACAGGGCCAGAACATGACACCCCACAACCGAAATCGGGAGCGGGTCGAGCCAGACTGGCGACACGCCCGAGTGCGGGGGTCGGAGCCGCGGTGGGTTGAGGAACCCGGAATCGTCCGGATTCAACCCAGGTGACGGCGGTGCGCAGGCGAGGGCCGGCGCACCTGACAAGGGATTGACTTCCACAAGAGAGCACGTGCAGAAAGAGAGTGGCGACGCCATGGCGGGACAGAAGATCCGCATTCGGCTGAAGTCCTATGACCACGAGGTCATTGACGTCTCAGCCCGGAAGATCGTGGAGACGGTGACGCGCGCCGGTGCGACGGTGGTGGGCCCGGTTCCGCTGCCCACCGAGAAGAACGTGTACTGCGTGATCCGTTCGCCGCACAAGTACAAGGACAGCCGCGAGCACTTCGAGATGCGCACCCACAAGCGTCTGATCGACATCATCGACCCCACGCCGAAGGCCGTCGACTCGCTGATGCGGCTCGACCTGCCGGCCGACGTGAACATCGAAATCAAACTCTGAGGATCGCATCGACATGACACACCATCTCACCCGCCAGGTGAAGGGGCTGCTGGGCGTCAAGCTGGGCATGACCCAGGTCTGGGACGAGAACAACCGTCTCGTGCCGGTGACCGTCGTCAAGGCCGACTCGAACGTCATCACGGCGCTGCGCGACGCGCAGACCGACGGTTACAGCGCCGTCCAGATCGGCTTCGGCGCCATCGACCCGCGCAAGGTGACCCAGCCGCTGGCCGGTCACTTCGCGAAGGCCGGTGTCACCCCCCGCCGGCACGTCGTGGAACTGCGTACCGCGGACGCCGCCGACTACCGGCTCGGCCAGGAACTCACCGTCGAGACGTTCGGCGCCGGCCAGCGCGTCGACGTGATCGGCACCACCAAGGGCAAGGGCTTCGCCGGCGTGATGAAGCGGCACGGCTTCTCCGGCGTGGGCGCCTCGCACGGTGCGCACAAGAACCACCGCAAGCCGGGTTCGATCGGCGGGGCGTCGACCCCCGGTCGCGTGTTCAAGGGGCTGCGGATGGCCGGCCGGATGGGCGCGGTCCGACAGACCACCCTGAACCTGCTCGTGCACGGCGTCGACGCCGGGAACTCGCTGCTGCTGCTCAAGGGCGCCGTCCCTGGCCCGCGCGGCTCGGTCGTCCTGGTCCGTTCCGCCGTCAAGGCCAACGAAACTCAGGGAGCGTAACAACTCATGGCTACTACACAGAGTGAGAAGACCGTCGCGGTCGACCTGCCGGCGGAGATCTTCGACGTCCAGACCAACGTGCCGCTGCTGCACCAGGTCGTCGTGGCCCAGCTGGCCGCCGCCCGCCAGGGCACGCACAGCACGAAGACCCGCGGCGAGGTGGCCGGCGCCGGCCGCAAGCCCTTCAAGCAGAAGGGCACCGGGCGTGCCCGGCAGGGCTCGGTCCGCGCCCCGCACATGACCGGCGGCGGCGTCGTGCACGGCCCGACTCCGCGGGACTACTCCCAGCGCACCCCCAAGAAGATGAAGGCCGCCGCGCTGCGCGGTGCGCTGTCCGACCGCGCCCGGTACGGCCGGGTGCACGTGGTCAGCAGCCTCGTCGACGGGACCACCGCGTCCACCAAGGCTGCGCTCGCGGTGCTCGGAGGACTCACCGAGCGCAGGTCCGTGCTCGTCGTCCTGGAGCGCGGCAACGACGTGACGGCCCTGTCCGTGCGGAACCTGCCGGACGTGCACGCGCTGTACGCCGACCAGCTGAACACCTACGACGTGCTGATCGCCGACGACGTCGTCTTCACCCAGGCCGCGTACGAGGCGTTCGTGGCCGCGGCCGCGGGCAGGTCGGCGATCGCGGGCACGCCGGAGGAGGAAGCCAAGTGAGCACCCAGACCACCAGCGCCATCCACGAGAAGAACCCGCGGGACATCATCCTCGCGCCGGTCGTCTCGGAGAAGAGCTACGGCCTGATCGACGAGGGCAAGTACACCTTCCTGGTGGACCCCCGGTCGAACAAGACCGAGATCAAGCACGCGATCGAGAAGATCTTCTCCGTCTCGGTCGAGTCCGTGAACACCCTGAACCGGCCCGGTAAGCGCAAGCGCACCCGGTTCGGCTGGGGCCAGCGCAAGGGCACCAAGCGCGCCATCATCACCCTGAAGCAGGGCACGATCGACATCTTCGGCGGTCCGCTCGGCTGAGCGGAGACCACTTCAGCGAGGAACAAGAGAACCCATGGCTATCCGTAAGTACAAGCCGACGACGCCGGGCCGGCGAGGCTCGTCCGTCGCCGACTTCGCAGAGATCACCCGGAGCACTCCGGAGAAGTCGCTGGTCCGCCCGCTGCCCAAGAAGGGCGGCCGGAACAACAGCGGCAAGATCACCACCCGGCACAAGGGTGGCGGCCACAAGCGCCAGTACCGCCTGATCGACTTCCGCCGGCACGACAAGGACGGCGTCGATGCGCGCGTCGCGGAGATCGAGTACGACCCGAACCGCACCGCACGGATCGCGCTGTTGCACTACGTCGACGGCACGAAGCGCTACATCGTCGCGCCGAACCGGCTCAAGCAGGGCGACTTCGTGGAGTCGGGCGCGGGCGCCGACATCAAGCCCGGCAACAACCTGCCGCTGCGGAACATCCCCGTCGGCACCGTGGTGCACGCGGTGGAGCTGCGACCCGGTGGCGGTGCCAAGCTGGCCCGGTCCGCCGGCGCCTCCGTGCAGCTGGTGGCCAAGGAGGGACGGTACGGCCAACTGCGTCTGCCGTCCGGTGAGATCCGCAACGTGGACGTGCGCTGCCGCGCCACGGTCGGCGAGGTGGGCAACGCCGAGCAGTCGAACATCAGCTGGGGCAAGGCCGGCCGGAACCGGTGGCGGGGCATCCGCCCGACCGTGCGCGGTGTCGCCATGAACCCGGTCGACCACCCGCACGGTGGTGGCGAGGGCAAGACCTCCGGTGGCCGGCACCCGGTGAACCCGAACGGCAAGCCGGAGGGGCGGACCCGCCGTCCGAACAAGGAGAGCGACAAGCTGATTGTGCGTCGCCGTCGTACCGGCAAGAACAAGCGATAGGAGCGGCGGACAATGCCTCGCAGCCTGAAGAAGGGCCCCTTCGTCGACCAGCACCTCTTCGTGAAGGTCGCCAACGAGAACGACAAGGGCACCAAGAACGTCATCAAGACCTGGTCCCGCCGGTCGATGATCATCCCCGACATGCTCGGTCACACGATCGCCGTGCACGACGGGCGCAAGCACGTGCCGGTGTTCGTCACCGAGTCCATGGTCGGTCACAAGCTCGGTGAGTTCGCTCCGACCCGGACGTTCCGCGGCCACGTGAAGGACGACCGGAAGGGCAAGCGCCGCTAGGCGCCGCCCTTCGTCAAGACGAGAGAAGGAAAGCAATGGAAGCCAAGGCAGTCGCGCGGCACATCCGCGTCACGCCGATGAAGGCCCGGCGCGTCGTCAACCTGATTCGTGGCAAGCAGGCGAACGAGGCGCTGGCGATCCTGAAGTTCGCCCCGCAGAGCGCCTCCGAGCCGGTCTACAAGGTGGTGGCGTCCGCACTGGCCAACGCCCGCGTGCAGGCCGACCGGCACAGTGTCGCTTTCAACGAGGACGACGTGGTGGTCTCCGAGGCGTTCGTCGACGAGGGCCCGACCATGAAGCGGTTCCAGCCGCGCGCCCAGGGCCGCGCCTACCGCATCAACAAGCGCACGAGCCACATCACCGTCGTCGTCGCCACGCCCCAGAACGAGGAGGTCCGCTAAGTGGGACAGAAAGTCAACCCGCACGGCTTCCGCCTCGGGATCACCACCGACCATGTGTCGCACTGGTACGCCGACAGCACCAAGGCCGGCCAGCGGTACAAGGACTTCGTCCGTGAGGACGTGAAGATCCGGGCGCTGATGTCCAAGGGCATGGACCGGGCCGGTATCGCCAAGGTCGAGATCGAGCGCACCCGCGACCGGGTCCGCGTCGACATCCACACCGCCCGTCCGGGCATCGTCATCGGCCGCCGCGGCGCCGAGGCGGACCGGATCCGTGGCGAACTGGAGAAGCTCACCGGCAAGCAGGTCCAGCTGAACATCCTCGAGGTGAAGAACCCCGAGATCGAGGCTCAGCTGGTCGCGCAGGGCGTCGCCGAGCAGCTCGCGTCCCGCGTGGCGTTCCGGCGCGCGATGAAGAAGGCCATGCAGTCCGCGCAGCGGGCCGGTGCCAAGGGCATCCGCATCCAGTGCTCCGGTCGCCTCGGCGGTGCCGAGATGAGCCGGTCGGAGTTCTACCGTGAGGGCCGGGTGCCGCTGCACACGCTGCGCGCGAACATCGACTACGGCTTCTTCGAGGCGAAGACCACCTTCGGCCGCATCGGTGTGAAGGTCTGGATCTACAAGGGCGACGTGACCGCCAAGGAGCTCGCGGCGCAGGCCGCTGCGGCGCCGTCCCGTGGCCGTGGTGAGCGGGGAGACCGCGGCGACCGTGGTGGCCGCGCCGGTGGCGGCGACCGTCGTCGTCGTGGCGACCGTCCCGAGGGCCAGGCCCCCGCGGCAACCGAGAACGCCCCGGCCGGTGCCGCTGCACCCGCCGCTGAAGGAGGAGAGCAGTAAATGCTGATCCCACGCCGAGTGAAGTACCGCAAGCAGCACCACCCGGGTCGCTCCGGGCAGGCCACGGGCGGTACCGAGGTGACGTTCGGTGACTACGGCATCCAGGCGCTCAGCCCTGCCTACATCACCAACCGGCAGATCGAGGCCGCTCGTATTGCCATGACCCGTCACATCAAGCGTGGCGGGAAGGTCTGGATCAACATCTACCCGGACCGCCCGCTGACCAAGAAGCCCGCCGAGACCCGCATGGGATCCGGTAAGGGCTCGCCCGAATGGTGGGTCGCCAACGTCAAGCCCGGACGCGTGCTCTTCGAGCTCTCCGGTGTCACCGACGAGGTGGCGCGCGAGGCCCTGCGCCTGGCCATCCACAAGCTCCCGTGCAAGGCGCGCATCGTGCGCCGCGAAGGTGGTGAATAGACATGGCAGTGGGAACCAAGGACCTGGCCATCGAACAGCTCGCCGAGTTGGACAACGATCGGCTGACCGAGGAGCTGCGCAAGTCGAAGGAAGAGCTGTTCAACCTGCGCTTCCAGTCCGCGACCGGGCAGCTGGAGAACCACGGCCGGCTCAAGGCGGTCAAGCGGGACATCGCCCGCATCTACACGCTGCTGCGCGAGCGGGAGCTGGGCATCCGGCCGAGCGTGGCGAAGGCCGTCGAGCCGGCGCAGCCCGAGAAGAAGGCCACCCGGCGGTCGAAGAAGGCCGACGAGACTCCGGCGGACGAGCCCGCCGCAGCGAGCGAGGATGAGACCAAGTGAGTGAGAACGTGACCGAGAACGCGGCGGCTCCGGCCGCCGGCAAGTCCCGCGGCTACCGGAAGACCCGGCGCGGCTACGTCGTGTCCGACAAGATGGACAAGACCGTCGTCGTCGAGGTGGAGGACCGCGTCAAGCACGCCCTGTACGGGAAGGTGTTGCGCCGGACCTCCAAGGTCAAGGCGCACGACGAGCAGAACACCGCCGGCATCGGCGACCTGGTGTTGATCAGCGAGACGCGGCCGTTGTCCGCCACCAAGCGGTGGCGGCTGGTCGAGGTCGTCGAGAAGGCCAAGTAACCCAGGGGCAGGCGGGTCCGGACGGCCCGCGCAGACCATATCCGTTCGGCCAGGCTTCCCCTCCCTTCCGGCAACGGGTCCGTTCCGGCGGACGGGAAGAACCGGCACGACGACAGGAGTACACAGTGATTCAGCAGGAGTCGCGACTGAAGGTCGCCGACAACACGGGGGCGAAGGAAATTCTCACCATCCGTGTTCTCGGTGGTTCCGGACGTCGCTACGCGGGCATCGGTGACGTGATCGTCGCCACCGTCAAGGACGCGATCCCCGGTGGCAACGTGAAGAAGGGTGACGTCGTCAAGGCCGTCATCGTCCGCACCAAGAAGGAGCGCCGTCGTCCCGACGGGTCCTACATCAAGTTCGACGAGAACGCCGCAGTGATCCTGAGGAACGACGGCGACCCCCGCGGCACCCGCATCTTCGGGCCCGTCGGGCGGGAGCTGCGCGACAAGCGGTTCATGAAGATCATCTCGCTGGCGCCGGAGGTGCTCTGACCATGGCTCAGAAGTTCAAGATCAAGAAGGGCGACCTGGTCCAGGTGATCAGTGGAGCCAACGCCGAGCGCGGCGGTGACCGGGGCAAGCAGGGCAAGGTCCTGCGGGTGTTCCCCGAGACCAACCGGGTCCTCGTCGAGGGCATCAACCGGGTCACCAAGCACACGAAGGCCGGGCAGAGCGACCGCGGCACCCGCACCGGCGGCATCGAGCACGTCGAGGCGCCGATCCACATCTCGAACGTGGCGGTCGTCGACCCCGAGACCAAGAAGCCGACCCGGGTGGGCTACCGCATCGAGACCGTCGAGCGTGACGGCCGGCAGCGCACCGTGCGTATCCGCGTGGCCAAGGCCTCCGGTAAGGACCTGTGATGAGCGAGACGACTGAGATGAACAGCACCGCTGGTGCCGCCGCGGAGAAGATCGCTCCGCGGCTGAAGACGAAGTACCGCGAGGAGATCATCGCGAAGTTGCGCGAGGAGTTCTCCTACACGAACCCGATGCAGGTTCCCGGCCTGGTCAAGGTCGTGGTGAACATGGGTGTCGGTGACGCGGCGAAGGACTCGAAGCTGATCGAGGGCGCCGTGCGCGACCTGACCGCGATCACCGGCCAGAAGCCGATGGTCACGATGGCCCGCAAGTCGATCGCGCAGTTCAAGCTGCGCGAGGGGATGCCGATCGGCACCCACGCCACTCTGCGCGGTGACCGCATGTGGGAGTTCGTGGACCGCCTGGTCAGCCTGGCGCTTCCCCGCATCCGGGACTTCCGCGGGCTGAGCCCGAAGCAGTTCGACGGGCACGGCAACTACACTTTCGGCCTGACCGAGCAGGTCATGTTCCACGAGATCGACCAGGACCGGATCGATCGGACGCGGGGCATGGACATCACCGTGGTGACCACGGCCACCACCGACGACGAGGGACGCTCGCTGCTGCGCGCACTGGGCTTCCCCTTCACCACCGACTGACACCACTACGTCGCAGGTCCGCACGAAGGCCCCGTCAGGAGCCCGAGTACGGAAACCACGTCGAGGAAGGGCAACCAGCCCCATGACCATGACAGATCCCGTCGCAGACATGCTCACGCGCCTGCGCAACGCCAACTCCGCTCACCACGACACGGTGACCATGCCCTACAGCAAACTGAAGGGCCGCGTCGCCGACATCCTCAAGACCGAGGGCTACATCGCCGAATGGTCCGAGGAGGACGCCCGGGTGGGGAAGAACCTCACCATCGCGCTGAAGTTCGGCCCGAACCGTGAGCGTGCCATCGCGGGGGTGCGCCGCATCTCCAAGCCCGGTCTCCGGGTGTACGCGAAGTCCACGAACCTGCCGCACGTGCTCGGCGGTCTGGGCATCGCGATCCTGTCCACCTCCTCCGGTCTGCTGACCGACAAGCAGGCTGCCAAGAAGGGCGTCGGCGGGGAAGTCCTCGCCTACGTCTGGTAGTCGCGGGCACACGAAAGGAAGCGAAGCACCATGTCACGAATCGGACGTCTCCCGATCGCCGTGCCCGCCGGTGTCGATGTCACCATCGACGGCAACCACGTCAGCGTCAAGGGCCCCAAGGGCGAACTGAGCCACACCGTGGCCAGCCCCATCGAGGTCGCGCTGGACGAGGGCACGCTGAGCGTCACCCGACCCGACGACGAGCGGGAGTCCCGCTCGCTGCACGGCCTGACCCGGTCCCTGCTGAACAACCTCGTCGTCGGCGTCACCGCCGGCTACGAGAAGAAGCTGGAGATCGTCGGCACCGGTTACCGCGTCCAGGCGCGGGGCGCGGACCTCGAGTTCGCGCTCGGGTACTCCCACCCGGTCCCGGTCAAGGCGCCGGACGGCATCACCTTCACGGTGGAGGGGCCGAACCGGCTCACCGTCGCCGGCATCGACAAGCAGCGCGTCGGCGAGGTCGCCGCGAACATCCGCAAACTGCGCCGTCCCGACCCCTACAAGGGCAAGGGCATCCGGTACGCAGGCGAGCAGATCCGCCGCAAGGTCGGAAAGGCTGGTAAGTAACCATGACTCCCATCGGGATCTCCGTCATCAAGGGCAGGAGCAAGGCCGCTGCCCGTGCCCGCCGTCAGGTCCGCGGCCGGAAGCACATCAAGGGCACGACCGTCCGGCCGCGGCTGGTGGTCACCCGCTCGAGCCGGCACGTGTTCGTCCAGGTCGTCGACGACACCCGGGGGCTCACCCTCGCGTCGGCGTCGACCCTGGAAGCCGACCTGCGGTCCCTCGAGGCCGACAAGACCGCCAAGGCCCGCCGGGTCGGCGAACTGGTCGCGGAACGCGCCCAGGCCGCCGGTGTGGCGAGCGTCGTGTTCGATCGCGCGGGCAACAAGTACCACGGCCGAGTGGCCGCGGTAGCTGAGGGCGCCCGCGAGAAGGGGCTGGCACTGTGAGCGAGCAGAACAACGAGAAGGACACTGTGGTGAACAACGCAGAGGTGGCCACGGCGGGTACCGCCGGCGCCGCCCAGGACAGCACCCGCACCGACGGTGACCGCGGCGGCCGCGGCGGCGACCGTGGTGGTCGTGGTGATCGCGGCGGCCGTGGCCGGGACAGCGGTCGCGGTGGCCGCGGTGGCCGTGGTGGCCGGGACGACGATCGGGACAAGTTCCTCGAGCGCGTCGTGAACATCAACCGCGTGGCCAAGGTCGTCAAGGGCGGCCGCCGGTTCTCCTTCACCGCGCTGGTCGTCGTCGGCGACGGCAACGGGCTCGTCGGTGTCGGCTACGGCAAGGCCAAGGAGGTGCCGGCCGCGATCGCCAAGGGCGTCGAGGAGGCGAAGAAGTCGTTCTTCCGCGTCCCCCGCATCGAGGACCGCACCATCCCGCACCGGGTGCAGGGCGAGGCGGCCGCGGGTGTCGTCATGCTGCGTCCGGCCACCCCGGGTACCGGTGTGATCGCCGGCGGCCCGGTCCGTGCCGTGCTCGAGTGCGCCGGCATCCACGACGTGCTCTCCAAGTCGTTGGGTTCCTCCAACGCCATCAACATCGTGCACGCGACGGTGGCCGCCCTCAAGGGCCTCGAGGAGCCGCGCGCGGTGGCGAGCCGTCGAGGCCTGCCCATGGACGAGGTCGTCCCCGCGCCGCTGCTGCGGTCGATCCAGAAGGCAGGTGCGTGACATGGCTGCGCCGACGTACGAAGGCAAACTGAAGGTGACCCAGACCCGGTCCGTGATCGGGGGCAAGCAGAACCAGCGGGACACGCTGCGTTCGCTCGGCCTCAAGCGCATCGGCCACACGGTCGAGCGTGACGCCGACGCGGTGACCCTGGGCATGATCCACACGGTGTCCCACCTGGTGAAGGTCGAGGAGGCGAAATGAGCACCGCGAACCACGAAGCAAGCACGAACACCGACCTCGACGCAACGGTCGAGTCCCCGGTGTCCACCCACGCGCTGAAGGTCCACCACCTCAGGCCGGCCCCGGGAGCGAAGACCGCTCGCACCCGCGTCGGTCGCGGCGAGGGCTCCAAGGGCAAGACCGCCGGTCGCGGCACCAAGGGCACGAAGGCCCGGTACCAGGTCCGCCCCGGCTTCGCCGGTGGGCAGCTCCCGCTGCACATGCGGATGCCGAAGCTGCGCGGCTTCACGAACCCCTTCCGCGTCGAGTTCCAGGTGGTCAACCTGGACAAGCTCGCGGAGCTGTTCCCGGCCGGTGGCACCGTGGACGTCGACGCGCTGGTCGCCCGGGGTGCGGTCCGCAAGAACCAGCCGGTGAAGGTCCTCGGCTCGGGTGAGATCGGCGTCGCGGTCAACGTCACCGCGAACGCGTTCTCGGCCAGCGCCGTCGAGAAGATCGCCGCCGCCGGCGGCAGCACCACCGCGTTGTAGACCGGGCGGTCCAGGACCACCCGGACCGGACCGGTCGCCGAGAGCGACCGTCCGTGAGTCGAACTCCCGGTCGATGGGACATCCGTCGGCCGGGAGTTCGTCGCATCTGAAGGTGCGCACGACTACCGATACACTGGCAAGCTGTGGCCCACGGTCACCGCTCCCACCCCTTGACTTTCTCCAGGAGGACACTTGCTCAGCGCACTTGGACGGGCGTTCCGGACGCCCGATCTGCGACGCAAGTTGTTGTTCACGCTGGCGGTGATCGCCATCTACCGGGCCGGAGCTTATGTTCCCTCGCCGGGCGTCGACTACGCCAACGTGCAGCAATGCCTCGCCCTCGGCAACACCTCGGGCGGCGTGTACCAGCTGGTCAACCTGTTCAGTGGCGGTGCGCTGCTGCAGGTGTCCATCTTCGCGCTCGGCATCATGCCGTACATCACCGCAAGCATCATCATCCAGTTGCTGCGCGTCGTGATTCCTTACTTCCAGACGCTGTGGGAGGAGGGGCAGACCGGCCAGGGCAAACTCACCCAGTACACCCGGTATCTGACCATCGGGCTCGGCGTGCTGAACGCCACCACGATCGTGACTCTCGCCCGGTCCGGTGCGCTGCTGAACAACTGCCCGTACCCGGTGATCCCGAGCGCCGACCCGGCGACCATCGTGTTGCTGATCGCGACGCTCACGGCCGGGACCGGCCTGATCATGTGGCTCGGTGAACTGGTGACCGAGAAGGGTGTCGGCAACGGCATGTCCGTGCTGATCTTCACCTCGATCGCGGCCGGCTTCCCGAGCTCGCTGGGGGCGATCCTGACCACCAAGGGCTGGGGCACGTTCCTGGTGGTGCTCGCCCTCGGCCTGGTGGTCGTCGCCGCCGTCGTCTTCGTCGAGCAGTCCCAGCGACGGATCCCGGTCCAGTACGCTAAACGGATGGTGGGCCGGCGGACCGTCGGTGGCACCACGACGTACATCCCGATCAAGGTCAACATGGCCGGCGTGATCCCCGTGATCTTCGCGTCGTCGATGCTCTACCTGCCGTCGCTGCTGGCGCAGTTCAACACCCCGCAGGCCGGGCAGGAGCCGGCCGCCTGGGTGGTGTGGATCAACAACTACCTCACCCGCGGCGACCACCCGCTGTACATGGCCCTGTACGCCTTGCTCATCATCTTCTTCACGTACTTCTACGTGTCCATCACCTTCAACCCCACCGAGGTGAGCGACAACATGAAGAAGTACGGAGGATTCATCCCCGGCATCCGTGCCGGTCGGCCGACCGAGCAGTACCTGCAGTACGTCCTGTCCCGGATCACCCTGCCGGGCGCGATCTACCTGGCCCTGGTCTCCCTGATCCCGCTGATCGCTCTGGTGCTGTTCCAGGCGAACCAGAACTTCCCGTTCGGGGGCACCTCACTGCTCATCATCGTCGGTGTCGGGCTCGAGACGGTGAAGCAGATCGACGCGCAACTGCAGCAACGGCACTACGAAGGGCTCCTGCGATGACCCAGACGGACGGACAGGCAGAGACCGAGACGCTGGCGGCCGCGGGCGTGCGGATGTTGATCATCGGGCCTCCGGGGTCCGGCAAGGGCACCCAGGCGGGGCGGATCAGCGAGCGGCTCGGTATCGTGGCCATCTCCACCGGCGACATCTTCCGGGCCAACGTCAAACAGCGCACCCCGCTCGGTATCGAGGCGAAGACCTACCTGGACTCCGGCGACTTCGTGCCGGATTCGGTGACCAACAACATGGTCCGGGAGCGCCTCGCGGAGCCGGACGTCGCCGGCGGTTTCCTGCTCGACGGTTACCCGCGCACGAGCGCGCAGGTGGAGGAGCTCGACGCCATCCTCGCCGCCGGCAGCACCGGCCTCGACATCGTTCTCCAGTTGACCGCCGACCACGAGGAACTCGTGCGCCGGTTGCTCAGCCGTGCCGCCGAGGAAGGCCGGACGGATGACAACGAGAAGGTGGTCCGGCGCCGGTTGGACCTCTACGAGCGGGAGACCTCCGCCGTCGTGCGGGAGTACGCGGCCCGTGGGATCCTCGTGGCGGTCGACGGCCTCGGGGCGATCGACGAGGTCACCGACCGGGTGATGGCCGCCATGAGCCGCGTCGTCGGCGGTCGAGGCTGAGCATGGCCCCCTTCGCCCGGCCCGGCATCGAGTACAAGACCCGGGAGCAGATGACCCGGATGGCCGAAGCCGGGCGGGTCACCTCCGCCGCGCTGGACGCCGCCGTCGCCGCCGCCGGGATCGGGGTCAGCACGGGCGAGATCGACGCGGCCGCCGCAGCGGTGATCCGTGCCGCCGGCGCGACGTCGAACTTCCTCGGCTACCACGGCTACCCGGCGACCCTGTGCATCTCCGTCAACCAGCAGGTCGTACACGGCATCCCGGGCGAGCACCGGTTGGCCGGCGGCGACCTGGTCTCCATCGACGGCGGCGCGATCGTGGACGGCTGGCACGGGGACAGCGCCCGCACCCTGGTCGTCGGTGCCGCCGACCCCGCCGACGTCGAGCTGTCCCGGGTCACCGAGGAAGCCCTGTGGGCCGGTGTCGCCGCGTTCGCGACCGCGACCCGGGTCGGGGACATCGGTGCCGCGATCGATGACCGGGTGACCGACCTGGCGGGGGAACGGTTCGGCATCCTCGAGGACTACGTCGGCCACGGCATCGGCACCGCCATGCACCAGCCCCCGGACGTGCTGAACTACCGGGCCCGGGACCGGGGGGCGAAGGTACGGCCCGGCATGTGCCTGGCCATCGAACCGATGCTCGTCGCCGGGGGTCTGGAGACGACGGTCCTGGAGGACGGCTGGACGGTGGTGACCGTCGACGGCGCCCGCGCCGCCCACTGGGAACACTCCGTGGCCCGGCACGAGGACGGCATCTGGGTGCTCACGGCGTCGGACGGCGGGGCCGCCCGGCTCGCGGCGTACGGCGTTACCCCGGTGGCTCCGTAACCGCCCCCGAGCTGACGAGGCCCCCGCGTGGTAGTCGCGGGGGCCCCGAACCGACGAGCCCCCCTGTGAGTGGTCGCGGGGACTCGTCGCGCGGGAGTTCTCAGGCGTTCAGGCGCGGCTTCACGTCGGTGTCGTAGATCCCCTGCAGCGTCTTCTGCAGGTCGCCCAGCGCCGCGGTGACGTCCCCCTGCTGGGTGAGGATCTTCCCGGCGGCCTTCGCCATCTCCTGGTCCGCCCCCGGGAGGAACACCCGGGCGTAGTCCTGCTGGCGGGTGACGGCCAGCTGGTCGAGCGCGGTCCTGATCTGCGGGGTCTTCGCGAGCACGGCGCTCATGTCCGCGGACTCGCGGACCGGCATGTAGCCGGTCGCCGCGGAGAACGCCGCCGTGCTCTCCGGGGAGGTGAGGAACTTCAAGAAGGTGGCGGCGGCGAGCTGCTGCTCCTTCGTGTTGTTCTTCGGGATGCCCAGGCCGGCGCCCCCGGTCGGGCACACGTTCGTGGCGTTGACCGAGCCGCCGGGCAGGAACCCGACGCCGACGTCGAACGTGGCGGCCTTCAACACGCCGACCAGGGACCCGGTCGAACTCATCGTGGCCGAGACCGCACCGGCGGAGAGGTCGGCGGACGCATCCTTGGAGGAGACACCGGCCCACTTGTCCTTGTACACGGTGTCCTGGACCATCTGCATGGCCTTGACGGTCTTGTCGGAGTTCGCGGTGAGCGAGAACTTGTCGCTCCACGCCGCCCCCTCACCCCAGAGCTGGTTCTGCAGCGTCCAGCCCGCGTAGTCCGCCAGGGCAGGGTGCTGGTAGACGTTCTGGATGCCGGGGTTGGCGGCCTTGATCCTGGGCGCCCACTGCGCGAATTCCTGCCAGGTCTTCGGTGCCCGGTCCGGCAGGCCGGCCGCCTTGAAGTGGTTCTTGTTGTAGTAGAACAGCGGGGTGGAGCGCGCGTACGGAACCGCCCACTGCTTGCCGGCGTACTGATAGTCGGCGAGCAGCTGCTTGCGGTAATCGGACGTGCTCACGTTCAGCTGCTCGAACACGCCGTCCAGGGGGATGATGGAGCCGTTGAGGAAGTAGCGGAACCACCACGCGTCGGAGAAGATCACCACGTTGGGCAACTCGCCGCCCTGCTGCGCCGTCTGGAACTTCTGGGCGACCTCCTCGTAGTTCGCCCCCGCCGTGACCATGTTGACCCGGATGTCGCTCTGAGCGGCGTGGAACTTCGCGATGATGGACTTCTCGACCTCCTCGGACTTGCCGGGGTGGTTGGACCAGAAGGTGATCGTGCTCGCCGGTTTCACCCCGGAGAAGTCGAGGTCCGCTTGGGCCGTCGCTGCGCCGGAACCGGTGGAGGGGCCGCCGCAGGCCGCGAGCGTCGCGGCGCCCGCCCCGAGGGCGGCGAGGGAGAGGAAGGAACGTCGGTCGAGGTGGTGCGTCGAGAACGGCGACATGGTGCTGCCTTTCGTGGGTGTTTTCGTTTCGATGACGAGGCGATCGGCGTTCAGCCGGTCACCGAGCCCTGGGTGAGTCCGGCGACGATGTAGCGCTGGAGAGCGGCGAAGATGACGAGCACGGGAACGACGACCAGGACGGCGCCGGCCATCATGATGCCCCAGCCGGCCGATCCGCTCTCGGAGTTCTGCAGCAGGGTCAGCCCCACCGGGAGAGTCATCATGCCCGGCTTGTCGACGATGATCAGGGGCCAGATGTAGTCGTTCCACTCCGTCACGATGGTCACCAGCGCCACCGTCGCGATGCTCGGCACGGATACCGGCACCACGATCCGCCAGAGCCGGCGCCAGTGCCCTGCGCCGTCGAGCTCGGCCGCTTCGAGGATGGACGCGGGCAGCGTCATGAAGTGCTGGCGCAGCAGGAAGGTGCCGAACGCCGTACCGAGGCCCGGCAGGATGATGCCCCAGTAGGTGTTCTGGCCGCCGAGGCCGGCGACGAGGATGTAGTTCGGCAGGATCGACACCTGCGGCGGGACCATCAGAGCGACCAGGATCAGCATGAAGATGACCCGTCGGAACGGGAACCGGACGAACACCAGGGCGTAGGCGGTGGCGATGGCCAGAGCCACCTTCACCACGGAGCCGACGGTCGTCACGATCACGCTGTTGAGGAAGAACCGACCGAACGGGACCGTCGTGGTCGCGCTCGCATAATTGCTGAAGTCCAGTCCCTTCGGCAGCACCCGCAGGTCGGTGGTGATGATCTCGCCCGGGGTCTTGAACGAGGACAGCACCATCCACAGCAGCGGTAGGAACACGACCAGGGTCGCGATCACCAGCGGCACGTAGCCGCCGGCGATCGTTCTGGCGATATTGGTCCAGGACAGGGGCCGTTCCCGGGTGGGAGGGGCGTCCGCGGGTCCGGTCACGGCCGTCGGGTAGGGGTGGGTCGCCGTGCTCACGCGTAGTGCACCTTCCGCTCGACGAAGCGCAACTGCAGGCCGGTCATGGCCAGGAGGATGACGAAGAGGATGACGGAGATGGTCGCCGAGTAGCCGGCGCGGTTGTACGCGCCGAAGGCCTGCTTGTAGGCCTCGAAGATCAACGTGCTGGTGCCGTTGCCCAGCGGGGTCATCACCCGGATCAGGTCGAAGGCCTGCAGGGAACTGAGCAGGGACGTGATCAGCAGGAAGAACGTGGTGGGGGACAGGAGCGGGAACGCGATGCTGACGAACCGACGGACGCTTCCCGCTCCGTCCAGCTGAGCGGCCTCCATCACGTCGTTCGGCAGGGACTGCAGGCCGGCGAGGTACACCACGGCGCAGTAGCCGAGGTTCTTCCACACGTACACGACGATGACCATGGTCAGAGCGAGCTGGGGGTCGTTGATCCACTGTGGGCTCGACTGACCCAAGCCGCGGAGGATCCAGGCCAGGGCGCCGTACACCGGGTCGAAGATGAACAACCAGACCAGACCGACACCGACCCCGGAGAGAACGAACGGCGCGAAGACCGCCGAGCGGGCGAAGGTGGTGCCCCGGATCTTCAGGTTCAGGGCCAGCGACACCAGCAGGCCCAGAACCATCGATCCGCCCACCGTCACGATCGTGAAGATCGCGGTGGTACCCAGGACGGCGGCCGCATCCGGCGAGGTGAAGAAGGTGACGTAGTTGCCCAGCCCGACGACGCTCGCGGTGGGCGAACCGAGGGTCCAGTTCAGGGTCGAGAAGTAGAGGTTGCTGATCAGTGGGCGGTAGGTGAACGCCGCGATCAGGATCAGGTTGGGCAGGGCGAGAGCGAGGAAGACGACGAAGTCGCGCCGGTCACGGCCGGTGACATGCCGTCGCCGAACGAGATCGCCGCGGCTGGGACTCCCGGGGGCAGGCTCGTGGGGCTTGAGCCAGGTCATACGGACTACCTCGAGTTCGGGGACACGGTCGCGGTCGGTACCCGCGAAGCACGCCCCACCGGGGACCGGTTCGCGCGGACCGACCACGGACACTTCAGCATGCGATCGAGGCGTCAC
The DNA here is from genome assembly GCF_001968835.1 of Tersicoccus phoenicis. Lineage (GTDB taxonomy): Bacteria > Actinomycetota > Actinomycetes > Actinomycetales > Micrococcaceae > Tersicoccus > Tersicoccus phoenicis. The sequence goes on from NZ_MRDE01000078.1 coordinate 16,915, forward strand.
AGGCCGAGTTCGCGGCATCTTCCCGGACTGCTGTCCAACTGTTCGGTGACGGTTAAGACCGGGTTCACCGACCCGCTCGCCGGTCGCCGAGCGACGACGGTCCAGGCGATGACCTCCGCCGTGCCGCACGCAGCCGGCGGCGTCAGCGACCGGCCGGCGGTGGTGTAGGATAGACCGTTGGTTGTCTGGGCCCTGTTGCCGGCCGGGGAGAGTCCGGTCTCCGGGTCTCGCCTCGATGCCGCCGTCGGCAGAGGTCCGACAACTGGGAACGTCCCACCGCTCCGACCGGAGCGGACGAGAAAACGATAGCGGAGTTCATGGCCAAGAAAGACGGTGTCATCGAGATCGAGGGCACAGTGACCGAGGCGCTGCCCAACGCCACGTTCCGGGTGGAGCTGTCCAACGGTCACCTGGTGCTCGCCCACATCTCCGGGAAGATGCGTCAGCACTACATCCGGATCCTCCCCGAGGACCGCGTGGTGGTGGAGCTCTCTCCCTACGACCTGTCCCGCGGCCGCATCGTCTACCGCTACAAGTAAACGCAAAGGAAAGACATGAAGGTCCAACCGAGCGTGAAGCCGATCTGCGACAAGTGCAAGGTGATCCGCCGCAACGGGCGGGTCATGGTGATCTGCGAGAACCCACGCCACAAGCAGCGCCAGGGCTGACCTCCCTCGGGAGGCCCTGGGCCGCTTCCGGGTGCACCTGCACCCACCTCGGCGCCGTCGGCGTCGGCCACACCAGCACCACCGCGGGCACGGCTCGCACACCCCCGGTCCCGGAGGCCGAGGACCGCGACGGGACGTCGCGGACGGTGATGCTCCAGACCTCCGGAAGAAGCAAGGAGAACCGCCACATGGCACGTCTCGCTGGCGTCGACATTCCCCGTGAGAAGCGGGTCGAGATCGCGCTCACCTACATCTACGGCATGGGCCGCACCCGCGCGCACCAGACCCTGGCCGAGACCGGGATCAGCCCGGACGTCCGGGTGAAGGACCTGACGGACGACCAACTCGTCCAGCTGCGTGACTACATCGAGGGCAACTTCCGGGTCGAGGGCGATCTCCGCCGCGAGGTGGCCGCCGACATCCGCCGCAAGGTCGAGATCGGCAGCTACGAGGGTCTGCGGCACCGCCGCGGCCTGCCGGTGCGCGGTCAGCGCACGAAGACCAACGCGCGTACCCGCAAGGGCCCGAAGCGCACCGTGGCCGGCAAGAAGAAGGCCCGCTGACCCGCAGCGGACCGCTCGCGAACGCAGATCCCATCCCAGGAGAGTAGACATGCCCCCGAAGAACCGCACGGCGGTGCGCAAGCCGCGCCGCAAGGACAAGAAGAACATCACGCTCGGTCAGGCGCACATCAAGAGCACCTTCAACAACACCATCGTGTCCATCACCGATCCCACCGGTGCCGTGATCTCCTGGGCCTCGGCCGGCGAGGTCGGATTCAAGGGCTCCCGCAAGTCCACGCCGTACGCCGCGCAGATGGCGGCGGAATCCGCGGCCAAGCGTGCCCAGGAGCACGGCGTCAAGAAGGTCGACGTCTTCGTCAAGGGCCCCGGCTCCGGCCGCGAGACCGCGATCCGGTCCCTCCAGGCCACCGGCCTGGAGGTCGGCACCATCCAGGACGTCACCCCCAGCGCCCACAACGGCTGCCGGCCGCCGAAGCGCCGCCGCGTCTGATTCATCCCGGCGACCGGGTCCGCATCGCGGATCCGGTCGCTCGGTCGTGTCACGTCCCGCGGCCCCGGTGTGCTGCGCACGCCGCACCGGTGACCGGACGCGGTCATTCCATCACTGTGTTGCGTCATATAGCGGTCGCTCGCTGAAAGGAAACCCCCGAAGTGCTCATTGCACAGCGCCCCACCCTCACGGAAGACGTCGTCTCCGAGACGCGCTCCCGTTTCACCATCGAGCCGCTCGAGCCCGGTTTCGGTTACACACTCGGCAACTCGCTGCGTCGGACCCTGCTCTCCTCCATCCCCGGCGCCGCCGTCACCAGCATCCGCATCGACGGTGTGCTGCATGAGTTCACCACGGTGCCCGGTGTCAAGGAGGACGTCACCGAGATCATCCTGAACATCAAGCAGCTCTCCGTCTCCTCGGAGCACGACGAGCCCGTCGTCGCCTACCTGCGCAAGCAGGGCCCCGGCGTCGTGACCGCCGCGGACATCGCCCCGCCGGCCGGGGTGGAGTTCCACAACCCGGACCTGCACATCGCCACCCTGAACGACAAGGGCAAGTTCGAGGTCGAGCTGACCATCGAGCGCGGCCGCGGCTACGTCTCGGCGGCACAGAACAAGTCGTTCGACGCCGAGATCGGCCGGGTCCCGGTCGATTCCATCTACTCGCCGGTGCTCAAGGTCACCTTCCGTGTGGAGGCTACCCGCGTCGAGCAGCGCACCGACTTCGACAGCCTGGTCGTGGACGTCGAGACCAAGCCGGCGATCAGCCCGCGCGACGCCGTGGCCTCCGCCGGCACCACCCTGGTGGAACTGTTCGGACTGGCCCGGGAGCTGAACACCGCCGCCGAGGGCATCGAGATCGGGCCGTCGCCGACGGACGCCGCGCTGGCGGCCGACATGGCCCTGCCGATCGAGGACCTGGAACTGACGGTCCGTTCGTACAACTGCCTCAAGCGGGAGGGCATCCACAGCGTGGGTGAGCTCGTCGCGCGGTCGGAGGCGGACCTGATGGACATCCGGAACTTCGGCGCCAAGTCCATCGACGAGGTCAAGGCCAAGCTGCTGGAGCTGGGTCTCTCGCTCAAGGACTCGCCCCCCGGCTTCGACCTGGCCGCCCGTGCCGCCCTGGAAGAGGACGACGCCGAGTACGGCGACGACGAACTCTGACCCGCCGTTTCTAGAGGAGAACAACCATGCCCACCCCCACCAAGGGCCCGCGCCTCGGAGGCGGCCCCGCCCACGAGCGCCTCATGCTGGCCAACCTGGCGTCCTCGCTGTTCGAGCACCGCCGGATCACCACCACCGTGACGAAGGCCAAGCGCCTCCGCCCGTTCGCCGAGCGGCTGGTCACCTTCGCCAAGCGCGGGGATCTGGCGTCCCGCCGGCGTGTGCTGGCCGTGATCAGCAACAAGACCGTCGTGCACGAGCTCTTCACCGAGATCGCGCCCGCCGTGTCTAAGCGCGACGGCGGCTACACGCGGATCATCAAGATCGGCCCCCGCAAGGGTGACAACGCGCCGATGGCCGTGATCGAGCTCGTCCTCGAGCCGGTGTCCGCCCGGCAGGCCACCGTCGCGGAGGCGGAGACCGCCACCCGTCGTGGTGCCACCGTCGCCCCGGCCGCGCCGCCGGTGCCGGCCGAGGACAGCACGGCCGACGTGACCCCCGCCGAGGAGGCCGCCGCGCCGGTCGATGAGGAGACCACCGCGGCTGCGGCCGAGGCTCCGGCCGCCACGGACGACGCTGCCGAGGGCGACGCCGAGAAGGCCTGACCTCGCCCGTGATCGCGCGTCGATGCCCGCCCCCCGCCTGCGGGGGCGGGCATCGTGCGTTCTTGCCGGTGGGCACGGGCATCGTGCGTCCGAGCCACCCGATTCCGAGGAGAGCATGAGCGAGCAGCCCGCGCCCGCGGCGAGCACCGGACCGGCGGACGAACCGGACCGCCGGAGCCTGCGGATCCGCCTCGGCATCGCCTATGACGGAAGCCCCTTCGCCGGCTGGGCCACCCAGCCGACCGCGCCGACGGTGCAGGGCGCCCTGGAAGCCGGCCTGACCCTGCTGCTGCGCAGGCCGGCGCGGCTGACCGTGGCCGGGCGCACGGACGCCGGCGTGCACGCGCGCGGCCAGGTCGCCCATCTCGACGTCACGCCTGCGGAATGGGACGGACTAGGGCGCCGGCACGGCGGGGACCCGGCCGACGCGTTGCTGCGGCGGTTGCGCGGGGTGCTCGGTCGGGTGCTGAGCGACATCGGTCCGCACGCGGCCGGGGCGATCGTCGTGCACAGCGCCGCGACCGCGCCGTCGGGCTTCGACGCACGGTTCTCGGCGCTCTCCCGGCGGTACAGCTACCGGATCGCCGACCCGGCCGCCGGTCGCGACCCGCTGGTCCGCGGCAGCACCCTGTGGCATCCGGAGCCGCTGGACGTCGACGCCCTCAACGGGTCTGCGTCGGCTGTCACCGGAGTGGCCGACTTCTTGCCCTTCTGCAAGCCCCGGGACCACGCGACCACGGTGCGGGACCTACAGCGGTTCCGGTTCGTCCGGCAGCCGGACGGCGTCGTCGTCGCCGACGTCGTCGCGGACGCGTTCTGCCACCACATGGTGCGTGGCCTGATCGGTGCCGCTCTGCACGTGGGCGACGGTCGGCGGGACACCGGGTGGCTGCGGGAGCGGCTCGACGCGCGGATCCGGGACTCCGCCATCCGGCTGGCGCCGCCGCACCCGCTGGTCCTGGAGGAAGTCACTTACCCGGCGGCCGAGGAACTCGCCGCCCGGGCCACGGCCACCCGCGCCCGGCGCGACCCGCTCGACTGAGCCCGCTTCGGACGAGCTGGCGGCGGGTGGCGGGATCCGCTTTGACCCGCAGGCCCCGGAACCGGTAATGTGGTCAGCTGTTGTGCGTGTCCTGCCCGGATCACGCGCACCCACGTCGCGTCCGGTTGCAGGACACCGTCGACGGGGTTGCGCCGGTCGAGGATCAGGGGAAATGATGCCCAGCCCTCACCTGGCCGTCTCCCGTCGCACCGACCTCGGCGCGTCCACAGTTGCGCCACCACGAACTGTATCGAAACGAAGGCAAACAACGTGCGAACGTACACTCCGAAGCCCGGTGACATCGACCGCAAGTGGCACGTCATCGACGCCACCGACGTCGTCCTGGGTCGCCTTGCCAGCCAGACCGCAACGCTGCTGCGCGGGAAGCACAAGCCGACCTTCGCGCCCCACATGGACACCGGCGACTTCGTCATCATCGTCAACGCCGACAAGGTAGCGCTGACCGGCGCGAAGGCCGAGCAGAAACGCGCCTACCGGCACTCCGGGTACCCGGGTGGCCTGAAGTCGGTCAGCTACGCCGAGCTGCTGGAGAAGAACCCGGCTCGCGCGGTGGAGAAGGCCGTCAAGGGCATGCTGCCGAAGAATTCGCTCGCCGCCAAGCAGCTGGCCAAGCTGAAGATCTACGTCGGGCCCGAACACCCCCACGCGGCGCAGCAGCCGCAGACGTTCGCCATCACCCAGGTCGCGCAGTAGTCGCGGGCCCCGCACACCCAAGGAGAATCGTGGCTCAGAACGACGAGCAGACCATCGCCGCCGGCGAGGACAATCTGACCAGCTACACCAGCGAGTCCGCGCCCGCCGGCGCCGAGGCCCCCGCCACCGCCCGTCCGGCCCTGACCGTGCCCGGTGCCGCCGTGGGTCGCCGCAAGGAGGCCATCGCCCGTGTCCGGCTCATCCCGGGCTCCGGCTCGTGGCAGATCAACGGCCGGGAGCTGGCGAACTACTTCCCGAACAAGTTGCACCAGCAGGAAGTCAACGACCCGTTCCGCATCCTCGAACTCGAGGGTTCGTACGACGTCATCGCCCGGATCGACGGCGGCGGCGCCTCCGGCCAGGCCGGTGCGCTGCGGCTGGGCATCGCCCGTGCCCTGAACGAGATCGACCGGGAGAACAACCGCCCGACCCTGAAGAAGGCCGGTTTCCTCACCCGCGACGCCCGCGTGATCGAGCGCAAGAAGGCCGGCCTGAAGAAGGCCCGCAAGGCGCCGCAGTACTCGAAGCGCTGATCCTGCGCGGCGGCGGACTCATCCCGCTGCCCGCACCCGGACGGCCGGTCGCCCAGGGCGACCGGCCGTTTCGTCGTGCCGGGACGAACGCCGGCGCGACGCGCCGGCAACGACGCCGGACCGGAACGACACCGGGCCCGAGCGCCGGTGTCGTTCCGGTCCCCGGCTATGATGAGTGGCGATGTCTAGATTGTTCGGAACCGATGGAGTCCGCGGCCTGGCGAACGGCACCCTGACGGCGGAGCTGGCCCTCGGGCTCGCCCAGGCCGCCGCGCAGGTGCTCGGCCACGACCGCACGGAGCACGGCGTGCGGCCCCGAGCGGTGCTGGCCCGTGACCCGCGGGTCAGTGGCGAGTTCATCGCCGCCGCCACCGCGGCAGGGCTGGCCAGCGAGGGCGTGGACGTCTACGACGCCGGGGTGCTGCCGACGCCGGCCGCGGCCTTCCTCGTCGCCGACATCGACGCGGACTTCGGCGTGATGATCTCCGCCTCCCACAACCCCGCGCCCGACAACGGCATCAAGTTCTTCGCCCGCGGCGGCCAGAAGCTGCCGGACGCGGTCGAGGACGAGATCGAGGCCGTCTTCCGCGGCGCGGACCGCCGGCGGCCCACCGGGGCCGACGTCGGGCGGATCCAGCGGTTCGCCGATGCCGAGGACCGCTACGTGCTGCACCTGCTCGCCACGCTGCCCGCCCGCCTCGACGGCCTGACCGTCGTCGTGGACTGCGCGAACGGTGCCGCCAGCGGCTGCTCCCCGCAGGCCTTCGCCGACGCGGGCGCCCGGGTGATCGTGATCGGCGCCGACCCGGACGGGATCAATATCAACGACGGGGTGGGGTCGACGCACCTGGACGCCCTGAGCGCCGCCGTCCTCGCGCACGGAGCGGACCTGGGCATCGCGCACGACGGGGACGCGGACCGCTGCCTGGCCGTCGACGAGCGCGGAGAGACGGTCGACGGCGACCAGATCATGGCCATCCTCGCCCTCGCCCTCAAGCGGCGGGAGAGCCTGCGCGACGACGTGCTGGTGGCGACCGTGATGAGCAATCTCGGCCTCAAACTGGCCTTGCGCGACGCCGGCATCCGGATCGAGGAGACCGGCGTCGGTGACCGGTACGTGCTGGAACGGATGCGCGAGGGCGGTTACTCCCTCGGCGGGGAACAGTCCGGGCACGTCATCTTCGCCGACCACGCCACCACGGGCGACGGGGTGCTCACCGGCTTGCAGCTCGCCGCGCAGGTGGCCGCCACCGGGCGGCCCCTGTCGGCGCTGGCCGCCCAGATGACCCGTCTGCCCCAGGTGCTGATCAACGTCAAGGGCGTGGACAAGTCCCGTGCCGCCACCCACGCCGAGCTGCTGGCCGTGATCGCCGCGACCGAGCAGCGGCTGGGGGAGACCGGACGCGTGCTGTTGCGGCCCTCCGGCACCGAGCCGGTGGTCCGGGTGATGGTCGAGGCCGCGGACATGGACACCGCGCGCACCGAGGCGGAGTCCCTCGCCCAGGCGGTGCGGGACAGCGTCGCCCTGGTCGAAAAGGTCTGAGCGCCGGTCCCGCGCGCTACGCGCGGTTGGTCGTGAGCGCGTCGCGGATCTCGGTGAGCAGCTGCACCTGCGGGTCGGCGGGCGCGTCGCCCGGCACGATGCCGAGCCGGCGGTTGCGCCGTTCGATCAGCTTGTTCATCGGCAGGACGATCGCGAAGTAGACGGCCGCGGCGACCAGCAGGAAGTTGACGATCGCGGTGAGCAGGACACCGAATTCGACGTCGTTGCCGTTGAGGGTGACGCGGGCGAAACTGTCGAAGTTCGGGGAGCCGACCAGCGCCGCGATCAGCGGCATCAGCACGCTCTGCACCAACGCGGTGATGACCTGGGAGAACGCGGCCCCGATGATCACGGCAACGGCCAGGTCCAGCACGTTGCCCTTCATGATGAATTCCTTGAAACCCTGCAGCATGGGCAGCAGCGTACCGTGACGCCAGGGCCCGGCGAGCCCCGGCTCAGCGGGTCGGGTTGGGGTCCGGCGGGATCCGGTCCCCTCCGCGGTCCGGCCGGACGGGGGTGAAGGGCGACGGCGTCGGAATGGGACGGCCGGGGAGCCCGGTTGCCGGCGCCGTACCGCCGTCCGTGCCGGTGCTGTCCGTGCTGGAGGGCTCCGTGCTGGAAGGAGCGGGCGACGACGGGCCGGTCGTGGACGGATCGGGGGAAGGGCTCGGCGCGGGACGGTCGCAGGCGCTCAACAGCAGCGCCGCCGCCACCGCGGCGGCCACGGCCATCGTCCGAACGGCCCGGCGCATCTCAGGTCTTCCGCAGCAGGACGCGGCGGACGGAGTGATCGGCGTCCTTGCTCAGCACCAGCTGCGCCCGGCCCCGGGTCGGCAGTACGTTCTGCACCAGGTTCGGCTCGTTGATGCCGCGCCAGAAACCGCGCGCCGTGGCCTCCGCGTCGCTGTCGGAGAGGGTGGCGAACCGGCGGAAGTAGGACTGCGGATCGGCGAACGCCGACGTGCGCAGCTGCCGGAACCGGTGGATGTACCAGTTCTCGATGTCAGCGGTACGGGCGTCCACGTACAGCGAGAAGTCGAAGTAGTCGCTCAGGGCCAGGCCCACCCGGCCGTCCCGATGCCGGCGAGCCGGTTGCAGCACGTTCAGGCCCTCGACGATCAGCACGTCCGGACGCCGCACCACGACCTCCCGGTCGGGCACGATGTCGTACACCAGGTGTGAGTACCAGGGGGCCCGCACCTCCTCGGCACCGCTCTTGACCGCGGCGACGAAACGCAGCAGGGCACGCTGGTCGTACGACTCGGGGAACCCCTTGCGCTCCATCAGGCCCCGGCGCTGCAGTTCCGCGTTCGGCAGCAGGAAGCCGTCGGTGGTCACCAGCTGCACGTCGGGCGTGCTGGGCCAGCGACGGAGCATCTCCCGCAGCACCCGGGCGATGGTCGACTTCCCGACGGCGACCGACCCGGCGACGGCGATGACGAACGGGGTGCGGTGCGTGCGCTCGCCGAGGAACGTGGTGGTCACGTTGTGGGTGTGCCCGGCCGCTTCCACGTAGAGGTTCAGCAGCCGCGACAGCGGCAGGTACACGTCCCGGATCTCGTCCAGATCCAGCGGATCCCCGGTGCCGCGCAGCCGGTCGATGTCCTCCTGGTTGAGCGGGGAGTCGATCTCCGTGGACAGCCGCGCCCACGTGGGACGGTCCAGTTCGATGAACGGGCTCACCCCGTGCTCCAGGGAAGGGACACGGGGGGGCAGGGTCGGGACGAGGCCCGCGGGCTCCACGCTCATCGTCTCGATTCTGCCCGCCCGCGAGGGCGCCGTCCACTTGACCCGCCCGCACCGCCGCCACACCGGGGGCGGCCTGTCCGGGCGGACCCGCCCGCCCCGGTAGGCTGGCGGGTATGTGTGGAATCGTTGGATACGTCGGGCGTCCCGGGCACGCCCACACCGCCCTGGACGTCGTCCTCGAGGGGCTGCGCCGGCTCGAGTACCGCGGCTACGACTCCGCCGGCGTCGCCGTCGTCGCCGACGGCACCATCGATGCCCGGAAGAAGTCCGGCAAGCTCGCCAACCTCGTCGGCGAGATCGAGCGCGAGTCCCTGCCCGACGCCAGCACCGGCATCGGGCACACCCGGTGGGCCACCCACGGCGGCCCGACCGACCGCAACGCCCACCCGCACCTGGCCGATGACGGCCGGCTCGCCGTCATCCACAACGGCATCATCGAGAACTTCGCGGAGTTGAAGGCCGAGCTGGCCGACTCCGGTCACGTGTTCGTCTCCGAGACGGACACCGAGGTCGCCGCCGTCCTGCTGGCCTGCCTGTACCGGTCGCTGATCGACGAGGTGGCCGACCCCGGGCAGCGGCTGACCGTCGCCATGCAGCGTGCCTGCCAGCGGCTGGAGGGCGCCTTCACGCTGCTCACCGTGCACGCGGACGCCGCCGACGTCGTCGTCGCCGCCCGCCGCAGCTCTCCGCTGGTCGTGGGCCTGGGCGAGGGCGAGAACTTCCTGGGCTCGGACGTCGCCGGTTTCATCGACTACACGCGCCGCGCCGTCGAACTCGGTCAGGACCAGATCGTCACCATCACCCCCGAGGCGATGGAGATCACCGACTTCGGTGGCAACCCGGCCGAGGGCACGGAGTACGAGGTCGACTGGGACGTCGCCGCCGCCGAGAAGGACGGGTACTCCTCTTTCATGCTCAAGGAGATCAACGAGCAGCCCTCCGCCGTCGAGCAGACCCTGATGGGCCGGCTCGACCCGCAGGGCAACTTGATGCTGGACGAACTGCGCATCGACGAGTCGATCCTGCGCGCCGTCGACAAGATCGTCGTCGTCGCCTGCGGCACCGCCGCGTACGCCGGCCAGGTCGCCAAGTACGCCATCGAACACTGGTGCCGGATCCCCACCGAGGTCGAACTCGCCCACGAGTTCCGCTACCGGGACCCGATCGTGAACGAGAAGACCCTCGTCGTCGCGTTCTCCCAGTCGGGCGAGACGATGGACACCCTGATGGCCGTCCGGCACGCCCGCGAACAGGGCGCGAAGGTCGTCGCCATCTGCAACACCAACGGCTCGACCATCCCGCGCGAGTCCGACGCCGTGATCTACACGCACGCCGGCCCCGAGATCGCGGTCGCCTCCACCAAGGCGTTCCTGTCCCAGATCGCCGCCGCCTACCTGCTCGGCCTGTACCTGGCCCAGCTGCGCGGCACCAAGTTCGCCGACGAGGTGCGGGAGGTGCTGCACGAGCTGCAGCAGGTCCCGGCCAAGATCCAGACCGTGCTCGACGCCGCCGGCAAGGTCACGGACCTGGCCCGGCGGATGTCGGACGCGGACTCGGTGCTCTTCCTCGGCCGGCACGTGGGCTACCCGGTGGCGCTCGAGGGCGCGTTGAAGCTCAAGGAGATCGCCTACATCCACGCGGAGGGCTTCGCCGCCGGGGAACTCAAGCACGGCCCGATCGCCCTGGTCGAGGAGGGGCAGCCGGTGTTCGTCATCGTGCCGTCCCCGCGCGGCCGCGACTCGCTGCACGCAAAGGTCGTCTCCAACATCCAGGAGGTGCGCGCCCGCGGCGCCATCACCATCGTGATCGCGGAGGAGGGCGACGAGGCGGTGACCCCGTACGCCAACGAGGTGATCCGGGTGCCGCGGACCCCGGTCCTGCTCGCCCCGCTGCTGACCACCGTGCCGCTGCAGCTGTTCGCCTGTGAACTGGCCGACTCCAAGGGTTACGACGTGGACCAGCCCCGCAACCTGGCCAAGTCGGTCACGGTCGAGTAGCCCGGTGGCAATCCGCGGCATCGGGGTGGACGTGGTCGCCGTCGAGCGGTTCGCCGCGCAGCTGGCCCGCACGCCGCGGCTGGTCGAACGGCTGTTCGTGCCGTCCGAGCGCGGTCTGCACGTGCGCTCCCTCGCGGCCCGGTTCGCGGTCAAGGAAGCCACCGCGAAGGCGCTCGGCGCGCCGGCCGGGATGAACTGGCAGCACTGCTGGGTGGAGACCGACGACGCCGGAGCGCCGAGCCTGGGGATGTGCGACAGTGTGGCGGCCGCCGCCCGGTTTCGCGGCATCGACCGCTGGCACGTGTCCATCAGCCACGACGGCGACATCGCCACCGGCATGGTGATCGCCGAGGGCGACTGAAAACACGCCGGGCGGTCGCCGCACTCAGGAGAAGGAACGGACCATGCTCGAGGCCTGGACCGGCACGCAGATCCGTGCCGCCGAACAACCCCGGCTCGACGCCGGGGACGGGGCAGCGCTGATGCGCCGCGCCGCTCACGGCCTGGCCGGCGCCGCCCTGGCGCTGCTGGACGTTCGTCACCGGCCCCGGTACGGGGCACGGGTGGTGGCGCTCGCCGGGGCCGGCAACAACGGGGGTGACGCCCTGTGGGCCGCCGCGCTGCTCGCCCGGCGCGGGCTGGCCCCGGCCGCGGTGCTCGTCGCCGACCGCGCCCACGAGGCGGGCCTGGCCGCGGTGCGCGCCGCTGGCGGTGCCGTGGTTGGGCCGTTGGCGACCCGCGACGCCGGGCACGAGCACGGCCTGGATGCGGCCCGGCGGCTGCTCGCGGGCGCCGACGTCGTCATCGACGGCATCCTCGGCACCGGCGGTTCGGGTGGCCTGCGGGAGCCCGCCGCGTCGCTCGCCGCCCACCTGGAGGAACTCCGCCGCGCCGGGCGTGTCGCCGTGCTCGCCTGCGACATTGCCTCCGGCGTCGACGCCGACACCGGCGAGGCCGCCGGAGCAGCCGTGACCGCGGACGCGACCGCCACCTTCGGCGGCGCCAAGGTGGGGCACCTGGCCGGGGCCGGCGAAGCGGCGCGCGGGACCCTCACCGTGGTACCGATCGGCATCGAGGCCGAGCTGCCGTCCCCCGCGCTGCGCCGGCTGCAGACCGCGGACCTGGGAGCCCTGTGGCCCACGCCCGGCCGCAGTGCGCAGAAGTACAGCCGCGGTGTCCTGGGCGTGATCGCCGGCTCCGCCCAGTACCCCGGGGCGGCGCTGCTCACCACCGCCGCCGCGGCCGCCGCCGGCGTCGGCATGGTCCGCTACCTCGGTCCCGCCGCCGTCGGCCACGCGATCAACCTGCGCACTCCGGACGCCGTCTGCAGCGAGCAGCAGCCCGGAGACGTGCACGTCCAGGCCTGGCTCGCCGGCCCCGGCACCAACGACGACGAGGGCCAGCTCGCCCGGGTCCGCGCCGCCCTCGCGGCCGCCGTCGAACACGGGCACCCGGCCGTGGTCGACGCCGGCGGCATCAGCGTGCTCCCGGAGGCCGGGGCCGCGCACCTCGTCCTCACCCCTCATGCCGGGGAACTCGCGCAGCTGCTGGCCGACCGCGGCGAGACGGTGGACCGAGCCGACGTCGAAGCCCGGCCCCTGCACCACGCACGTCTGGCGGCTCAACGGACCGGGTGCACGGTGCTGCTCAAGGGCGCGACCACCCTGGTCGCCGGGCCGGACGGCACCGTGTTCAGCCAGGCCGACGCCACCCCCTGGCTGTCCACCGCCGGCAGCGGGGACGTACTCGCCGGCGTCCTCGGCGCCGTGCTCGCGGGCGTCGCCGAGCACCCGGAAGCGGCCGAGGCCGCCGGGCTCGGCGGGAACGCGCGCTGGGCGGCCGCCGCCGCGACCGCCGCGGCCGTGCACGGACGGGCGGGCCGGATCGCCGCCCACGATCCCGCGGGCAGCGGCGCCGGCGGGCCGGTGCACGCCACCGCCGTCATCGACGCGGTCCCCGCCGCGGTGCGCGCCGTCCTGACCGGCTGAGTTCCGCCCTCGCCGAGCTCGTCCCCGATGGGACAGGTACTACCGAAAGGCGTGGAACTGCCACCGCCTCGGCAGTAGGAACGGTCCCACTGGCGGAACTGTGGCCGCGGAATCGCACGCCGATCAACAGCTTGCTGACGATCTGACCAGGAACGTGACCGGATCGGTGCCGCGAACGGGTAGCGTTGTCGCTGATCATGTCTGTCGAGCACGGGAGTGTGCATGGAAGTCTGGCCCGGTAACCCCTATCCGCTGGGTGCCACCTATGACGGGACGGGCACGAACTTCGCCCTGTTCAGCGAGGTCGCCGAGAAGGTGACCCTGTGCCTGATCGGCCCCCGCGGCAAGGAGGAACGCGTCGAGCTACAGGAGGTCGACGGCTACGTCTGGCACTGCTACCTGCCGCACGTCCAGCCCGGCCAGCGGTACGGTTACCGGATCGAGGGGCCCTACGATCCGGCCCAGGGGCTGCGCTGCAACCCCCAGAAGCTGCTGCTCGACCCGTACGCCAAGGCCGTCGCCGGGGCGATCGACTGGGACGAGTCCCTCTTCCCCTACCACTTCGGTGATCCGAACTCCCGGAACGACGAGGACTCCGGCACGCACATGATGCACGGCGTCGTGATCAACCCGTTCTTCGACTGGGACGGGGACCGGCTGCCCCGGATCCCGTACCCGAAGTCGGTCATCTACGAGGCGCACGTCAAGGGTCTGACCCAGCTGCACCCGGAGGTGCCGGAGGAGCAGCGGGGCACGTACGCCGGTGTCTACCACCCGGCGGTGATCGCCCACCTGCAGAAGCTCGGCGTCACCGCGATCGAGCTGATGCCGGTGCACCAGTTCGTCAACGACTCCACCCTGCTGGACAAGGGCCTGTCGAACTACTGGGGCTACAACACCATCGGCTTCTTCGCCCCGCACAACGCCTACTGCTCGACCGGGGACCGGGGCGCCCAGGTGCAGGAGTTCAAGGCGATGGTCCGCGCCCTGCACCGGGCCGGCATCGAGGTCATCCTCGACGTCGTCTACAACCACACCGCGGAGGGCAATCACCTGGGGCCGGTGCTCTCCTTCAAAGGCATCGACAACCCGGCCTACTACCGGCTGGTGGAGGACGACAAGCGGTACTACATGGACTACACGGGCACGGGAAACACCTTGAACGTGCGTCACCCGCATTCTCTGCAGCTGCTGATGGACTCCCTCCGCTACTGGGTGACGGAGATGCACGTGGACGGCTTCCGCTTCGACCTGGCCTCCACTCTGGCTCGCGAGTTCTACGACGTGGACAAGCTGTCCACGTTCTTCGAACTCATCCAGCAGGATCCGGTCGTCTCCCAGGTCAAGCTGATCGCCGAGCCGTGGGACATCGGCCCGGGCGGCTATCAGGTGGGCAACTTTCCGCCCCAGTGGACCGAGTGGAACGGCAAGTACCGGGACACCGTCCGGGACTTCTGGCGCGGTGAGCCGTCCACCCTGGGTGAGTTCGCCTCCCGGCTCAGCGGCTCCGCCGATCTGTACGAGCGTTCCGCCCGCCGACCGGTGGCCTCGATCAACTTCGTCACCGCGCACGACGGGTTCACCCTGCGGGACCTCGTCTCCTACAACGAGAAGCACAACGAGGCCAACGGCGAGGACAACAACGACGGGGAGTCCCACAACCGGTCCTGGAACAGCGGGATCGAGGGGGAGACCGACGACGAGGCCGTGCTCGCCCTGCGCGCCCGGCAGCAACGCAACTTCATCGCCACCCTGCTGCTCTCCCAGGGCGTGCCCATGCTGCTGCACGGCGACGAGCTGGGCCGCACCCAGGGCGGGAACAACAACACCTACTGTCAGGACTCCGAGCTGACGTGGATGCACTGGGACAAGGCGGACCTGCCCCTCGTCGAGTTCACCGCCGCCGTCAACAAGCTGCGCGCCGATCACCCCACCTTCCGTCGCCGGTACTTCTTCGACGGCCGGCCGGTGGAGCCGGGCACCAAGACGTCCCTGCCGGACATCGCCTGGCTCAACACCGACGGCACCAGCATGGTGCCCTCGGACTGGGACAACGCCCTGAGCCGGTCCTTCGGCATGTGGCTCAACGGCAACGGCATCCAGGGTGTCGACGCAACGGGTCGGGAGATCACCGACGACAACTTCCTGCTGTACTTCAACTCCAGTCCCGAGCCGGTGACCTTCCACCTGCCGCCCGCGGACCTGGGCCAGAAGTGGGCGGAGGTCATCGACACGGCCGGCACCGCGGAGGAGGACGTGGTGCACGAGGCCGGCCAGGAGTGCGTCGTCGCCGAACGGTCGATGGTCGTGCTGCGCGCCTTCATCGAGCCGGAAGTCGAACCCGATCACTCCGTCGCCGCGTCGCTGGCCGTGCTGACGCAGAACACGACGGAGGCGCAGTCCTGACGGCCGACCGCCCCCCGCCCCCCACGGATCCCGAGGACATGAAAGCACCGCGTTCGACCTACCGCCTGCAGATCCATGAGGGATACACCCTCACCGACGCGACCGAGCAGCTGGACTACCTCCGGCAGCTCGGCGTGGACTGGGTCTACCTGTCGCCGATCCTTACCGCGGAGAAGGGGTCGACCCACGGCTACGACGTGACCGACCCGACCACCGTGGACGAGCCCCGGGGCGGGGCGGCCGCTCTGGAGGCGCTGGCCACCGCGGCGCACGACGCCGGGATGGGCGTGCTCGTCGACATCGTGCCCAACCACCAGGGGGTGGCCACCCCGGCCGACAACCCGTGGTGGTGGTCGGTGCTGGCCGAGGGGCACTCCTCCCCGTACGCCCGGGCCTTCGACATCGACTGGGACGCCAACGACGGCCGGCTGCTGCTGCCCGTGCTCGGCTCCGCCTCGGACGTGCAGAGACTCCAGCTGGTCGACGGGCAGTTGGCCTACTACGACCACCGGTTCCCGGTCGCGGCCGGCACTGCGGACGACGGCGCGGACGCGGCCACCGTGCACGGCCGGCAGCACTACGAACTGGCGGACTGGCGGCGCGGGGACGCGGAACTGAACTATCGGCGGTTCTTCTCCATCGCCACCCTCGCCGGGGTCCGGGTCGAGGACGCCGAGGTGTTCGACGCCTCCCACGCCGAGATCCGGCGCTGGGTGGCCGACGGCCTGGTCGACGGGTTACGGATCGACCATCCCGACGGGTTACGCGACCCCGCGGCCTACCTGGACGCGCTCGCCGACGCCACCGGCGGGGTGTACGTGCTGGTGGAGAAGATCCTCGAACCCGGGGAGCGGCTGCCTTCCGGCTGGGCGACGGCGGGCACCACCGGCTACGACGCGCTCGCCGACGTGGACCGGTTGTTCACGGACCCGGCCGGGGAGGCCGGCCTGGACGCCGTCACCGGCGCGGTCGACTGGCCGCAGCTGATCCACGGCACCAAACGCGACTTCGCCGACCACACGCTGTTGGCCGAGACCCGGCGCCTGGTGCGGGAACTGCCCGCCGACACCGGGCTGGACCCGGCCAGCGCCCAGGACGCCCTGGCGGAACTGCTCGCCTGCTTCCCCGTCTACCGCAGTTACCTGCCCGAGGACGGCGCCGCGCACCTGCACGAAGCGGCGCACCTGGCCGTCGACCACCGCCCCGACCTCGCCGACGTCGTCGACGTCTTGGTCGGCCTGCTGCAGGACGAGACCCAGCCGGTGGCACGCCGCTTCCAGCAGACCTCCGGCATGGTGATGGCCAAGGGCGTCGAGGACACCGCGTTCTACCGGTACACGCGCCTGACGTCCCTGACCGAGGTCGGCGCCGATCCCTCGGTGTTCAGCATCGGCGTCGACGCGTTCCACGCGAAGATGACCGAGCGGGCCGCCGCGTGGCCGCTGGCGATGAGCGCGCTGACCACCCACGACACCAAACGCAGCGAGGACACCCGCGCCCGGATCTCGGTGCTCTCCGAGATCCCGGACCGCTGGGCGCACACGTTCACCCGGTTGCAGGAACTCGTGCCGATCCCGGACGCCCCGATCGCGAACCTCGTGTGGCAGGCCGCCGTCGGAGCCTGGCCGATCAGCCGGGAACGGTTGCGGGACTACGCCCTGAAGGCCGCCCGCGAAGCCGGCACCAGCACCACGTGGACCGACCAAGACACGGACTTCGAGGCCGCCCTGACCGCCGCCGTCGACGCCGTCCACGACCGGCCGGAGGTCACGCGCACCATCGAGGACCTCGTCGGTGCCATCGAGGCACCCGGCTACCGCAACGCGCTGGCGGCCAAGCTGGTCCAGCTGACCATGCCCGGCGTCCCCGACGTCTACCAGGGCACCGAGTTCTGGGACTTCTCCCTGGTCGATCCCGACAACCGGCGGCCCGTCGACTACGCGTCCCGGGCCACGGCCCTGGCCGAACTCGAGTTCGCCGCGCAGCCCGAGATCGGGCCGGACGGGGTCGCCAAACTGCACGTCGTGCGGACCGCCCTGCACGCCCGCCGGGATCGGCCCGGGCTGTTCACCGGCTACCGTCCGGTCAGCGTCGCCGGCACCGCGGCCGACCACGTCGTCGCCTTCGATCGCGGCGGGGACCGTCCCGGTGCCGTCACCGTCGCCATCCGACTGCCCGTCGGTCTGGCGGCCCGCGGCGGTCTCGGCGATACCGTGCTCTCCCTCGCCGTTCCGACCGTCGACGCGCTCACCGGGCGAGCGGTTCCCGCCGGCCAGGTGCGCGCCGCCGACGTCCTCGGCGACCTCGGGATCGCCCTGCTGCTGCCCACCGGAGGAGACCCCGCATGAACCGGAACCGATTCGACGTCTGGGCACCGTTCGCCGAGCAGGTGACCCTACGGGCTGACGGCCGTGACCTGCCGATGCACCGAGCGGGGTCCGACGGCGCGGAGGACGCCTCGTCCGGCTCCGGCTGGTGGACCCTCGCCTCCGCGGACGCCCCCACCGGGGAGGTCGACTACGGGTATCTGCTCGACGACGACCCCACGCCGCTGCCGGACCCGCGCTCCCGCCGCCAGCCGGACGGGGTGCACGGCCTGTCCCGGACCGTCGACCCGTCCTCCCACCGGTGGAGCGACGGCACCTGGGCCGGACGCCGGCTCGCCGGCTCCGTGCTGTACGAGTTGCACCTGGGCACCTTCACCCCCGAGGGCACCCTGGACGCGGCGATCGACCGGTTGGACCACCTCGTCGACCTCGGCGTCCACGCGATCGAACTGCTGCCCGTCAACGGCTTCAACGGGGAACACAACTGGGGGTACGACGGCGTGGCCTGGTTCACCGTGGCGGAGGTCTACGGGGGACCGGCCGCCTACCAGCGCTTCGTCGACGCCGCCCACGGGCGTGGGCTGGCCGTGATCCAGGACGTCGTCTACAACCACCTCGGGCCGTCCGGGAACTACCTGGGCCGGTTCGGCCCCTACCTGCACTCCTCCGCGGTCAACCCGTGGGGCGACTCGATGAACCTGGACGGGACCGACTCGGACGAGGTCCGGGCCTACATCCTGGACAACGTGGCGATGTGGCTGGGCGACTACCACGTGGACGGGCTCCGGCTGGACGCCGTCCACGCCCTCGAGGACCGCCGCGCGGTGCACCTGCTCGAGGAGATCAACCGGGTGGTGGACACCATCGGGGTGGCGACCGGCAAACCGCTGTTCGCCGTCGCCGAGTCCGACCTGAACGACCCGCGGATGATCACGCCGCGGACCGAGCACGGCCTCGGCTGTGCCGGCCAGTGGAGCGACGACTTCCACCACGCGGTGCACGCCGCCGTCACCGGTGAGACCGTCGGCTACTACGCGGACTTCGCGCCGCTGTCCGCGCTGGCGAAGGTGCTGCGGGACGGCTTCTTCCACGACGGGACGTACTCCTCGTTCCGGGGCCGGCACCACGGGCGCCCGATCGACCCGTTCACGACGCCCGCGTGGCGGCTGGTCACCTGCATCCAGAACCACGATCAGGTGGGCAACCGCGCCACCGGGGACCGGCTCTCGGCCACCCTGCCCTACGATCGGCTGGCGGTCGCGGCGGTGCTCAACCTGACCGCGCCGTTCACGCCCATGCTGTTCATGGGGGAGGAGTGGGGCGCGTCCACGCCGTGGCAGTTCTTCACCGCCCACCCCGAGCCTGAGCTCGGCGAGGCCGTGTCGAAGGGCCGGACCAGCGAGTTCGCGCAGATGGGCTGGGACGAATCCACGGTGCCCGATCCGCAGGCGCCGAGCACGTTCACCAACTCGAAGCTGAACTGGGCGGAGGCCGCCGACGGCGATCACGCCCGGCTGCTGGCCCTGTACCGCTCGTTGATCGACCTCCGGCAGGCGACGCCGGAGTTGACGCAGCCGGACTTCCGGTCGATCTCCGTCGACTTCTCCGAGGAGGAACGGTGGCTCGTGTTACGGCGGGCCGGGATCGCCGGGGCCGGGGACGTCGTGGTCGCCGTGAACCTGGGTTCCTCCGAGCGGTCCGTGCCGGTGGGCGACGTCGACGAGGTGCTGCTGAGCACCGTCGAGGGCGGCCTCGCTCACGGGGATGCCGGGATGCCGGGGTGGTCGGCCGTGGTGCTGCGCACCAGCATCTGAGCGGCGGCGACGGCGCCCGGCGGATCCGGCCTAGTGGCGCTTTTTCCCGCCGCCGATGAGCAGGGATGCGGCGATACCGGCCATCCACACGTCCTTGGCCAGGGCGGTGCCCTGCTGGGTCGGCCGGATGCCGTCCTGCTGGGTCATGCCCTCGGTGCGCAGGTACATGGTGAGCATGCCCGCCGAGAAGGCGCCGAGCGCGAGGCCGGCGAGGCGGGCCGGCACGGCCGGGAACAGCAACGCCGAGCCGACGGCGATCTCGGTGTAGCTGAGCATCTTGCCGAAGGTCTCCGGCTTCATGTCCTTCAACTCCGGGATGGCGTTGCTGGCCATGCCCTGCAGCCCGGCCGCGGAGCCACCGTCGAGGTCCCGCTTGCCGAGCCCCGAGTTGAGGATGAAGGCACCCGTCACCAGTCGCAGCGGAATGTTGCTCAGTTTCATGCCTGTCTCCCGGTCTCGTGATCGTGGTTGTGGGGCCCACCGGCCTCAGCCCCAGCATAACGACCCGCGTCGAGGGCGGAAGCGTCCTCACGGACCGTACTCGGCTCCACCACTGATCGAACCGCTCGACCGACTCCGCCGGACAATCCGCCCCCGGCGTCCGACCGCGAGGATGCGACGACGGCGGCGTCAGCCGCGACGGGTCCGCAGCATCGGCCGTTCCCCGCCCGGGCGCGCCTGCGGACGCATCGTCATCGCCTCCTCGTAGTGGCCGATGAGCTGGTCGCACAGCACCGGCCAGGTGCGCTGCTGCACCGAGGCGTGCGCGGCCCGGGCGAACGCGGCACGCTTCGCGTCGTCGCCGGCCAGGTCCAGCACCCGTTCCCGCAGGCCCACCAGATCGCCGGGTCGGTACAACCACCCGGTCCGGGAGGAGTCCACCAGGTCCAGCGGGCCGCCGCGGCCCGTCGCCACGACCGGCACGCCCGAGGCCATTGCCTCCTGAATGGTCTGGCAGAACGTCTCCGACTCGCCGGGGTGGACGAAGACGTCCAGGGAGGCGACGACCCGGGCGAGGTCTGTCCCGGATCGGAAGCCGGCGAACCAGGCGCCCGGCAGTCTCTCGCGAAGCGCTTCCTTCAAGGGACCGGATCCGACGACGACGAGCCGCACCCCCGGCACGTCGGTGAGCACGGCCAGATCCTCCACCTGCTTCTCGGCCGCCAGCCGGCCGACGTAGCCCACCAGCCGTTCGCCGTTCGGTGCCAGCTCCGCCCGCAGCGCGTCGTCCCGCCGGTTCGGGTTGAACCCGGTGGTGTCCACCCCGCGGCCCCACCGCCGCAGCCGGGGGATCCCGTGCTTCACCAGCTGGTCGTGTGCGAACGTGGACGGCACCAGGGTCAGGGTCGCCGCCCGGTGGATGTCCTGCACTCGTTGCCACAGTCGCGGTTCGAGCCACGGCACCCCGTACCGGGTGGCGTAGGCCGGCATCTCCGTCTGATAGACCGCCACCGTCGGGACGCCGAGCTGGTCCGCCGCCAGCACGCCGCGCCACCCCAGCACGAACGGGGACGCCACGTGCACGACGTCGGGCGCGAAGTCGCCCAGCAGCCGTCGGACCCGCCCCACGGTGCCCGCCGCCACCCGCACGTCCGGATATCCCGCGAGCGCGAACGACGGCAGCCGGCGAACGGGGAAGCCGTGCACCTGTGCCGGCCCCTCGTCCTCGAACACCACCGAGGACAGCACCGCGGGCAGCACCGCGGGCAGGAACCCGGCGAGCTGGTCGGGCACGTAGGGGGCCACGGTCGAGCCCGACGGCGCCACGACGAGCACGTCGTCGCCGCGCCGGGCGAGATGCTCGAGCACGTGCAGGAGGGAGTTGGTGACGCCGTTCATGTGGGGCAGGAAGGATTCGGCCACGATCGCGATGCGCACGCGCCCAGCGTCACCGGTGGAAGCGACGGGCCGTCCAGGTGCCGGCAACGCGTTCGTGAACCTCCCGTGAACCCGCATCGCCTCTCGACACACCGGGACACGTCCCGGCGTGCCGAGAGGGGCGTTTCGGCGGGTCGGCGGCGTTGCCTGCCCGGTCCTGGCGTCACCCGGTGGGACCATGATGTCGATGAAGATGACACTGGGGCCGCGCGGTCACCGCCACCTGCCGATGCCGCTGTGGTTGCAGGGCGCCGTCGTGTTCCTGCAGGCCGCCCTGATCAGCGCGGTGCTGGTCCTGGTGCCGGTGTTCGCCGCCTGGGGCGCGGGCGGTTTCGCGGATCGATCCGCCGTCTCCGCTGCACGGCTCGCCGGTCAGGTGTGGCTGCTACTGCACGGCGCGCCGCTCACGGTGTCCAGCGGCGGGGGCACCGGCCTGTTCTCCCTGATCCCGCTGGGCGGCACGCTGGTCCCCCTGCTGCTCGCCTGGCGTGGTGGCCGGCGCCTGGCACGCGCCTCCTACACCGACCAGCTGTGGCAGGCCGTCCTCGGTGCCCTGGGCGTCTACGCTCTCGCCGGCGCCGCCACCGCGTACATCTGCTCCACGCCGGAGGTGTCGGTCCCGACGCCGGTCGGTGCGCTGGTCCCGCTGGTCCCGGTCGCCGTCGGCCTGATCGCCGGAGCCAGGCGCGAGGCCGGTTCCTGGTGCCGGCTCGTGGGCGTCGACACGGCCGCCCGGATCGCGCGCAGCAGCCAGCGTTCACGCTGGGCGGGATCGTACCTGCGGTCGGTGCTCCGGGCCGGCTGCCTCGCGGTGCTGGCGACCCTTGCGGCCGGCGCGGTGCTGCTGACCGTCACCCTCGCGGTGCGCTGGGCCGACGTCATCACGATCACGGAGGCCTTGCACCCCGGTGTGGTGGGGTCCACCGCTCTGACCATCGGCCAGCTCTCCGTGTTGCCGAACCTCGCCGTCTGGGCGGCTTCGTACGCTTCCGGAGCGGGCTTCCAGCTCGGCACCGGCACCACGGTCAACCCGTTCACCACCGACCTCGGCGCCCTGCCCACCGTGCCCGTCCTCGGTGCGGTACCGACGTCCACCTCCGCCTTGGCCCTGCTCACCCTGCTGATCCCCGTCGTCGCGGGCATGCTCGCCGGCTGGTGGTTCCTGCGGGAGGCCGAGAACCACCTGGACGACTGGCTCGCCCTGCGGATCCGCGTGCGCTGGGTCTCCGCGCCCCTGTCCACGCTCGCCCTGGCTGGTGCCGTCGGGGTCGTCGCCGGGCTGCTGATGGGCCTGGCGGCCCGGCTCTCCGGCGGCGGTATCGGCCTCGGGCGCCTCACCGATCTCGGCCCCCCCGTCGGTTCGACCGCCGTGCTCATCGCCGCCGAGGTGGCGGTCGGAGTGGTCATCGGCTACGTCGTGGGCCCGTGGCTGGAGCGCCAGCCGCCGCTCGAGGAGGTGCCCGCGCGGGACCCGGTCTCGGCGACCGTCGAGGTCGAGGACCTGCAGCCGAGCTCCTGAGCCGCCGTCACCGCACCTGTTCGGCGAACTCCTAGACTGTGCGCATGCGTCTGCTCGTCATGGTGTCCGGTTCGGGGACGGGACTGCAGTCGGTCCTGGACGCGGTGGCGGACGGAGCGCTCGACGTCGATGTCGTCGCCGTCGGCACCGACGTGCCCGGCTGCGGCGGTGTCGATCGTGCCGCCCGCGCCGGCGTGCCGACCTTCACGGTGCCCCGCGGGGGATTCGTCGACCGGGCGGCCTGGAACGAGGCGCTCGAGTCGGCCATCGCCGAGCGGGATCCCGACCTCGTCCTGTTCGCCGGCTTCATGCGCATCGTCGGACCCGACGTGGTTCGCCGCTTCCGCATCATCAATACGCACCCGGCACTGCTACCGGCTTTCCCGGGCGCCCACGGGGTACGCGACGCGCTGGCCTACGGCGCGAAGGTCACCGGCGTCACCGTGCACGTCGTCGACGACGGGGTGGACACCGGCCCGATCCTCGCCCAACGTGCCGTGGACATCCGGCCGGGCGAGGACGAGGGGTCACTGCACGCCCGGCTCAAGGAGGTCGAACACCGGCTCCTCCTCGACGTCCTCACCGGCCTGACCGCATCGGGACCAGCCGCCGGAGCCGCCGGAGCCCCCGGAGCCGCCGCCGGAGCCGACGTCGCTCCCGCCGACGTGAGTTCCCCCTGAGGAACCGGCCGTGAACGTCGACGGGCCGCCGGGAGAAGCCGGTTCCGCCCGTGCGCAGCGGGTGACCATCTACGACGTAGCCCGGGCCGCGGGGGTGGCTCCGTCGACCGTGTCGCGGGCCTTCGCCCGGCCCGGCCGGGTCACCGCGGCCACCGCCGAGAAGGTCAGGCAGGCGGCCGACCAGGTCGGGTACCGGCCGGAGATGACCCAGCGACGCGGCCCCGCCGAGCGCAGGCGCGCTCGCACCATCGCCCTGCTGGTCGCCGACATCACGAACCCGGTGTTCCTCGACATCATCCGCGGCGCGGAAGAAGCCGTCACGGCCGCCGGCTACACCTTGCTGCTGGCCAACACGCAGGAATCGGACCGGCTCGAGCGGGGCATCCTGGAGCGGGTCCTGGACTCCGTGGACGGTTTGCTGCTGACCAGTTCCCGGATGCCGGACGCGGGGATCCGGTTGATCGCCCGGCAGAAGCCGACGGTCGTGCTCAACCGGTTCGTCACCGGCGTGCCCTGCGTCGTGGGGGACAGCACCGGCATCCGGCGCGCCGCCGAGCTGTTCGCCACGATCGGGCGCACCCGGGTGGCCTACCTCGCCGGGCCCGAGGCATCGTGGGCGAACGGCGTGCGCTGGCGCGCTCTCGTCGACGCCGCTCCCGGCCTTGCGCTGTCGGTCCGGCAGCTGGGCCCCTTCGCCCCGGACATCGCCGGCGGGGAGGCGGCAGCCGCCACGTGGCTGACCCGACGGACCCCGGCCGTGCTCGCGTACAACGATCTGATGGCCATCGGGTTCCAGCGCGCCGTGCTGGCCGCCGGCCTGCGCGTGCCCGAGGACGTCGCCGTCGTCGGCTTCGACGACTCGGTCCTCGCCGGCCTCGTCGTCCCCGCCCTGACCAGCATCGGCACCCCGCTGGTGCGGATCGGCGCGACCGCCGTCCACCATCTGCTCGCGCTCGAGCGCGGCGGCCACCCGGCGGTGGACCGGCCCGTGCTGCTGCCCACCCGCCTGGTCGAACGCAGCTCGACCCCCGCCCGGCCCGTCCCCGGCGCGCCCCGCTGAGGCCGCTCGGCTGAGGCCGCTCCCGGCGAGCTTGCCGACTCGACGTGCCGACTCGGTCCGGCCTGCGGGCGGCAACTGCTGGAAACTTCTTCGTCCGTGATGCGGACGCGCCCACCATGGTGAGACAGGCCACGTGCAGTACCGCGGGCCGCGGCCTCTCGGCCGAACCGTTCTCATCCTCCGGAGTCCTCGGACTCCGCCGTGGGCAAAGGAGCCCTCATGAAGCAGCCCAGCGCCGCCGTGCCGGCGGCCCCGATCGACGCCGCGCACCGGCCGCTGCCCTGGTGGCAGGTCGCCGGTTACGGGGCCGGTGACGCCGCCAACAACGTCGCGTTCACCACCACGACGATGTTCCTGCTCGTCTACTACACCGACGTCGCGGGCATCTCCGCTGCCGCGGCGGGCACCCTGCTGCTCGTCGTCCGCATCTTCGACGCCTTCGCCGACGTGTTCGCCGGCCGGGTCGTCGATGCCGCGAAGGTGACCCGCTGGGGCAAGTTCCGGCCGTTCATCGCCTTTGGGTCGATCCCGCTATTGATCCTCGCGTTCCTCAGCTTCCAGGTCCCTGCCGTCGGGCAGTCGGGCATGCTGGTCTACGCCTATCTGACCTATGCGGGCATGGGACTGGCGTACTCGCTCGTCAACATCCCCTACGGTTCGATGGCGGCGGCGATGACCCAGGTCAGCGGCGACCGTGCCAAGCTGGCCGCCGCACGCGTGGTCGGCGCGACCCTCGTCAGTGCGGCGCTCGGCACCTTCGTCTCGCCGCTGCTCAAGGCGGGGGCGGATCTGCAGGGCATCTTCACGACCGTGCTGCTCGTCGCGATCGTCATCGGCTTCGCGCTCTACATGGTCTGCTTCTTCACCGCTCGCGAGCGCGTGCAGCGGCCCGTGGCCCGCGTCTCGTTGCGGGACAGCCTCCGCTCGGTCGGCCGGAACAAGCCGCTGCTGCTCCTGATGCTCTCGTCGGTGCTGTTTCTCAGCGCCTTCCTCGCCCTGAACACCGTGCAGCTGTTCTACATCCGCGACGTGCTGCGCGCCCCGGGCCTCTTCCCGGTCCTCGCGCTCATCCAGCTGGTCCTGACCTTCGCCTTCGTCGCCGTCATGCCGTCGCTGGTGCGCCGCTTCGGCAAGAAGACCCTGTACATGGCGTTCGCTGGGCTCGTCGTCGTCGGCGGGCTGATCGTGTGGCTCGCCCCGCACAGCACTCCCGCGGTCGGCTTCATCGGCCTGGTCATCTCCTTGTTGGGTGTGCTCGCGAACAACGTGGTCGTCTTCGCGCTCGAGGCGGACACCGTGGAGTACGGTGAGTGGAAGACCGGTGTCCGGTCGGAGGGTTCGATCTACGCGGTGTTCTCCTTCACCCGCAAGTGCGGTCAGGCCATCGGCGGCGGCATCGCCGGGTGGGGCCTTGCTCTCGGCGGCTACGTCGCCGGCGCCGCACAGCAGTCGGACCGGGCCCTCGGGGGGATCCAGACCACGGCCGGGCTCGTCCCCGCGGTGCTCTCCCTGCTCGCCCTGATCGTCATGCTGGCCTACCCGCTCACCGACCAGGTGCACGCGGACATCGTCGACGAGATCCGGATCCGCCGCGAGACCGGCCGGATCCCCGTCGTCCTCGAGGAACAGCTGGAGCGCGAGACCGGGTCCCACCCGGGCCGGCAGACCCCGCCCGACGGCTCGACCCGGTGAGCATCACCGCACCACCCGCACCACGCAGAAGGAGACCGACCATGAAGATCGTCGCAGCCGACGTCGTCGTCACCAGCCCGACCCGCAACTTCGTCACCCTGAAGGTGACGACGGACGAGGGGGTGACCGGACTCGGTGACGCCACCCTCAACGGCCGGGAACTGTCCGTCGCCGCGTACCTGAAGGAGCACGTCGTCCCGCTGCTCCTGAACCGCGACCCCGCCAACATCGAGGACACCTGGCAGTTCCTCTACCGCTCCGGCTACTGGCGGCGCGGCCCCGTGACCATGGCCGCGATCGCCGCCGTGGACATGGCCCTGTGGGACATCAAGGGCAAGGTCGCCGGGATGCCCGTGTACCAGCTGCTCGGCGGTGCCTCCCGGCGCGGCCTGTCCACCTACGGGCACGCCTCCGGCCGGGACCTGCCCGAACTGTTCGACTCGATCCGGCACGAGAAGGAGCACGGGTTCACCGCGATCCGCGTGCAGACCTCCGTCCCGGGCATCAAGGCCCTCTACGGGGTGGCCGCGCAGACCCAGGCCTCCGGCGAACGGTACGACTACGAGCCCGCCCAGCGGACCGCGCTGCCGGTCGAGGAGGACTGGGACACCCGCGCCTACCTGCGGCACCTGCCCGGCGTGTTCGAGGCGGTGCGCAACGAGTTCGGTCCCGAACTGGCCCTGCTGCACGACGGGCATCACCGGATGACGCCGCTGCAGGCGGCGAAGCTGGGCAAGGACCTGGAACCGTACGACCTGTTCTGGCTGGAGGACTGCACCCCGGCGGAGAACCAGGACGCCCTGCGGCTGGTCCGCCAGCACACGACGACGCCGCTGGCGATCGGCGAGGTGTTCAACACCATCTACGACATCAAGGACCTGATCAGCGAGCAGCTGATCGACTACGTCCGGTGCGCGTCCACCCATTTCGGCGGCATCACCCCGCTGAAGAAGGTGATGGACTTCGCCGCGGTCTACCAGGTCAAGTCCGGCTTCCACGGCCCCACCGACGTCTCCCCGGTCGGCCTGGCCGCCCAGATGCACGTCGGGATGGCGATCCACAACTTCGGCTTGCAGGAGTACATGGAACACTCCCCGACGACGAACAGCGTGTTCGAGCAGTCGCTGACCTTCGTCGAGGGCCTGCTGCACCCGGGCGACGAACCGGGCCTGGGCGTCGAGTTGAACGAGGAGGAGGCCGCGAAGTACGCGTACCAGGCCGCCTACCTGCCCTACAACCGGCTCGCCGACGGAACGGTGCACGACTGGTGAGCGACGCCGACGCCGCCCCCATCGCTGAGGAACGGGCCGTCCCGCACGTCGTCGTGATGGGAGTATCCGGGTCCGGCAAGACCACCATCGGCGCGCTCATTGCCGACGAGTTGGGCGTCCCGTTCGTCGACGGTGACGGCCTGCACCCCATCGAGAATGTGCGCAAGATGGCCGCCGGCACCCCGCTGACCGACGAGGACCGCTGGCCTTGGCTGCAGACCGTCGGGGAGCGCCTGGCCACGTCCGGCGGTGGTCTGGTCATCGCCTGCTCGGCCCTGAGGCGCGTCTACCGGAACGCCATCCTCACCGAGGCGCCGGCCACGGTGTTCGTGCACCTGGCCGGCACCCTGGACGTGCTGCGCGAGCGGATGGAGGGGCGCAGCGGCCACTTCATGCCTCCCAGCCTGCTCGCGTCCCAACTGGAGACGCTGGAACCGCTGGCCGACGACGAGCCCGGCTTCGTGCTGGACATCGCCCGACCGGTGGACGAGCTGGTGCGGCAGGCCGTGGACGGCGTCCGCGCCCGGGTCTGAGAGGGGGTCAGTGTTCCAGCGTCGTCAGCTCCCGGCCGCGGGTCTCCGGCGCCCACACCGCCATCACCACGACGGCGACGACGACGAGCGCACCGGTGACGGCGAACGTCAGCGGCAGGCCCAGGACCGGCCACAGCAGCGACCCGAAGATCAACGGCACCAGGCCGGCGCCGACGCGTGACGCCGTCGACGCCCAGCCGAAGCCGGAGCCGCGCAGCTGGGTCGGGTACAGCTCGGAGACGTAGGTGTAGAGGACCGGGATGGCCACCTGGACGATGAAGCCGAAGAAGAGCAGCATCGCGTTGGCGGCCAGCGGTGCCTCGGCGTCCAGGAACAGGGCGAACACCACCAGGCTCAGCGCCGAGAGCGGGCCGGCGATCCCGAGTAGCCACTTCCGGCCGAGCCGCTCGACCAGGGCGGCCGCGACGAGCGCACCGACCAGGCCGATCGCCGTCATGCCCGCCGTGCGCAGGAACGCGCTGGACTCCGGGTAGCCGGCCTTGACCAGGATGGACGGCATCCAGGTCAGGGCGCCGTAATAGACGAGCAAGATGGTGACGAACAGGCTCCACGCCGTCAGGGTGACCTTCCAGTCGAACCGCCACAACAGCCCCACCTGCTTGGTGAGGGAACCGATCGCCAGCTTCGGCGCCTCCTCCGGGTCGGGTAGCCGCCAGGGGCCGACGGTCGCACCGGTGCGAGCGATCAGGCCGTCGATCACGGTGCGGGCCTCCTCCCTGCGACCCTTGCTCACCAGGAACAAAGGCGACTCGGGCACCCCGGTGCGCACCCAGAAGACGAGCAGCGCCGGGACGATCATCACCAACATCAGCGGGCGCCAGTCGGCGAAGGCGGCCACGAGCGCGGCGGAGACGACGCCGCACAGGGTGGCGCCGACCGGCCACCAGCCGTCCATGGCGGTCAGCACGCGGCCGCGGTGCTTCCGCGGCGTGAACTCGCCGACCAGGGCGTAGTCGACCGGGATGCAGCCGCCCAGGCCGAACCCGGCGATGAATCGGAACACGCAGAACCAGAGCAGATCGGGGGAGAGGGCCCCCAGCAGGGTGAAGACGGAGAAGATCAGCAGCGTCAGGGTGAACGCACGCTTGCGGCCCACCGCGTCGGCGATGCCGCCCCACGCGAACGCTCCGACGGCCATGCCGATCAGGTTGGCGGTGCCCACCCACGCCGCCTGGCCGGGACTGAGCTGCCAGTCCGCGGAGAGCAGCGGGATGAGGAAGCCGTTGAGGGTGACGTCCCAGGCGTCGAACATGAAGCCGAGGCCGCCGATGAGGAAGATCTTCCCCTGCACGCCCCAGCGCCAGGGCAGGTCCTGGACGACGGCATCGCCGGCGGGCAGCGGGGCATTCTGGATATGGGTAGGACTGGTCACGGTGGACCTCTTTCCTGGCGTGATTCCCGCGACGAGCGGGCGACCTCCGACCGGGATAGCATGCTGCGTCACCACGGGGCGCCGGAGATGGGAGCCACTGTAGCGCATTCGCGCGTGTCGTGGGTCACGCGCCGGGTAGCATCCGCTCATGACCGACGACGCGGGGGACGCGCCGTCCACCCTTCCGAGCCTTCCCGGCGAGCACCCGTCCCGCCGGTGCCTGAGCCGCCCGCGGCGGAACCGTCGGGCTCAGCCGTCGACGTGGTCGGCGAAGGCGGACAGGTCGTCGTCGGGCCGGACGACCAGCGCCTCGACCGCGGCCGACCGGGCCACCGCGCTGATCGCCTCCCGAGTGCCGCCGACCAGGGTGCTGTCGACGTCGATCGCGCTGCCGATGCGGGCGGTGGCGTGCATGGTCGTCCCGAGCGCTTCGGCCGCCCGCGCCCACGTCCACTGCTCCTCCGTGTACCTCGGCGCGTCGCGCAGTTCGTCGGGTCTCTCGGGCGGCACCGGCATCGCGGCGATCTGCTCCGGGTCGGTGGCCACCCACGACACCGGCACCGGGTGGAACACCCGCGCGTACATCGGGTAACCGGCGGGCACCGTCCCGGTCACCGTCGAGCCCCAGCGCGTTCGCTCGCCGATCCAGGCGCCGCGGGACACGTCGTCCGTCCACTCCATGCGGACAGCGTGCCACGCCTCGACCGCATCCACCCGGGGGCTGTCGTCACGGACGTGCCCGGGCCGGGCGGCGCCGCCTAAGCTGAGGGCGATCCCGCTCCCGACCGACCGGAGACCGCCCGTGAGCCTGCAGCAGTTCGACGTCGTCCCCCTCCGCCGCGCCCTGATCTCCGTCTACGACAAGACCGGGCTGCCCGAGCTGGCCGTCGGCCTGCACGCGGCGGGTGTGCGGATCGTCTCCACCGGGTCGACGGCGAAGGCCATCGCCGCCGCCGGGGTCCCGGTCACCGAGGTCGCCGACGTCACCGGCTTCCCCGAGACCCTCGACGGCCGGGTCAAGACCCTGCACCCCCGGGTACACGCCGGGATCCTCGCCGACCGGCGCCGACCCGAGCACGTCGCCCAGCTGCACGAGCTCGAGGTTGAGCCGTTCGACCTGGTGATCGTCAACCTCTACCCCTTCGTCGACACCGTCGCCTCCGGGGCGGCGGCGGACGAGATCGTCGAGCAGATCGACATCGGCGGTCCCTCAATGGTCCGCGCCGCCGCGAAGAACCACGCCAGCGTGGCCGTCGTCGTCGACCCGGCCAGCTACCCGGACGTGGTCCGGGCCGCGACGGCCGGCGGCTTCGACCTGGCCGCGCGCCGCCGGCTCGCCGCCCGCGCCTTCGCCCACACCGCCAGCTACGACAACGCCGTGGCCACCTGGACCGCCGGGCAGTTCCTCGACGAGGACGAGAACGGGACGATCAGCTGGCCGGCGTACGCGGGGCTGGCGCTGGAGCGTTCCGAGGTACTGCGCTACGGGGAGAACCCCCACCAGCAGGCCGCGCTCTACGCCGACAAGGCGGCTCCGGCGGGTATCGCCCAGGCGGACCAGCTGCACGGCAAGGCGATGAGCTACAACAACTTCGTCGACGCCGACGCCGCCCTGCGCGCCGCCTTCGACTTCGAGGAACCGGCCGTCGCCGTCATCAAGCACGCCAACCCGTGCGGCATCGCCGTCGGCGACCCCGCGGCCGAGGACCCCATCGCCGACGCCCACGCCAAGGCCCACGCCTGCGACCCGGTCTCCGCGTACGGCGGCGTGGTGGCCGCCAACCGGGTCGTCACCGCCGGCATGGCCGCCACCCTGAAGGACGTCTTCACCGAGGTCGTCATCGCCCCCGGGTTCGAGCCGGCGGCCCTGGAGATCCTGACCGCGAAGAAGAACATCCGCCTGCTCGCCCTGCCCGAGGGCTTCGGCCGCTACCCGGCCGAGATCCGGCAGGTCTCCGGCGGCGTGCTCGTCCAGATCACCGACCGGCTCGACGCCGACGGTGACGACCCCGTCACCTGGACGCTGGTCGCGGGGGAGCCGGCCGACGCGACCACCCTCGCCGACCTGTCCTTCGCGTGGCGCGCCTGCCGTGCGGCGAAGTCCAACGCCATCCTGCTGGCCCGCGACGGCGCCAGCATCGGGGTCGGCATGGGGCAGGTGAACCGTGTCGACTCGTGCCGGCTGGCCGTCGAGCGCGCCCGCGAGCTCGCCCCCGCCGGGCCCGACGGCGCGCGGGTCGACCGGGTGACCGGGTCCGTGGCCGCCTCGGACGCCTTCTTCCCGTTCGCCGACGGCCCCCAGATCCTGTTCGACGCCGGTGTGCGCGCGGTCGTCCAGTCCGGGGGCTCCATTCGCGACGACGAGGTGATCGCCGCGGCCGACGCCGCCGGGGTGACCATGTACGTCACCGGCGCCCGCCACTTCTTCCACTGACTCGCCGCATAGAGGTGCCGACCGCCGTCCACCAGCCACCGGGTAGCATCGAGAACGGCTGGGATCCCCAGCTCATCCACCGTCCACCGTCGCCAGGAGATACCTCTTCATGTCCACGATCATCTACACCCACACGGACGAGGCGCCGATGCTCGCCACGCACTCGTTCCTGCCGGTCATCGAGGCCTTCGCCTCCACGGTGGGGGTGGACGTGGAGACCCGCGACATCTCGTTGTCCGGCCGCATCATCGCCGCCTTCGGTGATCACCTGACCGAGGACCAGCGCACCCCGGATGCCCTGGCCGAACTCGGCGACCTGGCGAAGACGCCCGAGGCCAACATCATCAAGCTGCCCAACATCAGCGCGTCCGTGCCGCAGCTGAAGGCCGCGATCGCCGAGCTGCACAGCCAGGGCTACGCCGTGCCGGGCTACCCGGACGAGCCGGCCTCGGACGAGGAGCGGGAGATCCGCGCCCGGTACGACAGGATCAAGGGCTCCGCGGTCAACCCCGTGCTGCGTGAGGGCAACTCCGACCGGCGAGCACCGGCGTCGGTGAAGAACTACGCCCGGAAGAACCCGCACCGGATGGGCGCCTGGAGCGGTGAGTCGAAGACGAACGTCGCCACCATGGGCGAGAACGACTTCCGCTCCAACGAGCAGTCCGTCGTGATCGACGACACCGGCACCGTGTCCATCGTGTTCGTCGCCGCCGACGGCACCGAGCGGGTGCTCAAGGAGGTGCCCGTCCTGGCCGGTGAGGTCGTCGACGGCACCGTGATGCGCGCCGCCGCGCTGGATCGGTTCCTCGCCGCCCAGGTGCAGCGCGCCAAGGACGAGGGCGTGCTGTTCTCCGTGCACCTGAAGGCCACCATGATGAAGATCTCCGACCCCATCCTGTTCGGCCACACCGTGCGCGCCTACTTCGCCGAGCTGTTCGACACCTACGGCGAGGATCTGGCCGCCGCCGGCCTGAGCGCCAACCACGGCCTGGCCGCGATCCTGTCGGGCCTGGACGACCTGCCCGACGACGTCAGGGAGGGCGTCGAGGCGCTCATCGAGAAGGGCCTGGAGGAGGGCCCGCGGCTGGCCATGGTCGACTCCGACCGCGGCATCACCAACCTGCACGTGCCCTCCGACGTCATCGTCGACGCCTCCATGCCGGCCATGATCCGCACGTCCGGCCACATGTGGGGCCCCGACGGCGAGGAGGCCGACACCCTGGCCGTGCTGCCGGACAGCTCCTACTCCGGTGTCTACCAGACCGTCATCGAGGACTGCCGCGCGAACGGCGCCTTCGACCCGGTGACCATGGGCACCGTCCCCAACGTCGGCCTGATGGCCCAGGCCGCCGAGGAGTACGGCAGCCACGACAAGACGTTCGAGATCACCGAGCCCGGCACCGTCAAGGTCGTCGACGCGGCCGGCCGCGCCCTGATCGAACACGCCGTCGAGCCCGGCGACGTCTGGCGCGCCTGCCAGACGAAGGACGTGCCGATCCAGGACTGGGTCAAGCTGGCCGTCACCCGGGCCCGCGCCTCGGCGACGCCGGCCGTGTTCTGGCTGGACGAGACCCGCGCCCACGACGCCAACCTGATCGCCAAGGTGCGGCAGTACCTGACCGACCACGACACCGCGGGCCTGCAGATCGAGATCATGGCCCCGGTCGGGGCCACCGCCTTCACCCTGAAGCGGCTGCGGGCCGGCGAGGACACCATCTCGGTCACCGGCAACGTGCTGCGCGACTACCTGACCGACCTGTTCCCGATCCTCGAGCTCGGCACCAGCGCCAAGATGCTCTCGATCGTCCCGCTGATCAACGGCGGCGGGCTGTTCGAGACGGGCGCCGGCGGCTCCGCCCCGAAACACGTCCAGCAGCTGGTCAAGGAGAACCACCTGCGCTGGGACAGCCTCGGGGAGTTCCTCGCCCTGGCGGTCAGCTTCGAGCACCTCGCCACGACCACCGGCAACGCGCGGGCCCAGGTGCTCGCGGACACCCTGGATCGGGCCACCGGGACCTTCCTGCTGGAGAACAAGTCCCCGAGCCGGAAGGTGGGGGAGCTGGACAACCGGGGCAGCCACTACTACCTGGCCCGGTACTGGGCGCAGGAGTTGGCCGACCAGGACGACGACGCCGAGCTGGCCGCCGCGTTCGCGCCCACCGCGGCGGCACTGGCGGAGAACGAGCAGGCCATCACCGACGAGTTGCTCGCGGTGCAGGGCTCGCCCGTGGACCTGGGCGGCTACTACCGCCCGGACGAGGCGAAGGTGTTCACGGTGATGCGGCCCTCGACCACGCTGAACGGGATCCTCGACGCCCTCGTCCGACGGTGAGCGCGGCGGTACCGTTGAGGCCGTGACCACCTTCTCCCTCGTGCGGCACGGCCGCACCCCCTGGCAGGACGAGAACCGCTACGCCGGAGTCTCCGACGTCGCACTGACCGACCTCGGACACGGGCAGGCACGGGCGCTGGCGGCGTGGGCGACGGCCCGGCCCACGGAGGAGACGTTCGCCGGCGTCTGGTCCTCCACCCTGCGCCGGGCCATCGACACCGCCGCGCCGGCCGCGGAGGCGCTCGGGCTGAACCTGATCACCGACGCGCGTCTGGGGGAGGTGGACTTCGGGCAGGGCGAGGGGTTGACCCATGCCGAGATGGACGAGCGGTTCCCCGAGGAGAGCGCCGCCCACTTCGCGCACCCCGGCGTGATCCCGCTGCCGGGCGGCGAGCCGGGTGCGACGGCGATCGCCCGCGGCTCCGACGCGCTCCGCGAGATCGAGGCCCAGTACCCCGACGGCCACGTCCTCGTCGTCACCCACGGCACGCTGATCCGGCTGCTGCTGTGCGCGCTGCTGTGGATCGACATCGACCGGTACCGCACGGTCTTCCCCGAGGTCCGCAACGGCTCCGTCACCACGGTGCGGATCGAGGGCCACCGCGCCGAGCTGCTCGACTTCAACGTGGCGCCCCCGGCCGTGTGAACCCGCGGCCACCGGCGCTCACCGGTCGACGGCAGCGGGACGGGCCGTCGTTCGGTTCCCCGACGGCCCGCCCACGGTAGGAAGATCACCGAGCCTCGGTGACCTCGTCATCCCCGGTGTTCGCCGCCGGATCGTTCGGTTCGTCCGGGGAGTGGCCCGACGAGCCGCCGGAGCCGGGGGTGACCTCTCCCACGACGGTGTCGGCGTCGCCGGTCGTCACCTGGATCTTGCGGGGCCGCTCCCGCGGGCTGACCGGGATCAGCACCGACAGCACTCCGTGCTCGTAATGAGCGGTGATGTTCTCGACGTCGATGCCCTGGCCCAGGTTGAGCTGGCGCAGGAACGACTGGGACTGGCGCTCCTGTGCGATCCACTTGACGTCCTCCACCTTGGGCAGGCGGCGTTCGGCGCGGATGGTCAGC
This sequence comes from Tersicoccus phoenicis, assembly GCF_001968835.1. Classification (GTDB taxonomy): domain Bacteria; phylum Actinomycetota; class Actinomycetes; order Actinomycetales; family Micrococcaceae; genus Tersicoccus; species Tersicoccus phoenicis. The sequence continues at coordinate 52,344 of NZ_MRDE01000078.1, forward strand.
AACTGGCCGTCGACGTCGATGTCGACGCTGGCCGGGTCGATGCCGGGCAGGTCGGCACTGAGCACATAGCGGCTGCCTTCCCGGTACAGGTCCATGGGCATGCGGCTGGGGCTCTGCCGTCCCGGGAACAGCGTGGACGCGACACGATCCAGCTCCCGGAAGGGGTCGTAGTTCATGGGCATGGCGGGCTCCTTCCCTCTGCAGGCTACTCCTGAGTTGAGTCGACCTGACTCAACCAAGAGAAAAGGTAGTACTCGGTGACGCAGATCGCAAGAGAGCCGCCACGCAACAGCACGGAAATGTGACCTTCACCACCGCGAGACGAATTTGTGTGTAGTGTCAACCACACATATCGGGCGCAGCCACCGTTCGGAACGGCTGCCGATTCGTCGTGAGAGGCGGAATCACCATGGCGTCGAGGAAAACCTTGACCACACTGGCTGCGGGGACCATCGCCGCGTTGGCCCTGGCCGGCTGCGCCAATCCGGGTGCCGGGAGCGGGGGCGCTTCCGGGGGGGCCAGCCAGGCGGGAGGCGGCAGCGGACGGGTCAACCTGCCGGCCATCAGCTCGATCGACACGCCGCAGGGCGCGGTGCTGCCCAAGGGCAACGGCAAAGCCACCTGTAACCCGTCCACGACCTTGGCGTACGTGGGCGCGCAGACCGGTCCGAACGCCCAGCTGGGCGTGAACATCTACAACGGCGTGCAGCTGGCCATCAACGAGCACAACGCCGCGAACCCGAACTGCCAGGTGCAGTTCAAGAAGTTCGACACCGAGGGCGACCCGAACAAGGCCACCGGCCCGGTCACGCAGGCCGTCAGCGAGAACAACATCGTCGGCGTCGTCGGGCTGCCCTTCTCCGGTGAGTCGAAGGCGACCGGCAACATCTTCGAGCAGAAGGGCCTGGTGCACATCACGCCGGCGGCCACCAACCCGGGCCTGACCCAGAACGGCTGGAAGACCTTCTTCCGAGGCCTCGGCAACGACGCCGTGCAGGGTCCCGCCGCGGCCAGCTTCCTGACCGGGAAGCTGCAGGCCAAGAAGGTCTACGTGGTCCAGGACGACTCGGACTACGGCATCGGCCTCGGCGACGCCACCACCAAGGCGCTCGGTGACGCCGTCGTCGGCACCGACAAGGTGACCACCGGGCAGAAGGACTTCTCCGCGGTGATCTCCAAGATCATCAACGCGAAGCCCGACGCGGTCTTCTACTCCGGCTACTACGCGGAGGGGGCGCCGTTCCAGCAGCAACTGGTCGGCAAGGGCTACACCGGGGTGTTCCTCGGCCCGGACGGCCTGAAGGACGACCAGTTCATCAAGCTGGCCGGCGACGCGTCCGACGGCGCGTACTTCACCTGCCCGTGCATCCCCGGCGAGCTGATCCCGTCCTTCGCGGACGCCTACAAGAAGGTGTCCAACGGGGCCGCACCGGGTACGTACTCCATCGAGGGGTACGACGCGACCACGGTGCTGCTGGCCGGTATCGACGCGGGCAAGACCACTCGGCCGGCGCTGCTGGACTGGGTGAAGAGCTACGACAAGCCCGGTCTGTCCAAGACCTACAAGTGGGACTCCACCGGTGAGCTGGCCAAGCCGGACGTCTACGGCTACAAGGTCGAGGGCGGCAAGATCGTCCCCGTCGGCAAGATCGGCTGAGCCGCGTGGCCGCGGTGCCGCGGGTCAGCGCCGGGCGCTGACCCGCGGCACCGCTGCGCGCGGACCGCCGCTCCGCTGCCCGTTCCCGTCCTCCCAAAGGATGTCCATGCTCGCAACCCTGACCGCCGTGCCCATGGCCAGTGACTGGATCAGTTTCGACGTCGACACGCTGGTGGCCAACTTCTGGCCCGCGACGTTCGACGGCCTCACCTTCGGCGCCATCTACGCCCTCGTGGCCCTCGGCTACACGCTGGTCTACGGCGTGCTGAACCTGATCAACTTCGCCCACTCCGAGGTGTTCATCGTCGGGTGCTACGCCATCGTGTTCACCTTGACCCTGGGCTTCGGCTTCGGCCCGTCCATCCCCCAACTGGGGTTCTGGGCTATTCTGATCAACCTGGTCATCGCCATGCTGGTCGCCATGGTCGCGTCGGCGGTGACCGCTTTCCTGCTCGAACGCATCGCCTACCGGCCGCTGCGCAGACGCAACGCCCCCCGGCTGGTGTTCCTCATCACCGCCATCGGCATGTCCTTCGTGATCCAGTACATCTTCTTCATCTGGCGGGGTCCGTCCGCCGAACCCGCGGTGATCATGTTCCGGCCCACCCCGGTGTTCGACGTGTTCGGCACCATCATCGACAGCCAGCAGATCGTCATCATCGTGGCCGCGGTGGTCATGATGGTCGTGGTCGACCAGTTCATCTCCCGGTCCAAGACCGGACGCGGGATCCGGGCCGTCGCCCAGAGCCCGGACACGGCGACGTTGATGGGCGTGAACAAGGAACGGATCATCGTCACCACGTTCATCATCGGTGGTGTGCTGGCGGGAGCCGCGGCCCTGTTCTACGTCATGAAGGTCCCGTCGGGCGTGCAGTACAACGGCGGTTTCATCCTCGGCATCAAGGCGTTCGCCGCCGCTGTCCTCGGCGGGATCGGCAACGTCCGCGGGGCGCTCGTCGGCGGCCTGCTGCTGGGTCTGATCGGCAACTACGGACAGTTGCTGCTCGGTGACTCGCAGTGGACCGACGTCGTCGCCTTCGTCGTCCTCGTCCTCGTCCTGCTGGTCCGGCCCTCCGGGATCCTCGGACAGACGCTGGGAAGGAGCAAGGCATGAGCATGGCCAACAAGACGCCGATGCCCTCGGCCGAGGGCGCCAAGGACGCCGTCGACCGGGAGGCCGCCAGCCGGCGCGAGGCCTTCGGTGCGCTGCGCCGCCGGTGGGGCACGCTGTCCCGGCAGCAGCAGTGGGCGTGGATGCTTCTCGTGCTCGTCGCGGCGTACGCGCTGCCCCTGCTGAACCCGCCGCTGATCTCCACCGAGCCGGGTACGAACTTCGCCCTCGCCTGCGCTGAGATGGCGCGGTATGCCCTGGTGGCGGTCGGCCTGAACATCGTCGTCGGCTACGCCGGCCTGCTGGATCTGGGATACGTGGCGTTCTTCGCCGTCGGCGCCTACGTGGCGTCGATGCTCACCAGCCCGGACTCGCCGTACCTGAAGATCCCCTACCTGTGGACGCTGCCGGTCGCGATCGCGGTGACCATGTGCTTCGGCGTGATCCTCGGCGTGCCGACCCTGCGGTTGCGCGGCGACTACCTCGCCATCGTCACCCTCGGGTTCGGAGAGATCATCCGGATCCTCGCCACCATCATCCCCGCAGCCAAGGGTCAGGTCGGCTTCCAGAACGTCGGGGCGCCGCCCGGCACCCAGCCGGACGGCACGCCGGTGTTCTCGAACTCCAACGGGGTGCCCTGGTACTGGCTGATCCTCACCGTGTTGATCCTGGTCATGATCCTGGCCGGCAACCTCGAGCGGTCGCGGGTGGGGCGCGCGTGGGTCGCCATCCGGGAGGACGAGGACGCCGCCGAGGCGATGGGCGTGCCCACCTTCAAGTACAAGGTGTACTCGTTCGCGCTCGGCGCCGGTGTCGGCGGCCTCTCGGGGTCGTTGTTCGCCGGCCAGATCGGGTTCGTCAACAACCAGCGGTTCGACGTGCAGACGTCCATCCTGTTCCTCGCCGCCGTCGTCATCGGGGGGACCGGCAACAAGGTCGGTGCCGTGATCGGCGGGGCCCTGGTGGCCTACCTGCCTCTCCGGTTCACCGAGATCGCGAACTACAAGTTCTTCATCTTCGGGGTGCTGCTCGTCGTGATCATGATCTTCCGCTCCCAGGGGCTGCTCGGCGCCCGTCAGCACCTGCTGACCTACGCCCGACAGGCGTACGGGAAGATCGCCGGCGCAGCCCGTCGGGGCGGTGCCCTGCCGCCCCGACGCAGCGAGACCGGCGTGATCCCCGCAGTGGGAACGAACACCGGCCGGAACGCCGGCGCGAAGGGAGACCAGGCATGAGTCACGCAGCCGGCGGCGACACACCGCCCCAGCCCGAGCCGGGTGACGGTGGCGTCCCTGCCGCCACTGGCGAGCCCCCCATCACGGGTTCCCCGGACCGGCAGGAGGCGGTCAGGGCGCTGCGGGCCAATCCCGCCGTGGACACCGGTGTGCTCCGGGGCGCGGACGTGGACCCGCAGCTGGCCGAGGCCATCGTCCCGGAGCGGGACTTCGGGGCTCGGATCGGGGAGACCATCGTCGAGCTGCGGAACCTGACCATGACGTTCGGTGGCCTCACCGCGATCGATGACGTCTCGTTCGAGATCAGACGCGGCGAGATCCTGGGGCTGATCGGGCCCAACGGCGCCGGCAAGACGACGTGCTTCAACGCGATGACCGGGGTCTACAAGCCCAGCGGCGGAGACGTGCTGCTCGAGGGCAAGCGGCTCAACGGCATGGCGCAGCACAAGATCACCCGCGCCGGGATCGCCCGCACGTTCCAGAACATCCGCCTGTTCGGGGAGATGACGGCGCTGGAGAACGTCGTCGTCGGACTGGACGCCCGGCACCGGACCAGCGTCTTCGGGGCGCTGACCCGGTTGCCGCGGCACTTCCGGGAGGAGAAGAGCGCGATCGAGCACGGCATGGCGCTGCTCGACTTCGTGGGCATCGCGGACCAGGCGGGCCGGCTGTCACGGCACCTGCCGTACGGCTACCAGCGGCGCCTGGAGATCGCCCGCGCACTGGCGACCGAGCCGAAGCTGCTCTGCCTGGACGAACCCGCCGCCGGGTTCAACCCGGCGGAGAAGGAAGAGCTGATGGAGCTGATCCGGGTGATCGCCGCCGGCGGTTACACGGTGCTGCTCATCGAGCACGACATGAAGCTGGTCACCGGGGTGACCGACCGCATCGTCGTGCTCGAGTTCGGCAAGAAGATCGCCGACGGGACGCCGGCCGAGGTCACCTCGGACCCCCGCGTCATCTCGGCCTACCTCGGGGAGCCCGACGATGACGTTGCTTGAACTCAAGGACGTCAGCGTCCAGTACGGCCGGATCCGGGCGGTCCGCAACCTGTCCTTCGCCGTCGAGGAGGGAGAGGTGGTGTCCCTGATCGGCGCGAACGGCGCCGGTAAGACGACGACGATGAAGACCATCTCGGGTCTGCTCGATCCCTCCGGCGGGTCCATCCACTTCGACGGTGACGACATCACGCGGACGAAGGCGCACCTGCGGGTGGTCCGGGGCATCTCCCAGTCACCCGAGGGCCGCGGGGTGTTCCCCGGCATGACGGTGATCGAGAACCTGGAGATGGGCGCGTACGCGCGCAAGGACCGGGCCGGCATCGCCGCCGAGCTGGAGCGCGTGTTCGACCTGTTCCCGCGGCTGAAGGAGCGCCGCCGCCAGGTCGGCGGCACCATGAGCGGCGGCGAACAGCAGATGCTCGCCATCGGCCGCGCCCTGATGTCCCGGCCCCGGCTGCTGCTGCTCGACGAGCCGTCGATGGGCCTGGCCCCGCAGTTCATCCGGCAGATCTTCCGCATCATCACGGAGATCAACGAGCAGGGCACCACCGTGCTGCTGGTGGAGCAGAACGCTAACCAGGCGCTGTCCCGCTCGCACCGGGCCTACGTGCTGGAGACCGGGGAGATCACCCGCACCGGCACCGGCAAGGAGTTGCTCGCTGACTCCGCCATCAAGGAGGCCTACCTGGGCACCGCCTGACCCGGCGGGGTCAGGCGTCGTCGGCGGGGTAGCGGACGCCGAGTTGGGCCCGGATGCCGTCGTACAGCTCCATGCTGGCGACGGAGTCCGCCAGCGGCATGGTCGGCGACTCCGTCAGGCCCTGCTGGATGCAGCGAGTGACCTCGCGCAACTGCCAGACGTAGCCGCGGCCGACCGTCTCGAACCGTTCGACGACGGGCTCGTCCCGGCCCTGTCGCATCCGCCGGTCGGCCACGGTGATCTCGGTGATGTGCGTGACGGAGGGCCCGGCCTGCAGCCAGCCCTCGGTGCCGCCGACGGTCAGCGTGCGCGGGCCGAAGGAGGTCAGCGCATTGGTCAACTGGGCGTGGACGCCGTCCGGGTAGCGCAGGGTGACCGCCTCCTGCGCGTCGACGCCCTGGTCGGTCAACGCGCCGCTGGCCGTCACGGCGTCGGGCCGGCCGAGGATGCTCAGGGGCCACAGGGTGGTGTAGGGGCCGAGGTCGAGCAGCGCGCCGCCGGCCAGCTCCCGGTTCCACAACCGGTGACCCGGGGGCTGCTCGGCCGCGAAGGCCAGGTCCGCGCTCAGCCAGCGCACCTGCCCGATCGTCCCGTCGGCGATCAGGTCCCACACCCGGTTGGCCCCGGGCTGGAAGCGGGTCCACACCGCTTCCATCAGGAACACGCCGCTGGCGCGGGCCACATCGGTCAGCCGGCGGGCCTGCGCGGCGGTCACGGTGAACGCCTTCTCGCACAGGACGTGCTTGCCGGCCGCCAGCAGCAGCTCCGCGTCCGCGGCGTGCTCGCTGTGCGGAGAGCCGATGTAGGCGACGTCGACGTCGGGGTCCGCGGCCATCCGCTCCAGACCGGACAGGTCGTCGACGGCGCCGTAGCCGCGGGCGATCCCGTGCTCGGCGGCGAACGTGTCGGCCGAGGCCTGCGCCCGGCTGGAGACCGCGTGCAGCACGGCGTCCTCCAGCAGGGCAAGCTCGCGGGCCATGGTGCCGGCGATCGACCCGGTCGAGACGATGCCCCAGCGCAGGGGCTCACCGGTGGCCTGCGTCGGGCTGGGCGTCCCGGGGGCGAGGGAGGGTGGGGCGGGGAAGCGTCGGCTCATGTTCCCATCATGCCGTGCGGCCGGCCGGTGCCGGTCGAGTGCCGGCGCGCTGCGCCAGCGGGCACTCGAACACCGAGCCGAGTCCGTGGCCGACGGCGTTGAGGTAGCGGATCACGATGGCCCAGGAGGCGGGGAGGGTGGTGGCCGTGTAGGGGATGTCGTGGTCGCGGCAGTGGCGGCACGATCCGTGCCGCTCGCCTGAGCATCGGTCGAGGCATGGTCGGGAACAGATGGTGCTCGACCTGATGGTTGAGGCCCCCCATCAGCACGTCCATGAACCTCCCGCCGGTGATGTTCCGGGAGGACAGCACCTGCCGGGTGAGGAAGTCCGCCGTCGACGTCGCCGGGAAGATCGTCATGCCCTTGTGGTTCGGCGCGAATGTCATCCCCATGTACACGCCGAACACCGCCTGCTGCACCCCGACGAACGCGGTCGCGTGGCCGAGCGGCAGCAGCCAGAACGCCAGGACCGGCACGGCCAGCACCCGGGTGGCCAGGATCGCGATCTCGGTGCCCCGGCGGTGCACCTCACCGCGCCGGAACAGGTACCGGAAGGAGTCGATCTGCAGGGCGATGCCCAGGAACGGCAGCACGGGGAACAGCAGGAACCCCTGGTGCCGGGTGATGAAGCGGAGCCGGCGCGGTCGTTCCGCGGCCGCCGCGTCGTGGAAGACCATCGTCCCGGAACCGATGTCCGGGTCCTTGTCGATCACGTTGGGATTGACGTGGTGCCGGGTGTGCTTCTGCTGCCACATCGCGTAGCTGATCCCGGTGAAGCCGTTGCCGAGGATGCGGGCCGACCACTCGTTGGCGGTCCAGGAGGCGAACACCTGGCTGTGGGCGGCCTCGTGGGCCAGGAACGCGAACTGGGTCATCAGGATCCCGATCACGGCCGCGATGAGGAGCTGGAACCAGCTGGCGCCGAGCATCGCGAAACCGGTCCAGGCGCCCGCCCAGGCGAGGACGAGGATCACGAACACGGTGAGGTAGTAACCGGGGCGGCGGTCCAGCAGGTGCGCCGCGCGGATCTCCGTCTGCAGGGCCAGATAGCTGTTGACCACCCGATTCGGACGCGCCGTCCGCTCGGTCGGATCGCTGGTCGTGGACATGGTCGCTCCGAACCGTCACGGTCCGTGCTCACAGGCTGCTTCTGCTCCCGGCATCGGTTCCGCTGCCGAGTCTACGCATGGCGGTCGCAGCGGAACAGGGCCGGAGCGGAACAGGGCCGGAGCGGAACAGGGCCGGGCGACGGAGGGCCCCGCCGGCACGGCGTGATGCCGTGCCGGCGGGCCCTGTCGGTGGTGCGATGTCGCTGGGGCTACGGACCGCAGCCGATCAGCGACGGGTGGTCACTGGGTCAGCTTGGACAGCGTCGGATCGTTGGCGTACGCCTCCTTGGCGTTGGCCTTGGTGACGATCTGCGGCGGCAGCAGGAAGGCCGGGACAACCTTGACGCCGTTGTTGTACGACTTGTCGTCGTTGATCTCCGGCTTCTGGCCCTGCTGGATGCTGTTGACCATGGAGATGGTCTGCTTGACCAGGTTGCGCGTGTCCTTGTTGATGGTGGAGTACTGCACGCCCGCCATGATCGACTTGACCGACTCGACCTCGGAGTCCTGGCCGGTGACGACCGGGTTCGGCTTGCCGGCACCCTTGACCGAGGTCAGGATCGCGCGGGCGAGCGTGTCGTTCGGGGAGAGGACCCCGTCCAGGGTGGTGGAGCCGTAGTTCGCCGACAGCAGCGTGTCCATCCGCTTCTGCGCGTTCTCCGGCTTCCAGCCCTGGGTCACGGCCTGCTCGAAGGACTTCTGCCCGGACACGATCTTCAGGGTGCCGTCATCGAGCTTCGGCTGCAGCACCGACATGGCGCCGTCGAAGAACACCTTGGCGTTGGCGTCGTCGGGGGAACCGGCGAAGATCTCGATGTTGTACGGGCCGTTCGGCTTTTTGGCCTTCATCCCGTCCAGCAGGGCCTGCCCCTGCAGCTGGCCGACCTTGAAGTTGTCGTACGCGACGTAGTAGTCCACCGCGTCGGTGTTCTCCAGCAGGCGGTCGTAGGCGATGACCGTGGCGCCGGCGTCCTTCGCCGCCTTGATCTGGGTGCCGAGCTGCTTGCCGTCGATGGCGCCGACGACGATGACCTTGGCGCCCTTGGTGACCATGGACTGGATCTGGTTCTGCTGCTCGGACACGCCGCCGTTGGCGAACTGTACGTCGGCCTTGTAGCCGGCGGCCTTGAGGTCGGTGTTGAACAGGTTCTCGGCGAGCACCCAGTTCTCCGAGGTCTTCTGCGGCAGGGCGACGCCGATCAGGGAGTCCTTCGCGAACCCGCCGGAGCCGCCGGAGGCAGCGCCGCTGGCGGCGGCGGAGCCCGAATCGCTGCGGCCGCAACCGGTCAGCGCGAGGGTGGCGATGGCTGCCGCGGCGGCCATCGTCTTGACAACATTGCGCATGGCTTTCTCTTTCTGTTGTGTCCGCAGTGGACGGTTTCCGGCCTCAGGCGTCAGCGCCGACGACCTGGGTGGTTTCGGTGGTCTCCCGCTTAGCGCCGGCCCCCCCGAAGTTCTTCATCAGCAGCCCGGTGATGGACCGCTTGCCCTGTGACTTGTTGTAGACGTCGAAGGCGACCGCGACCAGCAGCACGAGGCCCTTGATGATCTGCTTCCAGTCCGAGCCGACGCCGAGCAGGTCCAACCCGTTGTTCAGCACCGCCATCACCAGGCCACCGATGACGGAGCCGACGACGGTGCCGACACCGCCCGAGACGGCCGCGCCGCCGATGAACACGGCTGCGATCGCGTCCAGCTCCCAGCCGGTGCCGTCGAACGGGCCCGAGGCGCCGGACCGGGCGACGAACATCATGCCGGCCACGGCCGCCAGCACGGACATGTTCATCATGACCAGGAAGTTGACCTGCTTGGACTTCACCCCGGACAGCTCGGCGGCGTGCCGGTTGCCGCCGACGGCGTACACGTGCCGGCCGATGATGGTGCGATTAGACAGGAACCCGTAGATCAGCACCAGCACGCCGAGGATGACACCGGAGACGGGGAACGAGGTGCCGGGCCGGCCGGTGGCGAACAGGTACGTGGCGTAGAGGATGGCCGCGCAGATCAGCGCCAGCCGCACGACGGCGACCCACAGCGGCTCCAGGTCCGCGCCGATCCCACGTTGGTTGCGGCGGCTGCGCACGGCTCCGACGATCAGCAGCACCACGAGCACGACGCCGATCAGCAGGGTCAGGTTGTTGTAACCGGTGGTCGGCCCCACCTCGGGCAGGTACCCCGCCCCGAGGAACTGGAACTGGTTGGACACCGGGATGGTGTTGGACTTGCCGACCCACTGGTTGCCGCCGCGGAAGATGAGCATGCCGGCCAGGGTGGTGATGAAGGCGGGGATCCCGACGTAGGCGACCCAGAATCCCTGCCAGGCCCCGATCAGCACGCCCACCGCCAATCCGATCAGCACGCCCACCAGCGCACCACCGAAGCCGGTGAGTTGCCAGTCGCTCATCGCCTTGGCGACCACGATGCCGGCGAACGCGGCGACGGAGCCGACGGACAGGTCGATGTGGCCGGCGATGATCACCAGCACCATGCCGACGGCCAGGACCAGGATGTAGGCGTTGCCGTTGAACAGGTTGATCACGTTCTCCGGCGTGAGCACGAGGCCGCCGGTCGCGATCTGGAAGTAGAGCAGCAGCGCCACGAGGGCGAAGACCATGCCGAACTGGCGCAGGTCGCCGCCGAAGATGTCCTTGAGGTGTTTCATCGGTGTCCTTGATGGGAAACGGTCGGTGGGGCGGGCGGGCGGTCGGCCGTCAGGAGGCCATGGCGGCACGGTTGGACGTCATGAGCCGCATCAGTGACTCCTGGCTGGCGTCGCGGCGGTCGAGCACACCGGTGATGGCGCCCTCGAAGATCGTGTAGACCCGGTCGGAGAGCCCGAGCAGCTCGGGCAGTTCGGAGGAGACGACGATGACGCCCTTGCCGGCGTCGGCGAGGGCCTGGATGATGCCGTAGATCTCGTACTTGGCGCCGACGTCGATACCGCGGGTCGGCTCGTCGAGGATCAGCAGCTCCGGGTCGGTGAACAGCCACTTGGCGAGCACCACCTTCTGCTGGTTGCCGCCGGAGAGTTTGGCGACGCCCTCGTTGACGGTCGGCGCCTTGGTGCGCAACGACCGCCGGTACTCCTCGGCCGCGTTGAACTCGGCGTTGCGGTCCACCACGGAGAGCCTGGCGATCTTCTGCAGCTCCGCCGAGACGGTGGTCGTCTTGATGTCGTCGAGCAGGTTCAGGCCGAGCACCTTCCGGTCCTCGGTCACGTACCCGATGCCGGCGTCGATCGCCTGGTGCACACTCTTGAGCGTGATCGGCTTGCCGTTCATGATGATCTGGCCGCGCTGGTAGGTGCCGTAGGACCGGCCGAAGATCGAGCGCATCAGCTCGGTGCGGCCGGCACCCATCAGGCCGGCGAAGCCGACGATCTCACCGCGGCGGACGAAGAAGTTCGAGCCCTTCGCGACGAGCCGTTCGGGTACGGTCGGGTGCGCGACCGTCCAGTCCCGGACCTCGAAGAAGGTGGGGCCGATGTCCGGCGTGTGCTCGGGGAACCGGGACTCGAGCGACCGGCCGACCATGCCCTTGATGATCCGGTCCTCGTCCACGCCGCCGGCGCCGACGTCGAGCGTCTCGACCGTCCGCCCGTCCCGGATGATGGTGATGGAGTCGGCGATCTGCTCGATCTCGTTGAGCTTGTGGGAGATGATGATCGACGTGATCCCGCGGGCCTGCAGGCCGCGGATCAGGTCGAGCAGGTGCCCCGAGTCCTCCTCGTTCAGCGCCGCCGTCGGCTCGTCGAGGATGAGCAGCTTGACGTCCTTGTTCAGCGCCTTGGCGATCTCGACGAGCTGCTGCTTGCCCACGCCGATGTTCTTGATCGGCGTCTCGGGGTCCTCCTTGAGGCCGACCCGGGCGAGCAGTTCGATGGCGCGCTTGTTGGTGGCGACCCAGTCGATCCGGCCGCCGCGGGTGATCTCGTTGCCGAGGAAGATGTTCTCCGCGATGGACAACTCGGGGATGAGGGCCAGTTCCTGGTGGATGATGACGATGCCCGCGGCCTCGGAGGAACGGATGTCCTTGAACCGGACCTCCTCGCCCTGGTAGACGATCGTGCCCTCGTAGGTGCCGTGCGGATACAGCCCCGACAACACCTTCATCAGCGTGGACTTGCCGGCGCCGTTCTCGCCGCAGATGGCGTGCACCTCGCCCGCGGTGACGTCCATGGAGACGTCGGCGAGCGCTTTGACCCCCGGGAACTCCTTGGTGATGTGCCGCATCTGCAGGATGGTGTGGTTCTCGGACATGCCCGGCCTAACCCTCGAATGACCTCGTTGTCGAACGGCTGCGCCCGTCCCCTGGTGTGCAGCTGGTTCGGCACGAGTTAACTGCATCACGCCTCTGTCGTCAAGTAATGAACGCATACCGGCGAGTAATGCGCCAGTGGCTGAATGTATGGACGATGCCGGACGGGACCCGGGTCAGGCCGGGACGGCGGCCTGCTGGAAGGCGAGGGTGCAGGCGCCGAGGGCCTCGGCGCGGTCGCCGAGGGAGGCCATGACCAGGTCCGTCGTCGCGCTGACGGCGGGGATGGCGTGCCGGTGCATGCCCTGCCGCACGGGATCGAGCAGGATGTGGCCGAGCGTGGCCAGCGGGCCGCCGATGATGATCAGTTCCGGGTTGAGAATGTTGGCCGTCGACGCCAGGGCGCGGCCCAGCGCCTGGCCGGCGTCGGCGACCACGCGGCGAGCGGCCGGATCGCCGGCCGTCGCCGCCTCGACCAGGTCCGCCGTCGTGAGCGGCCGGTCGGCGCGGCGCGTTCGGGCGAGCAGGTCGAGCATGTACGACGTCGACGCCACCGTCTCCAGGCAGCCGCGGCTGCCGCACCGGCAGATCTGCCCCTGCTCGGCGACCGTCGTGTGGCCCAGTTCCCCGGTGAGCCCGACGTTGCCGTAGTACAGCTCACCGCGCAGGATCAGCCCCATGCCGATGCCGGAACCGACCTTGACGAACGCGAGGTCGTGGGCGTGCACGTGCGGGCCCCAGGTGACCTCGGCCAGTGCGCCGAGATTCGCGTCGTTGTCCAGGTGCACGGGCGTGCGCAGGGTGGTGCGCAGCCGGTCGAGGATGTTGATGCCGACCCACTCGGGCAGGATCGCGCCGTAGACGATCTCTCCGGTCCGGCGGTCGACCGGGCCGGGCACGCCGACGCCGCAGCCGAGCAGGTCCTCGCGCCGGCGTCCCGTCTCGTCCAGCGTGCGCTGGAGCAGGCGGTCCGCCTCGTCGATCACCTCGGTCGCGTCCAGACCCGGCGGGACGTCCTGGAACCGTTCGGCCAGGATGGTGTGACCCGGCGTGGCGAGGATGATCCGGATGTGCCGCCGGCCGAAGTCGATGCCCGCCGCGAAGCTGCCGTCCTCGTCGAGGCTGACCAGGGTGGCCTTGCGCCCGGAGCTGGTGGTCGGGGTGGTGGTGACGAGCGAGGCCGCGGCCATCCGGCGGACGATGTTGGAGATCGTGGCCGTCGACAGGCCGGTGCGCCGCGCCAGTTCGGCCTGGGTGGCGGGGCCGGAACCGGCGAGGACGTCCCGGATGCGCTGCTGGTTGAAGTCCCGCAGTGCCCGCTGCGAGCCCGTGTTCCGTGAGCCGGCTCCGGCCGTTGTCGGAAACGGTGCGGCCGGGAGGAGGGTGCCGTCGATGCCGGCCGGGCGGGCAGGGCGGACGTCGTCATCGACTGGCATACCGGACAGCGTGCCCCACCGCGACGGTTGTCGTCAAGAAGTTAATGCAAAAGCAGTGAACTCAACCGGAGAGGCCCGCATGCCGCCGGGACAGCTGCCGGTAGTGCGCGGCGTTGGCGCGTACCTCCTCGCGCTCGGCGTCGGTCAGCTCCCGGCGAACCTTGGCCGGCACGCCGGCGACCAGCGATCCGGGCGGCACCGCGGTGCCCTCGAGCACCACCGCCCCGGCGGCCACGAGGGAGCCGGCGCCGATCACCGCACCGTTGAGGACGGTGGCGCTCATGCCGATCAGGCAGTCGTCCTCGACCGTGCAGCCGTGCACGACCGCGTTGTGGCCGACGCTGACGCCGCTGCCGATGGTGGCGGGGAAGTCCGGGTCGGCGTGCACGACGACGTTGTCCTGCAGGTTGCTGCCCGCGCCGACGGAGATCCGGGCGGTGTCACCGCGCACCACGGCACCGTAGAAGACGCCGCAGTCGGGGCCGATGCGCACGTCGCCGACCACGGTCGCGTTCGCCGCCACGAAGGCGCTGGAGTCGATGTCGGGGGTGTGCTCGTCGTGCTTGAGGATGGTCGCCATGGCCCGATCCTAGCCAGCGCGCCGCAGCCGGGGCAGGCGGGTCAGCGGAAGACGATGGTGCGGTGCCCGTCGAGCAGCACCCGGTGCTCGGCGTGCCAGGCGACGGCCTGCCGCAGGGTCCGGGTCTCGACGTCCCGCCCCATCGCCGCCAGGTGCGCGGCGGAGTGGTTGTGCTCGACCCGCACCACGTCCTGTTCGATGATGGGCCCCTCGTCCAGGTCGGCTGTCACGTAGTGCGCGGTCGCGCCGATCAGCTTCACGCCGCGCTGGTGCGCCTGCGCGTAGGGCCTCGCCCCCCTGAAGGAGGGCAGGAACGAGTGGTGGATGTTGATGGCCCGGCCGGCCAGCTCCGTGCACAGCCGGTCGGAGAGGATCTGCATGTACCGGGCGAGCACCACGAGGTCGACTTCGTGCTCGACGATCAGTGCCCGCAGCCGGTCCTCGGCGGCGTCCTTCGCGTTCGCGGTGACGGGCACGTGCACGAAGTCGACGCCGTAGAAGCCGGCCAGCGGTGCGAGGTCGGTGTGGTTGGAGACGATCACGGGGATCTGGATCGGCAGCAGCCCGGCCCGCTGGCGGAACAGCAGGTCGTTGAGGCAGTGCGCCTCCTTCGACACCATGATCAGCGTGCGGGTGGGGGCACCGGTGGGGAAGACCCGCAGGTCCATGCCGTATCGCTCGGCCACCGGCGCCAGCTCGTCCTGCAGAGCGGCGAGCCCGGCACCCACCTGCGCGTCGACCCGCATGAAGAACCGGCCCGTGACCTCGCTGCCGTACTGCGCCGACTCGACGATGTTGCCGTCGGCCGCGGCCAGGGCGCCGCTGACCGCGTGGACGATGCCGGGGCGGTCCGGGCAGGACAAGGTCACGGTGACGTTCGTGGTGTCGGCGGGCACGCTCCCGAGGATATCGGGCCGGAGCGGCGGCGCCCCGCGGGGTGTCGGTCCGTGGTGTCGGTACAGTGAACGACGGCGGACGTGTGCCCCGTCCGCCCCGTCCGCCCCCGCAGGAGAGCACCGTGAGCAACAGCACCGCCACCGCCCTGAACAACCAGCCCCTGGCCGAGGTCGACCCCGAGATCGCCCAGGTCCTCGCCGACGAGCTCGGCCGGCAGCGCGGCACGCTGGAGATGATCGCCTCCGAGAACTTCGTCCCGCGCGCCGTGCTCCAGGCGCAGGGCTCGGTGCTGACCAACAAGTACGCCGAGGGTTACCCGGGGCGGCGTTACTACGGCGGCTGCGAGTACGTCGACGTCGCCGAGGACCTCGCCCGGGACCGGGCGAAGGCGCTGTTCGGCGCCGAGCACGCCAACGTCCAGCCGCACGCCGGTGCCCAGGCCAACGCCGCCGCCCTCGCCGCGATGATCCGGCCCGGCGACAAGCTGCTCGGACTCACGCTCGCGCACGGTGGTCACCTGACCCACGGCATGAAGCTGAACTTCTCCGGCAAGCTGTACGAGGCCGCCGCCTACGGCGTCGACCCCGACACGTACCGGATCGACATGGATCACGTGCGGGAGCAGGCGCTCGCCGAGCGGCCGCACGTGATCATCGCCGGCTGGTCCGCCTACCCGCGGCAACTGGACTTCGCGGCGTTCCGGTCCATCGCCGACGAGGTGGGCGCCCTGCTGTGGACGGACATGGCGCACTTCGCGGGCCTGGTCGCGGCCGGCCTGCACCCGAACCCGGTGCCGCACTCCGACGTCGTGACCTCCACGGTGCACAAGACGCTCGGTGGTCCCCGCTCCGGGCTGATCCTCTCGAAGGCCGACTACGCGAAGAAGATCGACTCCGCCGTCTTCCCCGGCCAGCAGGGCGGCCCGCTGATGCACGCCGTCGCGGCGAAGGCCGTCGCGTTCAAGCTCGCGGCGGGGGAGGAGTTCGCTGAGCGGCAGCGCCGCACCGTGGCCGGTGCGCAGATCCTCGCCGAGCGGCTCTCCGCCGCCGACGTCACCGAGCACGGCGTCTCGGTGCTGACCGGCGGCACCGACGTCCACCTCGTGCTCGTCTCGCTGAAGGACTCCGCACTGGACGGCAAGCAGGCCGAGGACCTGCTGCACCGGGCCGGCATCACCGTCAACCGCAACGCCATCCCGTTCGACCCGCGCCCGCCGATGGTCACCTCGGGCCTGCGGATCGGCACCCCGGCGCTGGCCACCCGCGGCTTCGGCGACGCCGAGTTCACCGAGGTGGCCGACGTCATCGCCGAGGCGCTCAAGCCCGGAGCCGACGTCGACGCGCTGCGCACCCGGGTCGGCAGGCTCGCCGAGGACTTCCCGCTGTACAAGGGCCTCGAACAGTGGTGAGCACCGGCTCGCTTCACTGATCCGCTGAGTTCGCCGGTTCCTCCCGGACGGTGGGTGTTCTTCTCCCCACTTTCGGGACGAACCGGCGAGCTCACGGGCGCCTCAGCCGCCGACGTCGCGGGCGATGCCTTCGGCCCGGACGAGCAGGGCGGCCGACGGCGTGACCCTGCCGGTGAGGTAGGTCGACCACCGGGATCCCGACGTGCCCATCCGCGCGGCGAAGTCCTTGCGTGACAGCCCGCTGGCCGACACCGCTGCCAGCATCCGGCGGGCCACTTCTGCCCGCTCGCGCGCCTCCCGGCTCGTCCGCGCTGTCGCCAGGACCCGGTCGAGCATGATCGTCATCGCGGGGTTCTCCACCGATCCGGCGACCTCGGCGACCTCGTCGGCCACCCGGCCCCAGGGATGCGCGATCACAGCCGCGGCGATGCGGCGCCAGTCCCGGATGTCACCTCGCTCGACGGCGGTCAGGATGCCCTCGAAGCCCCAGTCCTCGACGGGGTCAGCCGGGGACACCTCGAGATGGCGGAACGACAGCGTCACGGCCGCCCCACGACCGTGCCGGTGGCGACCGCCCGACAGGTCTCCACGGTGCTGGACCAGTCCTGCCACCGCGCGGACAGCCCCTTGTACTGGCTCAAGCGCTGGACGGTTCGGGAGTCCTTCGGGGACGGATCGAACAACTGCCGTGCCACCTGGCTGGCGACGGCGCCGACGTCGGCGGCCGCGCTGCCGCCGACGAGGACGGCATCAGGGACGAGTTGCTGAAGTCGCGCGGCGGACTGCAGCACGCCCGCCAGGATCGGATCGAGGTCGGCCCGAGCCGGCAGTGCGGCGTCGGCGTCATCAGCCATGGAGTGGTGTTACCACTTGTGATAACGCCGTTTGCTCACTCGGCCGGGGCGAACACCTTCCCCGGGTTGAGCAGGCCGTCCGGGTCGAAGGCGGCCTTGATCCGCCGTTGCAGGGCCAGCTGGTCGGTGCCGAGCTCGTCGCCGAGCCAGCGGCGCTTGAGCACCCCGACGCCGTGCTCACCGGTCAGGGTGCCGCCGAGCTCGAGGGCGTAGCGGAACAGTTCGTCCGCGGCGTCCCAGACCCGCGGCGGCACCTCGGTGCCCGCGAACACGAAGGTCGGGTGCAGGTTGCCGTCACCGGCGTGCGCGTTGGTGGGCACCATGACCCCGTGCCGCTCGGCGATCTCGGCGATCTTCACGTACATGTCCGCGAGCCGGTCCCGCGGCACGGCGACGTCCTCGATCAGCGCCGTGCCGAGCTGCGTCAACGCCGGATGAACCTGCCGACGGACCTGGACCAGCAGGGCCGCTTCGTCGGCGTCGCGCGCGAACTCGACGGTGGCCCCGTTCTCCTCCAGGACCGCGCGGATCGCCTCGGCCGTCTGCTGCGCCCCGGGCCCGTCCGTCTGGATCAGCACGAAGGATCGGCCACGGCCGATCAGGTCGACACCGGTGTAGGCGCTGACCTGGGCGAGGATCGGCTCGTCGAGCAGTTCCATGACGGCCGGCTCCAGGTGCGCGGCGGTGACGGCCGAACAGGCGGCCGCGGCCGCCGCGACGTCGTCGAAGTAGGCGCCCAGGGTGGGGACGGGCCCGGTGATCGCCGGCCGCAGTCGCAACGTGCACTCGACGATGATCCCGAGCACGCCTTCCGAGCCGATCATCAGGGCGCACAGGTCCAGGCCGGTGACGCCCTTGACGGTGCGGTGCCCGACGCTGATCAGGGTGCCGTCGGCGAGGACCACCTTCAGCGCGAGCACCGATTCCCGGGTGACGCCGTACTTGGCGCAGAGCAAGCCACCGGCGTTGGTCGCGATGTTGCCGCCGACGGAGGAGATATCCTTGCTCGCCGGATCCGGCGGCCACCACAGGCCCCGCTCGGCCAGCACCGTGTTCAGCGCGCCGTTGAGTACGCCGGGTTGAACGACGGCTAGCCGGTTCGCCGGGGAGATCTCCAGGATCCGGTCCATCCGGGCGGTCGAGAGCACCACCTCACCGGCCCCGCCGATCGCGCCGCCGGCCAGGCCGGTACCCGCTCCCCGGGTGACGATCGGTGTGCCGGTCGCGGTGCAGATCCGGCACACCGCCTGCACGTCCTCGATGTCCTCGGCCTCGACCAGCGCCAGGGGAGGGGCCGCGGTCGCGTGCCCGGACTCGTCGGCGCGGGCCCGGGCCAGGGTCGCGTCGTCGGTGCGGACCTTCGCCCCCAGCGCCTCGACCAGCCGGCCGAGCACGTCCGGGACGGCGGGTTCGGTCGGCTCGGTTCCCGTGTCGTCGACCGGCCGGGCCGGGGTGGTGCCGGACGTGATCATCGTCGTTCCTCCTTCGGGGCGGCGGCCGGGCCGGCGATGGGGTTCCGCTCGAGGCCGCGCCGCCGACCCGGATCGTTCGCGACACGGCCGGAGCCGCGCCGCAGGGGCTGGGTTATGTCGGTGTGATTTCCTACACTGTCACGAGTGTCCACCGACTCGCCTCTCGGGCGTGGTGCCGCCGTGACCTCGGCGGCCCCCGATGCCCCGGCCCACCCCCCGGCTCCGCGCTCCGCCCCGCCCGCCGTCATCTCCGCCCGTGACCTGACCAAGGTCTACGGCGAGACCCGCGCCGTCGACGGGATCAGCTTCGACATCGCCCCGGGCGAGGCCTTCGGGCTGCTCGGCCCCAACGGCGCCGGCAAGTCCACCACGATGCGGATGATCGGCGGCGTCACCGGCCGCACCGGGGGCGAGCTGACCATCATGGGCCTGGACCCGGAGCGGCACGGACCGGAGGTGCGGGCGCACCTGGGCGTCGTGCCCCAGCAGGACAACCTGGACGAGGAGCTGCGCGTCCGCGACAACCTGCTCGTCTACGGCCGGTACTTCGGGCTGCCGTACCGGTACCTGCAGCAAAAGGCCGACGAGCTGCTCGAGTTCGCGCAGCTGACCGAGAAGGCGAAGGCCAAGGTGGACTCCCTCTCCGGGGGGATGAAGCGGCGCCTGACCATCGCCCGGGCGCTGATCAACGAGCCGCGCATCGTGATGCTCGACGAGCCGACCACCGGGCTGGACCCGCAGGCCCGCCACATCCTCTGGGACCGGTTGTTCCGGCTCAAGGAACAGGGCGTGACGCTCGTGCTGACCACCCACTACATGGACGAGGCCGAACAGCTGTGCGACCGGCTGATCGTCGTGGACCAGGGCCGGATCATGGCCGAGGGGTCCCCGGCGGCCCTGATCCGGCAGTACTCCACCCGCGAGGTGCTGGAGGTCCGGTTCGGCACGGACCGCAACGCCGCCGCCGCCGGCGCACTGGCGGGTGTGGGGGAGCGGATCGAGGTGCTGCCGGACCGGGTGCTGCTCTACGCCTACGACGGCGAAGCGGCCCTCGACGAGGTCACCGCCCGCGGTCTGCACCCGGTCACGTCGCTGGTCCGCCGTTCCTCGCTGGAGGACGTGTTCCTGCGGCTCACCGGCCGGAGTCTGATCGAATGATCGGGTCGAACGAATGACGCAGGCACTGCCCACCGCCCTGACCTACTCGGGCCGTGCGCCCGGGCCCGTCGTCTCCGCCGCGCGCGCCCGGCGCTGGGGCGCCTTCTACTTCGCCGAGCACGCGTTGCGGAGCATGCGCGCCTACGCGGGCACCATCGCGGTGGAGAGCATCGGCTCGCCCCTGCTGTACCTCTACGCCCTCGGCGTCGGTCTGGCCGTGCTCGTGGACCGCAACGGTGTCGCCGCCGGCGGCGTCAGCTACCTCCAGTTCGTCGCCCCCGCCCTGGTCACCTCGGCCGCGCTGATGACCGTGGGCCTGGAGATGATGTTCCCGGTGATGGACGGATTCAAATGGCGCCGCGTGTACTACGGCCCGAACGCGTCCCCGATCAGCCCCGGCCAGATCGCCGCCGGCCACATCATGGCCGTCGGCGTGCGGCTGACCGTGCAGACCGTGGCCTACGTCGGCATCCTCTACCTGTTCGGCGCCGTCCCGGCGCTCGGCACCGGCTGGCTGATGGTACCGATCACCGTGGCGGGGGCGCTCGCGTTCGGGGCGCCGGTGATGGCGTACTCGGCGACGCTGGAGGGGGAGGGCTTCCAGTTCTCCATGATCCAGCGGTTCGTGATCACCCCCCTGTTCCTGTTCTCCGGCACGTTCTACCCGCTGGAGACGATGCCGTCCGGCCTGCAGTGGATCGGGTGGATCTCCCCGCTCTGGCACACCACGCAGCTGGCGCGGGTGGTCTCCTTCGGCCTGCCGGTGCCGGCCTGGCAACAGGTCCTCCACCTGCTGGTCCTGGTCGTGCTCGCCGTCGCCGGCATGGCGCTGGCCCGGCGCTCCTACACGCGCAGGCTCGGCCGATGACCGCGCCCGCCGACGCCACGGCACCGCAGCTGACGCCGTCGGACCGGCCCCTCGCGGCGCTGTACTCGCGCAACGCCGGGGCGGTGATCGGGCGCGGGCTGCGGGTGATCCGCAGCCAGAACTGGATCATCCTGGCCTCCGGGTTCTTCGAACCGGTCTTCTACCTGCTCTCCCTCGGCGTGGGCCTGGGCACCCTGGTGGGGCAGGTCGGAGGTCCCGGCGGGACGACGATCAGCTACGCCGCGTACATCGCCCCGGCCCTGCTGGCGGTGTCGGCCATGAACGGGGCCATCTACGACTCGACGTGGAACGTCTTCTTCAAGATGAACTTCGGCAAGCTGTACCAGGGGATGCTCTACACCTCCCTGGGGCCGCTCGACGTGGCCGTGGGCGAGATCTTCCTCGCCCTGCTCCGCGGCGCCATCTACGCCGTGGGTTTCACCGGCGTCATGCTCGTCTTCGGGCTCGCCACCTCCGCGTGGACCCTGCTGCTGATCCCCGCCGCCGTGCTCGTCGCGTTCGGATTCGCCAGCTTCGGCATGGCCGTCACGAGTTACATGAAGACCTTCCAGCAGATGGACCTCGTCACGTTCGTGATGATGCCGATGTTCCTGTTCAGTGCCACCTTCTACCCGCTCTCGGTCTACCCGGAACCGATCCAGTGGATCGTCCAGGCGATGCCGCTGTGGCACGGCGTGGAACTGATGCGCCAGATCAGCGTGGGCGTCTTCAGCGGGGCGACGGCGGTGCACCTGCTGTACTACGTCCTCATGATCGCCGTGGGGCTGATGCTCACCACCAGCCGGCTGCGCGCACTGTTCCTGAAGTAGCCGCCGTTCCTGACGCGGCCGGGGTGGAGCAGCCCGTTCGCCTCGGGTGGAACCCGTCCGCTCGCCCGGCCGGGTGCGGGAGAATGAGCGCATGGCTGGCTCCGCGCGTCACGACTCCCGCCCCGACTCCCGCACGGGTTCCTCCTCCCGCAGCATCCTCACCGGTTCCGGGTTCGCCGGACGCGCGTACGACGGCGCCGGGACCGGGGCGCGCCGGTCCCCGCTCGGCGGCGGTGGATTGATGCTCGCCGTCGTCATGCTGGTCTTCCTGGTCGCCGTCGTCTTCGCCGCCAACCAGAACGACGTCGTCGGCTGGTTGGTGGTCATCGTGGCCGGGGGCTGGCTGGTGCTCGCCCTCGTGGTCTTCCTGGCGGTCCGTCGCGCGGCCGGGTTCGGCGCGACGCAGTTGGCCACCGCCAACGACACCATCCGTTCGGCCGCCGGGCTGGCGCCGTCGGCCACCGGCGGTCCGGGCACCCGGGTCGTCTCGGCCTCGGCCGCGGACCCGGTGCGGGACGAGAAGCTCGCCCACAGCCTGCGGATCGTCCAGGTGCAGGGCCGCGTGGTCGAGCAGGAACTGGCGAAGGCGCCGGCCGCCCAGGACGCCGACCAGGTCGCCCGCGCCCTCGAGACCCTGCAGATCACCGCGCACAACGCCCTGGGCATGCTCGGCGTCGACGACGACGCGTCACGGCGCGACCGCCCCAGCCGGGACGGATCCAGCCGGGACGGTGGACCCGGCGACGGCGGACCGATCAGCGGCACCGTCGTCGACTGACAGTGATGATGGAGGTAGTGGTTCCCCCGGGTGGGTCTGACTCACCGACTGACCGACGCTCCGGCTGTCTTGTTTGCGATTTGTCGGTCCACTGCGGGGGGATCGCTACGCACGCGACCGGACGGGCGTCTGTG
>NZ_MRDE01000079.1 GCF_001968835.1 Tersicoccus phoenicis
CCGCCGCGACCTGACCACCCAGCCCCAACGGGCGCGACCAACCGGACAGTGGAAAAGCCGGGCAGACCGGCAGCTACCCCACGCCTACCCACAGGCCAACGCCATCCACCACGCCGACCGACCTCAAGAAATCAACGCCGGTGGATCAAGGATGAAGTGATACGCCCGCCAATATGAACGCAACGCCGATGGCCGTCATTCGCCAGTCCCTGGTGAGAATACTCAAGGCAACGAGAACCGCCCCGATTCCCACAGCGATCCACTGTACCCATCTCACGATTCACGCGCCATTCCGGCGCGCAGCACGGACGGCTAGAAGAAACATGAAAGCAGCGACTACCAAGAGGACCAATGAGACCCAGAACGACTCGGGCTGGAAAATGAACACTATCCTCGATCTTTCACCGCGGCTGGTTGGCTGAGGGTCAGGGCTTACCGTCTGCCTGATGGGTGCGATTCTCGCATGTGGGTACGACAGTGCTGCCCGCTGACCTTGGCGGGTGTCCGGTGCGGGTCCACTCCCGCACGTGCCGGTGCTGCTG
>NZ_MRDE01000080.1 GCF_001968835.1 Tersicoccus phoenicis
CCGCCGCGACCTGACCACCCAGCCCCAACGGGCGCGACCAACCGGACAGTGGAAAAGCCGGGCAGACCGGCAGCTACCCCACGCCTACCCACAGGCCAACGCCATCCACCACGCCGACCGACCTCAAGAAATCAACGCCGGTGGATCAAGGCTGAGACCGTATCGAGCGGGCACAGCGGCCCATCGGTCCCCGCCCGGAACAGACTGTCGGTGTGCAGTGGTTGACTGGAAGGTACACGCGCACCGGAAGGAAGCTGAACACGATGAGCATGGAAGGGGCCGCCCACTCGTCCCTGTGGCGGATGGTCTCGGACACCGGGGAGCGGCGCAAGTTCTCGCCGGCCACGTTCCGGCGGATCATGGCGTTCGCCGCGCCGCACCGCAGGCGGCTGATCGTCTTCGTGGTGCTGTCCGTCGCGTCCGCCGTGCTGGCCGTCCTGACGCCGGTCCTGGCCGGCGAGGTCGTCAACGCCATCACCGGGCGTCAGTCGGTCAGCACGGTCACCTGGCTGGCCGTACTGATCGCGGTGGCGGCGGTCGCGGACGCCGGCCTGTCCCTGCTGACCCGCTGGTTCTCGTCACGGATCGGCGAGGGACTGATCCTCGACCTGCGCCGCGCCGTGTACGACCACGTCCAGCGGATGCCCGTGGCCTTCTTCAACCGCACCCGCACCGGCGCACTCGTGAGCCGGCTGAACTCGGATGTGCTCGGTGCGCAGCGGGCGTTCAGCGGCACCCTGTCCGGCGTCGTCAGCAACGTCGTCGCCCTGATCCTGACCGTCGGCGTGATGGTCAGCATCTCGTGGCAGATCACCCTGCTGGCCCTGATCCTGCTCCCGCTCTTCCTCATCCCCGCCCGCCGGATGGGCGGTCGGCTCGCCTCCCTGCAACGGGAAGCCGCCAACCTGAACGCGGCGATGAGCACGCAGATGACCGAACGGTTCTCCGCGCCCGGGGCCACGTTGATCAAGCTGTTCGGACAGCCCGACGCCGAATCCGCCGAGTTCGCCCTGCGCGCCGGCCGGGTGCGGGACATCGGCGTGAAGACCGCCATGCTGCAGACGGTGTTCGTCACGGCCCTGACACTCGTGTCGGCCCTCGCCCTCGCCCTCGTGTACGGGCTCGGTGGGTTCCTCGCGATCGCCGGCACCCTCAACCCCGGTGACGTGGTCACGCTCGCGCTGCTGCTGACCCGGCTGTACGTGCCGTTGACCTCCCTCGCGAGCGCCCGGGTGGAGATCATGAGTGCGCTGGTCAGCTTCGAGCGCGTGTTCGAGATCCTCGACCTGAAGCCGCTGATCGTGCAGAAGGACGACCCCGAGCCCCTCCCGGCCGGGCCCATCGGCGTCGCACTGGAGCACGTCTCGTTCGCGTACCCGGCGGCGAAGGAAGTCTCGCTCGCCTCCCTCGAAGAGGTCGCCACCCTCGATACCCGCGGCGGCGAGGAAGTACTGCACGACCTCTCATTCAGGATCGAGCCCGGGCAGACCGTTGCCCTGGTCGGCTCCTCCGGGGCGGGCAAGTCGACCATCGCCCAGCTGGTGGCCCGGCTCTACGACGTCACCGCCGGAGCGGTCACCTACGGCGGTGTCGACGTGCGCGACGTAGCCTTCGCGTCGCTGCGCGACACGCTCGGGATGGTGACGCAGGACGGACACCTGTTCCACGAGACGGTGCGCGCCAATCTCGCGCTCGCCCGGCCCGGCGCCTCGGACGAACAGCTCTGGGACGCGTTGCGGCGGGCCCGGCTCGACGCGGTGGTCCGGGCTCTGCCCGACGGGTTGAGCACCGTGGTGGGGGAGCGGGGATACCGGCTCTCCGGCGGAGAGCGGCAGCGGATGACGATCGCCCGCCTGCTGCTGGCCCAGCCGCGCGTCGTGATCCTCGACGAGGCGACGTCGGCGCTGGATTCGACCAGCGAGGCCGCGGTCCAGGCGGCACTGGGGGAGGCCCTGGCCGGGCGCACCGCCCTCGTCATCGCCCACCGGCTCTCGACCATCCGCGCCGCTGATGCGATCCTCGTGGTGGAGGGCGGCCGGATCGTCGAGCGCGGCACGCATCGGGAGTTGCTCACCGCCGGCGGTCGCTACGCCGAACTGCACGCGACCCAGTTCGCCGCGCAGGACAGCCGGCGGGAACACACCGAGGATCGCGACCTGGCCGGTGCATGCTGACCCGCACCGACTGACTCGCATCGACGAATCCGCACCGACCGATTGCCATTGGACTGAGCGCCACGCCGGTGACCGCCAGCCGCACAGACCGCCAGCCCCTGCGACCCGAGAGGCCCTCATGACGACCACCGATCCGAGCAGTACCGACGCCGCCAGCACCGATCCGACGGATGTCGACCCGACCACCGCCGACCTCTGGGACGAGCACGGCGAGACCCTGCAGTCGGTGGACCGGCAGTTCCTCGACCTCGGCGGCCGCGTCCGGTTCAGCGGACCGGTCCGCACCGTGCGCTGCCGCAACGACAACGCGCTGGTCAAAGCCGTGCTGGCGAGCCCCGGCGACGGCGCGGTGCTGGTGGTCGACGGCGGTGCCTCCATGCGTACGGCGTTGATGGGCGATCTGATCGCCGCTTCCGCGGTCGAGAACGGCTGGGCCGGCGTGATCATCAATGGGCCGGTCCGGGACCGGACAGCCCTGGCGGCCCTGCCGCTGGGCGTCAAGGCGCTCGGCAGCAACCCGCGCAAGAGCGGCAAGGCGGGAACCGGCGAGGTCGACGTTCCGGTGACGATCGACGACGTGACGTTCCGACCCGGGGCGAAACTGTGGGCGGACGAGGACGGGATCGTCGTCGAGCGCTGAGAAGGGAACCGGCAGGATGGCGACTGCTCCCCGGTGCCGGGTCCGTCGCGTCTCTCCGGTGGTGCCCCTGGCCGGAATCGAACCGACGGCCTGCGCTTTAGGAGAGCGCCGCTCTATCCTACTGAGCTACAGAGGCGTGCCCGGTTGGGCGTACCCAGTCTAGCCGTCCCGCCCTCCCGCCCGTCCCGCTCATTCTCCCGTCCCGCCGCCGTCCGGGCAGTCCCGTCGCCGTCCGGGCGAGCGAGCCGGTGAGCGTCGATGTCTCGTTCGGCTGGCGGCCAGTGCCCTCACAGGCGCGGACCTTACGGTCGCTCCGGGGCCGCGAAGGAACGGGGTACATCATGCAGGTCATGCGACAGGCAACCGGGGACAAGCTCGGCGACATCACCGCGCTGGCACGGCAGTTGAAGGACGCCGCACTGCTCGCCGGACCGCAGGAGAGCGACGCCGTCCGGGTGTGCGGCGTCATCGCGGACGAGTTGCTCGCGATCCTGACCAACTGCCGCAGTCCGGACGCCCTGCTGGTCCTCACGCCGCCCGCATCGGACGCCGGCGTCCGCGCCAACCCGTGACGCCGGAGCTTGCGTCAACATCTGACGCCGGCGTCCGCGCCAACCCGTGACGCCGGAGCTTGCGTCAACATCTGACGCCGGCGTCCACGTCAACCTCTGACGCCAGAACATCGTTGGCAACCTCTGGCACCCGACATCGGTGGCAACCTCTGCCAGGCCTGCCGCACGGGTCCCCGATGACCAGCCCGGTGAACCCGCGCGAGAGGTCGCTGTCCGGGTCGGAGACCGCGGTCAACAGCGTGGGAGTTCGGCCAGCGCTCGCCCTACCACAGTGAGTTAGCCGCTCTCGCCTGAAGGTGATACTCAAAGAGCCCCGTCTTCGGGCGGGAGCGGCTAACTCGGTGCGGCGGCCGGGCGGGAGCGGCTAACTCGGCGCGACGGCCGGGCGGGAGTGGCTAACTCGGTGCGACGGCCGGGCGGGAGTGGCTAACTCGGTGCGGCGGCCGGGTGGGAGTGGCTAACTCGGCGCGGCGGCCGGGCGGGAGCGGCTAACTCGGCGCGACACCAGAGACCGGCGGCTGCGTGGCCGAACTGTCGGAGCGCGCGTCTAGTCTGGAAGAGCGATGGATTACCTTTTCGACAGCTTCACCCCCGGCACCCACCGCGACACCGCGGCCGAGCGCGGCGGCACCGCCGTCGCCGGTAGCGCGGGGGCGCGCAGTACCCGTCCCCGCAGCGGCGGGCGCGACGACGGACGTACCGACGACGGCGGACGTACCGACAACGACCGGCGTGACCACGGCCCCGCCGTCCTGCAACCGGACGCGAACGGCGAGGGCCGCGGCGACGAGACCGGCGAGCACCCGCACCGTGACCCCCGCGACTCGCCGCGGGCGCGCGCCCTCGTCGAGGGGCTGAACCCGCAACAGGCGGAAGCGGTCACCCACGCCGGGAGCCCCCTGCTCATCGTGGCGGGCGCCGGTTCGGGCAAGACCCGGGTGCTCACGCACCGGATCGCCTACCTGCTGGCCACCCGCCGGGCGCACCCGGGGCAGATCCTCGCCATCACCTTCACCAACAAGGCCGCCGCTGAGATGCGGGACCGGGTCGAGGAGTTGGTCGGGGGCCGGGCGAAGACGATGTGGATTTCCACCTTCCACTCCTCGTGTGTGCGCATCCTGCGCCGGGAGGCGGCCTCGGTGGGCCTGAACTCCAACTTCTCCATCTACGACGCCGCGGACTCGCTCCGGCTGATCACCCTCGTCGCCCGCAACCTGGACCTGGACCCGAAGCGGTTCCCGCCCCGCGCGATCCAGCACCGCATTTCCGCGGCCAAGAACGAACTGGTCGACGACGAGGAGTTCGCGGGCAAGGCGGATCTGAACAACCCGATGGAATCCGCCGTCGCCGAGGTCTACCGGGGATACACGCAGCGGCTGCGCCAGGCGAACGCCATGGATTTCGACGACCTGATCGCCCAGACCGTCTATTTGCTGCGGGCGTTCCCCGCGGTCGCCGAGTCCTACCGGCGGCGGTTCCGGCACCTGCTCGTCGACGAGTACCAGGACACCAACCACGCCCAGTACGCCCTGGTGCGCGAACTCGTCGGCGAGGGCGACGACGCCGGGGAGCTGACCGTCGTCGGCGACTCCGACCAGTCCATCTACGCGTTCCGCGGCGCGGACGTGCGCAACATCGTCGACTTCGAGAAGGACTACCCGCAGGCGCGCACCATCCTGCTCGAACAGAACTACCGCTCCACCCAGACCATCCTGTCCGCCGCGAACGCCGTCATCTCCCGCAACCCGGACCGGCCGCAGAAGCGGCTGTGGACCGCGGAGGGCGCCGGCCCACGGATCATCGGCTACGCCGGGGAGAACGAGCACGAGGAAGCCCGGTTCATCGCCACCGAGATCGACCGGCTCCAGGACGAGGAGGACATCCGGCCCGGCGACGTCGCCGTCTTCTACCGCACCAACGCCCAGTCCCGCTCGATCGAGGAGATCCTGATGCGGGTGGGCCTGCCCTACAAGGTGGTCGGCGGTACCCGGTTCTACGAGCGCAAGGAGATCAAGGACGCCCTCGCGTACCTGCGGGTCCTCGTCAACCCCGACGACGACGTCAACCTCCGGCGCATCCTGAACGAACCCAAGCGGGGCATCGGGGACCGGGCCGAGGGCGCGGTCGCCGCCCTGGCCGACCGCGAGCGGATCTCCTTCATGGCCGCCCTCCGGCGCGCCGACGAGGCGCCCGCCATGGCCACCCGCGGTGCCAAGCTCGTCGCCGAGTTCGTCCAGCTGCTGGACGACCTCACGGAGGTGGCCGCCACGTCGGGCGCGTCCGCAGCACTGGAGGCGATCCTCGAGCAGACCGGCTACCTCGAGGCCCTGCGGCGCAGCCAGGACCCGCAGGACGAGTCCCGGGCGGAGAACCTGGGGGAACTGCTCGCCGTCGTGCGCGAGTACGAGCAGGAGAACCCGGAGGGCACGCTCGCCCAGTTCCTGGAACAGGTCTCCCTCGTCGCCGACGCGGACCAGATCCCCGCCTCCCCGGATTCGGTCGAGGCGGAGGTCGCCGAGGCGCGGCGGCTCGGCGTGGTCACCCTGATGACCCTGCACACCGCCAAGGGGCTCGAGTTCCCGGTGGTGTTCCTCACCGGGCTCGAACACGGCGTGTTCCCCCACCAACGGTCGATGACCGACCTCACCGAACTGGCCGAGGAGCGCCGGCTCGCCTACGTGGGACTGACCCGGGCCCGACGCCGGCTCTACCTGACCCGCTCCGAGTACCGCAGCCTGTGGGGGCAGACCCAGTACTACCCGGCCAGCCAGTTCCTCGAAGAGGTGCCCGCCGACCTGATCGACTGGAAGCGGCAGGGCTCGACGAAGACGGCGCAACGACTGGCCGCCACCACCTGGGACGGCGCGGAGAGGAGCGGGTCCTGGTGGGGTGCCGGCAGCTCCCGCAGCGGCGCTCCCCGCTCCGCCGCGGGAGGCAGCAGCACCTCGCGTGCCGCCGTCGGGCGGGTACAGCCGGCCAAGGAGGTGCCGCACCTGAACCCCGGGGACCGGGTGCAGCACACCACGTTCGGGGCCGGCACCGTGGTCAGCGTCGAGGGCGCCGGGGACAAGAGCGTGGCGAAGGTCGCCTTCGCGATGGGCGAGAAGCGGCTGCTGCTGCGGTACGCCCCGCTGACGAAGGTGGACTGAGGCACGGAGTTCGACGCGTGACGGCGGGTGACCCGGCGTGCGTGCCTCATCACCGGCCCCGGCAGCCGACTGCCGTCGGTCGTCATCGAACCGGGGCGTCCCCGCCCGGGCGATACACTGGCCGACGGAGCACGCGAGCTTCACCGCTCCACCGGCCCGGTCGCCGGGGGCGCCTTTCGGCCAGCTCCGCGCGGGGATCGGCCCGGACCGCAGCCGACTTCGACGTAGAAGGACACTTTCCGTGGACCTGTTTGAATACCAGGCGCGCGATCTCTTCGAGGCACACGGGGTACCCGTGCTCGCCGGGATCGTGGCGCAGACCGCAGACGAGGCTCAGGCCGCCGCGCAGAAGCTGGGCGGCGTCACCGTCGTCAAGGCGCAGGTGAAGGTGGGTGGCCGCGGCAAGGCCGGCGGCGTCAAGGTCGCCAAGACCGCCGACGAGGCCCGGTCGCACGCGGAGCAGATCCTCGGCATGGACATCAAGGGCCACGAGGTCAAGCGGGTCATGATCACCGAGGGCGCCGACATCGCCGAGGAGTACTACTTCTCCGTGCTGCTGGACCGCGCGAACCGCAACTACCTGGCCATGTGCTCCGTCGAGGGGGGCATGGAGATCGAGCAGCTCGCCGTCGAGCGGCCCGAGGCCCTGGCCCGCATCGCCGTCGACCCCGCGGTCGGCATCGACGCCGCGAAGGCCGCCGAGATCGTCGACACCGCCGGGTTCGCGGCGGACGTCCGGGGCGCGGTGATCGAGACCATCCAGACGCTGTGGACCGTGTTCACCGAGGAGGACGCCACCCTCGTCGAGGTCAACCCGCTGGTCAAGACCGGCGACGGGAAGATCCTGGCCCTGGACGGCAAGGTCTCCCTGGACGAGAACGCCGGCTTCCGCCACCCCGGTCACGAGGCGCTCGAGGACAAGGCCGCCGCCGACCCGCTGGAGGCCAAGGCGAAGGCGGCCGACCTGAACTACGTCAAGCTCGACGGTCAGGTCGGCATCATCGGCAACGGCGCGGGCCTGGTCATGTCCACCCTCGACGTGGTGGCCTACGCCGGCGAGAAGCACGGCGACGTCAAGCCGGCCAACTTCCTGGACATCGGCGGCGGGGCCTCCGCCGAGGTGATGGCCGCCGGCCTGGACGTCATCCTGAACGATCCGCAGGTCAAGAGCGTGTTCGTCAACGTCTTCGGCGGCATCACCGCGTGCGACGCCGTGGCCAACGGCATCGTCAAGGCACTGCAGATCCTCGGCGATGAGGCGACCAAGCCGCTCGTCGTCCGGCTGGACGGCAACAAGGTCGACGAGGGCCGGAAGATCCTCGACGCCGCCGCCCACCCGATGATCACCCAGGCCGCCACCATGGACGAGGGCGCCGACAAGGCCGCCGAGCTCGCAGCGAAGTAAGGGACGAGAACAACCACCATGTCGATCTTTCTGAATTCCGATTCCCGGGTCATCGTCCAGGGCATCACCGGCGGCGAGGGAACCAAGCACACCGCGCTGATGCTCCAGGCCGGCACGAACGTCGTCGGCGGTGTCAACGCCCGCAAGGCCGGCACCACCGTCAGCCACACCGACGCAAACGGCAACACCGTCGAACTGCCCGTGTTCGGCACCGTCGCCGAGGCCATGGAGAAGACCGGGGCCAACACGTCGGTGCTGTTCGTGCCGCCGGCGTTCACCAAGGACGCCGTGATGGAGGCCATCGACGCCGGCATCGGCCTGGCCGTGGTGATCACCGAGGGCGTGCCCGTGCAGGACTCCGCCGAGTTCTGGGCGCACGCCCAGGCCACGACCGACGCGAACGGCAAGCAGCGCACCCAGATCATCGGCCCGAACTGCCCTGGCATCATCACCCCGGGCGAGGCGCTGGCCGGGATCACCCCGGCCAACATCACCGGCAAGGGCGGCGTCGGCCTGGTCT
The DNA here is from genome assembly GCF_001968835.1 of Tersicoccus phoenicis. Classification (GTDB taxonomy): domain Bacteria; phylum Actinomycetota; class Actinomycetes; order Actinomycetales; family Micrococcaceae; genus Tersicoccus; species Tersicoccus phoenicis. Next base: position 8,461 of record NZ_MRDE01000080.1, read on the forward strand.
CCAAGTCCGGCACCCTGACCTACCAGATGATGTACGAGCTGCGGGACCTCGGCTTCTCCACCGCCATCGGCATCGGCGGCGACCCGATCGTGGGCACCACCCACATCGACGCCCTCGCCGCGTTCGAGGCGGACCCGGACACCCGGGCCATCGTGATGATCGGCGAGATCGGCGGCGACGCCGAGGAGCGGGCCGCCGAGTACATCAAGGCACACGTCACCAAGCCGGTGGTCGGCTACGTCGCCGGCTTCACCGCACCCGAGGGCAAGACGATGGGCCACGCCGGCGCCATCGTCTCCGGCTCCGCCGGTACCGCGCAGGCCAAGAAGGAAGCCCTCGAAGCCGCCGGCGTCAAGGTCGGGAAGACCCCGTCCGAGACCGCCGCGCTGCTGCGCGAGGTCTACCCCGGCTGATCGCCCCGCGCGCGACCGACGACGACGGCCCGTCCCCGACCCCGGGGGCGGGCCGCCGTCGTTCCCGACACCGGCACCGGCGCCGATGACGAAACATGAACGGCCGCGGTCGCGACGGTGGACGCAGCCCGGTTACCGTGGACCCCAGAATCATGAGTTCCAGCCACGCGGCCCTGGCCGGCTGGACGGCAACCCTCGCCGCTGTCGTGGGGTGCCCCAGGTGACGATTCGGCCCGCGTGCCAACGCCGTGGGCAAGGATGGCGGCCTGAAGGGCACGCCCGGACCCCCGAGGGGAACCCATGTTCCAGGCCAGCAGGAGCGCGCTCACCCGCAAGCGCGTGCTCGGATCGGCGTTCGTCGGCACCACGATCGAGTGGTACGACTTCTACCTGTACGGCACCGCCGCGGCACTGATCTTCAGCACCCAGTTCTTCCCGCAGGGCTCGTCCGTGGGCGGAATCCTCGCCTCCTTCGCGACCTTCGCCATCGCCTTTCTCGTCCGGCCGCTCGGGGGGATCGTCGCCGGACACCTGGGGGATCGGATCGGGCGCAAGTCGTTGCTGGTCATCTCCCTGCTGACCATGGGGATCGCCACCACCGGGATCGGGCTGCTGCCCACGTACGCGGTCGGGGGCTGGTTCTCCGTCGTCGCGCTGATCGTCCTGCGGCTGGCCCAGGGCCTGTCCGCCGGGGCAGAGTGGGGCGGCTCCGCGCTACTGTCCGTCGAGCACGCTCCCGCCCAGCACCGGGGCTTCTTCGGCAGCTTCACCCAGATCGGCTCCGCTGCCGGCATGCTGCTGGCCACCTCCGCGTTCGCGGGCGCCCGCGCCGTCCTCGGGGAGGCCGCCTTCAGCGCGTGGGGCTGGCGCCTGCCGTTCCTGGCCAGCGCCGTCCTTGTCGCGGTGGGGCTGTGGATCCGGCTCGGCGTGCGCGACGCCGCCGAGTTCACCGACCTGCGGGAAGCGGAGCGGACCGCGCACGCCCCGGTCCGGGAGGTGCTTCGCCACCACCGGCGCGGGGTGCTCGTGACCATCGGGCAGCGGATGGTCCAGCCCGCCGTCTACTCGATCCTGACCGTCTACACCCTGACGTACGTGGCGGCGCGGCGCGGTGACGCCGGCAGCGTGCTGGCCGCGGTGCTGATCTGCTCCGCCCTCGGCCTGCTCTCCGGTCCGTTCTGGGGTGCCCTCTCCGACCGCTGGGGACGACGCCGGATCAGCCTCGTCTCCGCCGTCCTGGCCGGGATACTCGTCTGGCCGTACTTCGTGTTCCTGGACAACGGGCCGCTGGCGCTGCTGCCGCTGGTGTACGTGGTGGCCATGAACGGGATCCACGACGCCATCTACGGGCCGCAGGCCGCGTGGTTCGCCGAGCAGTTCCCCGTGCATGTGCGGTACAGCGGTGTCAGCCTCGGCTACCAGGTCGGCACCATCCTGTCCGGAGGCCTGACGCCGTTCATCGCCGCCGGTCTGCTCGCCGCCGGCGGCAACACCCCCTGGTTGATCAGCGCCTACATCAGCGTGCTGGCCGTGATCAGCGTGATCTCGGCGATCGCCGCGGCGGACCCGGTCGGCGACGAGACCGCCGTCACCGACGCCCCGACCGACGCAGCCACCGCGACCGACGCAGCCACCGCGACCGCCGTGACTTCGACCGACGCCACCGTCGTCGCGACCGCCACCGAGACCGCCGCCACCGCGACCTCCACCGAGACGAAGGGATACACCCGTGTCTGAGGCCTCCACCCGCCCGATCCTGCTCAGCGCCTTCGACATGCCCACCCCCGTGCACCAGAGCCCGGGACTGTGGCGCCACCCCGAGGACCGCAGCACCGAATACACCGACATCGACTACTGGGTCCGCCTCGCGCGGACCCTCGAACAGGGCGGCTTCCACAACCTGTTCTTCGCCGACGTGCTCGGCCAGTACGACGTCTACCGGGGCAACGCCGACGAGGCCGTCCGCGGCGGCGTGCAGTTCCCGCTGCTCGACCCGACCGTGCTGGTCCCCGCGCTCGCGCAGGCCACCACCCGGCTCGGCTTCGGCGTCACCGCGTCCACCGGGTACGAGCACCCGTACCTGCTGGCGCGCCGCCTGAGCACCCTGGACCACGTGACCCGCGGCCGGCTGGCCTGGAACATCGTCACCTCCTACCAGGACTCCGCCGCCCGGAACCTGGGCCTGGGCCGCCAACTCGGCCACGACGCGCGGTACGACCGCGCCGAGGAGTACCTTGAGGTGCTCTACCGGCTGTGGGAGGGCACCTTCGACGACGGGGCGGTGCGTCGCAACCGGGAGGCCGGGGTCTACACCGACCCGGCGGGGGTGCACGGCGCCGGGCACGACGGCGAGGCGTTCACCGTACCCGGCCCCGCCCTGGTCGAGCCCTCACCGCAGAGCACGCCGCTGCTCTTCCAGGCCGGTGCCTCCTCCCGCGGGCAGCGGTTCGCGGCCCGGCACGCGGAGGCCATCTTCCTGATCGGCCACACCCCCGAGGTCGTCGCCCAGTGGGTGCGCACCATCCGGGAGCAGGTCGCCGCTGCCGGCCGGGACCCGCGCGGCGTGAAGATCCTTGCCGGTGTGACCGTCGTCGCCGACCGGACCGACGAGGCCGCCCGGGCCCGGCTGGAGAGCTACCGGCCGTACGTCGACGTGGCCGCCGCGCTCGCTCTGTTCGCCGGGTGGACGGGGGTCGACTTGTCCACGGCCGACCCGGACGCTCCGCTGACGCACGCCGTCACGGACGCCAACCAGTCCGCGCTGGCGGCGTTCACGAAGCTGGACGCGCGGGCCCGCTGGACGCCGCGCCGGCTCGCCGAGTTCGTCGGCATCGGCGGCCGCGGTCCGGTGATCACCGGATCCGGTGTCACGGTCGCGGACGAACTGGAGCGCTGGGTGGCCGAGGCCGACGTCGACGGCTTCAACGTCATCTCGGCGGTCCGGCCCGCGGACACCGAGTCCTTCGTCCGTCGCGTCAGCCCCGAGCTGTTCCGCCGGGGCCTGCTGGAACCGGCGACGGCGGGGGCGACCCTGCGGGAGACCTTCATCGGCGCCGGCCCCACACTGCCGGCCGACCACCACGGGGCCGGCTTCCGGCACGCCCGGGTCTGAGGCTCGATACCGGCCGCGGCGAACGGCGGTCACCCGCTGGGGTGACCGCCCTTCGCCGTCGCTGGTCAGCGCGCGCTCAGTCCCGCTGCCACGGGAACCGGAACCGCCGTCGGCCCCGGTCGGCGTAGATCGGTTCGCCGCCGGCGGTGGCGTCGACGGCCGGGAAGCTGCCGGTATCCGGCGCGTCCGACCGGCGGGTCACCAGGTCGAACTTCTGGTGGCCGTGCTCGTCGACAGCGTCGCGGATGGTCCGCCGCATCACCGACTCGGACAGCTGCCGGCGCAGCCAGATCGGGTCCTTCTGCAGGTCCTTCACCAGCGCGACGCACAGCAGCACCATCACGATGACGAAGGGCAGGGAGGAGACGATGGTGATGTTCTGCAGCCCGGTCAGGGCCGCGTCCGGCTGGTCGCCGCCGGCGAGCAGCATGACCGCGGCGACCGCGCCCATCAGCACACCCCAGAACACCACCAAGGGCTTCTTCGGTTCCATCGTCCCGTTCGAGGAGAGCGAGCCCATCACGATGGACGCCGAGTCAGCACCGGTGACGAAGAAGATGGCGGTCAGGACCATGGCCAGCACGACGAGCACCCCGAGCAGCCACGGTGGCAGGGACAGGTTCTGGAACATGACGTAGATCGTGGAGCTGGAATCGGCGACGGCCTGCGCCAGCCCGCCGTCGGGGTTGTCCTGCAGCAGCTTGATCGCGGTGCCGCCGAAGATGGCGAACCACAGCACCGAGATCAGGGACGGCACCAACAGGACGCCGGTGACGAACTGCCGGATGGTGCGGCCGCGACTGATCCGGGCGATGAACAGGCCCACGAACGGTGTCCAGGAGATCCACCACGCCCAGTAGAAGATGGTCCACCCGGACAGCCAGGCGGCCATCCCGTCCCCACCCGTGGCGGACGTGCGGGACGCCATCTCCGCCAGATCGCGGAAGTAGTCGCCGATCGCCGCGGGGATGACGTTGAGGATGAACAGAGTGGGCCCGGCCACGAAGATGAAGACCGCCAGCACCACGGCGAGCACCGCGTTCGTGTTGGCCAACCACTGGATGCCGCGGGCGATGCCGGAGACCGCGGACGCGACGAACGCGGCCGTGAGCAGCGCGATGATGAACACGAGCACGGGCGTGGCGCTCTGCCCGATCACTCCGTTGAACTGCAGACCCGCACCGATCTGCAGCGCGCCCAGCCCCAGCGACGCCGCGGAGCCGAACAGGGTCGCGAAGATCGCGAGCATGTTGATCACCTTGCCGCCCCAGCCGTCGACGCCGCGTCGCCCGAACATCGGCACGAACGCCTCGGACAGCAGGTTCTTCCGGCCCAACCGGAACGTGCTGTAGGCGATGGCGATCCCGACGACGGCGTAGATCGCCCACGGGTGCAGGGTCCAGTGGAACAGGGACGTCGCCATCGCGGTCTGCAGCGCGGCCGGGCTCTGCCCCTGCACCGTCCCCGGCGGGGGAGTGACATAGTGCGTCAACGGCTCGGCGACGCCGAAGAACATCAGGCCGATGCCCATGCCGCAGGCGAACATCATGGAGATCCAGGAGCCGGTGCTGAACTCTGGTGCCTCGCCGTCCCGGCCCAGCGGGATCCGGCCGAACCGGCCGACGGCCAGCCACAGCACGAACACGACGAAGAACGAGGCCACGAGCACGTAGAGCCATCCCGCGGAGTCCAGCACCCAGGCCAGTGCGTCACTCGCCACCGTGGACAGGCTGCTGGGACTGGCGAACCCCCAGACGACGAGCCCGACCACGATCGCCCCGACGACGCCGATGATCCAGGGGTCCAGTCTGCCGACCTCGTCCTCGTTCGCCACACCACGGCGCGCGTCCCGGCGCGTCTGCCGCAGTCTGCTCAGCAGGCCTTCTTCCCGTTCGGCAACCTGGGCGGAACTGTCGGCCAGGACGGGCGGGACTCCGCCGTCGGGGGTGGCGGGGCCGGTGTCGCCCGGCGGGGGCCGGTCGGCGTCACCGGTCGACGACGTCCTGTGATCGATACTCATCGACGCTCCTTCTCACGAGTGCGCGCACGTCTGCGTCCGTGTCATGTCGTTTTGCAACGTTCCACGTTACGTCACACGCCGGACGTGTCAGAGGCTCACCCCCGGCGGAAGGTTGGGGGCCTCGGCGGACTCCTCGACCAGCACGTTCCCGTCCACCACCTCCACCCGGTGGGTGCGAACCGGACGTCGGGCGGGGGGTGCGTCCACCGCGCCGGTCCGCAGATCGAAGCGGGAGGCGTGCAGGGGGCACTCCACCGTGCAGTCCTCCAGCCAGCCGTCCGCCAGCGACGCGTCCTGGTGCGTACACGTGTCGTCGATCGCGAACACCTCGCCGTCCTCGGTGCGGAACACCGCGATCGGGGGCGTGGTCTCGAGCCGCAGCGACTCTCCTGGGGCAAGCTCATCCAGTGCGCAGGCTCGGTGCACGGTCGCTCCCTTCCCCGGTGTCGGGGGACACCCGGTGAGGACAGCATCCGTGCCCGGGGAAGGAGCCGTCAAGAGGGAGAACCTCCGATGTCAAATCAGCGCGCCACAGTACGACCCTTCTGCGCTCTGAACGGGTCGACCCGCGCGACGCATCGAGCTTCACACCCGACACGAGCCGGAGAGCACTCGCGAAAACCGCCCCGCTGCCGGCGCCAGCGGGGCGGTTGATCTGTGCTCGGAAGTCTTCAGAGGCGACGCCGGGGGCGTCGCTCGGTGCTCTGGGATGCCTCGTTGACGACCTTGCGGATCGTGGCGTCGCCGAGGACCTGCAGCTCGTCCTCGGTGAGAACGACGGCCGGTTCCAGGACGATTCGGCCATTCGGTTCCCTGGTGACGCGGTACGAGTCACGGGTGGCGATCGATGCCAGGTTGATCCGCTTACGCGAATCCAGGGTCATGAATGTGGTGGTGGTCATGGCTGGTTCCTCTCGGTTGACGGCCAGCTGTACTCACGGCAGGGGTGGGTAGCCATCAACTCCAGCATACCGGCTCATTGAACCATCTGCAACAAGATAACGTATGCACCATCGTTACAAATGCTATGATTGGACGATGAAGCCACTCGACTTCTCCCCGCTTGCGGACGAGAAATGGGCCTACATCGTTGAGCACGACAGGAAGCTCGCCGAGGCCATCGACCCCGTTTTCGATCGCATTGAATCTGGCGCGCTTCCGGGGCAGATGTTCGACAACCATGCGCGGTTCACGACCGTCCGCGTCCACGGACGCGATGAGATCTGCGCGGTGGTCTGGGAGGTCAAGGACGACCATCTCTACGTCGTCTACGTCGGTCGCAGTCCCGTCAGCTAGCCGTGCTGCCCTGCGTTACTGGTTTTGGCGCTTGGCTGCCACCCTGCGGTCCCGGTCATCCCCGTCCGAGTGTGCCGGGGAAGACCGGCGGGCGGACACCTCGAGAATGCCACGGCCGAACGCTTGACACCGAGCGAGAGGCACCGGCACGCTGGACCGCATCGGCGGCCCGGGAGCCCCGGTCATCGGGATCCCGGCCCCAGCGGTCCCGCGCCGGTCGGCGCGGTCCGGATCACCAGCGGCGCGAAGGTGGAGCGTTTGCAGTCGATCATCATCGTCGGAGCCTCCCTGGCGGGCCTGAGCGCGGCACGCGCGCTGCGGTCCGCGGGATTCACCGGCGAGCTGACCATCATCGGGGCGGAGGAGCACCGTCCGTACGACCGGCCCCCGCTGACCAAGGAGTACCTGCGCGGCAGCTGGTCGACGGCGGCCCTCGCGCTCGAGGCCGACGACGAGCCGGCCGCCCGGTGGCTGCTCGGCACCCCGGCCGTCTCGCTCGACGCGTCCGTCCGGCGGGTCGTCCTCGCGGACGGACGCTCGGTGAGCGCCGACGCCGTCGTCCTGGCCACCGGCGCCGACGCCGTCCCCCACCCGCTGCTCCCGGTCGGCCCGAACGTGCACACCGTGCGCACCAGGGCCGACGCCGAGCGGCTCCGCGCGCAGCTTCGCCCCGGCCGCCGGCTCGTGATCGTCGGCGCCGGCTTCATCGGCACCGAGGTCGCCGCGAGCGCGGTGGCGCTCGGCGCCGACGTGACCCTGCTCGGCCAGGACACGGTGCCCTTGCGGCGTGCCCTCGGGGAACCGGTCGGCGACTTCCTCGCCGGCGAGCACCGGGCACACGGGGTCCGGTTGGTCGGCCCGGCCCGGATCGCCGACGTCGACCGTGCCGGCGACGAGGATGTGGTCACCGCCCTCCGGCTGGCCGACGGGACCGTCCTGCCGGCCGACGTCGTCGTCGTCGCGATCGGCTCCCGCGCGGCCACCGGCTGGCTGGCGGGGTCGGGCCTGCGGCTCGCCCCGGAGGGCGGTGTGCAGTGCGACGCGATCGGCCGTGCGCTCGCCGAGGGAACGGCCGACGGGGCGTCGATCGGCCGTGCGCTCGCCGACGGAACGGCCGACGGGGCGCTCACCGGCCGCCCGGCCGACGGGATCGTGGCGGTGGGCGACTGCGCGGCCTGGTGGGACGTCGGGCGCGGCACGTATCACCGGCTCGAGCACTGGACCGGAGCGGTCGAGCGGGCCGACGTCGTCGCCGGCGTCCTGCTCGGGACACCGGGCCGACCCGCGCGGGCCCCCTACTTCTGGTCCGACCAGTACGACCTGCGGGTCCAGGTCGCCGGGGTGGTGGCCGGGCACGACGAGCTGCGCATCGAGGAGGGCAGCCTCGCGGACCGTTCCTTCCTCGCCCGCTACTACCGGGCCGGCGCACCGGTGGCCGTGCTCGGAGTCAACCAGCCCCGGCTGTTCACCCGTGCCCGGCGTGCCCTCGACCGCACCGCCGACGACGGCGGCACCGCCCTCGCGTCCTGACGCACCGACCCCACCCGAACGGAGAGCACTGCATGAACCCGCTGGCCAGGATCTCCGAGAGCCTGATCCCCACGCTGCCCGGCCGGACCTACGTCGACCCGGCCGTGTTCACCGCCGAGCAGGACCGCATCTTCGAACGGATGTGGTTCTGCGCCGTCCGCGCCGACGACCTGGCCGGGCCCGGCGCCTGGCGCACCGTGCAGATCGGGCGCGAGTCCGTCATCGTCACCCGCAACCGGAAGCTGGAGCTGCGGGCGTACTACAACATCTGCCGCCACCGCGGCGTCAAGCTGTGCCTGGAGGAGTCCGGCCGGGCGAACCGGGCGTTTCAGTGCCCGTACCACGCCTGGACCTACGACCTGGACGGCAAGCTGATCGCCGCCCCCAACCTGACGAAGATGCCCGACGTCGACCGGCACGTGTACGGGCTCGTCCACGTCGCCGTCCGCGAGTACCTCGGCTACGTCTGGCTGTGCCTGGCGGACGAGCCGCCCTCCTTCGAGGACGACGTCGTCGGCGCCATCGAGGAGCGGCTCGGCGACGCGCACGCCATCGACGGGTACGACGTCGCCCACCTGACCCTGGGCCGCCGCATCGTCTACGACGTGAAGGCCAACTGGAAGCTCATCATCGAGAACTTCATGGAGTGCTACCACTGCGCCACCATCCACCCCGAGCTGACCGAGGTGCTGCCGGAGTTCGCCGACGGCCTGGCCGCCCAGTACTTCGTCGGCCACGGCGCCGAGTTCGGCGGGGACGTGGCCGGTTTCACCGTCGACGGGTCGGCCGGGGTCGACAAGCTGCCCGGCGTCGACGAGGACCACGACCGGCGCTACTACGCGGTGACGATCAAGCCCACCGTGTTCGTCAACCTGGTCCCGGACCACGTCATCATCCACCGGATGTTCCCGCTCGCGGTCGACCGCACGGTCGTCGAGTGCGACTGGCTGTACCTGCCGTCCGTCGTCGAGTCCGGCACGGACCTGACCGCTTCCGTCGAGCTGTTCCACCGAGTCAACCAGCAGGACTTCGACGCCTGCGAGCGCTGCCAACCGGCGATGGGCTCCCGGATCTACGCCGACGGCGGGGTGCTGGTACCCAGCGAACACCACATCGGCGCGTTCCACGACTGGGTGCTGGCACGCCTGGCCGACGTCGAGACCGCCTGAGCCGCCCGCACGCCGCCCGGCACCACGGCCGACCGACTGTCGACCGCCCGAACCGACCCGATCGGAGTCTCATGACCGCGCAGCACCCCACCCCGGCTCCGTCGTCCCGCGCAGGTTCCTCCAGCGGGGCCTCCGCCCGCGGGCCCAGGGTTGTCATCATCGGCGCGGGAATCGTCGGCGCCAACCTGGCCGACGAGCTCGCCGCCCGCGGCTGGACCGACGTGACGGTCCTGGACCAGGGGCCGCTGCCTCTGACCGGCGGCTCGACGTCCCACGCCCCCGGCCTGGTGTTCCAGATCAACACGTCCCGGACCATGACGAAGCTGGCCGCCTACACGGTGGCCAAGCTGACGGATCTGGACGCGTTCACCCCGGTCGGGGGCCTGGAGGTCGCCACCACGCCGGAGCGGCTCGCCGAGCTGCACCGCAAGCACGGCTGGGGCCGCTCCTGGGGCATCGACGCGGCGCTGCTGGACCCGGCGGAGGCCGCCCACCGGTTCCCGCTGCTGGACGCCGAGAAGGTGCTCGGCGCCCTGCACATCCCCTCCGACGGTCTGGCCTCCGCGGTGCGGGCCGTCGACGCCCTGATCGCCCGGGCCGGCGCCCGCGGTGTCCGGTTCATCGGCGGCACCCGGGTGACCGGGGTCGACGTGCGAGACGGCCGGGTCCGCGGCGTGCGGGTCGTCTCGAGCGCCGCTGCCCCCGACGCGGCCGAGGACACCCTCGGCGCCGACGTCGTCGTCTCCTGCGCCGGGTTCTGGGGGCAGCAGGTCGGCGATCTGGTCGGTCTGCCCGTCCCCCTGCTGCCGATGGCCCACCAGTACGCGACGACCACGTCCCTGCCCGAGCTCGCCCAGGTGCCACGCCCGGACCGGATGAATACCGTATTGCCGATCCTGCGGCACCAGGACCGGGACCTCTACTACCGGCAGCTGGGGGACCGGCTCGGCATCGGCAGTTACGCGCACCGGCCGCTGCCGGTGAACGTCGCGGACATCCCCCGCACCGACCCGGCCGCCGTCGCGCCGGACGCCATGCCCTCGCGGCTCGGCTTCACGGCCGAGGACTTCGAGCCGTCCTGGAAGGAGAGCATCCAGCTGTTGCCCGCGCTGGGCGCCGCCGAGATCGCCGACGGGTTCAACGGCGTCTTCTCCTTCACCCCCGACGGCGGGTCCCTGGTGGGGGAGTCGCCGCACGCCCGCGGGTTCTGGATGGCCGAGGCCGTGTGGGTGACCCACGCGGCCGGCGTCGCCCGATCGGTCGCCGAGCTGCTCGTCGACGAGCACACCGAGGTGGACCTGCACGAACTCGACCTCGCCCGGTTCGAACGGATCCAGCTCGAGGACGACTACGTGCGGGAGACCGCGGCGCAGAATTTCGTCGAGGTGTACGACATCATCCACCCCCTCCAGCCGCGGCTCTCCCCGCGGGACCTGCGGCTCTCCCCGTTCCATCCCCGGCAGGTGCAGCTCGGCGCGGTCTTCCTCGAGGCCGGGGGCTGGGAACGGCCGCACTGGTACGAGGCGAACGCCTCCCTCGTCGATGCCCTGCCGGCGGCGTGGGCACCGCGGCCGCGCGACCCGTGGGCGGCCCGCTTCCACTCGCCGATCGTCGCGGCCGAGGCCCACGCGACGCGCACCTCCCTGGCGATGTACGACATGACGCCGCTGAAACGCGTCGAGGTCTCCGGCCCCGGTGCGTGCGCGCTGCTGCAGCACCTGACCACCGGCAAGATCGACAAGTCCGTCGGCGCGGTCACCTACTGCCTGGCGCTCGATGTCGCCGGCGGCATCCGCTCCGACCTGACCGTCGCCCGGATCGACGAGGAGCTGTTCCAGGTGGGCCTGAACGGCGGGATCGACCTGGATCTGCTGGCCAGGGCCGCCGACGACGCGCGAACCGCCGGCGGTCCGCCCGTCACGGTCACCGACATCACCGACACGACGTGCTGCATCGGGTTCTGGGGACCGAACGCGCGGGCCGCGCTCGCCCCGCTGACCGACGCGGACCTGACAAACGCGGGCCTGCGCTACTTCCGGGGCGCGACCATCGGCGTCGCCGGCGCCGCCGTCCGGGCCCTGCGCCTGTCCTATGTGGGGGAACTGGGCTGGGAGTTGTACGCCCGTACGGAGGACGGCCTCTCCCTGTGGGACGCGCTGTGGGAGGCGGGCCGCCCGTACGGGGTGGTGGCCGCCGGCCGGGCCGCGTTCAACGCCCTGCGCCTGGAGAAGGGCTACCGGGCCTGGGGCACGGACATGACCACCGAGCACGGCCCGGAGGCGGCCGGCCTCGGATTCGCGCTCAGCCCCACCACCCCGGTGGACTACGTCGGCCGGGCGGCCGCGGCGCAGCGCACCGATCCGGTCCGGCTGACCTGCCTGACCGTCGACGACGGGGTCAGTGTGCCGCTCGGGAAGGAGCCGGTGCTGGTGGACGGCCGGCCGGGCGGGTACGTCACCAGCGCCGCTTTCGGGTACACGATCGGCCGACCGGTGGTCTACGCGTGGCTGCCGAACGGGCTGGACGTCGGTGACCCGGTCACCATCGAGTACTTCGGGCGGCCCGTGGCGGCCACGGTCGCCGCCGAGCCGCTCGTCGACCCTGCGGGGGAGCGGCTCCGCGCCTGAGTGGCTGGTCCCGTGGGGGGCCTCGCCGAGTGTGCGGCACATGCAGCGATGACCGCCCGATGACGGCATCGTCCGGACACTCGGCGCAGTGTCGGTTCCGGTCCGGTTCAGGTCCGGTGGGTCGGGTCAGATGCCGACGGCACCGAACAGCAGGCCGAGCACATAGGTGACGAGTGCCGCACCGTAGCCGATGGCCAGCTGCCGCAGCCCCCGCCGCAGCGGGGAGGCGCCGGAGAGCAGGCCGGTGATGCTGCCGGTGACGAGCAGGGCCAGACCGACCAGGACGGCCGCGACGATCAGGGCGGTCAGGCCGGTGGCGCCGACCAGGTAGGGCAGGATCGGGATCAGCGCGCCCGTGGCGAACAGCAGGAACGAGGACGACGCCGCCGTCCACCCCGACCCGAGGGCCTGCAGGTCGTCGGCCGGCAGATGTGCCGGGTGCGCGGACCGTGAGGGATCGCAGTCACAGGCGTGCTGTCCGAGCCGCTCGGCGGCCCGGTGCCGCGCGTCGTCGGCGCCCATGCCCCGGGCCCGGTAGACCAGTTCCAGCTCGTTCGCGTCGATGTCCAGGTACGGGGCCACCTCCAGGGTCACCCGGGTGGGCCGCGACGCCATCAGCAGCTCTCGCTGCGACTTGACCGAGACGTACTCGCCCGCGGCCATGGACAGGGCTCCCGCGAGCAGCCCGGCGATCCCGGTGGCCAGCACGATGCCGTTCTCCACGCCGGTGGCGCCGATGCCCATGATCAACGCGAGGTTGGACACCAGGCCGTCGTTCATGCCGAACACGGCGGCCCGGAACGAGCCGGAGAGCTTGGCGCGGCCCCGGGTGGCCAGCGCCCGGACCACTTCACCGTGCACCTTCTCGTCGGCGGCCATCGTGTCCGTGGCGTGCCGGTCCGCGTCGTAGGGGGAGCGGGCCTCGGCGTGCTGCACCAGCGCGAGGACGAAGACCAGACCGAGGTGGCGGGCGAGGAAACCGAGCAGCCGGGAGCGCAGCGAGGGGCGCACCGCGTGGTCGGCCCGGTCGCCGAGCAGGGCGGCCCAGTGGTCGGCGTGCCGTTGTTCGGCGCTGGAGAGGCCGAGCAGGATGTCCCGTTCCTCGCCCTGCCGGCGCGCGGCCAGGTCCCGGTAGAGGGCACCCTCGGCGCGTTCCTCGGCGAGGTGACGCCGCCAGCGGCGGACGTCCCGTGTCGTGGCCTGCTCGGTCGGCAGCCGGCCACTGCGGGAGGTGTGGTCGGACGGGGGCCAGGCTCGGTTCGGCACCGCAAGATTCTACCCGCAGCGTTACCGGTGCGGGCGGGGCAGTGGCCGATGTCATCCCGGGTGTCACGGTCGTGCTCGCGGCTGGGCGGTTCCGCGGTCGGCGTGTACCTTGAGGCCATCCCCGGACCTGCCGGGACCCAGCACGCCGCCGAGCACGCCGACGGGCGCGTCGAAGGGACTGCGTCGAAGGGACTGCGCCGAAAGGACTGCCGAGATGAAGAAACTGCCGGTGGCGCCGAGCAGCGCTCCCGTGCTGATCGGTGCCCGGCTGCGGGCGGTGCGGCAGCGGCAGCGGCTGACCATCGAGGAGGTCGCGGCGGCCACCGGCCTGACCAAGGGCTTCCTCAGCCGGGTGGAGCGGGATCTCACTTCCCCCAGCGTCAGCTCCCTCGTCACGGTGTGCCAGGTGCTCTCCATCCCGGTCGGTGACCTGTTCACGACGCCGCGGACCCACCACGTCCGGCTCGCCGACGCCCCGCGCATCTCTCTCGGCGGCGAAGGGATCACCGAGGTGCTGTTGACCGACCGCGCCGAACGCCGGGTGCAGGTCATCCGCGCCACCATCGTCGGGCACGGCCGCGGCGAGGCCGACCTCTACGCGGTGGACTGCGACCTCGACGTGATTCACGTGATCCGCGGCCGCCTGGTGCTGGTGCTGACGGACCGGCAGGTGGAGCTGGCTGAGGGGGACGCCTACTCCTTCCCGGGCCGGGAGCCGCACAGCTGGTACAACCCCGACGACGCCGAAGCGGTCGTCACTTTCACCCTCGTCCCGGCCGCTACTTGAGCCGCGCGAGGTCGGTCAGCGTGGTGCAGGTGGCCGGCCGGTTCGACGGAAAGGCGATCAGCGAGATGGTCCGGTCCCGGCTCTCCTGACACGTACCTGGGTGCTATTAGCACTATGGTTGACTCGGAGTCAAACAACATAAAGCCAGTTCGAGTCGAATTATGTTGTACCGGAAGGGAGGGTTGATGGCCACGAATCGCAAGGGGGAGGCCATCGACCTCCTCCGCAAGTCCAGCATCGACGTGGTCTTCGGTACCGCAGACCGCTGGGACCTGAAGCTCGCCGGGCCGCGGGTGGTCAGCCGCATGATCCACGAGTTGGGCAGACGGCTGACCATCGTACAGGCCATGACGTGGACCCCGGGGACACTGCTGTTGGCGCAGACCGCCGACAGCCGGGGGCTTGAACAACTCCGGCGACTCGGAGCCGACGCCATCGTGCTGAACCCTCCGACGGTCATCATCGAAGGCCAGGACCGCCTCGGTGGCGAGGGCCGCGGGAAGGTAACCACGGTGGCGCGGGGGAGGCCGGCATCTCGACGCTGGGCTGTCCTGCGCGCCCTCCTGGTCGCCGCGGCTCCGCTTGACCAGCGCGAGCTCGCACACTTCACGGGCCTGACCCAGCAGTCGATCTCCCGCATCCTGCGCGACCTCCAGGGCCAGGTGCAACGAGGGCGCGACGGATGGATCCTCACCTCCTGGGACCGATCCTTGCAGGACTGGTTGGACGCCTACCCCGGCCCGGGAGGAACCTCCACCTGGTGGTACGGACTGGACGATCCGCAGACCCAGACCCGCGACGCCTGCGCTCTGGCAACCGAGCTTGACGCCGAGCCGCTCGTTGGAGGCGATGTCGCTGTCGACCATTACGCACCATGGCGCACACCGCGCACGGCGCGGCTCTACACCCGCACGCTCGTGGACCTGCTGCCGGTAGGGTTCAGTCCCGCCAGCGCCGCTGACGGGACCCTCGAGGTGGTCGTGCCCGACGACACCAGCCTGTGGCGGACAGCCACCGACGCCGACGGCACGGCGCTGATCGACCCGATCATCGCCCTCTGGGAGACGGCGCAGTCGACGGCCACCGACGCGGCCGAGGCGTTCACCCAGCTGCTGACGCGGCTAGCGACCGGCCACGACGATGGTTGAGGCCCGCACCGTCCGGCTGGACTCCTCGTCCGCCGTCGATGACCTCGGCCTCATCGGACTGCGCGACCTGGCCGGCATGCAAGCGGGGACGGGTTATCGCGTCGTCGGAGGGCACATGATCCGCCTTCTCCATGGTCTCTACCCGACGAGGACGCCCGCCCGCGGCACCGCCGACATCGACGCCGCCATCCCTCGTGGGCTCGAAGCTGTCGGGGAGTCGCTGCACGAGGGGTTGACCACCGGCGGCTACCTCCCGGTTCAGGGCAACCGCTACGAGCGGGCGCACGGGCGCGGCACCATCGTCATCGAGCTGCTCACCGCATCGACCACCGGAAGAATCGCCTCGACGAGCATCGCCGGGAGGCAGGTCGATGCCGTCCCCGGACTGGAGCTTGCCCTCGCCACGGACCCCATCCTCATCCGCGTTGACGGCCGGCTCCGCACCGGAGAGGAAATCGAGTTCGAGGTGCCGGTGCCCAGCGTCGAGTGTGCGCTCGTCCTGAAGGCACACGCCTGGCGGTCGCGGCTGTCGCCGAAGGACGTCGAGGACATCAACACCCTGCTGGAAATCGCCGACGACCACCGCCCCGCTCTCGAGCCGTGGGGTCTGACCAACCCCGCGCTGGCGGACTACAGCCCCTACCGCCGGGCGCGTGCGCACCTGACGGAGTTGGCCCAGCGGCTGCGCCGTGGCGGGATGACGGGCCTGCCCAGCCACCTACATCCACCGCGTATGGCGGCCCTGATCGCCCGCCACGTGAGTAAGCCTGGCCGACTCTGACGGTTGGTCAGGGGGCGACCCAAACGAAGCTGCAGTTCCGTGCCGTGAAGCCGGAGGCCGTCGCGGGGATGGTGATCCGGAACTTGGGGGCGACGCTGATGAAGTTGTTCGCAACGATGTTGCCCTGGGCGTCGGAGACCTCCCAGTAGCATTGGGTGACCTTCTCGCCGATGGACTGGCGGAGAACCGGGAAGGCCGGCCGGGTGAACGCGAGTGAACCGCCGAATCGTCTCGTCAAGGTGAGCCCCGGGTGGATGGATGCCGTAGCGGGGTGCAGGGTTGGCCGCTGTGAAGCGGCAGGCGGCGACCGGAGGCATTTAGCCGGTCGCGTGGACACCGCCACCCCGGGATCGAGGCGGCACCCTCCCCGGCCGGGTCTTGCGCATGTGGAACGTGGAAACCCCGCCCCGGTCCGGACATGTCCGGTGGGCCGACCGTGAGGAAGGCTGAACTCCCCGGCGGGAACAGGATGGCCAGAGAAGCCAATGCCGGTGGTCGAAAGGCAGCAGGAACTCACCTGGCGCTCCTCGTCCGTCAGCGCGTCGGCCGGTCCGCGGGGTCGTCGTCGGCGGCGGTCGCACCGCCGGAGGCGGTGGGCGCCGTCGTGCGCAGCGTCGCGGTCCGCGGGTCCGCGGCGGCGTCGAAGAACCCCCGCCCGGCGCGCCGCTCGTCCCACGCGGCCAGCACCGGGGCCGGGGTGCGCGGGCTGACCAGCGAGACCACCACGTAGCTGAGCGCGGAGGCGATCAGGCCGTAGTAGATCGGCTCGTTGGCGTACACGCCGTCCAGGGGGGCGGCCGCGTTGATCTCGAGCACGGTCATCGTGCCGAGCGTGACGACGGTCCCGACCACCATCGAGACGGCCGCGCCGGCCCCGGTGCCCCGGCGGAACACGAGCCCACCCAGGATCGCCACCAGCAGCCCGCCGACGAGGATGTCGTAGGCGATGGTCAGCGCCGCGACCACCTCGGTCACGACGATCGCCAGCACGATGGCGACGACGCCGAGGATCAGCACCCACACCCGGTTGCCGCGGACGTCGTGCTCGTGGTTCACCGTGGTGTCGACCTCGACGCGCTTGCCGAACCAACTGGCGACGAACGGGACCACGTCGGTGCGGGCCACGGTGGCGGCAGCGATCAGGGCCCCCGACGCGGTGGACATCATGGCCGCGACCGCCGCCGCGAGCACGATGCCGCCGATGCCGATAGGCAGCAGGTTCTGCGCGACCTCGGCGTAGACGTCGTCGCGGACCTTGATCGGACCGAGGGCGACCTTCGCGGCCATGCCGATCAGGGCACCGGCGACGCCGTACAGCACGCAGTAGATGCCGGCCGTGGTCCCGCCCCAGCGGGCGACGACGGGGGTGCGAGCGGTGAACACGCGCTGCCAGATGTCCTGCCCGATCAGCAGGCCGAAGGTGTAGACGACGAACTGGGTGATGATCCACTGCACGCCGGCGCCGTCCCACCGGAAGAAGGACGCCTCGAGCCGGCTGGACATGCCGCTGAACCCGCCGGCGGCGTTGAGAGCGAACGGCAGCATCAGGAAGAAGACACCGATGGTCTTGATCACGAACTGCACCTGGTCGGCCAGGGTGATCGACCACATGCCGCCGACCGTCGAGTAGATCAGCACGACGACGCCGCCGATCGCGATGGCCAGCCACCGGTCCCAGCCGAACAGGACGACGAAGATCGTCGCATAGGCGCCGGTGGACGTGGCGCAGAGCATCACCGTGTACGCGAGCATGACGATGGACGAGGTCTGCGTCGCGACCCGGGAGCCGTAGCGCAGTTCGAGCATCTGCGAGACGGTGTAGATGCGCAGCCGCTGGATCGCCGGCGCGAAGAACAGGCTGAGAACGAGGACGCCGGTGCCGATGGCGACGACCAGCCACATGCCCGAGATGCCGTACGTGTAGCCCAGGCCCACTCCGCCGACGGTCGACGCACCGCCGAGCACGACGGCGGCCATGGTGCCGGTGTAGAGCAGCGGACCCAGTCGCCGGCCGGCGACCAGGAAGTCCGAACTGGTGCGGGTACGGTGGCGGCCCCAGAACCCGAACGCCAGCATGGCCAGCAGGTAGAGGACGACGATGGCGATGTTCATGAGTGCTCCGGATGAGGGGGGAAACGAGCGGGGCGGCAGCTGCGCCCTCCTACGATGACACCTGCGTGGGTGTTCCGGGTACCGCTCGCGCAGGATCGCTCTAGATGCAACGATTGTTACGCAACACACAACACTTCGTCCGGAAGGGACGAGCGGCCAGGAGGCACCATGAACCCCGAACGCGAGATCGAGCGCGTGATCGAGAATGACAACGTCGGCCCGGTGAACGCCGCCCTCGTGCCCCGCTACGCCGGCCCGGCGACCTTCGCCCGGCTGCCGCGGCTGGACGAGCTGACTGGTGCCGGGGCCGAAGCGAAAGCCGACATCGTCGTCGTCGGCGTCCCCTTCGACACCGGGGTCTCCTACCGGCCCGGCGCCCGTTTCGGCGCGAACCACGTGCGCGAGTCCTCCCGGCTGCTGCGGCCCTTCAACCCCGCGCAGAACGTCTCCCCGTTCGCGGCCGCGCAGGTGGCCGACGCCGGGGACGTTGCCGTCAACCCGTTCGACATCGAGGCCGCCCTGGGGACCGTCGACGAGGCCGCGACCGCGCTGATGGCGGACGGCGCCCGGCTCGTCACCATCGGCGGGGACCACACCATCGCCCTGCCGCTGCTGCGCGCCAACGCCCGCCGGCACGGGCCGGTGGCGCTGCTGCACTTCGACGCCCACCTGGACACGTGGGACACCTACTTCGGAGCCGCCTACACGCACGGCACCCCGTTCCGGCGTGCCTTCGAGGAGGGCCTGCTCGACACCGACGCCCTGTGTCACGTCGGCACCCGCGGGCCGCTGTACGGGACGGCGGACCTGGCCGACGACGCGCGGTTCGGTTTCGGCATCGTCACCAGCACCGACGTGTTCCGGCTCGGGGTCGACGCCGTCGTGACGCTGCTGCGCGAACGGGTCGGGGACCGGCCGCTCTACGTCTCCGTGGACATCGACGTCCTCGACCCGGCGCACGCCCCGGGCACCGGAACCCCGGAAGCCGGCGGGATGACCAGCCGCGAGCTGCTGGAGATCCTGCGCGGCCTGCGCGGCATGAACCTGATCGGCGCGGACGTCGTCGAGGTCAGCCCGCCCTACGACCACGCCGAACTGACCGGCATCGCCGCCGCCCACGTCGTCTACGACCTGATCAGCGTGCTGGCCCTCGGGGCCGGCGCCGCACCGGGCGGCCCGGCCTACGGAGAGGCGGGGACGACCTATGGGAACTGAACCGGTGGCGCCGACCCAGACCCCCCGCCGCAACGGCGGCGACCTCGTCGTCGAGACCCTCACCGCGCTCGGCGCCCGCACCGTCTTCGGCATCCCGGGCCAGCACGCCCTCGGCCTGTTCGACGCCCTGAGCCGCTCCGACCTGGCGTTCGTCTCCTCCCGGGTGGAGAACAACGCCGCCTTCGCCGCGGACGGCTACGCCCGGGCCACCGGCGAGGTCGGCGTCCTGTTCCTCTCCACCGGTCCCGGCGCCCTGACCGCCCTCGCCGGGCTGCAGGAGGCGTACGCGACCGGCGTGCCGATGATCGTGATCGCGAGCCAGATCCCCCTGGAGGGGCTCGGCGCCCGGCGCAAGGGCATGCTGCACCAGCTCGACGACCAGAAGGCCTCGGCCGCGAACGTCACCAAGAGCCAGCGCACCGTTCACCACGCCTCCGGCATCCCGTCGGCCATCCAGGACGCGTTCAGCGACGCGCTGACCGTGCCGCACGGGCCGGTGTGGGTGGAGATCCCGCAGGACGTGCTGCTGAACGAGGTGTTCGTCCCGCCCGTGCACGACGCGCTCGCCGAGGTGCTCGAACAGCCCGCCCGGGCCGAGCTGGTGGACGAGGCCGTGCAGTGGCTGACCGACGCGCGGCGGCCGGTGATCGTCGCCGGCGGCGGGGTGCGCCGGGCCGGGGCGGAGGCCGAGCTGCTGGCCGTGGCGGAGGCGCTGCGCGCCCCGGTGGTCTGTTCGCCCGGCGGCAAGGGCGCGTTCCCCTGGGACCATGCGTTGTCCCTGCAGTCCTGGGTCGAGGACCGGCACGTGACCGACGTGCTCGAGGACGCCGACGTGCTGCTCGTCGTCGGCTCGGCCCTGGGCGAGGTGACGAGCAACTACTACACCCTCGCGCCGCGGGGCCGGCTGATCCAGATCGACGCCGAGCCGCGGGTGCTCGAGTCCAACGGGCCGGCGCTCGGGCTGCGGGCGGACGCGCGGTTGGCGCTGGCCCAGCTGGCCGGGCGGTTACCGGCGCGGGAGCCGGACGGTCGCGCGGAGCAGACGGTGCGGCGCACGCTCGACGCCGTCCGGGAACGGCTCGACGCTCAGGACCTCGCCCTCGAGCAGGGGTTCATGGCCGGGATCCGGGACGCCGTGCCCGACGACGCGCAGACCTTCTGGGACATGACCATCGCCGCCTACTGGGCCTGGTCCTGCTGGGACGCACGGAGCGGGGCATTCCACTCGGCGCAGGGGGCCGGCGGACTCGGTTTCGGTTTCCCGGCCGGTATCGGCGGGGCGCTGGGCACCGGGCGGCGGGCGCTCGCCGTCTCCGGCGACGGGTCGGCGATGTACTCGATCGCCGAGCTCGCCACCGCCGTCCAGCACGCCGCGCCGGTGACCTGGCTGATCGTGGACGACGGCGGCTACGGCATTCTCCGGGAGTACATGCAGGACGCCTTCGGCAAGGCGACGGCCACCGAGCTGGCCCGGCCCGACTTCGTCGCCCTCGCCGGCGCCTTCGGGGTGCCCGCCGAGCGGGTGGCCCCCGAGCAGGTCGGCGACGCCCTGCGCCGGGCCTGGCAGGCGGAGGGCCCGAACGTCGTCGTGGTCGAGACCACCCTGCGCATGTTCGCCCCGACGCACCTGGCGGAGGACGGCGACTGAGGTCGGGGCCGGACCGGCTCTGGTCACCGCTGGGTTCAGGCCGCACCGGCTGTGAGCTCGTCCGCCGTCATCGCGCCGAGCTGCCCGTCGACCATCCGCCACGCACTGTCCAGCCGTGGCAGGATCCGGGTCTCGTGGGTGACCAACAGGGTCGCGGTGGCGAACCGGGCCGTCAACTCGAGGATGAGGTCGACGATCTGGGCGCTCCGCTCCCGGTCCAGGGCGCTGGTCGGTTCGTCGACGACGAGCACCGCGGGATCGTTCATCAGGGCCCGGGCCACGTTGACCCGCTGCCGCTGCCCGCCGGAGAGCTGCGCGGGCCGTTTGCGGGCGTGATCGGCCAGCCCGACGGCGTCGAGCAGGTCCATCGCCCGCCGGGCGACCGCGGGCCGGCCCGCCCGGCGCCGCCGGTCGGTGGTCAACTCGTTCATCACCTGCAACTGCTCCACCGCGGTCAGGGACGGCAGCAGGTTGGCCTGCTGGAAGACGAGCCCGATCCGGGACCGCCGCAGCTGCGCCCGTTCGCCCAGGTTCAGGCCCGTGGCGTCGATCCCGTCGATGATCACGTGCCCGGAGTCGGGGGCGATCAGCGTCGAGGCCACGGCCAGCAGGCTGGACTTGCCGGAGCCGGACGGGCCGGTGATCCCGGCGGTGGTCCCGGCCGCGACGGTCAGGCTGACGTCGTCGACGGCGGTGACGACGCCGTCGCCGTCGGGAAAGGTCAGGGTCAGGTGGGTCAGGTCGATCATCGGGCACTCCCCAGGGCGATCAGCGGGTCGATCCGGGTGACGGAACGAGTGGCGACGGCGGCGCCCGCCAGGCCGAGCACCGTCATCGCGAGGGCGGGCAGCACGGTGGTCACCGGGCTGAACAGGAAGGGCAGGGCCGACCCGGCAGCGAGCCCGCCGAGCACGGTGATGCCGAGGCCCACGCCGATGCTGAGCACGAGCACGAGCAGCGCCTGCCCGAGGGCGTCGGCGACGAGCATCCGCGAGCCGGCGCCGAGCGCGGTCAGCACGGCGACGTCACCGCGCCGCTGGATCGACCACACCGTGAAGAAGGCCCCGATCACGAGGGCGGAGATGCCGAACAGCAGGCCCACCATCAGCAGCAGCGATCCGATCTCGGAGCGGAACGTCGACAGGGCGGTCAGGGAGCCGAGCACGGAGGTCGAGGTGGTGCCGGCGGCCGCGTCGGCGGCCTGCCAGTCGACCCCGGTGCCCTGGACCAGCAACACGGTGCCGACGGGTCGGGCGTCGGCGCCCGCGGTGGGGGTGCCGCCGGTGGGGGTGGCGGTGGTGGGGGTGGCGGCGAACTGACGCCAGTCCGCGGCGGCGATCCCGACGACGGGCTGATGCGAGTACCAGCGCTGGGGACCGACCCGGTCCACCGTCATGGAACGCCCGGCGACGGTTACGGTGTCCCCGGCGGTGACGCCCAGGGCATCGGCGGTCTGCCGCGGCAGCACCAGGTGACCCGGCGCCGGGGCGGGGTCACTGCCCGTACCGTTCCCGCCGCCGAAGAGGGCGACCGATTCTTTTCGCTGAGATGATGACGCGCCGGGACCGGGTGCGCCGGCCTGCACGCGGGCCTGGCTGATGCCCAGCGGCGTGACGGTGGTGACGCCGGGTCGGCGCTGCCAGGCGTCGGCCTGGGCGCCGGTGACGGTCGACCCCGGGTAGCTGGTGCCGCCGTCCGGATTCGCGGTGAACACGACCCGGTCCGCCTGCAGGGCGGTGATCGCCGAGATGTTCCGTTGGACCAGGCCGCCGGTCAGACCGCTGAGGAAGGTGACCAGGATGGTGATGAGAGTGACCACTGCTCCGATGAGCAGGAAGCGTCCTCGGGCGGCTTTGAGATCGCGCCACGCGACGAACATGGGTGTTCCTTTCCGGGATCCGGCGCTGCCGGACCAGTGGTGGTGGAGATGCTCGGGCGAGCACCGGGCAGCCGGCGGGCGACCTGCACCCAGCGTCTCGTGCGAGCGCGGTGTCCGGCATCGTGCGCACGGACGGTCCCTGCGAGGCGCCGGGAGGAGGGGAGGATCCATCTTTCGGAGGCTGTCTCCGGCCGAACCGGGCGGTACCTTGTCGTCAATGGGCAGAACGCAACCGGTGGCGACCGCAGAACCGGACCGCGCCGGTTCGTCGCTGAGCCGGATCCCCGTCGCCCTCGCGGTCGCACTGCACGTCCTCGTCGTGGCGCTCTGCCTGGTGATCGCGGTCAACGCCCCCACGGGCGGCTTCGCCGCCGTCGAACTGGGGGTGGTGGCCGTGTTCCTGGCCGTCTGGTTCACCGGCGTCGCGCTCGCGCGGGCCCGGCCGGCCGGCGACGCTCGGCGGTCCGCCGCGGCGCGGGTGTGGCTGGGCGCGCTCACGGCGGCGTGGCTGGTGCTGATCGTCGTCAGTCAGGAGGCGATCTATCTCGCCTTTCCCCTTTTCTTCGTGCTCTTGCAGCTGCTGCCGGGCCTGCGCGGTGTGCTCGCCGTCGCCGCCGCCACCGTCGTCGCCGTCGTCGCCTTCGCCCGGCACCGGCCCGACGCGGGATTCGCGGGGGTGCTCGGCCCGGTGATCGGGGCGGCCGTCGCCGTCGTCATCGCGAACGCCTACCGGGCGCTGCTGACGGAGATCGCCGAGCGGCAGCAGCTGATCGAGGACCTCACCGCGACCCGGGCCGCGCTGGTCGAAGCGGAACGGTCGGCCGGCGTCGAGGCGGAGCGGGCGCGACTGGCGCGGGAGATCCACGACACCGTCTCCCAGTCGCTGTCCAGCATCATCATGCTGCTGCACGCAGCGGACCGGGCACCGGAATCGGCGCGGGCCGAACGGGTGGGGCAGGCCCGGCAGGCGGCGCAGGATGCGCTCGCCGAGACGCGGCAGTTCATCGCCGAACTGCAGCCGGCCGCCCTGCACGGCCGCGGCGTGGCGACGGCGTTGACCCGGCTCGCGGATCGGACCCGTGCGCAGAGCGGCCTCGCCGTCACCCTGACCCTGCCGCCCGACCTCGACGACCTGGCCGCGGTGCCGACCCCCGTCGAGGTGGGGCTGCTGCGGGTGGCACAGAACGCCGTCGCCAACGTCGTCCAGCACGCGTGGGCCAGTCGCCTGGACATCACCCTGAGCCGACTGGAGGGGCAGATCGTGCTCGACGTCGTCGACGACGGCGTGGGATTCGACGTCGACGCCGTGTTCCGGGCGGAACCGGCACAACCCGACGACAGGATGTCGTTCGGGCTGCGCGGCGTCCGGGACCGGGTGGCCGCTCTCGGTGGCGACCTGATCGTGGAGAGCGGGCCGGGAGAGGGAACCAGCGTGGTGGCGTTGTTCGAGGTGGACCGGTGAGCCTGCGGGTGCTGATCGCCGATGACCACCCGGTGATCCGGGCCGGCCTGACCGCCCTGTTCGACACGGAACAGGACATCGAGGTGGCCGGCGCCGTCGGCACCACCGCCGCGGCCGTGGCGGCCGTGCGTGAGCTGGCCCCCGACGTCGTGCTGATGGACCTGCAGTTCGACCACCGCTTCGAAGGGGCGGAGGCGACGCGCACGCTGCGGGCCCTGCCCGACCCGCCGGCCGTGCTGGTGCTGACCAACTTCGACACGGACAGCGACATCGTCTCGGCGATCGAGGCCGGTGCCGCCGGCTACCTGCTCAAGGACGCGCCACCGGGGGAGATCGTCGCGGCCGTCCGGGCCGCCGCCGTCGGGCAGACCGCGCTCGCCCCGGCGGTCGCCTCCCGGCTGCTGACCCGGATGCGGGAGCGCCCGACGGCGCTGAGCTCCCGGGAGCTGCAGGTGCTCGACCTGGTGGCCCGCGGGCACAGCAACACCGAGGTCGCCGGGGAGCTGTACGTCAGCGAGACGACGGTCAAGTCGCACCTGGCGCACATCTACCCGAAACTCGGCGTCAGCTCCCGGACGGCGGCGGTCGCGGCGGCGCGGCGGGCCGGGTATCTCCGGCGGGGATAGACGGCGACTTTCCCGCCGTGCCCACTGGTGGCCGACGCCGCGGCGTAGCAGCATGGTCGGCATGGATCACTGGGCGAGCTTCCCCTGGTGGCTCATCTTCCCGATCTGGGCGATGGCCGGCGGCGGATTCGCGGCGAGCCGGCGCGCCCGCCGGAAGGTGCGCCAGACCCCGCGCACCGCGGGGCCGCCACGGCGTCCGTCGGCCGCTGACGCCCGCGCCGAGCAACGCGCGCAGCGCGAGCGCCAGCTGGCGTCGGCGCGGCAGTTGATCGCCGATCACGATGCCGTCAACGGCCGGTGGCTGACGTACGAACTCGACGTCGCCCGGCTGATCGACTTCCCGATGATGACGGACGTGCGCGAGCCGCTCACGGTCGACTTCATCCGGGCCAAGCGGACGGCGGACGGGCTGCGACCGCGCAGTCCGGAGGCACTGCTGGCGGACGACGGGGTCGCGGAGTACCGGGACGCGGTGCGCCGGTTCGAGGTCGCCTTCGACCTGGCCGAGCGGGAGGCGCTGCGGGTCCGGGACGGACACTACACCGAGGCCGATCAGCGCCGGCTCGCGCACGCCCGGCAGCTGCTGCGGGTGGCCGTGGATCCCGGCGCGACCGCCAACGAGCGGCAGGTGGCCTACACACGGGTCCACCGCGAACTCGAGGGCGTCATCGTCCTGCCGGTGGAGGCGGTGGCCGGCCTGGAACGTCGTGTGGTGCTCGGCCTGCCGGCCGGATCCCGCCTTCGGCGGCCGGCCGACGGCGCCGCCTGAGGCCCTACCCGGGCCAGGGCCGGCCGCCGAGCCGGCCGGAGACGGCGTCCGCCGCCTCCCGGCAGGTCGCGCCGAGGGCGGGCACCGCGTTCCGGGCTGTCCGGTAGCGGGGTGCCGAGAGCAGCACCGCCGCCACCACGACACCGCGGTGGTCCTGTACCGCGGCGGCGATGCCCACCTCGTCCTCCGCGGTCAGCCCGTAGTTGACGGCGTACCCGTCCGCGCGGACCGTGGCGAGCAGACCCGGCAGGTCGCCGAGCGCGTCATCGTGCTGCGGACCCGTCACCGATCCGCTGCTCACCAGGCCCCGGACCTCGTCGTCGGCCATCGCCGCGAGGAACACCCGCACGCTCGCGCTCGCCGTCGTCGTGTACCGGGTGCCGAGCGCTGCGGTGTGCTTGATCAGCCGGCTGCTGGGGATCTGTTCCACGGACACCGACCCGTGCCCGTCCCAGACCATCAGCGCCGCCGTCTCCCGGGTCCGATCCGCCAGCCCGTCCAGCACCGGGTACGCCACCTGCCGCACCTCGAGCCGGGCCAGGAGCGGGCCGGCGATCGCGATGATCCCCACCCCGAGCCGGAACCGGCGGGTCACGGGGTCCCGCTCGACCAGGTCCTCGGCCTCCAGGTTGGCGAGTACCCGGGACACCGTGCTCTTGTGCACCCCGATGCGGGCCGCGATCTCCGTCACGCCGAGGCTGGGTTCGTCCACGGTGAAACACCGCAGCACGGCCACCGCGTTGGTGATCGCCGAAGGCCCCCGGCCGCCCAGCTCGTCGTCGTTGCCCATGCTCATCTGCCCATTCTGCTGGCGCGGTGCCCGAAGTCACCGGTGGGGCACCTAGCATGGAGCCGTGTCGACGTCCTGGTACCTGCGCAAACACGAGCGGGACAACCGCTGGACGACCCTCGACGATCCCCACCCCGGTCAGCAGGCGTTCTCGTCCGGCAACGTCGTCCGGCCCCTGATCCACGGTGCCGTGTACTTCGCGGAGCTGTACGACCGGATCGAGGCCATGGGCCCGGGGGACCTGCTGCTGTTCACGGACTGGCGCGGCGACCCGGACGAGCGGATGACCGGGGAGCCGGGCAGCGAGGTCGCGCGCGTGCTGGGTCGGGCCGATGAACGCGGCGTGGACGTGCGGGGACTGGTGTGGCGCTCCCACTGGGACAAACTCCATTTCTCCGCCGACGAGAACCGCCACCTGATCCAGGCACTGCAGGACCGCGGGGCGGAGACCCTGCTGGACATGCGGGTGCGCACCATGGGTTCCCACCACCAGAAGTTCGTGGTGCTGCGCCACCGGGACCGGCCCGACGACGACGTCGCCTACGTGGGCGGCATCGACCTGTGCCACTCCCGGCGCGACGACGCCCGGCACGGCGGGGACCCGCAGCCCCAGTCCATGGCCGGGGAGTACGGCGTCACGCCGCCGTGGCACGACGTGCAGGTGGCCATCCAGGGCCCGGCAGTGCACGACGTCGAGACCGTGTTCCGGGAGCGGTGGGACGACCCGACGCCCCTCACCCGGGCTCCCTGGCGCCGGCTGCGGGACGCGCTGGCGCGGGACGACACCACGCCGTCACCGCTGCCGCCGCGCAGCGCCGCCCCCGCGCCGATCGACGGGGCCACCCATCACGTGCAACTGTTGCGCACCTACCCGGACCTGCGCTGGGGCATGGACTACCCGTTCGCCCGCGGCGGTGAGCGCTCGGTCGCCCGCGGGTACACGAAGGCGTTGGACCACGCCAGGAAGCTCGTGTACATCGAAGACCAGTACCTGTGGTCCACCGACGTCGCCGACCGGCTCGACCACGGGTTACGGGTCAGCCCGGACCTGCGCGTGCTCGGCGTGCTGCCGCGGTTCACCGACCAGGGCGGAGCCACCGGCCGGCCCCCGCAGCTGGTGGGACGGGAGCGGGCGCTCCGGCTGATCTCCGCCTCCGCTCCCGAGCGGGTGGCGTTCTACGGTCTGGAGAACCGGGACGGGGTGCCCGTCTACGTGCACGCGAAGGTCTGCATCATGGACGACGTGTGGGCCTCGGTCGGCTCCGACAACTTCAACCGCCGGTCCTGGACCCACGACTCCGAGCTCTCCGCCGCCGTGATCGACGACGCGGGGGAGGGGCACTCGACGTACGCGCGGCGGCTGCGGCTCCGGCTGGCCGCCGAGCACCTGGGCCGGGCGCTGCCGGACGGCGTGGACGACGACGGTCTCGCGGAGACCATGGCGGACTGCCTGGACGAGCACGACATTTTCGACACTTACGCGCAGGCCACCGACCGGCTGGAGCACTGGTACGCCGGCGGTCGGCGCGGTCCCCGGCCCCCCGGCGGTCTGCGCCGGCTGTCGCCACCCCGGCTGCGCCCGGTCACCCGGGCCTGGGCGAGCGTGCTGTACCGGACCGTGCACGACCCGGACGGCCGCCCGCGGGGTCTGAAGGTCCGCGACCGGTTCTGACGGCGGTGCGGTCCCGTGTGAGAGTGAGCGTGACTACGTTGGGTCCATGGCCTCTCAATCGCTTCAACGCTGGAAGGTCGATCGTACGGCGGCGATGGATCGGCTTGAGAACGTGCACGCCAAGGTGACTGGCGGTCTCGCCGGTCGGCCACGCGACGTGACGGAACTCAACCATGCCTTGTTCCTTCGCCTTGCCGGGGAGGTTCAGGGCTACTGCCGCGACCTCCATGACGAGGCTATCGAGTCGTTGTGCACGTCTGCACAGGTCCCCAACCAGCAGCTGCGGGACACGTTTCGAGCGTCATTGATCAGGGGACGCAAACTGGATGCGGGCAACGCCGCGCCCGGCAACATCGGTAACGACTGGGCGCAGCTCGGGATGGGAATCTGGACCGAGTTGAACGCCTCCTACCCCGGTACGAGGGGTTCAGCCGACTGGAACCGGCGGCTCGAATGGCTTAACACCGCCCGCAACGGGATCGCGCACAACGATTCGGTCAAGGTCGCGCAAGCACATGCCGAGTACCCACTGACATTGCACACCTTCCGCGTGATGCGCGGCCGGTTCAGCCGATTCGGAAGGTGTCAAGTCTGGTGAGACAGTTTCCGTCAGGCGGTCTGTATGAGGGCCTCCTGTGAGGGTTGGTTGATCCAGGCTGTGGCGGGCAGTGTGGGTGCTGCGGGTCGGCGGTGGCCGAAGCGTTCCGGATGGGCGGTGTAGGCAGCG
>NZ_MRDE01000081.1 GCF_001968835.1 Tersicoccus phoenicis
CCGCCGCGACCTGACCACCCAGCCCCAACGGGCGCGACCAACCGGACAGTGGAAAAGCCGGGCAGACCGGCAGCTACCCCACGCCTACCCACAGGCCAACGCCATCCACCACGCCGACCGACCTCAAGAAATCAACGCCGGTGGATCAAGGGTCAACCGTCCTCTCCAATTCGGCCCGTTGCCCGCCCAAGTGCATCAGGGTCACCACGATCGGTTTACCCATGCGTGCGACGGCCTCCAGGGCCACGCGTAGATCCTGGCTGCGCACGGCGACCAGCACGACGTCGACTTCGAACGGTTCGGCGATGTCCGCGACGGGGACCGGCACGATCCTCTCCTCCAGCCCGGGATACTCACACCGGTACCGCACGCCGTGGGCTTGGAGCTCGGCAAGCCGCTTGCCCCGAGCCAGGAGAGTGACGTCGGCGCCTGCCTCGTGGAGCCGCGCGGCGTAGACCTGTCCGATCACACCTGCACCGAGCACGGCAATCTTCCGCTTCTTGAATGTCATGCCTTCTGGCATCCCGCTTCATTGATTGCCTGTCACTCCCCGAGTTCCGCGACATGTCCCTCTCGCAGATCTCTCCCCGGGCTCATCGTAGACTGACGGCATGCCTCGCATTCTCATCACCGGCATGTCCGGCGCTGGAAAGTCGACGCTGCTGGGCGAGCTTGCCCGGCGCGGGCATCACACCGTCGACACGGACGACGACGGCTGGAAGTTGCCCGGCAGCGTGTGGGACGAGCCACGAATGAGCAACCTGCTCGCTCAGCATGACGATGTGCTCGTTTCGGGAACCGTCGAGAACCAAGGAAAGTTCTACGACCGGTTCGACCACGTCGTCCTGTTGAGCGCTCCGGTCGACGTCCTGATCGAACGTGTGGCGAGTCGGACGAACAACCCGTATGGACGCACCGAGGTCCAACAGGATGAGGTGCGCCAGTACGTGAGGGAGGTCGAGCCTTTGCTTCGGCGAGGCACAAGCATCGAGCTCGACGGACGCCGCCCCGTCGCCGTTCTGGCTGATGCGATCGAGGCGCTCGGATAGCTTGACCCGTCAGGAGCCGGCCGCGATCACGTGGCTGTTACCCGGGGATCGGGCCGTCGACGTAGGCGACCGGAGGAAAGGTCACATCCGTTCCCCGCGCAGATCGTCGAGGGTGGAGGAATCGTGTGCGGTCTTGCGCTCGATGGCCAGAGCTGCCCGGTCGACCTCGGGCCGCGCCGGGCCAGCGACCCGCGATACGGTTTCGGACGCGTCCAGCGGCACGATCCGGCCAACGCGGGCGACCACATCGTCGGCGATCGCACCGGCGGGCATCGCCACGGCGTCGATCTCGAGGCGGTCGTCAGTCCACGGCGCGTACTCGGCACGACGCAGCTGGACGTCCTGCCAACTGGGCTCGGCGACATGAGTGAAGCCACGATCGCGGCCGAAGAGTCGTCGTCGGTGTTCCTCCAGGTCGGAGACGACGAGATGTACGAACCGAAGAACCGCGTCGGTGGCGCTCGCGGCATCACGCCACGTCTGCCTCGCCGCTTCGCTGTCGCTGACGGCGTCGACCACGACGTCGTGGCCGAGCTGCAGGTTCAACTCGGCCATCGCCCGTGTCGCCTCGTACGCGGCGACTCCGACGTGCCAGCCGTGAGGCAGGCCGCTGCCGAGGATCGACTCCTCGACGGCGTCGACCGACAGGTGAACGCCATTGAGCCGGACAGCCAGTTCCGAAGCAACACTCGTCTTCCCGACGCCCGGCAACCCGGCGATCACGATCAGCCGGCTCACGACGCACTCCACGGGTCGACCAACGCGACGCCGGTGTGCGCGAAGTCCTTGACGTTCCGCGTCGCACAGGCGGCGCTGTGCACTCGACAAATCGCGGCGATCTGTGCGTCGGCAGTGCTGATCGGCAGCCCCGCCATCTCGCGCCCAACGAGGACATCCGCGTACTGCTCGGCGGCAGCGACGTCGAATGCCAGCACGGCGCCGTCGTCACGGTAGGGCTCCACCGCGGCCTCGATGCGTGCGGACAGTTCATTCCTGCGTCGACCGTCGGGGAGGCGACGCACGCCTGCCAGCAGCTCCGCAAGCGTCACGGCGGTGATCGCCACCTCTCCGGTGAGCGACTCGAGCCACGCGACGACCCGCGCATCTGGCTTCGTTCGGAAGATCTCCGAGATGAGGTCGGTATCGAGAACGATCACTCGAATTCCACCGCCCGGGCGACGTCGTTCCGCTCCGGAAGCGAAAGATCGTCCAGACCCCCCGCATCCCGCGCGGCCTGCATGAGCGCCAGGCCGATGTGAGGCCTGCGCACAGCTTTCGTGAGGATATCCCGGGCTTCGGCCTCCATGGAGCGCCCGTGCAGTTTCGCCTGGGTGGCGAGCTGCTGTTTGATCGACTCATTGAGCCCTCGGACGATGATGGACGTCATCGAGGATCAACTCCTTCGGTGCTATCACCAATGATAGCCCCGGTGGCTCCGTCCGTCGTCGTCTCCCTTGGGGCCCGGCAGGAAATGCTTCAGCGCTCACGATGAGGGAGCGACGTACTCGTGTTGCAGGTCGGTAACCCTCGCGATGTGGTCGAAGTCGTGGTCCGCCGTCAGCACCGTCGCGTCGTTCGCGATCGCGTAGCCGGCGATGAGGATGTCCAGCGGGCCAGCCGCGCGCACCAGCCCGGCGTGCCACAGAGCGCTCTGGATATCCAGCACCAACGACTCGCCGGGCGCTCGCTCCAACGGGAACCCGAGCGAGATCTGCTCGCGATAGCGCGCATGCTCCTCCGTCGATCGGGCGCTGTGACAGAACTCGAGCACCTGCGGCGGGCAGGTGACGAACAGGTCCGCCGGTGCACTGACGATGGTCCGCAGGCGAGAGACCATGCCGGCATCACCGGAGATCGCCCTGGCCCACACCGAGTTGTCGACGAGGTAGTCGGTCACGACGCCGAGTCGTCATACGAGAGGACCGGAGAACCCAGTTGGTCGGGGAGATCGGTCAGCGCCAGGATACCGTCGATCATCGCGCCCTTCTGCTTCGAGGCGATGAGCCGGCGCAGCGCGAGATCAAGAACAGCGCGATTGGATCTTTCACCCGTCAGTTCTCTGGCACGCTCGAGCAGGCGCGGGTCCAGGTCGACGCTGGTGACTGCCATGATCGACTCCTTCCGCGCGATATATATGTAATTGTATAGGCAAAGCGACACGACTTCCCCGTGCTACGCGAGAAGGTCGACGCGGACCCCGATCGCCTCGTACGTCGCACCAGCTCCCGCATCTCGGGTCGCCATCGTCAGGCCGTGCCCACTCGCAGCGGCACTCACGAGCCCGTCGTACATGGCCCCACCCGATATTCCTCGTTGCGCGAGGACGCGATGCATCGTCCTGGACTGCTCGTCATCGAGCCCCACGGCCTCGATGACGTTGGCGTCCATCAGGGTCACGGCGTCGGCCGGTGACACTCTGGCTTCACCCGGAAGGCGCGTCAGAACCGAGTAGGTCGCGGCGAGAGCGTGGCCGCCGAGCGTCAGCGAACGGTCCCGCGCCCACGCACTCATGCTCAACATGCGGCGAGCGTGCCGACACCAGCAGCGGCACCGCGACGCTCGTATCCACCGCGACGAGGGTCAACGGCGCGCCGAATCGATCAGGCCGAACATGTCGTCGTCGGTGACGACGGTACTGCTCACGGCGACCAACCGGCCGTCGTCGTCCCGCTGCAGGCGCGCAGTTCTGCCGCCCGGCGTCACCTGCAGGCCCACCCCGTGGGCCGAGATGTCGACCTTCGATCCGGGCGTCAACCCGAGCGCATCCCGCAGGCTCTTGGGAAGCAGGACCCGGCCACCCGAATCAATCGTCACCTCCATGGGACCCGCTACAACCGGATCCCATCTCGGTGGAGGCTCAGGACACCGTCGCTGCACCGGGTGCCACCACATCGAGCCCCGCTGCCCGAGCAGCTTCGGCAAGCCGGCGGTCGTAGGTCAGGATCGCATCGACGTCGAGCCGCAACGCGGCCTCCAGGTGCAGGGCATCGAGCGCGCGCAGATATGGCATCGGCAGAAGCCCGGCCGACCGGAACGTCGCCCGGTCGAGGGCCGCCAGAGAGACCCCGTCGAGGATGCTGCTGACCTTCGACTGCTCGCGCCGCTCCCGCACAGCCATCCGCCGCAGCTCGGTCTCGAGCAGGTCGCTCGAAACGAGTTCGGCCGGAGTCCCGTCGAGCCATTCGATCAACGCTCTGGTCTCGGCCTGCTCGACCAGGAGCGCTCCGAACGCGGACGTGTCGACGTAGACGAGCGAGTCATCGCTCACACGCGATCCTCACGCAGCTCGTCGATGATCACCGTCATCGACCGGTCGTCCTCCGTTCGCTGGGGACTCAGTGAGGCCCAGCCGCCGACCCGCTTGGCCGGCCGCGCGATGGTCAGAGCCGGAGCCGGGGCATCGAGCGGAACGAGGCGACCGACCGGAACACCCCTGTTGGTCAGGACGAAGGAGCGCCCTTCGCTGACCTCACGGAGAACGCGCCCGGACTCATTGCGCAGCTCGCGCTGAGACAGGCTCTCGCCCTGAGGTTCTGTCCCTTTCATCCATTGATCGTAGCATTCGTGCTACGGCGTCCCGAGCCGCCCGACGGGTGTCCACGCGCCCGATACCGCGCTGGTCTGCACCCACATTGCCGTTTCGATCACACTGGAGTCATGGACGATCTGCAGGTTCCCCCGGGTCCCGGGGTGCCGCACGGCCTGACGGTGTCCGGCTCCGACCTGGTCGAACGCTTCTCGCACGCGTCCGGTCCCGGCGGGCAAGGGGTGAACACGGCCGACTCGCGCGTGCAGCTGAGCCTCGATCTCGCGACGGCCGCGACGTTCGACGACGCCCTGCGCCGACGTCTCCTCACGGCGCTGTCGAGCCGGCTCTCCGGCACCGTCCTCACCGTCGAGTCCTCCGAACACCGCTCTCAGTACCGCAATCGCGCTGCGGCCCGCGACCGGCTCGCGTCGCTCCTGCGGGAGGGTGCGGCCCCGCCGATCCCTCGCCGTCCGACGTCGCCGACCCGCGGCTCCCGACGACGACGGGCCGAGGCGAAACGGCGACGGGCCGAGGTCAAGCAGTCCCGCAGGCGGCCCGGGACGGAGTGAGCGGGACGGTGTCGCGGCGCGGGAACGACCGGCAGGGTAGAGTCCGTCCCGCACGTTCGCGGCCAGTTCCTCGATGATCGGGCGGCCCACCACCGGCAGCGACGGCCGGCGCGGCGGCTCGGTCGCCTGCTCCGTGGGCGTGGGCTTCTCCTCGGTCTCCGCGATTGAAGAGCCGTACCCGACACAGCATCCCGATATCCAGGACGTCGTTCGACAAGGTGAGACATGGCCCTGCACAGTGGCTCTGTGTCCCATTTCTCAAGCTCGGCGCCGCGCTCACCGGACCCGACCGAGCGGTGCCCGCAGCTCGTCGGCCTCGACTGGGGGACCTGCTCCTGCCGCGCCTACTTGCTCGACGCCGGCGGCCAGGTCCTCGACCACCGCTGCACCGGCCGCGGTGTACTGACCATCACGACGGGGACGGCGGCGCGACGTACTGCCGGCCGACGTGGAGATGCCGCCGGTCGGCGGCGTCGACAGCTCGAACCTCGCCGACTGGGCGGGCGGCCGGCGCCGGAGGAGCCGGGATCGGCTCCTCGCCCTACCGGCCCGGGCGCAGCATCGACGACGTCGCCGCCGCGCCGCCGAGCTCGTGGCTGCCTGGCGATCCGCCACCTTCTGACACGGCCCGCGCCGGGGCAGAAACAGACCCGAAGGAGAACCCATGAAGATCACGTCGATGACGACGTACACCGTGCCCCCGCGCTGGCTTTTCCTCAAGATCGAGACCGATGAAAGCGTCACCGGCTGGGGCGAGCCCATCGTCGAGGGCCGGGCCGCGACCGTGGCCGCCGCCGTCGAGGAGCTGTCCGACTACCTGATCGGCGAGGATCCGCGGAACATCGAGGACCACTGGACGATCATGTACCGCGCCGGCTTCTACCGTGGCGGTGCGGTCACCATGAGCGCCATCGCCAGCATCGACCAGGCACTCTGGGACATGAAGGGCAAAGCCCTCGGCGTGCCGGTCCACCAGCTGCTCGGCGGCAGGGTGCGCGAGCGCATCCGCGTCTATTCCTGGATCGGCGGCGACCGCCCGGCCGAGACCGCCGCCGCCGCGCGGGCCGCCGTCGACAGCGGTTTCAGTGCCGTGAAGATGAACGGCACCGAGGAGATGCAGTACGTCGACACCTGGGACAAGGTCGAACGCTGCCTGACGAACGTCCAGGCGGTGCGGGACGTCGTCGGGCCGGACATCGGCATCGGAGTGGACTTCCACGGCCGGGTGCACAAGCCGATGGCCAAGGTGCTGATCCGTGAGCTCGAACCCCTCAAGCTGATGTTCATCGAGGAACCGGTGCTCTCCGAGCATGCCGGCTCCCTGCTGGACGTGATGCGGACCACCCCGACGCCGATCGCGCTCGGTGAGCGTCTTCTCTCCCGCTGGGAGTTCAAGGACATTCTCGCCACCGGGGCCGTTGACATCATCCAGCCGGACCCCTCGCACTGCGGCGGAATCACCGAGGCCCGCAAGATCGCCCACATGGCGGAGGCCTACGACGTCGCCCTGGCGCTGCACTGCCCGCTCGGGCCGATTGCACTGGCCACCTGCCTACAGATCGACGCCGGCTGCTACAACGCGTTCATCCAGGAACAGAGCCTGGGCATCCACTACAACGAGTCGAACGACCTGCTCGACTACATCACGCACCCGTCCGTGTTCGCCTACGAGGCCGGCATGGTCAGGATCCCGGACGGTCCGGGCCTGGGCATCGACGTGAACGAGGACTACGTGACCGAACGCGCCACGGTGGGCCATCGCTGGCGCAACCCGGTCTGGCGACACGCCGACGGCTCCTTCGCGGAATGGTGAAGACGGTGACGAGATCCCGAACACCCGTCTCACGGCGTCGACCGCGACGCCGGCGGCTTCGCGGCGCTGATCGTGCTGCGGCTTCTGGTGGGCGGCTTCAAGGCCCCGCGTAACCACGTGAACCGTCGCTGTCCCACGGCGACGGCATGAGTGGTCAGGAGAGCCGCTCGAAGACCATGGTCGCCTGGATACGATCGCCACCGCCAAAGCCCTTGCGCCCCGACGCCGACGTCGAGATGGTCGCGAACAAGGCGCACGCACCGCATCCGGCGACGATGATCCGTCAGGCGAACGCGCCGCGCGTCGCCTTCCCCACCGTCGGCGCCTACCATGTGTCGAAGTGGGCGCTGGAGGGCTTCTTGCAGTCGCTCGCCCAGGAAGTCGCAGGGTTCAACATCAAGGTGACCCTGGTGGAACCCGGCGGGTTCTCCACCGACTGGTCCGGCCCGTCCGCCAAGCGCAGCGAGCAGATGGACGACTACGCCGAGGTCCGCGAGGCCGCGGCGAGCCGCCCATCCGAGAACAATCCGGGCGACCCCACGGCCACCCGGGGCGCGATCCTCAAGGTGGTCGACACGGAGAACCCACACCTGCGCATCTTCTTCGGCGCAGCGCCCCTGGACATCGCGACGAAAGACTACGAATCACGCCTGGCAACCTGGAACGAATGGCAGCCGGTGTCGATCGAGGCCCACGGCAACGAGGTCCGGGACCCGACGACCCGAATGTAAGAGCAGCGGCACCTGGCCCCGGCCTGGTGCCGCTCCTCGCTCTGGAGAGCCGGTCTGTGCGTGCGCTCCTGCGAATGCCGTCGGACATCAACCGATCATGTACACCAGGCCCTGCCCGCGCGCCCGCAGGTCGGCCGTGAATTCCTTGGCCTGCGCCAGATAGCTCTCGAGATAGTCGCGATCATCGTCGCGGAAATGAGATGCGCCCCGTGCGAACAGATCGTCGAGATCATCGGGGTTGATCAACGCGAGATCGTCGGCGATTCTGCCGACCTCATCGGCGTCGAGAACTCTCGTCCACGGGATCCAGCCGTCGTGGGTGTGCGTGACGCGTCCTTCGACCAACAAGTAGGACGGTCTTGGCGCACGTGGATCTGCGCACGTCAGTTGCTGGAGGAGACCCCAGCACTTGTCCAGGTAGAGCATTCGCGGCCGGGATTGGCCGTCGAGGTCCCAGGCGTCCGCCAGCGGATCCGACGACAGGTAAGCGCTGGGATCGAGGCGCGCGGCAGTGACGAGCTCCGGTGGTAGCGGGTAGGCGTAGTAACGAATTCCCATGGACGAAGCATCGTCTCCGACGGAACCTCGGTAAAGTGCCCGGACGCGGTCTGTGGACAAGTCCGAGCCGACGGTGACGGCGGAATCGACCGCCTCTGCCGCCCCCACACGTAGAAGCAGAACGAGTGCACCAGCCAACAAAAGCCTGGTCGGACGTACGTTCGATCGCCACGCGTGCGCCGCTGCCGTCTTCCGCCATCTGTTGACATCCGGCCATGAAACGCGCGATCGAAGCCCGGTCGGTCCACGGCGGAGAGTCCCAATAGCGCAGCACGCAAGCATCGCTCTGCAATGCAAAGAGGTCGCTGGCGTCGTCATAGGTGAACGGACGCAATCGCAATCGATCGGTTTCCAAGGTCGGGGTTGGGAGAGCCACGAGAGCATCGTCGAACGAGAGTTGAACACGTCCATAAACGTGTGGCGACATCCACGCACGCCAGCGCTCATCGCCCGCTGCGAACATACCCCGCACAAGCTTCGACAATCGCGGACGCCGCTTCGATCGCCTCGGCGACGTCTTGCTTCGTCGCCGTCGGGCGGTCATCGTCGGGATATTCCGTCGCATTGCGCACCTGGCGCATCCAGTCGAACTCCTCCAGCGATTCATCGTCGACGAACGCCGCTGCCGCCACCCCGGTGTTGCGATGCGCTCCACCGACCGGACGGACGCGCAATCCCTCGATCGCGAGGACTGCCGCGAGCGCCTTCCGCGCGCCGTCATACGCTGCAGTGAACGCCATCGCGTGATCGTCCGTGTTCGCGAGGACCGTCGCCGTACGGACATGCAGCTCGGCCATGCCGATCACGCTCAGTGCATGATCCCGGTTCACCGCGACCCGGTCAAGCCGGCGGTTCGCAACCATCTGCTCGATCACGTCAGCCACTGACTTCGCTCGTCATCACATCGACAGTGGGGCGAGATCGGACCGTCACGACAAAGGGCGATGCGTCCTCGGCCTCCCAGTCCTCAACCAGGAGCCTCGTGATGCTCACCGGCACATCGAGCCGGTCACTGGCGTCGGTAGCGATTTTCGTCAGTGTCCGCCTCGGCACGTTGCCCACAACGAGGACGTCGATGTCGTTCGGGAACGCTCCGCTCTCCCCCGCCCGACGCGCGGCCCACGACCCATAGATCAGAAGCCGTTCGACACCGCCGACGTCCTCGAAGAGCTCACGAAGCACCGGAATCGGCCCGTATGTCGCGACGATCAAGTCTCGCATGAGCGCGAACAGCGGGTGCTCGGCGTTCGCGCGGACGAGGCGGTTGCGCCCCTCCTGACGATCGCGAAGAACGTCACTTTCGACGAGCCGACCGACCTCGCGGTGCACCACCGGACCGCTTGCGCCGGTACGTCGCCCGAGCTCGGCGAGCGAGACCTCACGGTCGGGGTGTCCGAGCGTTTCCGCGAGGATCGCCCCGACCGCATCGGAGCGCACGAACGGCGTCAGCTGCGGAGCGAGAGTCTTCACAGAACAGGAAGATATCTTCCCACTATAGGAAGAGTCAACAGGTTGAGACTCACACGTTAAACGGGAACTCCACCGCGTTTCGCAGCTGAGGTGCATGACAGCACTGCTAGTTGCTCAGTCTTGACAGCCTTTGATAGGATCGCGTCAAGTCTTTGTTCACCGCGACCCGCAAGGTGATCGAAGAAGGATCACCCTGAGGGTGGATGCGAGGCATGGTCTTCGCACCACGGAGTAGCGCTCCGAACGGCTAGCGACCGGCAACTCCTCCGAGATCGAGAACCAGAGGCTGGGTGGGGAGTTAGCGCTCCCGTAAAGCAGCGGCGAGGATCACCTCGCCAACGAGCACGGCACGCTAGGCCGCCCAGATGACAAGCCGGGAAAGCACCCCTCTCCGGACAGTTCACGCTGTCTGGAGTTCTCATGGTGTACTCCCCGCCCCCGCAGGGCGACCACACCCACTACCTCAATCTGACCGATGCCGTCGAGCTCGGCTACGGCGCCTATCAGACGCTCCGTGGCTGGATCAAGCAGGGCAAGCTGCCTGCTGTCAAGATCGGCGGCCGCGTCAAGGTCTTGCGCTCCGATCTCGATGCCCTGGCCGTGCCGACCCAGCCGTCGCACACGTTCGAGACCGTCGAGGCCGCTGTCGCGCGGATCGCCGCCACCGCTCCCCCGCTGACCGACGAGCAGGTCCGCAGGCTGTCGGCGCTGTTGGGCGGTGCCTCATGAGCGGACGTCGGGCACGGTTGCGTCGCAAGGCAGCCCAGGAACATGCGTCAGCAACTGGCCGGTCGGCTGCGGTCGACACCCCCACCATTGTTGAGCCCGAAGCGGCCAGTCGTTCTAGTTGTTTTTCCTCTCAGCACCCCGCTACTCCCGCAGAAACACACGGTTCCAGCGGGGGGACCTTGGGCTTGTGTCCCCCCGCTGCCACTGAGGTCGTTTCAGTCGTTTTGGACGACGTGCAGTCGGAAGACACCACATCCGGCGGCGACCCTGCGAGTGACGAGCTGCCCGAGGCCCTGCGGCTTCTCGACCTGGCTGGCTCGGACGAGGACCCTTACAAGGATGGCGGCGAATGGGCCTACGCAGACTCTGACGACCTCGGCGGCCGCGTCTTCTTGATCACGCAGAACGAGAGGTACCTCGACACCACTCGCGTGCTGATGTCGGAGGAGCGGATCGGCAAGGCGGTCGGCAAAAAGGGCATGACTGACTGGGCCTGGATCAAGCACGACCAGGATCAGTACACCGTCGAGGAGGCGGAGAAGCTCCCTGGCGTGGTCGCCGGTCAACGAAAGGCCGACCACTTCCACATCGCCGTTCGTCGGAAGTCGTTCTCGACGCTCGGGCAGATCGCCCGAGCGTTCGGGGTGCCGCCGAATGCCGTCGAGATCAAGCCGCAGGGTGCGTTCATGGATCTCATTGAGTACCTCACCCATGAACATCCGAACCAGATCGCGGCGGGAAAGTATCACTACGATGATGGCAAGGTCCACGCAAGCTTCGATTGGCGACCAGCGCTGGACGAGCACAAGTTGGCACGGGCGGCGAAGGCCGGTCAACGGGCGAGTCTCAAGAAGCGCGACGCGGTCCGTGAGGCCGTAATGCTCGGCGAGATGACGCTGAAGCAGGTCCGCGAGGACGAACGAGCGATCTACATCCAGGACCTGGACAAGCTTCAGAAGCTTCGGCAGGACTTCATGCTGCATCAGCCCGCGCCGAGGCATCGGACGAACTACTACATTGGCTCACCGGCAGGCGCTGTCCGCAAGGGGCGCACGGGGAAGACACAGCTCGCGAAGCTGTTTGCCCGGATGCTGTATCCCGATCTCGACGCCGATGAGTGCTACCACGTCGCGACGGATGCCCGGGTTCCGCTCCAGAACTACAAGGGTCAGCCGGTCATCATCTGGGATGACTACAGCGTGCCGGGCCTCTTGGCTGCGCTTGGTAGCCGCGAAGGCGTCTGGCAAGTGTTCGACGATCACCCGAGCGCCAGTGATGTGAACATCAAGTACGGCTCCGTGCGGCTCGTGCACGCGGTCAACATCATCGCTAAGACGACGCCGTACGCCGAATACCTCGACGGCCTCGCCGGTGAGTACACCGATGCCAGCGGCAACGTGCACGAGGCCGAGGACCGCAACCAGTCCTGGGGGCGGTTCCCAGTCGTGTTCGAAGTGACGCCAGACAGCATCGAGATGTCGGTCAATCGCGGCTTCGTGAATGACACCGACGACTTCCTTGCCTTCCAGAAGGTTGCACGGATGCGGGCCAGCATGAAAGCCGTATCCAGAGGTCTTGACGCCATCGAGAGCGATGACGAGCGCGAGGCCGCGACGTTCCAGGTAGGCGAGGTGCTGCTGCGCCCGATCATCGACCAGCATCACGCCCTCCAGCTGGTCGCCGACCGCGCCGGTGCCGACGTCGTCGGCGAGCTGCTCGCCGGGATCGAGGTTATCGACGGAGAGACGCTGGAGAAGCACGAGGCCGAAGAGGCCGCCAACGCTGCGGAGGCAGC
Source organism: Tersicoccus phoenicis (assembly GCF_001968835.1). Classification (GTDB taxonomy): domain Bacteria; phylum Actinomycetota; class Actinomycetes; order Actinomycetales; family Micrococcaceae; genus Tersicoccus; species Tersicoccus phoenicis. The sequence continues at coordinate 12,244 of NZ_MRDE01000081.1, forward strand.
GGACGTGGCCGACGTTGATCGTCGGCTTCGCCGCCAGGACCTCGAATCGGTCGCTACCGAGCTCGCCGCTCGCAACGGTTGCCAGGCGTGCTATTCGGACGTGCTGTCGCTCCCCGAGTACGACGGCCACGTGCTGTTGCCGTCCGGCTGGATGTGCGGGAGCGGCCACGCGGTCGCCGTCCACGCGGGCGGAGTCTGCGCGCCCGAAGGAGGTGCGGCATGAGCACCTTGCCGATCAGCTCAACATCGATCGGTCAGCGCTCCGAGCTTGAGGTGAGGCGCTCTCGCGAGCGTCCGTCAGGGTCTACCCCGTCGGACAACTCGGAGCGAGCCGACTTCACCGTCGAACGAGGTCCATCCCCAACTCATCAAACACATTCGTAGGAGGGTCTAGATGTCATCGAACACCACGGGTCAGGTGGTCGGCTACGTGCGTGTGAGCGCCGCCGACCAGAACGAGGCCCGGCAGCTCGAAGCGGTCGGCGAGGTCGACCGGCTGTTCTCCGAGAAGGTCTCGGGCAAGAACACCACCGACCGCGAGCAGCTCCAAGAAATGCTCGCGTACGTGCGTGAGGGCGACAAGGTGCGGGTGAAGTCGCCGGACCGGCTCGCCCGCTCGACGACCGATCTGCTCTCGATCGTCCGGGGCCTCGCCGCGAAGGGCGTCGCCGTCGGGTTCGTCGACAACCCGGCGCTGAACACGGACACGCCTCAGGGCGAGTTCATGCTGACGATCCTCGCGGCCGTCGCCGAGCTGGAGCGGGCCACTATCCGGGAGCGCCAGGCGGAGGGCATCGCGATCGCCAAGCGCAAGGGCGTGTACGCGCGGGGGCCGAAGTTGTCGGCTGAGCAGACCGCCTCCGCTCGTGAGCGGATCCGGAGCGGGGTCGCGAAGTCGGTCGTCGCCCGCGATCTGGGCGTGAGCCGGTCGACGCTCTACGCGGCGCTGGGCGGCACGGGTCGATACGCGGAGAGGGGGTGATGCCGATGCATGAGTGCGAGTGGTGCAGCTCCAGGGCGACGTGGGAGCTGATCACGCAGTGGTTCAGCTCGTTCGTGTGCGACGAGCACGAGGAGCAGATGAGCCACAACCTGATCGCCCAGGGGATCTCGATCCGGTCGTATGACCGGGTCGGCAGCTAGTAGACGAAGAGAGGAACGATCATGAGCAACGATCAGAAGAAGCCCGACCAGGAGCTGGTCAAGTCCATGCGCCAGGAGCTGGCGAAGGGCGGGGACAAGGCGGTGGAGCGCCGCTACGGTCCCGAGGCGAAGGGCAGCGCCGAGTACGCCGAGGCGCAGCGTCAGCGCAGGCAGGCGCAGGCGCGTGCCCGGTCGCAGCACCAGCGGGCGGCGGAGCAGCAGCGCGGTCCGGCTCAGGGCCAGCACGCAAAGGCTCAGGCCGACAAGGACACCAGCGGCAAGCAGCAGCGGCAGTCCGAGCGCGAGCGGGTGATCGAGGCCCGTAAGCAGCAGGAGCGCGAGCGCGATGCGTCCCTGAGTCGCTGATCCCGCGCAAGAGAAGACCCCCGGAGCCGAGGCTTCCGGGGGTCTTCTGCTGCGTAGAATGAGCAGATGGTCACCTACTCGCCTGACACGGTTGCACTCGACGACATTCTTCTCGACCCAAATAACTTTCGGTTCCGAGGTCCAGGAACAGCCATCGAGGTCGCTGAATCTCGTTTCGCCGAGAAGTCTGTCCAGGAGGCCGCGCTTGAGCGGATCGTGAGCGATGGTGTCACTGAAGTGAAGCGTTCTATTGCTGAGAACGGCTTCGTTCCAGTGGAGCGCATCGTCGTTCGTCCTCTGAAAATCGAATCGAGTTCCGAAGCAGGCAAATCAGGTGACAGTGCCACCGGGTCGAGCCACTACGTAGTAGTAGAGGGAAACCGTCGTACGGCGGCCTTGAAGTTGCTCAGGAAAGAGCACACAAGCGGCGCTGCGTTGAAGTCTTCGGTGTCTGACGTGTTCGATGCGGTGCCTGTTCTTCTTGCTTCGGACGCATCCGACGAAGACCTTCTCGCGATTATGGGTATCAGGCACGTTGGTGGTCCGAAAGAGTGGGGCGGTTACCAAAGCGCTCTCCTGGTGTACGAACTCATGGAAGATAGCGGCATCGACGCTCGGCAGGTCGCCTCCAGGCTTGGGTTGACTGTCCAAGAAGTAAATCGCAGGCATCGCGCCTTCTCGGCCCTGACTCAGATGGCCAATGATCCGGAGTACGGCGAGCTTGTCACTCCTGACTTTTATGCAATCTTCCACGAAGTGGTGGGGCAACCCAAGCTACGCGAGTGGCTGGGATGGGATAACTCAAAATACGAGCTGACGGAAGCCAACAACCGAGAGCAAATGTATTTCTGGCTGACCGGCGATGCGGACACGCCGAAGAAGATAACTGGTTATGGTGACATCCGAGATCTGAAACTCATCATCGAGAACCCCGATGCTCTGTCAGCAATGCAGGATGACGACCAAAGCCTGGCCGATGCGCTAGCGATCGTTAAGTCAGAAGCAAAAGCGACGAAGTGGCTGCCGAACGCGAAAGCCGCCCTCGCCTCTCTCCGCGACATGAGCCTGGAAACGATGGAGAACCTTGATGATGACGGTGTGCAAATCTTGACATCACTTAAGGAAAAGTCCAGCTCCGTGCTTCGGGCAGTGAGCGCTGCAAGAAGAACGGATGAGGACGCGGTCTCCGACTGATGGCTATCGGGGCGGAAGATCTCACGCGACTGCTCGTCGAACATCTGACCCCCGGTGCGCATCCTCAAGATTTGCACCATTGCTTGGCGGAGTTGGCACAGGCGAACGGTTATGGCGACAGCATCAACCATGCGCTAGAGCTTGTAGAAGCGCTTGTGCCCGAAGTTCAGGACAGACTGGACACGATGCGGAATGCTGCGATTCAGAACGGCACCACGTGGAACATCGAGCTCTTCGGCTCTGGAAAAGAGTGGGTCCGGGGGGCGTCCTTCGATGATCCGGGACTTCCGGCCGAGGACAGAACGGCGCGCTCCCGGAGGGCTTTCGCCAACGAGGCGAAAGCAGCCTTACTAGGGCTTACGTATCGTGACTTCGAGTTCGCGTGTGCCACAGTTCTGAGGTTGCTTGGCTGCCAGGACCCTCGAACCACGAGACAGAGCAACGATGGAGGGATCGACTTCCACGGGAGGCTAGAGCTAAGAGGAAGGCTTGACTCTCCGTTCCCATACGGAGGACTTGATGACCGTGCGAAAGTCTGGCTGATCGGACAGGCGAAGCACTACCCCACTTCAAACTTGGCACCGGCAGTGGTCCGGGAGATGGTTGGAACCGCCGAGCTGGCTCGTACTGGCGGCGCGCTTCAAGAATGGCCAGGCCTCCGCTTGCGCCCCTTCGACGCGTCCCTCATCCTGATCTTCACAACTGGCGGTTTTAGCGTCGGAGCGAAGGCACTGCTCGAACGGTCCGGCATGCTCTCGATGGACGGGGATCAATTGACGACATTCCTCTGTGACGCTGGAATCGGCATACAGAATGAGGACAGCGTCTTCGACGCCTCCCTGTTCCGTGAGCAGCTTGTCGATACGGCAAAGTTGCACGCCTGAGCTACCCACGAGAGCAAACCTAGCGGCAACCTTCGCTGAGGGTCTTCGTATACGTTCAAGCCGCCTTGGGGCGAGCCTTGAACCTGACCTGGGAGATGTCGACGAGGTTCACCAGCAAACCAGCGTCGGAGAAGGTGTCCGCGGCCGCGCCGGGGCGCTTGCCGCGCAGCAGCCGTCCCTCGTCCATCGACTTCGGCAGCAGGTCAGTGGCGTGCAGGGTGTCGGCCTTCTCGGACTGTTGGGACTGTCGCCCGAGGTGGTCGGTAGTGGTCTTGTGGCGTTCGCTCTGCCCGTACCACCACGCCGCTCGTTCGAGCATGTCCTTCTCGGGTGCGCCGACGAGGCACAGGACTGCGGGGAACACCTCGCGCAGCTCGTCCATGCCCTCCTTGCCGTAACGCTTGGCGAACTGCGACGTGGCCTGCACCGCGCAGAGCAGGTGGATGCCCATCGCGCGGGACTCGGTGACGACGGTCGGCAGCTTCGGCCAGGGCATCGTGTTGCACAGCTCGTCGACGACCATGAGCAGCCTGGGCAGCCTGGTCTTCTCGGTCTGGTTGGCGCGCCACCGCTTGGAGATGAAGTCGACCGCCGAGACGGCGGCACCGGCTGCGACGCCGGTCGCCGGGGCGACCATGAACAGCGTGGCCTTCGGGTGGGCCAGCATGTCCGGGGTGAAGGCCCGCGACGTGCCGTCACCGGCGACGGTGGAGCGCAGCCACGGGGCGACGGCGGACTTCATGGTCACCATGATCGAGTCGCGCATCTTCGCGTCGAGCAGTGCTGCGCTTTTCAGCTCCGATTCGAGCATCGGTGACAGATCTTCCAGGATGCCGATCGCGTTGATCCAGCTCGGCTGCTCGGTGTCGTCCTCGTCGTCCGGGCTCAGGCGGCCGACGGCGGCTCGGGTCCAGGTGATGCCGCGCTGGCCGGTCGCGCGCAGCAGCGCGGCCAGCGGAGCGAGGGAGACGTTCTCCCAGAACGGATCACCGCTGCCGCCGCCCTTGGTGTTTCCGCCACCGGCTCCGGCGGCACCGGACTGCATGAGGATGCTCGCGAGGTCCATCGCGTCGTCGTCGGTGCGGATGAGCGCGGTTGGGTCGACGACGACCTTCTCGACCCCGGGTGGCAGAACATCGTCGGGCACCTCGCCCGAGAGGTCCAGGACGTACGTGTGTCGACCACCGGCCCACTCGTGCCGCTGCTCCAGGCAGAGGTCGATGAGGTCGGGCTTCGAGGAGACGGCGACGACCGGTCCCTGCCACATGAGGATGCCCGGACCGAGGACACGCCTGGACTTGCCGACGCCGGAGGGCCCGCTCACAAGCAGGTGTGGCGCGGTCTCGGCGGGCTTGCCGTCGATGAAGCCTCCGAACGGGGTCGGCGGCGGGGTGTAGGTGGTGCTGCTGAAGAGAGCCACGGCTACTCCTTCTGGTGCGGTTCGTCCTTGTTGTGCCACCGGTTGGCGGTCGCGGTCTTGCCACCCTTGGATCTGCTCTCGCGGAAGCTTGCGGCCTCCTGCTCGATGACGGCTTCCAGCTCCTCATTACCGAGCTTGCCCAGGCCGTAGACCAGAAGTGCTCTGCCAAGCACGCCGTGCGGGATGTTCGCCTCCGCAGCGGCGACTCGTAGCCGTTGGGCCTGGTCGTCGGTCAGGGAGATGGCGAGCCTCGTCGCTGACATGTCGTGGGCCTCCTGGTAGCTCAATAGCACTAGATCGGGTGTTATACCCAAGCGTACGTCCACGGCACTTCACTCCTTTCGTAGCTTTGTAGCACATGCTATCGTGTTAGGCACGAGCTTCGATCGAAGGAGGACCCCATGGGTAAGTACGTTCTTGGCCTGATCGCTGTCCTGGTGCTGCTTGGCGGCACCTTCTTCCTCGGCTACACGGCAGGTATCAGCTCCGACGGTGGACGCGTCTGTCAGATGGACCCTCAGACCGGTCAGGCCACGGACAAGAGCGTGTGCATCGTCGACGGCGTGCGCTACGTCCCCGAGGACAGCCACACCGATGAGTGAGCACCGCTGGGAGCGGGAACGGGCGGCCTGGGTTCTCGCCCGTGCCGGGCACCGCCCGGGTGCTCGTCGTCGTGGCGAGAAGCTCGCCGTCGTTGCCCGGCGGAACGACCGCTACGAGGCAGGTGCCGGTGATGCCGGGTTCGCCGAGGTCACGACCAGACCGCTCCTGTACCGGGTGATCTTCCGTGAGGAGGGCGCAGCGAACACGGCGGGCTGGGCGTTGCTGGCCCTCATCGGCGTCATGGTCGTCGCGGTGCTCGCGGGACCAGCGCTGATCATCAGCCGGGCTGCGTACGGCACCTGGTGGGTGATGGTCCGCAAGTGGGGCCGCATGATGCCCGGTCCGTACCTGCTGATCGCTGCCGTGCTCGGCGCAGTGGCGTGGCTGGTGTTGTCGACGACGGGATTGGAGGGCGGCGTCCTCCTCGCGGCGCGATACGTCGCGTTCCAGGTGGTCGGAGGCGTCGCGTGGGCGGCATGGCTGGTCCGTGCGAACGGCTGGGCGGCCGTGGCACGCAAGCAGAAGCAGTCGAAGCAGCGCATCGCTCCGATCGTCGTCGAGACCGAGGCGCCGGCCGTGCCCGTCGAGGTTGACAACTCATCTCACCAGGAGCGCGACGACGAGCCGGTGGGCATTGCGCCGATCGTCATCGAAGTGGAGACCGAGGTCGGGCACGAGCCCGAGCACAAGGAAGGAGCCTGATCATGGCGAAGGGCAAGAGCAAGGGCGGCCAGGTCGTCGTCAACATCGAGCAGAACAACCGCATCTACCAGATCATCGCGACGCTGCTGCTGTGTGGCGCGATCGGCATGGTGGCGTACGCGCTGGCCAAGAACGGCTGGCTGGAGATCGCCGCGACCATGCTCACGATGTTCCTCGTGCAGCTGACCACGCTGCTGTTCAAGAACGGCATCATCGGGCTCCCCGAGAAGCAGGACGACTCGGCGTTCAAGGGCACGAAGGGTCTGCTGCGCACGATGGCCGCGGACTTCCGCGAGTGGCAGGCTCGGTCACCGATCTGGCGGCTTGCGGCCCTGGCGACTGGCTACACGCTCGCGTTCATGCTCGCCCGCTCGGGCATCAGCTGGGCGCTGACGGTCTTCACCAACGTGTGGATGGCAGGCGCAGCGGCGGCGTTCCTCGCCTCCCTGATCATCTTCCCCTCGCTGATCGGAAACGCAACGAAGTTCCTCGCGAGCAGGGCGACCGAGGGCAAGAAGCGCGAGCAGAGCATCGAAGACGAGGAGAAGGAGGTCATCACGAAGACCTTCGACCTGGACCAGGAGTAACCCCGGTCAGTTGCCGCGAAGGCGACCTACCGACGGAAGACCGGCACCGCCGGGTGGAGAGAGGAGACCAGCATGGCGAAGCAGACGAAGGCGCAGCGGATCGAGGAGAAGGTCGCAGGCGGCCTGTCGCACATCGAGGCGGAGATCGAGGTCGAGCAGGAGGACGCCGCTGCTCGGATCGCTCGGCTGCGGCAGCGGCAGGAGAAGGAGGACGCGAAGGTCCGCGAGATCGTCGTCGACCTCCTGGAGGAGGAGCACTCGGAGGTCTTCGAGCGCCTCCAGGCCAAGGCACGGGAGCGGCTGTCCGGTGAGGCGCAGCGTCGTCGGGAGCGCGCGAAGCGGGCGACTCGTTCGTCCGAGTCCACGCCGCCGAGCGGTGTGGCTGCCGAGAAGTCGACGTTCTCGGCCGGGGCGTGAGGCCGGTGGCCAGGAGGGGTCGAGGGGAGGGCGCAGCCCTCCCCCGCAAGCGCCTTTGAGGAAGACGAGCGCCAGCGATGTCTGACGAAAAGGTTGCTTGCACCTCATGTGTCTGGGTGATCAGGCAGGGCAGGCATTTGAAGCACGACGACGAAGGAGGAGGGATTCACATGGCAAGCAACATCCCAGACACGCGGCCGCCGAGTAAGGGTGAGCGACTCACCGTGCGGTTCAACGAAGGAGAACTCGCACGCGTGAGGCGGCGAGCCCTTGCGATGAGGGTCGCTCCGTCGGCACTGGTGCGTGCCTCCGTCCTCGATGTCGTCGAGGGCGGGGTCGTGCCGACGGCGATCGCGGCAGCGATCGCGGACACCGAAGGGGTCACTGCGCACTCTCCTGCTCTGCGAGAGCTGCGCGTCGAAGTGAACCGCATCGGCGTGAACTTCAACCAGCTGGTGCGCAAGGTGCACAGCGACGGTGCCGCAACGCTCGGCAGTCCGACGGCGTTGGCGGTGTTGGCTCAGCTGACGGACGTGCTGCGCCGCGTCGAGGACGAGCTGGGCGGGACGAGGCGGGCGGTATGAGCGTCACCAACTCCAAGCGCATCGCCAAGACCCGGCCCAAGGTCGAGTACGAGCTGTACGGGGCAAAGGGCACCGAGAAGTACCGGCGCAACAAGACCGAGGGCACCGACCGGGTGGCTGCACTGCGTGTCGACGCCGAGAGCCCCGAGGAGTTCGTCGAGCGCGCCGAGGCACTCGCGACGGCGCATAGCCGCCGGATCGAGGCGCGCTCCTTGATCCAGAGCTTCGAGAGCAGCGAGTTCGACCCGAACGACCCCGAGGCCGTGCAGACGGTCAACGACCTGGGCTACGAGTTCGCGAAGAAGCTGCACCCGAACAGTGACGTGCTGGTGATCACGCACGTCGACGGTGCGGGCGGCCACCCGCACAACCACATCACGGTCATCAACCACGACAACGTCACGGGCCGTGCGCTCCAGGGCAACAACATGCACTGGCACGTGGCGAAGCAGAACGACGAGCTGATGCGCGACTACGGGCTCCGCGTGGCCGAGCGCGGTTCACGCAACGTGGACCAGCGCTCGCTGTGGGAGCACCGCCGCGAGGGCGAGGCCGTCTCGGAGTTCGACCGCCAGCTCGGCGACCAGATTGAGGAGTCGCTGGCTGACCGTCGGTCAGTCGACCTCGCCAGCTACCGGCAGGTGCTGGCGGAGAAGGGCATCGAGCTGGACGAGAAGGTTCACACGATCAAGGCCAGCGCCGATGGCTCGACCCAGGACCACGAGTCGATCGGGTGGACCTACAAGGCCCTCGACACCACCGGCGAGAAGCCGAGGAAGCGGCGCAGGAAGGCGTCGTCGCTGTCCGAGGAGTTCACCCACGGGGGTGCACAGGAGATTTTCAAGTACAACCAGGAAAGGACGGTGCGACATGAGCGTCTGGGACAGGATCGAGCAGCAGGAGTTGGAGGAAGCGCGACACAGGCGGGACCAGTCGACGTCCGAGGGACCGAAGATCGAGTCGCTGACCAGCGCCCCATCGAACACGAGTCAGGACTCGACGGCGATGCCGCCAAGCGCAGGGGCACGCGCGACCGACGAGCAGCTTCCTCTGAGCAGGCAGGAAGTCATGAGCATGATCAACATGGCTCGCATCAGCGCGCAGCCCGCGCAGCAGCCCGACGCAGGCTCATTGACGCCATTCGAGAAGGAGATGCTCGCTTTGTTGGAGGAGAACGCGAAGCAGAACGAGGCCTTTCGCTCTGAGGTGCGCTCGGAGCTGAAGGCCCTCTCGGAAACTGTCCACGCCAACGGACGGGTGAGGCTTGACCCGGACAAGCTTGCCGTGAGTATCGCGCGGGCACTCGCGCCCCGATTGGTGGACAAGCTCGGCGCACAGATCGCCGCCAGTGAGAAGCGCATGACCGAAACGCTGTCATCGCTTGAGCGTCGGGTGGTCACCGTTGGAGACAACATGGTAGCCAAGGTGGAAGAGGTGTTCCAGAAGGCCACTTCGTGGTTTGAGAAGCTCGAGAAGATCGCCGCTCGGCTCAAGGGTGCACTGACCTGGGCGGGTATCGGGATGGTCTCCGTGACGTTGTTGCCGTATGTGTTTGCTGTGATGGTCGGGGGGATGGTCCTGGGCCTCGTCGGGCAGATGTTCGGCATCCCCGAGATCTTCGGGTGGGCCTGGGCGTCGTTCGTAGCGGCGGAGGCGTGGTGGTTGAAGCTGATCATCGCCGTCGCCACGGTCGGTAGCGCTCTTGGCACGTGCTGGGTCGTCTACTGGCTCGGCAACAAGGCCGCAAGGGGTCTGTCGCGGATGGTGACCTGAGTCTTCGGAGGAAAAGAGCAACCCCGCAGCCGGATGGCTGCGGGGTTGTTGCTCTTGTAGCTCGCCGGATCAGCCCTTGATCCATTTCCCAGAGCTGTCACGCATCCAATCACCGGTGTCCGTCGAGGCGACCGAGACACTGCCGTCGGCCATGACGGCGAGGTTTGCCGTCGCGAAGTCCTTGTAGACCTCGTACGAGTCCCCCAGGGAGTTGCGGGTCCCGGGGTAGCTGAAGCCGAGCGTGATGTCGGCGTCGTCGTCCTGCGGTGAGGATGCGCAGTCGGCGACCTGAACGATCTGCGAACCGTCGTCGGCGGCGTAGATCCCTTCCTCGGGGTTCGTCTCATCGAGTTCGTCGAGCGTAGCGATCTCGCCCCGGTACAGCGTGGCGTGGGCGATCTTCTGCCCGTCGGTGTCGTCGCTCAGGTTCTTCACCTTGTTGTAGGAGTTCAGGAGCCCTTTCTTTGCGTCGTCAGAGACGAACTGGACGCTGATGTCCACGGCGCAGTACTCGGCGGTTTGCAACTTGTGGGACGAGACGGTGAAGCTCTCGACCACGACGCTGCTGGCTTCCTTGCCTGCCGCCTGCTTGAGGTCGTCAGGAAGGACCACGGTGAGCTGCTCACCCTTGCCCACGGGCTCCATGCCGTTGAGCGGGAAGTCGTAGACCGTGGCCGACTGCGCCTGCGAGGGCTTGCCCTCGTTCGAGCCGGAACCGTTCGCGCCCTCTCCCGTGGGCGAGGACGAGCAGCCGGCCAGCATCAGCGCCGTGACGGCCGCTGCTGTGGTGAGGGCGGTGGGCAGGGTCTTGCGGCGTGGCATACGGGCTCTCTTTCTCGTCTCTGGTCTGGTGTTCCCCTCGAACGGGCACAGATCTACCGGGTATCAGAATACCCTGGTATAGAGCAGGAATCAGGCTGACTGTTGAAAGAGTGCCTAAGGATGAACGCCCCGATGCGGAGCGAGTCGACCTCCCAGTCCTCGCGCGCCCCCTCCAGGAGTACGTGGGACGCAACCTGCGCGCCTACCGCAATCACAAGGGCATGACGCAAGAGACGGCAGCCGAGCTGCTCGGCTTCGACGTCCGCTATCTCAGGCGCATCGAGACCGGTCAGATGAACCTCCAGCTCCAGACGATCGACCACATCGCCCGGACGCTGGAGGTCGACCCGCTGGAGTTCCTCACCGGCGGCCCCTGGGACGAGGACCCCGTCACGGGTCAGAGCTGATCCCCAGCTCCTCGTCGCTGTCGTAGTACCTGAGCAGGTCGCGCTGTTCGCGGATCAACTCGACCGTCGCCCGGTGCAGCGCCAGCAGGTCGTGCAGGCGCGCCTCCTCGTCAGTGAGTTCAGGACAGCCGCGCCACCAGCTGAACGCCAGGGCATGGCTGCTCGCGTTGGACTCTGCACTCATGCTTCTCCCCTCCGTCGGGCTCGGATAGCGCGCATATCGACCACGACCGCGATCGACAGCGGTCCGTGCTCCGGGCAGTAGTAGACCCGGCTCACGCTCATGTCCTCTGCCATGACGAGCACGCGGTTGGCGATTCTGGGCATGTCGCACTGCACGCACAAGCGCAGCTCCCACTGGTCATCAGTCATCGGGGCATCTCCTTCCAGTCACAGGTTGCGGAAGACGAACACGCCGCCTCCCGGCGCGTCCTCGACGGTGTAGTCGAACGCGAGGTCACGGGTCCACGCGGCCCAGTCGAAGTACCGAGCAACGTCTTCGGGAACTCCCGACAGGAGGCCTGTACCGTCGGCCAGCTCCTCCGCGTACTCGCGGAACGACTCCCACTCGCCGCAATAGCGGTCCTCGAAGTCCGGGATGCTCGGCAGGTCACCCGTGCCCTCAGCCACGTAGTCACCGCTCCTCACCCACGCGCACAACGCCTCACGCTGGTGCTCCGGGACCGATGTCAGGGAGCTGCCCCATTCGGCCGCCTCGTGCGGGCTCATCTCGCCGCGCACAGGCAGGTTCTCATGGTCGAAGCACCACAGCTCCTCGCAACCGCCGCGGCTACCGCCCGCGCCCCGGTGCACGTCAGTCAGGGTGACCTCGTCCGCATCGACGGCGTCGAACCACTCGCCGACGAGGCGTCCGGAGTTGTAGCAGTGCAGGCAGCCGACCCACACTCGCGGCGTGCTGTCCAAGGTGTTCGTGTCCATGGATCTCCTCCTCGGTTCGAGGAGAGCGGCGAACGCGACAGGCAGTCAGGCTCTGATGAAATGACGCGCTTACGCCGCATCAACCGCTCTCAGAAGACCTCCCGGGTCCGCCCACGGCGGGCCCACGTTCACCCCAGGTACTCAGACGGCAGCGGTGCGACTCTGCCGCGCTACCTGGAAGGGAACTGCGCCTGGAAGTCGGGAGACAACATCACCTTCAACCCAACACGACGCGCGGTGGATGCGACTGCCTTATCGTCGGTGACGATCACCCATGTGCTGGGGAAGAGGGTCGCGTTCTCGTGCGCCTGCTCCTCCAGCGCGGATGCGATCATGACGGGGTCTGCCGCGCCCTTGTTCGCGTAGAGGTCAACCAGAGTGGTGTCGCCTGGGTCGACTGCCGACATGACCTCCTTCAAGCGCCGCAATACCGCTGCCGTCGTCGGCAACACCGCGTCTGCTACCGACTCCTCCACGTAGGCACGAGCCTCGTAGAGCACCTCGCTCGAAACACGACAGTTCTCACTGAAGAACTCGCTGGCACGTTGCGCGGGAGTGAGCTTCGAGAGGACGTTGTTGTCAACGAGATACCATCGTTCGTTCACGTGAGCGCGCTCCGAAACTCCGGGATGTCGGTGATCTTGATCTTGTTGGCGCAAGCGACCTGACAGAACTCTCTGGGAGTGAGTCGATCGCTGTCGAGGGCATCGAGCATGCGGACAGAGAACTCACGTCCGTTGTACTTGCGGACCGCGTTGACCGGTTTCGGACTCCGGGCTTCCCTCTTGGGACGCGAAGCGAACGCTTTCCCGAGCTCGGCGAGTAGATAGTTGGCAGTGTCTCTGTCGAGAATGTTGAGGTGAGCGGCTCGAACAACGATCGCGCTAGGCGTCACTTTGAACTTCTCGCCCACCTCGGTGATTTCATCCAGCGACGACAGCGACGCGGCGCGGAGCAAAGGGCTGGGCATCAGCATCTCAGCAACGATGCTGTATTCCTGTCGTGGAGTCGCCGTGATGGACCGCGCATCCATGGTGACTGGCATAAATACTCGTCGAGCCACGAGGACAGCGAGTAACGAAAGTGTGAAGACCTGACGCCCTGCGGGTTCTTCCGCTTCGCCGTGGGACCCTCCTGTCAGGAAGACGTACGGCACCTTGGCATCCTTGACGGTAAGCCCACTGAATTTAGCTTTGCTCAAAGTCTGGGGCATGAAACCGTTGACGCTACGGGAGACCAGGATGTGGGCAGCTTCGAGATGAGTGATCAGAAGTTCCACTGCCGCTTCCTTGGACCTCGCCGCGTGAATGGTGGCCGTCGTGAGCCCCAGGGCGGACAAGAGTGCGTGCGCGTCACGCTGGGGTGACCCCCTGGACTTCTTGAGCATCCCGACTATTGGATTGCGCCCCAATGACGGATCGAACTTCTTGACAAGTTCCTGCTTCCGCGTCAGGTCCTTCACGATAAGTTCGATGTCAGCCAGGTCGACGGCGGCTCGCGAGTTGAGTGAATAGGTCCCCTTCTTGACACCTTGGAGCAGCTTCTGGGTCTTGAGCTCGACCTGTGCTGCGGCGACAGGCTTCGGCGCGAAGAACAGCGGGTAGGGAATGTCGGCCTTACGCGCGAGTTTCAGGAGCTCGCTGAACGCAATTTCTCCGGTTTCCATTGCGGCCGTATAGCCCTTGTAACTGCGGACCGACGAGTTGTCGAAGAGTAACTCGAACACCTCGACATCGATGTCGATGGTCTCGCCGCCGAGCGTAATGACCATAGGCATAGAGACCTCCGTGTTCTCAGCGGTTGCCCTTGCTTCGGTTGTGGGGCACACAGAGCATCTCGCAGTTGGCCAGGCTGGTGTCGCCGCCTCGGGACCAGGCCGCGACGTGATCGGCCTCCATCTCCGTCTGCTTGTAGATGCGCGTCTTGTTGGCGTTGCTCCCCTGTGCGCACAACGGGCAGTTCGAGACACCAGCGGCCTGGGCCTTCTTGGTCTGCTGGGCGTAAGCCTGCTTCTTCGTGGAAGGCTCGAAGAGGCGCACGTCAAGCAGACGAGTGTCTTCCTTGCCGCCGAGCAAGTACTCGTAGATGCCCTTGGGGTTCTTCACGGCCGGGTCGGCGAGCAGCTCCTCGAGATTGGCGTCGATCTCGTCGGTCTTATAGGACTTGTGGTGGTAGGTCTCGTAGAGCGCACCCCAGTCGAGGCCGCGCATGGCCTTGTCCGGTGGGGCGATGAACACTGCGTCGATCCAGTCGATCACCGTGGTGAAGTACGACTTCAGCTCATTGATCCCGGAGTCCTGGCGGTGGGCCGCCATGTAGCCGTCGATGCTCTGGTCTTTCGAGCTGGCGACCCATTCAAGGGCGACTTCAAGCACCTCCTGTCGCTTAGGGTCTCCCTTGACGAAGTGGGCCCACTTCTGCTGGAGGGCGTTCTGGGAGTTCGAGAACTCGGCCTTGGCGGCGGTGACGAACGGGCCGGAGTAGATCGCGTTGCGCAGCTCCTGCTTGTTGAGTGGCACTCCGGCGATGTTGATCGTCTGGAACCACTCCTTGATCTCAGTCTCGGTGCCCGAGCACACGTAGATCAGCAGTTGGCTGTCTGTGATCTTCTTCTGCAAGGCTGGGTCGAGCGAGGAGAACGTCTGCTCGCGACCGTCGCGGACGATAGCGAACTTGCCGGTGACGAAACGCCCGACGCTGGTGATGCGTTGCTGGCCGTCGAGCACCTCCAGACGCGGGCCGTCGGCAACCCCGTTGTCGACGAAGTAGATCAGACCCAACGGGTAGCCCTTGAGGAGGGAGTCGATGACGGCAACATCTTTCTTGCCGTCGCCGTAGATATAGTGGCGCTGGTACTCGGGCTGGATGACCAGGTCGCCGTTGAGGCCGAACAAGCCCTTGCCTTCGAGCTCGTTGTAGACGAAGCCTTTGGTGACCTCGGCCACCGTGTACTGCTGGAGGTCGGTATCCATGGGTCAGTCCTTCTTCCGGATAAGCACGCGCTGGTACTTGGCAACGTCGTTGACGTAGGGCCGGTGATGGCCTTCCTTGTACGCGATCTTCACCTCGGCGGGCACTTGACCATAGGCGCTCATTCCGATCAGCTCATACTGCTCCGGGTTGTGCTTGTCGAGGAACGATATCGGGACACCCATGACACCGTCGTAGTCGGCGGGAATCGCGTCCACAAAGGGGATCTCGATGGCATCGAAGTTGTCGTAGCGGGTATAACCTTTGCCCCGCACACCCTCGTGCCGGCTGAACTTCAAGTTATCGGCCAAGCTCATCAACTGGAGGGGTTCGTGACGACGGCCGTGCTCGATGTTGGTGAACCAGCACGAGTTCCCGAGTCGCGTGTAGTCCTGATGACCGTCGGAGGGGTACCCGAGTCGCTCGGCCTTCGCTCGGTCCGCCGCCTTAACGGGTGCGCCCTTCGGTATCCCGAAGACCATGTCGCTGCTGTTGCCTGTCGCCCCCTTCCAGAGGCAGTTCTCGCGAATGAGCGGGAAAATCTCGCGATATGTGATGGCGTTGCTGCTGCCGATAACTGAGAACTCGACGCCACCGGCCATGAGCCAGTCGACGAAGGCTCTGAAAAGACTGAACGGAGGGTTGGTGATGACCATGTCGGCCTCGTTGCGCAGTGCGGTGACCTCGGCCGAGCGGAAGTCGCCGTCGCCGTCGAGGTACGCCCACTTTAGGTCGTCGATGTCGACGCGTCCGTCACCGGAGACGTCCTCGGGAGTTAGGGTGAACACTCGCCCGCGCTCCAAAGACTTGTCCTCGTCGTACCCGGGGTCCTCGGTCTCGAACAGCGTGGGAGTATAGAAGGCAGCCCCGGCGTTGCTGTTGGGTGCGTAGGACGTGGAGATCAGCTTCTTGAGACCGAAGTCGGTGAAGTGAAGGGCGAAGAACTTGGTGAAGTTCGACCACTCGGGATCGTCGCAGGGCAGCAGGATGACCTTGCCTCGGAACACGTCAGGGTCATACTCTAGGTAGGTATTCATCTCGCGTTCGACTGACGCCCACACGGTGTAGTACTCGTCGTTGGCCCCCCAGCGCGCTGAGTTCAGGTTCCTGTTCGCCATGCGTTTCCTTCTCCTCGTCCTTCAACTGACAAGGCTATCCGTTACTACTACAGAGCTCGTGAGAGGCGCTATCGCGAGCCACAGGCCTCAGCGATAACGGGAAGGTAGCGGCGGACCTGGTCTCGGTCGCTCTCCTTCTCCGCCTCGGAGAGGTCCATGTACGGCGTCGCGATCTGGTGCTCCCATCGGGCCACCAAGTCCGCGGGAATGACCAGGGAGCCGTCCTCAAGCCGCTCGCACTGGTCATGGACATAGCGCTGCCAATGGGCCCACCGTTCGTGCTCAATGCTGGCGAGCCGGTCGATCAGGTCGGAGTGTTCGAGGGCTTCACTCGCTCCACGCTCAACGTCCATCAGATGAGGTCCTTGTCTACGAGATTCCAGTAATGCTGTCCCAACACCGTCAGCTCGCACGCCTTGGACTGCATCGCTGCGTGCCACATGTGCGGTGCGTCAACAGGTCGCACGAGGTTGACCTTCATCAGATCCTGCAACACGGCGAAGTCGGCGATCTTTGCCGAGTCAGGCGGTGGGGTCCCGTCGGGCTCCGCGCCACTACGTTCCGGCTCGTAAGATGGGTCGAGGCGGAGCTGCGTAGACGGGTGCTCGAACAGGGTTGTGAGCTTCTGGAGGTCCGAGAGCTGGATCGGCGCATCCGCCTTCCTCAACGAGACGAACCGCTCGACGTTCGTCTTGAAGACAGGTCGCTGGTTCCAGGGGCCCAGGGACTGGTCGATGTGTGCGTAGACGCTGCCGGGCGTAATTTCACCAACAAGGTTGGCCGCTGCACCGTTCAGCGCATCCACCAGAAGGTTGGTGAACACTCCCGACCCGCCGGACTCCATGGCGTACTGGTCAGCAGTTGACGCCGTCAGGATTGTCACCCCGTCCTTGATCTCAGCGACCGAGGGTGAGGTCGAGCTGTCGCCCGCGACGCCGCCGTGGCAGCAATCCAAGATGATGATCTTGTTCTTGGACGGGGACTTGCTGGCGAATGTCATGACCTCGCTGAGCGCGAGGCCATCGTGGCCGCTCTCGCAGTCGCTGGCACATAGGAAGCCGCCGACGCTGTCGATGTAGCCGTGGCCCGAGAAATAGAAGAGCGAGATATCTGCGTTGTCACGGAACAGTTCCTCCACCGCCTCCCGGAGTTCGGTGCGGGAGATGGCGGTCTCCGGCCCAGCGGCTGCCATTAACTTGGGCTGCACAAAGTTCACAGTGCCGTCTGCGTGGCGTGAGAGGATGTTCTTGACGCTGTGTGCGTCGTTTACCGCACCCCGCAGTGAGCCGATCTTCTCGTAGTGGTCGATGCCGACGATGAGGGCTTTGTGCATGGTCACAGGGAGTCGATGAACGCGGCGATGTTTGCGTCGGTCCAGGGGTACGTGGTGACGCCCGACAGATTGGTGCGGTCGCTGCTGTACGCCCAGATACCCCGGATCGGCTTGCCCTCTTCCTTAGCGCACTGAATCTCCCACTTCTGGCCGGTGGAGGTGAGCGAGTTCTTGCTGACCAGGACGATCACGCCGTGCGATCGCTTGATGCGCGTGCGCACCTTCTCCTTCCACTCCGACTGGTAGGGCTCTTTGACGGACATGTCGACGAACTCGTAGGGCGAGCGCGGGTGCAGCGACTGCCCCTTGAGGAAGTCGCGCTGGCGCTCGTCCTCGATGGCGAACGCGATGAAGATGGTCTTGGTCATGATGTGCCTCCTGATAAGTTCGGTGGGCCGCCTGCCGCCCGTGACTCAAGCCTATAGATGGCCACTGACAAAGTCGGGCTCGGAACCCGTGGTGGGTGCGTCTAGATCGTCGCAACAGGATTCTCGTTGGCGCCGCCAAAGTCGATCTCGACGCTGGCGGGGTTGAACTTCTTCCGCCCGCGCCTCTGCGGCTGGAGCGTGACGCGTGCCAGGGCTTCGATGGTGGCGCGCTGGACGTTGAGGTCTGCGTCGAGGAACGCCTGTGCTGGGTCGTCGCTGCCCAGGATCGGCACGTTCACGGTGCCACGCGGCAGGGTCTTGATCTCGGCCTCCAGCCGGGCGATGGCCTCCTTGGCGCGGGTGCGGTTGCGCTTGAGGTCGGCTGCTTCGAGCAGACCGGCGTCATAGTCGTGCTCTGCGCGCGCGATCCGTCTGCGCTGCTCGTCGATCTCGGCTTGCAGACCTGTGAGCCGGGGCGAGTCAGTGGCCGCGACGGAGCGAAGCGCATCGGGCTGGCGGAGTCGCTCCGCGATGACGCCGCGTACCAGCTCGTCGATGGGGTCACCGGTGCGGCTCATACAGGCCTGCTTGCAGCGATATCCGCGCGACCAGCCCCGCACGAAGGAGCCGCACACGCCGCACACATACAGACCGCTGCCCAGGTGGCGGCGGTGTGTTCCGACACGGTTGGTAATCCGCGAGTCGTCATCGAGCTTGAGCTGCACCCGCTGCCACAGGTCCTCCGAGACGAGGGGCTTCCATTTGCCTTTGACCGGCAGGCCGTTCTCACCCTTGACGATGAACTCTCGCCAGTCCCTGCGCTTGCCGCGTGGTCGTTCGCCGTTGGCCAGCCGGGACTGGTTGTCGGCCACCGTTGCCCGGCGGTCCCTGACGTCGGTGTAGACCGAGTAGCCCGCGTAGCGGGGGTTGCGCAGGATGCCAAGGACCGTGCTCTCCGCCCACGGCCGGTCGTCGGGGACAGGCTTGGCCGGGAGGTCCTTGGCGGCCCGCTTCTTGTTGCGCTCGATCGTCAGGGTGCGGGAGTGGTTGGGCAACTTCGGCACGCCCTTGACCTGATCGGCCTTGTCGCCGTCCTCCTCCTCGATTCCTGACAGTGCCCGGGCGATACCCCGTAAGGAAGCGCCCTGGTCGAAGGCGTCGTAGATGGCCCGGACAGCCTTCGCCTCCTTGCGGACCACAGCCCCGTCGGCGTCATACCCCAGGGGCCTAACGCCTTTCGGGACTCGGCCTTCGCTGGCTCGCTGGACGTGCGCGCGTGACTGGCGCGCGGACTTCCGCTCGACCTCACCCCTGGCGACAGCGGCCTTGATGCGGGCGAACAAGCGCCCGCCGTCGGTCGACAGGTCCGCGGCCCCGTTGGCCGTCACCAGGGCCAGTCCCCGGGTCTCGGCCCGGTCGATCCAGTCTTCGAGCTGACGGGGCTGTCGCGTCAGCCGGTCGAGGTCGTAGCAGACGATGGCGGAAAACCGGCCCGCTTCGTAGTCGGAGACCATCCGGTCATAGGAGGGCCGCTTCTTGGTCTTGTCCGTGGCCGACTTGCTCTGGTCGACGTAGGTCTCAACGACCTCCCAGCGACGGGACCGAGCCATTGCCTCGCAGTCCTGGCGCTGGCGCTCGATCGCGAGACCATCCATCTCGCGGTCCTGGCTGATGCGCAGGTAGATGGCGGCGCGAACGGGCTGAGCGTCGTCGGCGGAGGCGGTCGAGGTCATGCCTCCAGTCTACCGCTTAGATGCACTTCCGCTGCGGAACTCGACCACGTCGCCGTCGTGCATGACGTAGTCCTTGCCTTCCATGCGGACCTTGCCGCGGGCCTTCGCCTCGGCCATCGACCCGGCGTCCATCAGGTCGTCGAAGGAGACGATCTCGGCCTTGATGAAGCCGCGCTGGAAGTCGGTGTGGATGACGCCGGCCGCCTGGGGCGCCGTGTCGCCGGCATTGATGGTCCAGGCACGCGCCTCCTTCGGCCCCGCCGTCAGGTAGGTCTGCAGCCCGAGGGTGTGGAAACCGACGCGGGCGAGCTGGTCCAGGCCGGACTCGGTCTGCCCCTCCATCTCCAGCATCTCGCGGGCCTCCTCCTCGGACAGTTCCATCAGCTCGGACTCGAGCTTCGCGTCGAGGAACACGCTGTCGGCCGGGGCCACCAGGTCGGCCAGCTGCTGCCGCTTGGCCTCGTCGGCGAGCACGTCGGCGTCGGCGTTGAACACGTAGATGAACGGCTTGGCGGTGAGCAGGCTCAGCTCGCGCAGGTGCTCCATCTCGAGCTTGTCGGAGGCGATGGAGGAGAAGATGGTGTCGCCCCGCTCCAGCACGGCCTGCGCCTTCTGCAGTTCCGCCAACTCGGCAGCGTCCCGCTTCTTGATCTTCACTTCCTTCTCGACCCGCGGCAGCGCCTTCTCGAGGGTCTGCAGGTCGGCGAGGATCAGCTCGGTGTTGATGGTCTCCAGGTCCGACGCGGCGTCGATCTTCCCGTCGACGTGCACGACGTCGGGGTCGTCGAACACGCGCACCACCTGCGCGATCGCCTGCGCCTCGCGAATGTTGGCGAGGAACTGGTTGCCGAGGCCCTCCCCCTCGCTGGCGCCCTTGACGATCCCCGCGATGTCGACGAAGGACACGGTCGCGGGCATGATGCGGGCCGAGGAGAACAGCTCGGCCAGCTGGTCCAACCGCGGGTCCGGCAGGTTCACCACCCCGATGTTCGGCTCGATGGTCGCGAACGGGTAGTTCGCCGCGAGCACCTGGTTCCGGGTCAGGGCGTTGAACAGGGTGGACTTGCCGACGTTGGGCAGGCCGACGATGCCGATAGTGAGAGCCACGGGAGTCCATTCTACGGGCGGCCAGCTAGCGCGACGTCGGCGGCGACATCGCCCGCACGCTGGCCCGAGCATCGGGGCCACTGATCGGGCTGGGGCGCTGGAGCCCAATCAGGGTGGCCGTTGTTCGGGCAGGCGTGCGAGGACGACGGCCGCAGGCTGGCCGTTGTTCGGGTAGGCATGCGAGGGCAGCGGCGAGGATGACGGCCGCAGGCTGCCCAGTTCTGTCGGAGCCCGGTGAGACGGTGGACACATGGACCTTCTCGCCGCGCTTCTCCTGGCTCTGCTCACCCTGCTGGTCGGCCTGATGGCCGGCGTGGTCGTCGGGCGCCGAACGACCGACGACGACGGTGGCGCTCGCGTGGCCACCCTCACCGCGGAGCTGGCCCGGGCCCAGGAGGCTTGTCACCAGCTGGAAGCACGGGCCGCTTCGGCGGACGAGCGCAACCGGGAACAACTCGACGTGCTGCAGGCCCTGGCGCCCGTGCAGGCGAAGCTCGCCGCCGTCGAGGAGCACGTGCGCGTGATGGAGCAGCAGCGTGCCGAGCAGTACGGCGGGATCCACGAGGCGCTCACCGCGGCGAGGACGGCCAACGGGGACCTGCAGCTGGCCACGCAGTCCCTCGCGGGCGCGCTGCGGTCGACGTCGGCCCGCGGCACGTGGGGCGAAGCGCAGCTGCGTCGCGTGGTCGAGGCGGCCGGGATGCTGGCCCACGTCGACTTCGCGGAACAGGTACACGGGGAACGGGTCGACGCCGACGGTCAGCGGATCGCCCAGCGACCCGACATGGTGGTCACCCTGCCCGGCGGCAAGGAACTGGTCCTCGACGCCAAGGCGCCATTGTCCTCCTACCTCGAGGCGCAGGAGGCCGACAACGACGCCGAGCACGCCGCGTGGCTGGCTCGCCACGCCAAAGCGGTGCGCGCCCACGTCGACGCCCTGGGCAGCAAGCGGTACTGGGAGGGCCGCAGCACCAGCCCGGAACTGGTGCTGTGCTTCCTGCCGGCCGAGTCGGCTCTGGCCGCGGCGTTGAGCGCCGACCCCGGTCTGCTCGACCACGCCGCGGCCCGGCACGTGGCGCTCGTCGCTCCGGTGTCCCTGCTGGCGGCATTGAAGGCGGTGTCCTTCTCCTGGCGGCAGGAGTCCCTCGCTGAGAACGCGAGGGATCTGTTCGCGCTCTCCCACGAGTTGTACGAGCGACTCGGGTCGACCGGCAAGCACCTGGCCGCCATGGGCACCTCGTTGCGTCGCACGGTGGAGAGCTACAACGCCATGATCGGGTCGGTGGAGAACCGCGTTTTCGTCACCGCCCGTAAGATCGCGGATCTGGACCCCGCGGTGGTTGCCTCCGATCACCTGCGCCCCGAGGGACTGGAGGTGACACCGCGCGCGTTGACCGCTGTAGAGTTCGTGTCCGACCGCAGCGCATGAGCCGGGCTGCCGCCCCCCGATAAGGTGCTGCCCATGCCGACGGCGCTCAGCACGTTTCCCTGTGACCCGGGATTCACGCGAGCGGCGGTCCGCGCCGACCGAGTTGCCCGTGCCGGCCGACCCCCGCACCGTGGCGATCGTACTGTGCGCGGCGGTCTGACCGGACGTGACGGCCGGCCGTCGACGTGGTCAGGACGTCGGTCGGGATCCGTGGCCGCCGAGACCGCGGGACGCGTCTCCTGCGGCCTTGAGCGTGGTGCGCAGTTCCTTGGGGAGGGAGAACAGGATGTCCTCCTCCGCGGTGACGACCTCCTCGACGTCGCCGTAACCGTAGTCGGCGAGCAGGCTCAGCACGCGCTGGACGAGGACCTCGGGGACGGAGGCGCCGGACGTCACCCCGACGGTGCCGACGCCCTCGAACCAGGACTCGTCGATCTGCTCGGCGAAGTCGACGCGGTGCGCGGCCCTGGCCCCGTACTCCAGGGCCACCTCGACCAGACGCACCGAGTTCGACGAGTTGGCCGAGCCGACCACGATCACCAGGTCCGCCTCCGGGGCGATCTTCTTGATCGCGGCCTGCCGGTTGGAGGTGGCGTAGCAGATGTCGTCGCTCGGCGGGTCCTGCAGATGCGGGAACCGGTCGCGCAGAATGGCGACGATCTCCATGGTCTCGTCCACGGACAGCGTGGTCTGGGACAGCCAGATCAACCGCTCCGGGTCGGCGACCTGGACGGTGCGCGCCTCCTCGGGATTGTTCACCACCGTGGTGTGGTCCGGGGCCTCCCCGTAGGTGCCCTCGACTTCCTCGTGGCCCTCGTGCCCGATCAGCAGGATGTGGTTCTCGGCGCGGGCGAAGCGCACCGCCTCGCGGTGCACCTTGGTGACCAGCGGACACGTCGCGTCGATGGTGCGCAGCTGCCGCTCCTCGGCGGACTGCTTGACCGCCGGGGAGACGCCGTGCGCGGAGAAGACGACCAGCGCCCCCTGGGGCACCTGGTCGGTCTCCTCGACGAAGATGGCGCCCTTGTCCTGCAGGGTGGTCACGACGTGCTTGTTGTGCACGATCTCCTTGCGCACGTAGACCGGTGCCCCGTAGTGCTCGAGGGCCTTCTCGACGGCGACGACGGCCCGGTCCACGCCCGCGCAGTAACCGCGGGGTGCGGCCAGCAGCACCCTCCGTTCGCCGGCCACCGGCACGGCGGCGATCTCCTCGGGAGTTCGGCGCCGGCGTGGCACGACCGGGGTGGGAACGGACACGGCGGTGGTCATGCTTCCATCGTACGGGCGGGGCCGGGCGGGTCCCGTGCCGTGGCGGGGCGGTCAGCGCTGGGCTGAACCGGTGACCGGTCGTCCGACCACCAAACGGCCGACGACGCCGACGGCCAGCAGCACGGCACCCCAGACGGCCAGGCCCACGAGCCACGGCACGGCGGCACCGGCGGCGAGGTCCACCACCCGGTACCGCAGGTAGTCCGCGAGCGCGGGAGCGTTCGCACCGCTCGCGACGGCGCCCCGTACCATCACCCCGGCGAGCACGAGCAGACCGGTGCCGAACAGCACACCGACACCCAGCCACGCGAGGGTGGTGGTGCGGCGGTGCGCCAACAGCAGGGCGAGGACGGCGACGACGGCGGCGCCCACGAGGGCGGCCGGCGCGTACCCAGTGGCCCGCACGACGATGCCGGCGAGACGCGCCTGCCCCGGCGCTCCGACGTCGAGCACGACGGGGTCCGAACCGACGACCGACCCGCCCAGCGGGACACCGAACGCGCCGGCGGCCTGGTCCGCGAGCAGCTTGACGAGCGGCTGGATGTCGGCCTGCAGCACGTCCGTCCGCGCCGGATCGGTCAGGGACGACAGGCTCAGATCGTGGCTGCGCCGCATGGAGCGTTCCCAGGCCCCCGGGAAGCCCGGATCCTCGGTCAGTGCCACGGCGGCCTTGTCGATCAGCCCGGCCGCTGCGTCCCGCAGTGCACCCGGCAGCGAGAGCCGGTTGGTGACCTCGGCCGCTGCCGTGCTCGCGAGCCGGTCGCGCACCCCCGGGTCCGCGGACAGCGGCGTCGTGAGGGCGGTGAACCCGTCCGGGTCGACGACCGTCCGTTGAACGGCCGTCGCGGTGACACCCCCGAGCAGGAGCACGACCGCGACCAGGCCCAACAGGACGGACAGCACCGTGCGGACCATGGACTACCTCGCTGACGGGTCGACGGAAGGAACTGCACCGGTACGCGGCCCGTACAGCACCGCATCGGACTGGTGCACGCCATCACGCTACTGGCGCGGAACCCTCGAGCAGCGCAGCGATGGCCGGCGGCGGGGTCACAGCAGTGTTGTCCACAGGTTCGGTGCCTTCGACGGCGAAGCCACGGTTTCGTCGTTCGCGGGTGGTAAGTGTAGAACATGAGCCAATCGCGCTGGCCCGAGCCTCTCGCGGCACCCGAGGATCCGCAATCCGCGGACCGGGGATCGGTCGCGCTGGTGGACGGCGTCGCTGTGACGAGGATCGACGCCGCGGAGCCAACCGGCGGCGGGAATGGATCCGATGCTGCTGGGTCCTCCGCGCAAGTGCCCGCGACCATGCCGGCCACCGCCGCCGAGACGACGGCTGAGTCGCCGTGGCCGCTTCGGGTGTTGTCCCAGAAGCTGAAGACCTACATCGATCGTGCCCCGTTCGCCTGGGTCGAGGGCCAGGTCATCGAGCTGAACCGGCGCGCCAACGTCACCTACCTGACGCTGCGGGACACGGACGCCGAGGTGTCCTTCTCCGTGGCCGTCCTGGGCCGCGTGCTGGACCAGTTGCCGGTACCGCTCGAACGCGGTGCCCGGGTGGTCACCCAGTTGAAGGCCGACTTCTGGATGAAGACCGGCCGACTGTCCATGCAGACCCGGGACATCCGACCCGTCGGCCTGGGCGATCTGCTCGCCCGGATCGAGCGGCTGCGCCACGCGCTCGGCGCGGAGGGTCTCTTCGCCCCCGACCGGAAACTCTCGCTCCCCCGGCTGCCGCACCGCATCGGCCTGATCACCGGCCGCGACTCGGACGCCAAGAAGGACGTGCTCCGCAACGCGGCCCTGCGGTGGCCCGCGGTCCAGTTCGAGATCCGGGAGGTCGCGGTGCAGGGCGTCACCGCCGTCGCGCAGGTCAGCGCCGCTCTCCGGGAGCTCGACGAGCACCCCGACGTCGACGTCATCGTGATCGCCCGCGGCGGCGGCTCCCTGGAGGACCTGCTGCCGTTCAGCAACGAGGACCTCGTCCGCGCGGTCTCCGGCGCGCGCACCCCCGTCGTCAGCGCGATCGGCCACGAGGCGGACCGGCCCATCCTCGACGACGTCGCGGACCTGCGAGCCTCCACCCCGACGGACGCCGCGAAGCGCATCGTGCCGGACGTGACAGAGGAGCTCCAGCGCATCGTGCACGCCCGGCAGGTGCTGGACCGGGCGGTGCGGTCATTGTTGCACCGGGAAACCGATCGCCTCGCGACGTTGCGCAGTCGGCCCGTGATGGCCCGACCCGAGGGGATGATCACGGCCCGGGCCGAGGACGTCGAACGACTGCGGCACCGCACCCGGCGCGCCACCGAGATCGCCGTTCACCGGGCCACCGATCGGATCGCCCACCTGCGCGCCCAGATGCGTTCCCTGTCGCCGCAGAACACCCTCGACCGCGGTTACGCGGTCGTCCAGCTCGCCGACGGCACGGTGGTCCGCTCCTCGGCGCAGACGCGGCCCGAGGACCCGGTTCGCATCCGCGTCGCAGCCGGCGAGATCGCCGCCCGCGTGTTCGCCGTCAAGGAGCCCGATGACCGCCCCGTCGGCGAGCCCTCGACCCCATCCAGCCCAGGAGATCCCGATGAGTGATGCCACCCCGCCCACCCACGCCACCGGCCCGAGCGGCGACAACGGCTCCAGGTCCCACGCCGGCCCCGCTTCGCCCACGGGCGGCTCCACCGAGCTGGATGTCGAGCAGCTCAGCTACGAGCAGGCCCGCGAAGAACTCGTCGCCGTGGTGAACCGGCTGGAGGCCGGCGGCGCCAGCCTCGAGGAGTCGCTCGGCCTCTGGGAGCGCGGCGAAGCCCTGGCCAACCGCTGCGAACAGTGGCTGCACGGAGCGCAGGAGCGACTCGAGGCGGCTCGCCCGCAGGAGGAGACCCCCGGTCGGGCTTGACGACCCGGCGGCCGTGGCCGTCGGTCGCCCTCACCGGGCTGACGAAAGCCCGTCGCAGGCCGGGCGAGCCCGCCCGTCACAGACCCGCGAGCCGCTTCTGCTCCTGCTCCACGTCGAAGTCGGCCGCCGGCCACTGGGGGTCGATCCCCCGCAGGGTCTCCAGCAGCAGATGCTGGACGGCGAGCCGGGCGTACCACTTCCGGTCGGCGGGCACCACGTACCACGGGGCCAGCTCGGTCGACGTCCGGTCGAGGGCGATCTGGTACGCCCGTTGGAATGCGGGCCACAGGGCCCGGTCGTCCAGGTCGCGGGGCCGGTACTTCCAGTACTTGTCCGGTCGCTCCAGTCGCTCCGCCAAGCGGGTCTCCTGTTCGTCCGCGCTGATGTGCAGCATGACCTTGACGATGCGGGTGCCCGCGGCCGCGACCTTCTGCTCGAAGGTGTTGATCTGGTCGTACCGTTGCCCGATCACCTCGAGCGGGGACAGCTTCCGGACCCGGTGCACCAGCACGTCCTCATAGTGGGAGCGGTCGAACACGCCGATCAGCCCCGCGGCGGGCAGCTCGCGCCGCACCCGCCAGAGGAAGCTGTGCCGCAGTTCCGCGGCCGTGGGTGCCTTGAAGGCCGTCAGGGCGACGCCCTGCGGATCGACGGCGCCGACGACGTGGCGCACGATGCCACCCTTGCCGGCCGTGTCCATGCCCTGGAGCACGAGCAGTACCGAGTCGGCGGCGCCGCCCGTCGAGGCGGCGAACAGTCGCTCTTGCAGCTCCGCCAGCTCCGCCGTCCCGGCATCGAGCTGAGCCTGTCCGTCCGTCTTGTCGCCGGAGAAGCCGGGGGTCGACCCCGGGTCCACCGCGTCGAGGTCGAAGCCGCGCTTCACGCGCAGCAGGTCGGCGGTGTCGCCGTCGAGCAGGCGCGGTCCGCTCTTGCCACCGCCACGGCGCGCCTTGCGAGCTTTCTTGTCGGCTTTCTTGTCGGCTTTCTTGTCGCCCCTTTTCTCGCCCTTGTCCGCCTTCTTGTCCGCCTTCTTCGCCATGGTGTCGTCTCCGCTCGTCGAGTCAGTTGGCGACCAGCCTAGTCAGACGACTCGCCAGGTCGGCCCGCACTCCAGCCCGAACAAGCAGGCCGACCGACACCAGAGACCGCGCTCAGCGTTCCCGCCAGTCGGCCAGGAAGTCGCCGATCCGGTCCAGTGCCTCTTCGAGCACGTCCACGCCGGGCAGGGTGACCAGCCGGAAGTGGTCCGGGGCGATCCAGTTGAAACCGGTGCCGTGCGTGACGAGGATCTTCTTCTCGCGCAGCAGCTCGATCACGAACGTCTCGTCGTCGTCGATCCGGTACACCTCGGGGTCGAGCCGCGGAAAGAGGTAGAGCGCCCCACGGGCCTGCCGGCAGCTCACCCCGGGCATGTCGTTCAGCATCCGGTGCGCCAGGTCGCGCTGCTCCTTGAGCCGCCCGCCCGGCAGGATCAGGTCGGTGATGGACTGGTAGCCGCCCAGCGCCGTCTGGATCGCGTGCTGGGCCGGCACGTTCGCGCACATCCGCATGTTGGCCAACAGGGTCAGCCCCTCGAGCAGGTTCTCGGCGCGGCGCTTCGGCCCGGAGACGGCGACCCAACCGCTGCGGAACCCGCACACCCGGTAGGCCTTGGACAGGCCGGAGAAGGTGAACGTGAGCACGTCGTCGCCGGCGAACGTCGCGGTGTGGTGGTGAACGGCGCCGTCGAAGAGGATCTTCTCGTAGATCTCGTCGGAGAGCAGGATGAGATCGTGCTCACGGGCGATCTGCACGATGCCCTCGACGATCTCCCGGGAGTAGACCGCGCCGGTGGGATTGTTCGGATTGATCAGCACGAGCGCCTTCGTGCGATCCGTGATCAGGGACCGGATGTGCTCCAGGTCCGGGTTCCAGTCGTTCTCCTCGTCGCACACGTAGTGCACGGGGGTGCCACCGGACAGGGCCACCGCGCCGGTCCACAGCGGGTAGTCGGGGGCCGGGACGAGGATCTCGTCGCCGTTGTCCACCAGGGCCTGCAGCACCATGGTGATCATCTCGGACACGCCGTTGCCGATGAACACGTCGTCGACGCCGATGTCCATGATCCCGTGCGACTGGTAGTACTGCGAGACGGCGGTGCGGGCGGAGAAGATGCCGCGGGAATCGCTGTACCCCTGCGCGGTGGGGAGGTTGCGGATCATGTCGACGAGGATCGCCTCCGGCGCCTCGAAGCCGAACGGCGCGGGGTTGCCGATGTTCAACTTGAGGATCCGGTGCCCCTCCGCTTCCAGCCGCTGGGCCTCCGTCAGGATCGGTCCGCGGACGTCGTATCGGACGTGGGCGAGCTTGGTGGACTGGGTGAAGGTGCGCATGCGCTCAGCCTGCCACGCGGCACCGCCGGCACGGCCGCCATCCCGGCCGTGGACGCGAGGACGCCCGGGCCAATCCGCGATCGGTGGCTTCCCTCGCGAACCGGTCCCGGGCGTCCCCACGGCAGTGTGCCGCACCCGGAGTGCGCCTACTGGGTGATGCCCTTCTGCTTCAGCCACTGAGCGGCGGCGTCCTTCGGGTTGGCCTTGGCATCGCCGGAGACCATCCGATTGAGGTTGATCAGGTCGTCCGTGGTCAGCTGGCTGGACACCTTGTTCAGGGCGTCGGTGGCCTGGCTGGACAGCTTGCCGTCCTTGACCGCCGGCAGCACCTGCTGAGCGATGAAGTTGTTCTTCGGATCGTCCAGGACCACCAGGTCGTTGTCCTGGATCGAAGGGCTGGTGGTGAAGATGTCGGCCGCCTGCACCTTGTCCTCCAGCAGCGCCTTGAGGGTCACCGCGCCGCCGCCGTCGTTGAACGGCTGGAACGACTTCGGCGTGCAGTTGTACTTCGACTTCAGGCCGGGCAGGCCGCCGACGCGCTCCCGGAACTCGGGGGGACCGCCGATGGTGAGCTGGTCGCAGACCTTGGCCATGTCCTCGATGCTCTTCAGGTTGTATTTCTCCGCGGTCGGCTTGGTGACGACCATGGCGTCCTTGTCCTCGGCCTTCGAAGCCTCCAGCACCTTCAGCCCGCTCGGGAGCGCACCGGGCAGTGCCTGCATGATGTCGGCGGCGCTGGCTGCGGTCGAGGACTTGTCGAAGTACTGCAGCAGGTTGCCCGAGTAGTCCGGGACGACGTCGATCGACCCCTCCTGCAGTGCCTTGATGTAGACCTCCCGCGAACCGATGTTCGGCTTCGTGGAGGCCTTGGCGCCGGCGGCGTTGATCGCACCGGCGTAGATCTCGGCGATGATCTGGCTCTCCGGGAAGTTCGCGGAGCCGACCACGACCGTGTCGGCGGGCGCGGCCGAGGCGGAGCTCTGCCCGCCCTGCAGTGGGTTGGAGTTGGACCCGGCTCCGCACGCGGCGATACCGAGGCTCAGGGAGAGAGCCCCCGCGACCGCCGCGGTTCGCGCGGCACGGCCCTTGGTGAACAGGCTTTTCATGATTTCTCCTCGGGGTGGGCCCGCGCCGGTCGGCGACGGGGTCGGTGACGACGTGACGACGACGTCGCCCGCGTCTGGGTGAAGTGTTGCACGGTCAGACCGCGGCGGGCTCTCGCCGGACGCGCCGTCGTCGGACGGGCGCGGGCCGCAGCCCGGGCGAGACCGCGACGCGGGCCAGCAGCGCCAGGACCAGGTCGACGGCGATGGCGAGCACCGCGATCAACAGGGAACCACCCAGCATCTGCGGGTAGTCCTGGACCGCGATCCCGTCGATCAGGAAGCGGCCGAGGCCCCCGAGGTTGATGTAGGCGAGCACCGCGACGGTGCCGATGATCTGCAGGATGGCCGCGCGGAACCCGCCGATGATCACCGGCAGCGCATTGGGCACCTCGACGGTGAACAGGATCTGCAGTTCCGTCATCCCCATCGCCCGCGCCGCGTCCTTGGCCTCGCCGCCGACGGCGGCGATCCCGCTGTAGGTGCCGGCCAGCAGCGGCGGGATGGTCAGGATCACCAGGGCGAGGATCGGAGGCAGCAGGTCGCCGCTGAGCAGTAGCACGAACAGGATCAGCAGGCCCAGGGTGGGCAGGGCGCGCAGCGCCCCGGCGACGCCGACCACGACCTGCCGGCCGCGGCCGGTGTGTCCGACGTACAGGCCCAGCGGGACGGCGATGGCCGCCGCGATCAGCAGCGTCAGCGCCGAGTAGCCGAGGTGCTCGACGATCCGGTTCGGGATGGCCGTGTTCTGCGCCGTCCAGTTCATCGGGTCGGTGAGGAATTCCCAGGTCTGCCCGAGGATGCTGGTGGACGTGTACGTGGTCACGGGCGTACCGCCTTGTCCGCTCGGGTCCAGGGTGTCAGCGCCCGTTCGGTCAGCACCAGCAGCGCGTCCATCACGAGGGCGAGCAGCAAGGTGATGACGATGCCGGCGAGCAGGGGGGTGAAGAAGTTCCGTTGCAGACCGTCCGTGAACAGCAGGCCGAGGTTCGGGATGCCGATCACCGCGCCCACGCTGACCAGGGAGATGTTGCTGACGGAGACGACGCGCAGACCGGCGATCAGCACCGGGACGGACAGCGGCAGGTCGACGGTGAAGAAGCGCCGCACCGGGGTGTAGCCGACAGCGACGGCGGCCTGCCGCACCGAGTCGTCCACCGACCCGAACGCGTCGACGCAGGACCGCACGAGCAGGGCCACCGCGTAGATGGTCAGGGCGACGATCACGTTGGTCAATTCGAGGACCCCGGTGCCGAGCACGACGGGCAGGATGATGAACAGCGCCAGGGACGGGATGGTGTAGAGGATGGAGCTGGCCGAGAGGATCACGGTGGACACGGGCCGGCTCAGCCGTGCGAACTGGGCGATCGGGATGGAGATGATCAGACCCAGGAACAGGGGCAGAACCGACTGCACCAGGTGCAGCCCGGTCAGCTGCGCGATGTAGGACGCGTTGTCCGCGACCCAGGTCATCCGCGGGCCACCGGCTCGCCGGACGCGACGCGCGCCTGCAGCCCCGCTCGGTCCCGCTCGATCACCTCGACCACCTCGGTCGGACGGAGGACGCCGCGCACGATCCCGGCCTCGTCGACGGCGACGCCGATACCCGCCGGCGAGCTCAGCGCGGAGTCGAGCGCGGCACGCAGCGAGTGGCCCTGGCGGTACAGCGAACCACCCGGGATCAGATCGGCGGCGGTGAACCGGTCACCGGCCGGCCGCTGATCCGGCCCGAGCCACCCGGCGGGCCGGCCGTCGTCGTCGACCACCAGTCGCCAGCCCGGCGCGACGTCCTCGGTCGCGGCCGAGAGGACGGTCGGGTCGACCGGGTGGATGGTCAGGCCGGAGGGCTCCGTGAAGGAGAGGTGCCGGAATCCGCGGTCCCGTCCGACGAAGGAAGCGACGAAGTCGTTGGCGGGCGCCCGGAGGATCTCCTCCGGTGTGGCGAACTGGGCGAGCCGGCCGCCGACCGCGAAGACGGCGACCTTGTCCCCGATGATGGTGGCCTCGTCGATGTCGTGGGTGACGAACACGATGGTCTTGGCGAGCTCCCGCTGCAGCCGCAGCAGTTCCTCCTGCAGCTCGTCCCGCACCACCGGGTCGACGGCGCTGAACGGTTCGTCCATGAGCAGGACGGGCGGGTCCGCGGCGAGCGCGCGAGCCACACCGACGCGCTGCTGCTGGCCGCCGGAGAGCTGGGCCGGGTACCGTCTGGCGAGCTCCGGGTCGAGGCCGACCGTCTCGAGCAGCTCGCCGGCCCGCGCACGGGCGCCCCGCCGGTCGACGCCGTTCAGCCGCGGTACCGTCGCAATGTTGTCGAGCACGGTGCGGTGCGGCAGCAGCCCGGCGGACTGCATGACGTAGCCCATGGAACGGCGCAACTGCGCCGCCGGTTCCGCACCGACATCGCGCCCGTCGACGGTGATGGTGCCGCTGCTCGGGTCGATCATCCGGTTGATCATCCGCAGTGACGTGGTCTTGCCGCAGCCCGAGGGGCCGACGAAGACGGTGATCCGGCCCCGGTAGATGTCCATCGAGAGGTCGTCCACGGCACGTTGCCCGCCAGGGAAGATCTTGGTGACCTCACGGAAGCTGATCATGGGTTCGCCGACCGCAGTGGTCATAGCCGCTGCCCTTCCCTCGGGTGACTGGAGGTGGTGCGAGTCCGACAAGCGTAGCCGGTGGTGCCGGAAATCGAGATACCGCTGCAGGTCAGACCGCACGCCACGTCATGTCACCCGACGCGAGGGCGAGCCGGCATCAGTCGCTGACGTACAGCAGTCGCTTGTTGACGAACTCGTCCATGCCCAGCGGGCCGAGCTCGCGGCCGTAGCCGGAGCGTTTGACGCCGCCGAAGGGCATGCCCGCCCCCTCGGCCTCGGCGGCGTTGACGTTGGCCATGCCCGACTCGAGCTCCTCGGCCACCTTGCGGGCCCGCGCCGGATCGGTGCTGAACACGGCTCCGCCCAGCCCGTAGGGGGTGTCGTTGGCCAGGGCCAGGGCCTCCTCGTCGCTGTCCACCCGGTAGACCACGGCGACGGGGCCGAACAGCTCCTCCCGGTAGGCGGCCATCGCGGGGGTGACGCCGGTGAGGACGGCGGGCGCTAGATAGGCGCCGGGCCCGTCGGCGAGTGTGCCACCGGCGTGCAGGGTGGCCCCCGCCGCCACGGCGTCGCGGATCTGCGCCGCCACGCCCTCGGCGGCCGCCCGGGAGGACAGTGGGCCGTAGGTGCCGGGGGTGCCGGCGGCCGGATCGCCCGGGGTCAGGGCCCGCGCCTGGCGGGTCAGCTCGGCGACGAACTCGTCGTAGATGCCGGCCGTGACGATCATCCGCTTGTTCGAGTTGCACGCCTGGCCGGTGTTGCCCATGCGGGTCGCGAAGGCGGACGCCGCCGACGCGACCACGTCGTCGGCGTCCAGAACGATGTAGGGGTCCGAGCCGCCCAGCTCCAGGACAACCTTCTTCAGGTTCCGCCCGGCGATCTCGGCGACCTTCGCCCCGGCCCGCTCCGAGCCGGTGAGAGACACGCCAGCCACCCGAGGGTCGGCGATGATGTCCGCGACCGCCTCGTGGGAGGCGAACACGTTGAGGTACGCCCCGGCCGGGATCCCGGCGTCGTCCATCAGCTGCTGCAGGGCCAGGGCGGACCGGGGGCAACTCTCCGCGTGCTTGAGCACGATGGTGTTGCCGGCGACCAGGTTGGGGGCGGCGAACCGGGCCACCTGGTAGTACGGGTAGTTCCACGGCATGATCCCCAGCAGCACGCCGACGGGCCGGCGCTGGATGACCGCCCGCCCCCCGCCCGAGGCGGTGATCTCCTGGTCGGCGGCCAGGGCCGGCCCCTGCTCGGCGAAATAGCCGAAGATCTCGGCGCAGAAGGCGACCTCGTCCCGGGCCTCCGCGATCGGCTTGCCCATCTCCGCGGTGACGATCGCCGCCAGTTCCTCGCTCCGCTCCTCGAACAGGTGCCCGACACGCGCCACCACGACCGCCCGCTCCTCGATCGGCCGCCGCCGCCACGCCCGGAAGGCCTCGTCGGCGGCCGAGAGCGCGCGGCGGATCTCGTCGTCGGTGGCCGTCGGGAACTCGGCCATCACCTCACCCGTCGCGGGGTTGACGGAACGGTAGGCGAGACGAGCAGTGGCGGGTCGGCTGGTCCGGGGCGACGACGTCATGGTGTTCCTCCTGGATCGATCCGGACGGGCTCGCCCGGGCAGTATCAGTATTCGCGAACCGCGGGTGCATGGACAGCGGCTCACCCCGCCGGCTCGAGGTCGCGGACGGAGCCGTTCAGCGTCGAGGCGTCGGTGTCCCAGAGTCGGGTGAACGACGTGGCGAGACTCTCTTCTAGGCCGGCCAAGGACGTGACCCGGTAGATGACGGCCGCGGCGCGCAGCGGTTCGTCTGCGTCGCGCGCGGCCTTCGCGTATCCCTGGGCGACCGCCCGCGTCCACGCCTCGCTCGCGGCCTTGACCGCGGCGTAGTTGGCGCCGCCGGCCAGCGGGCGGGCGACGGCGGTGGACGAGACGACGGCGAGCCGGCCCGCCGGCGAGGCCCGCAGGTCCTCGTCGAAGGCGCGCGTCACGAACCGGAGCGCGGTGAACGAGGTCTCCAGCGCCCGGTAGTCGGCCTCGGTCTGTCCCGCCAGTCCCCCGCCGCCGCGCCAACCGCCGACGAGGTGCAGGAGGCCGTCGATCATCGTCCCGTCGTCGTGCAGCCGGTGCGCGAGCGCGTCGACGGCGCTCTCGTCGGTGAGGTCCAGGGCCGCCGTCCGGGCGCCCAGCTCGGCGAGTGCGACGAGCTTGCGCGGGTTGCGTCCGGTGGCGACGACGCGGGCGCCGGCCGCGGTCAGCGCCCGCGTCGTCGCCCGGCCGGAGGCACTGGTGACGCCCGCGATCAGCACGGTCCGCCCGGTCAGATCGCTCGGGCCGGTGGTCACGGTCATGGCTCCGTGCTACACCGTCCGGTCGTCCGTGGCACGGATACCCGTCGTCGACGCGATGACACCGGCCAGTTTCTTCTCCAGCGCCTCGAAGAACATCGAGAGCGGGAACTCGTCGTCCAGCACCCGGTCCGTGTACCCGCGTGGCGGCCCGGCCAGCACCTCGCGGGGCAGCCCGGCCGCCCACGCGGACGCGGGGTGCGGGGTGACGACGGAGGCGACGAACTCGTAGGCCTTGAGCCAGTGCACGGTCTTCGGCCGGTCGATCGACTCCCAGTAGAGCCGGTCGATCGCGTCGCCGAGCTCGACGACGGCATCGGCGAGCCGCGCCCAATCGACGCTGAGGGCGACGTCGCGCCACTGGAGCACGTGCCGGCGATGCAACCAGGCGAAGAGCAGCTGGCCGCCCAATCCGTCGTAGTTGCGGACGCGGGTCCCGGTGAGGGCGAACCGGAAGATCCGATCGAAGATCACCGCGTACTGCACCAGCGTCGCGTGCAGGCGAGTCTGTTCCTCGAGCTGGGTGAGCTCGTCGCCTGCACCCTGGCGGGCGTCGAGTGCGCGTTCAATCGCCACCGACTCACGGAACGCCGTGAGATCACAGCGCAGTTCTTCGAGGGAGTAGAGGAAATAGGGCATCCGCTGCTTGATCATGAACGGGTCGAAGGGCAGATCCCCGCGCATGTGCGTGCGGTCGTGGATCAGGTCCCACATCACGAACGTCTTCTCCGCGAGGTCCTGGTCGGTCAGCAGTGCCGCTGCGTCCTCGGGCAGGGCGAGTTTCGTGATGGCGGCGGCCGCCGAGACGACGCGGCGGTAGCGGGCCGCCTCCCGGTCCTGGAAGATGGCGCCCCAGGTGAACACCGGGATCTCCCGCATGGCAACGGTCTCGGGGAACAGGACGGCCGCGTTCGTGTCGTAGCCGGGCGTGAAGTCGATCAGCCGCAGGGACACGAAGAGCCGGTTGCCGTACGCACCGGCCTCGAGTTGCGCGATGAACTCGGGCCAGATCGCCTCCACGATCAGGGCTTCCACATGCCGGGCCGGCGAGCCGTTCTGGGTGTACATGGGGAACACGACGAGGTGCCGGATGCCGTCGATGCGGTGCTGCTGGGGCGTGAACGCGACCAGGGAGTCGAGGAAATCCGGGACACCGAAGCCGCCGTCGGCCCAGCGCGCGAAGTCCACGGGCAGGGCGGCCAGGTAGTCCGCGTCGTGGGGGAACAGCGGCGCGAGTTCGGCGATCGCCGCCACGATCGTCTCGACGAGGCCGCGCGCGGCCTGGTGGTCGGCGGGATCCGCGACGGAACCATCCTTGCCCTGCAGTGCCTGCAGGGCGGTGGCCGCCGCCTTGAGCCGGAGCCAGGCGGCGCCCTTCTCGACCGTGCGGGGATCACCGGATCGACCGTCCTCGACGACCTCGGGTTCGCCGATGATGCTCGGTGCCGCCTGCAGGGACGCCGACATGAAACCCTCCGATCGCCATATGGAACTATTCCCGTCATACTGACGCTTCACCGAAAAGTTTACACAGCGGTGCGGCGGCGTCAACGGTTCTACCGGGGCCGACTGATAGCGTTCGGCGCATGGAGGACCCCGTCGACATCCGGCTGGCCACCGCGGTGTCCCAGGACCCCCGGGCCACCCTGGCCCAGCTCTCCGAGCGGATCGGTCTCTCGGTCTCCGCGGTGCAGGCGCGTCTGAAGAAACTCGAGAGCAACGGCGTGATCACGGGGTATCAGGCGATTCTCGACCCCGAGGCCATCGGGAAGCCGCTGTCGGCCTTCATCGAGATCACGCCGCTCGATCCGAGCCAGCCGGACAACGCCCCGGAGCTGCTCGAACCGCTGACGGCGATCGAGGCCTGCCACTCGGTGGCCGGCGACGCCGCGTACATGCTGTTCGTCAGGGTCGCGTCACCACGGGAACTCGAGGCGCTGGTCAACGAGGTGCGCCGCACCGCATCGGTCAACACCCGGACGACCGTCGTCCTCCAGACGTTCTACGAGCACCGGCCCATCCTCGCCCCCTGACGCCGACGGGCAGAACCGAGCCGCGTCACGAGCCGTCCCGCCCGTGCCGATCCGGGTCAGCGCAGGGTGTCGCCGTCGTCCGCGCCGGGCCGGATGTAGCGGTGGCCGTGCTCGGCGGCCCGCTGCTCGGCCTGCTCCCGGTTGACCCCGTAGTAGCGGTAGAGCGCCTCCTCGCGCACGCGGCCGAGGTCCTTGGCGACGTCGACGTCGGGACTGTCCTTGACCACGGCGGCGCTGAAC
The DNA here is from genome assembly GCF_001968835.1 of Tersicoccus phoenicis. Lineage (GTDB taxonomy): Bacteria > Actinomycetota > Actinomycetes > Actinomycetales > Micrococcaceae > Tersicoccus > Tersicoccus phoenicis. The sequence continues at coordinate 48,996 of NZ_MRDE01000081.1, forward strand.
GGGACGGTCACGCCGTCGTCGGCGGGGTCGAGCAGGCCGATCGGGACGAACGCCTGCTTGCCGAAGAGACCGGTCTTGACCGTCACCCAGGTCGGGGCGCCACTGTCGTTGTCGAGGTAGACCTGGCCGATCTTGCCGACCTTCTCCCCGGCGTCGTCGTGCACGGGCCGGCCGATGAGGCTGTCGATCCTGATGTCCGGGCTCATCTGCGCTCCTTCTCGTGGTGGCGTGCTTGCTGCCATCGTTCCCGAGCGGGACGAACGGCGCAACGGTCACGGGCGCGGCCCCCGCCGACCCGGTCCGGTCAGGGCTCGGTGTAGGTCTCCAGCACGATCCCGTTCGCACGGTCGGCCAGCAGCTGCAGCACCCCGTACACCGGTTCCCGGTCGAGGACACGGACGTGCGGGTGACCGCGCTCGGCCAGCAGGGCGGTGAAGGCCCGCTGGGTCCGCGGCTGGTGCATTCCGATGCCGCTGCCGAGTACGATCGGGCCGGCCACGTCCAGTTGGTCGGCGACCTGGGTGGCGAGTCCGGCCAGGTGCTCGGCGCCGACCCGGATGATGCGCAGGGCGTCGGCGTCGCCGTCGTCGGCGGCGGCGTACACGACCGGGGACCGGGCGGCCCAGTACCGTCGGTCGGTGCCGAAGTGGAAGTGGGCGATCAGCTGCTCCGGGTCGGTGAGCCCGCAGGCGGCCAGCAGTCCGGCGCCGAGCGGGCTGACCGGCTGGTCGAGGTTGAACCGGTGCAGCGTGGCCCGGGCCGCCTCCCGGGTCAGCCAGTAGCCGCTGCCCTCGTCCCCGAGCAGGTAGCCCCAGCCACCGGCGCGGGCGGTCCGTCCCGCGTCGTTGCGGCCCCAGGCGACCGATCCGGTGCCGGCGATGACGGCGACGCCGGTGCTGGTGCGTCCGGCGGCGAGGGTGAGCCGGGTGTCGTGGACGACGATCACCTCGGCGCCCGGGGTGTGGGGGGCGATCAGGTCCCGCAACCGTTGCGCGTCCTCGGCCGTGTCGATGCCCCCCGAACCGGCGATGACGAGGTCAGGGCGCGGGTCGCCGAATGCGGCGAACAGGTCACGCAGGCTGGCGACGGCCGTCTCACCGCTGACCGACTGGGTGTTGGCGCTGCCGGCCTGCTGCTCGTGGACGACGGTGCCGTCGCGGATCAGCAGGCCACGGGTCTTCGAGCCGCCGATGTCCAGGCCGACGACGGTGCCGGGCGCGACGTCGGTCGAGGCGGGACCGGTCGTGTCGGGAACGACGACGGTCTCGGGCGCGGCAGGTGCCCGGCCGGGGGTCTGGGTCATGGCTCCTACCCTACTGAGCGGTTGGTTCACCGCCGGCGTGCCGGCCGGTGGCCGGCATCTACTCCGGTGCGCCGCCACCGTGGGCGAGCGTCAGCCGAGGGGAGCCCAGGTGGCGGGACCCTTCGAGCCGGCCGGGTAGGACTGCAGCGGGACGACGTCGTCCGCCCAGGCGGCCCGGACCGTGTCGATGATCCGCCAGCACTCCTCGGCGGCGTCCCCCCGGATCGAGAGCATCGGGTCGGCGTCGAGCAGCCCGCTGAGCACCTCCCCGTAGGCCAGCAGTTCGCCTTCCCCGAACTCGGCCGTGAACACCGTCTGGTCCAGGACCATCGGGTCGCCCGGGCCGTTGATGTTGACCCGCAGTTCCATCCGGTCCGGTCCCATCCCGATCCGCAGCACGTTGGGCTCGCGGGTGCCGCCGAACCCGGTCGCCACCTCGGGAGGATTGCGGAAGGTGATCACGATCTCGGATCGATTGGAGCCGAGCGCCTTGCCGGAGCGCATCGTCAGCGGCACCCCGGACCACCGCCAGTTGCGGACCTCCACGGTCAGCTCGGCGAGAGTCTCGGTCTTGTGGGCGGGGTCGACGCCCTTCTCGTCCTTGTAGGCGGGCAGCGTCCGGCGCCCGATCTTGCCGCCGGTGTAGCGGGCGCGGCGGGAGGAGGAGGCGGCGTCGTCCCCGAAGACGTGGGTGGCCCGCAGCGCCGTGGCCCGGCCGGCCCGCACGTCCCGCTCGTCCAGGGTCGCGGGTGGCTCCATGGTGACGACGGCGAGGACCTGCAGCAGGTGGCTCTGGATCATGTCCACCATGGCGCCGGCCGTGTCGTAGTAGCGGGCGCGGCCCTCCAGGCCGAGCTGCTCGTCGAAGACGATGTCGATCTTCTCGATGTGTTCCCGGTTCCACAACGGTTCGAACACCCGGTTGGCGAAGCGCAGACCGAGAAGGTTGAGCACCGTGGACTTGCCGAGGAAGTGATCGACCCGGAACACCCGTCCCTCCGGGACCAGCCGCAGGAGCTGTTCGTTCAGCGCGTGGGCGCTCTTCTCGTCCGTGCCGAACGGCTTCTCCAGGGCGAGCACCGTGCCGTCGGGCAGGCCGGTCTGCTCCAGCAGGGCGCAGCACTGGGCGGTGACGGCCGGGGGCAGTGCGAAGTACAGCGCGGGGACGCCGTCGACGCCGTCGATGAAGCGGCGGACGTCGTCGAGGGAGGTGACGTCGGCCTGCACATAGCGGGCGCCCTTGATCAGGGCGGACACCGCGGCGCCCTTGGCGGAGGACGTCTCGAACGCGGTCTTGACCGTCTGGATCAGTTTCGCGTCGTCCCAGTCCTCCGCGCCGACGCCGACCAGGTTCAGCTTCCGCTTCCGGTCCCGGGTGAGCAACTCCCCGAGGGCGGGGAGCAACAGCCGGGAGGAGAGGTCTCCGGTGACGCCGATGATGACGAGGGTGTCGATGCTCTGGGCCATGAGGCCCACGATAGACGCCCGCACTGGGCGCGGCCCGGGTACGCGCCGACACCCCGCGGGCTTCAGGTGAGTGCGTCCCGCAGGGCGCGTCGCGCCTTCCGGTACCGGCGCAGGGCGTCCCGCTGGACTGCCTGTTCCGCGCCGGCGAGCTCCCCGGCCGTGAACGCCACCATGGTGCCTACCGCACGCGGTCCGGTGGCCGGGCGACCGCGGACAGTGCTGCGGACGAACGCGGCGAGGCCAACGCTGTCGTGATGCGTGCCGAGCTGTTCCTGGATGTCGTGCGCGGCCTCGACGACGTCCTGCCGACCCGGCGGAATCTCAACGCCCAGCTCGGTGACCTCCTCGATCGTGTAGCGCAGCCGCTTGGCCTTCTTGCGGACCTCGTGCAGCGCGGCCGCGGCGTCGGCGGGCGCCGCCCGCTTCGCCTTCCGCGCCAGGTGCAGCACCCGGGCCGCCTGGTCGTCGATGCTCCGAGCGAGCGCGCCCTCGGCGTCCTGACCCATTCCCGGACGGCCCGCGCGCTGTTGTTCCGAAACCCGTCGTGCCGAGCCCTGCTGTTCCGGGCTCCCCAGCACGTCCTCCCCCACCGCGGTCGCGAGCGCGGTGAGCACGGCCTGCAGGGTGCCCGGTCCGTACCCGTCCAGCAGGGCGATCGCCCGGGTCCGGTAGCGCTGGTACTCGGCGGTGGCCGCCTCGGCGAGCAGACGGCGCGCTTCGGGCACTTCCTCCCGTGCGGGAGTGGCGCCCGCGGCGAGACGCTCGGCCATCAGGGCGCCGTTGACCTCGGCGTCCCGGGCCAGCCCGAAGGCGCGGGCGACATCCCGGAGCCGGGCGCTCAGTGCGGGCAGGTCCAGCGCCGCGGCCGCGGCGATCGGCTCCAGTTCCGCTGAGAACGCGGCCAGCACCGAGCGGAGGCGCCGCAGGGTCACCCGGTACTGGTGCACGGCATCGGCGGCGTCCTCGCGTGCACCTCGCTCGAGTTCGACCAGCGTGGTGGTCCGGGCGGTGATCACGGCGACGAGTACCTCGCCGAGCGTCGGCGTCGGGCCCATCAGGCGAACCTGCCCGACGGCCGGGCGAGAGCCGCGAGCGCGGAGAGCATCGCGTACGGCACGAGGGCGCTGCTGGCGGGATTGCGCGGACTGGGGTCGTTCTCCACGGCGGCGCGGAAGGCCCCGGCGTCGCTGGCCCCACTGATCCGGTGCACGGTGCGGGTGGCGGCCGGGTCGGCGACCATGCGCACCGTGACGGCCCTCGGGTCCCCGACGGCAAGGCCGACGGCGACGGCGACGTTGGCCGAGCGCGGGAACCGGTCGATCACGTCGACGGCGGTGCCCTCGAACACCGTGACGGGGGTCGTCGCCCGTTCCAGGGCGGTGCGCTCGGCGTCGTCCATCCACGGCTGGAGCAGGGTGCTGGCCCGTTTCGTGCTGATGATGAGGACATCGCGCAGGCCGCCCGCCTGCCGGTGGGCGGCGAGGGCGTCCAACCCGCCGACGGCCCCGGTGGTCAGCACCAGCCGGCCCGGACCGGCGGTGAGCGCGGCGGCCGTCGCCGCGTCGGCGAGCGCACCGATGGAGGCGACCAGCAGAGTACGGCCGGCGGCGATGACCTCGGGACCGAGCTCACGAGCGGCGGCCACCGAGGCGCACTCGACGACGACGTCGGCCGCGGCGATGCCCTCGGCGAGGTCGAGCACCGGCACCCCGCCCGGCGCCGTCGCCGTCGGCGTTCCGCGCGGTGTCTCCCCGAACTGCGTCGTCTCGGGCTCGGGTGATGTGTCGGGATGCGGTGGGCCGGGTTCCGTCGCGCCAGGCCGTGGTGTCCCAGGCAGTGTTGACTCGGGCCGGGTTGACCCGGGACATGGTGTTCCGGACCCTGCTACATCGGGCCGGGCGATGATCCCGATCAGCCGCGCACCGTCGACGGCACCGGCGGTGAGCCGGTCGGCCAGCACGGAACCGATCGCTCCGTGGCCGAGCAGCGCGACCTTCAGCGGTTGCTGACCGGTCGGGCCGGCTCCGGTGGTGGTCATGGGCGGTTCCTTCCTCCGTGGTGTGGCGGCATCAGTTCCTCTCCCGCCCATGATGCCGCAGGTGAGCAGGAGGCGCCCGGGCCCGCCGTCGTCGCCCCCGGTAGCGTGGCCGTCGTGGGTGAACTCTTCGGCGACGACCTGGTGCCGCGCGAACCCCGGGAGTTGGCACCGGGGGCCGTGCACGTGCCCGGCTGGCTGACGGCGCACCAGCAGCGCTGGCTCGTGGACCGGTTCCGGCAGTGGAGCGCCGGGCCGGTGCCCCTGCACTCGACGGTGGTCCGCGGGCATCCGATGAGCGTGCGCACGGTGTGCCTGGGCTGGCACTGGCGCCCCTACGGATACACCCGCGAGGCGGTGGACGTGAACGGCAACCGGGTGCTCGACGTGCCCGACTGGATGGTGCGGCTCGGCCGGTCCGCGCTCGACGCGGCGCTCGGCGCCGGCGCCGGCGACGCCTACACGCCGGACACCGCCCTGGTGAACTACTACGACGACGATGCTCGGATGGGCATGCACCAGGACAAGGACGAACGCTCCCGCGCGCCCGTCGTCTCCCTGTCGATCGGCGACACGTGCCGGTTCCGGTTCGGCAACCCGGATACGCGGAACCGGCCCTACGAGGACATCGAGCTGCGCTCGGGTGACTTGTTCGTCTTCGGCGGCCCCGCGCGTCTGGCCTACCACGGCGTGCTCCGGGTCCTCCCCGGCACGGCTCCGGCGGACTGCGGGCTGGAGCGCGGCCGGATCAACATCACCCTGCGGGAGACCGGGCTGAGCTGACGGCGGCGATCACCTCGTCGATGGGACACCGGCGCCACTCACCTCGTTGATTATTGAATTTCTGGGCTTCCGCAGCCCCCGCAACCCCAGAAATCCAATACTCAACGTGAAGAATGCGGGGCCCGACGAGCGCTGACGTCCACGACGTCGTCGTCAGGCGTGCGGCACGTCCCGGTCCAGTGCCGCCAGCCACGCCCTCGCGGACACGTCCGAGGGCATCCGCCAGTCCCCGCGTGGGGACAGGGACCCGCCGGCGACGACCTTCGGCCCGTTCGGAAGTGCCGAACGCTTGAACTGGTAGGCGGCGAACCGCCGCAGGAACACCTCGAGCCAGTGCCGGATCTGCGCCAGGTCGTATCCGCGGCGCTCGTCCTCGGGATACCCCGGCGGCCAGTCCCCGACCTCGGGATCCGACCAGGCGTGCTGGGCGAGGAACGCGATCTTGCCCGGCCCGTAACCGCGGCGCATCAGGTAGTAGAGCGCGAAGTCGTGCAGGGCGTACGGCCCGATGGATGCCTCCGTGCTCTGCGGATCCTCCCCCTCGCGGGTCGGGATCAACTCCGGGCTGATCTCGGTGCCGAGGATGGCGGTCAGCACCTCACCGGTGTGCTCGTCGACCCGGCCCGAGGAGACCACCCAGCGGATCAGGTGCTGCATCAGCGTCTTGGGCACCCCGGTGTTCACGGCGTAGTGGGACATCTGGTCGCCGACACCGTACGTGCACCAGCCCAGCGCCAGTTCGGACAGGTCGCCGGTGCCGACGACGATGCCGCCGCGCTGGTTCGCCAGCCGGAACAGGTAGTCGTACCGCAGGCCCGCCTGCACGTTCTCGAACGTGACGTCGTAGATCTCCTCGCCCTCGCCCGCGGGGTGGCCCATCTCCTGGAGCATCTGCCGCGCCGTCGGGCGGATGTCGATCGTCTCGAACGTCGCGCCGAGTGCCCCGGCCAGCAGTTCGGCGTTGGACCGCGTGGCCGGGCTGGTGCCGAACCCCGGCATGGTGAAGGCGAGGATGTCGCTGCGGGGCCGGCCGAGCCGGTCCATGGCCCGGGCGCACACGATCAACGCCTGGGTGGAGTCGAGACCCCCGGAGACACCGATCACCGGTTTCGTGGTGGGACCGATCGCCCGGAGCCGCTGCTCCAGGCCGGCCACCTGGATGCTGTACGCCTCGTAGCAGTCCTGAGCCAGCCGGGCCTCGTCGTCGGGTACGAACGGGAACCGGTCCAGGGGCCGCTTCAGCCCGACGTCGCCCCGGGGCGGGTCCAGCCGGAACTCGACGGTGCGGTGAGTGGTTCCTACCCGGCTGCCGCGGTCGGCGAGCGTACGCCGGTTGTCGTCGAAGGTGCCCTGCCGGCGCCGCTCGGCGACGAGCCGGTCGAGGTCGACGTCGACGACGGTCGCCCGCGGCCCGTCCGGGAATCGTTCCGTCTGCCCGAGCAGGTCCCCGTTCTCGTACACGAAGGTCTGCCCGTCCCAGGCCAGGTCGGTGGTGGACTCACCGGCACCGCCGGCCGCGAAGGCGTAGGCCGAGAGGTAGCGGAAGGACGCGGAGCGGGCGAGCAGCTTCCGGTCCTCCGCGCGGGTCACGGTGATCGGGGAGCCGGAGAGGTTGACGTTGACGGTGGCCCCGGCGAGCGCTCCCTCCGCGGCGGGCGGCACGGGCACCCACATGTCCTCGCAGATCTCCACGTGCACGGTCAGGTTCGGCACGTCGACGGCGCGGAAGAGCAGGTCGGGGCCGAACGGGACGGTCGCCCCGGCGACGGTGATCTCCGCGCGCACGTCGTCGCCCGGGGCGAAGTGCCGCCGCTCGTAGAATTCCCGGTAGGTCGGCAGGTACGACTTCGGGACCACACCGAGCAGACTCCCCCGGTGCACGACGGCGGCGCAGTTGTAGACCCGGTTCCGCCAGGCCAGCGGCAGGCCGACGACGAGCACCGGTAGCAGACCGGCACTGCGTTCGACGATGGTGGCCAGGGCGTCCGCCGCGTCGTCGAGCACGGTGGACTGCAGCAGCAGGTCGTCGATGGCGTAGCCGGTCAACCCGAGTTCCGGGAAGATGGCCACCGCGACGGCGTCGTCGTGGAACCGTTCCGCCTCGGTGAGCACGGCGGCCGCGTTCGCGGCCGGGTCGGTGAGGGTCACCGGCAGGGTGCAGGCCGCCACCCGGGCGAAGCCCTGGTGGTAGGCGGAGGCGAAGGTCACGAAGGCTCCTTGCAGGCCAGCTGAGGTGAACGACGGCGGTGCTGCCAGCCTAACCAACGGGCCGGGCCAGGGGGGACCGGCGACGATCTGCCCGCCCCGAATCGCACCGAGTGTGCGGACGCGTCGCTTCCGCGTTGACTATCGAATTTCGGGGGTCGATCGGGCCAATGGAGCCCCGAAATTCGATAGTCAACGAAAGGCGGGCGACGGCAGAGGGCCGGAGGCGGAGGACGCCGCTCAGTGCCGCAGCGACGCCAGGGCGTGGGTGGCCGCGTTGTACCCGCACATGCCGTGCACGCCGCCACCGGGAGGCGTCGCCGCCGAGCACAGCCACACGCCGTCGATGCCGGTCGCGTACGGGTCGAGGGCCGGCCGCGGCCGGAAGACCAGCTGGCCCAGCGAGTTCGCTCCGGTGATCACGTCCCCGCCCGCGAAGTTCGGGTTGTACCGCTCCCAGTCGGCCGGTGTGGTGACGGCCGTGCCGACGATCCGCTCCCGGGTGCCCGGCGCGAACCGTTCCAGCTGATTCAGTATCGCTTCGGTGGCGTCACCGGTGTACCCCGTCGGCACGTGCGCGTACGCCCACACCGGGTGCACGTCCCCGCTCGAGCGGGTCGGGTCGGCCAGGTACTGCTGGCCGACCAGGACGAACGGACGTTCCGGCATCGTCCCGTCGTACGCGGCCTGCTCGGCGGCGGCGACCTCGCCCATCGTGCCGCCGACGTGCACGGTGCCCGCCCGGGCGCAGTCCGGGTCGGTCCAGGGCAGGCCGCCCTCGACGGCGAGGTCGAGCTTGAACGCGGCCGGGGCACGGCGGAACCGGTGCCAGGCGCGGCGCACGGGGGCCGGCAGCGCGTCCGCGGCGACCCGCCCCGCGACGTCGGGCGCCAGGTCGAGCAGGGTCAGGTCCGTGGGCGGCAGGTCCGCCAGGGACGTCACCGTCACCCCGGTCTCCACCCGGCCTCCGTGCGCCTCGAGGACCCGCACGAGCGCGGCGGAGATGGCCGCGGACCCGCCCTCGGCGACGGGCCAACCGACCCGGTGCGCGGCGGCGATCAGGGTCAGCCCCACGGCCGATGTGCCCGGGCGGGTGAGCGGGTGGATCAGGTGGGCGGCCGCCCCGGTGAACAGCGCCCGGGCCTGCGGCGTGCGGAACGCCCGGGCCAGCACCGTGGCCGGCAGCGCGGCCCGCAGCCCGAACCGGGCCAGGGCCACCGGGTGCGTGGGCACGTGCAGCATCGGGCGCAGCACCTCGCCGAAGATGTCCTCGACGTGTTCGGTCAGCGGTCCGAAGACGCGCCGCCAGGCCGGTCCGTCCACCCCCAGCCGGACGCTGGTCGCGTCCAGGGAGCGTTCCAGCACTCCGGCGGTACCGTCGTCGAGCGGGTGAGCCAGGTCGAGCGGCGCCCACCGCCAGGTCACCCCGTGTGCCGTCAGGTCGACGTCCTCGAAGAAGGGCGCGGCCAGGCCCATGGGGTGGAACGCGGAGCAGTGGTCGTGCAGCACGCCCGGGACGGTCAGCTCGCTGGTCCGGGTCCCGCCGCCGACGGTGTCCGCCGCCTCCAGCACGGTCACATCGACGCCGGCCCGGGCGAGCGTGACCGCCGCGGCCAGCCCGTTCGGCCCGCTACCGACGACGATCGCCGTGGTCATGCCCCCATCCCACCACACGACGCCTTCTCTGGACACCGGCCGTTCGGCAGCGCCCGTCGTAGGGTGGTGCCGTGGAGTGGTTCTCCGCGGACGACTACTGGTTCGCGCGGCTGCTGTTCCTGCGAGCGCTGGCGGCCGTGTACCTGGTGGCGTTCCTCGTGGCCCTGAATCAGTTCCGGGCGCTGCTCGGGACCGACGGCATGCTGCCCATCCCCCGGTTCGTCGCCCGGGTCCCGTTCGGTCGGGCGCCGAGCATCTTCCACTGGCACTACTCGGACCGGTTCTTCGCCGGAACCGCCGTCGTCGGCGCGGTCCTGTCCGCGCTCGCCTTGATCGGGTCCACCGAGCAGGCGCCCCTACCGGTGACGATGGCGGTCTGGTTCGTGCTCTGGACCCTCTACCAGTCGATCGTCAACGTGGGCCAGACCTGGTACGCATTCGGCTGGGAGTCGCTGCTGCTCGAGGTCGGGTTCCTGGCGATCTTCCTCGGCAACGCCGCGACCGCTCCGCCGTTCCTGCTGCTGCTCGCCCTGCGCTGGGTGCTGTTCCGGCTCGAGTTCGGGGCAGGCCTGATCAAGATCCGCGGCGACACGTGCTGGCGGGACCTGACCTGTTTGAACTACCACCACGAGACGCAGCCGATGCCGGGCCCGTTCAGCTGGTACTTCCATCACCTGCCCGCGCCCCTGCACAAGGTGGAGGTGGCCGGCAACCACGTCACGCAGCTGATCGTCCCGTTCGGCCTGTTCCTGCCGCAGCCGGTCGCCGGGGTCGCGGCCGGGATCATGATCATCACGCAGCTGTGGCTCGTGATCAGCGGCAACTTCTCCTGGCTGAACTGGATGGCGATCGTGCTCGGCCTGTCCGTGCTGCCCGACGGGTTCTGGCGGTGGCTGGCGGGGTTCGGACCGGCGCCGCCGACGACGACGCCGGTCTGGTGGGCAGTGCTGGTCGTCGCCGTCGCGGTGCTGGTTCTCGTCCTCTCGTGGGCGCCGGCGAAGAACCTCGTGTCCCGTCGCCAGGCGATGAACGCCTCGTTCGACCGGCTGCACCTAGTCAACACGTACGGCGCGTTCGGTTCGGTGACAAGAATCCGGTGGGAGGTCGTCGTCGAGGGCACCACGGATCCGCAGCCGGGCCCGGACACGGTGTGGCGGGAGTACGAGTTCAAGGGCAAACCCGGGGACGTGCGCCGCCGGCCCGCCCAGTTCGCGCCGTACCACCTGCGGCTGGACTGGTTGATGTGGTTCGCCGCGCTCTCCCCCGGGTACGCCGAGCCGTGGTTCACCGGTTTCATCGCCCGGCTGCTCGCCGGGGACCGGGCGACGCTGAAACTGCTGCGGCGCAACCCGTTTCCGGACGAGCCGCCGGCGTTCGTGCGGGCCCGCTTGTTCCGGTACCGGTTCACGACCCGCGCCGAACGGCGAACCACCGGTGACTGGTGGGTCCGCACCGTGCAGTCCACGTTCCTGCCACCGGTCTCGCTGCGCGGCAGCACCGCTGGTCGCTCCTGAGGACTGCCGCGGATGCGCGCGGGGGTCCCTGTGGCACGATGAGAGCGGTCCCGAGTAGCCGGGCGCACGTCAGGGTCGCGTCCGAGAGGAGAACCGTGAACCTTCCCCGCACGCTGGTGACCGCCGCGGCCGCTGCGTACGCGGCCAACTGCGCGCTCGGCGCCTCGGTCGCCGCGCGCTGGGTGGACACCTCGAACATGCGCTGGGTGCATCACGGCCTCTACATCGTCACCAGCGTCACCACGGCCGCAGCCGTCGTCGTCACCGGCGCCGCCCGGTCCCCGGCCGCCCTCGCTCTCGCCCCGGCCGCCGTCCCGCTGTTCCTGCTGCAACGGCACGGCGCCCGCCCGCTGCCCCGTCACACCCGCGACGCCCTCGCCGCGGCTCCCTGCTACGCGGCCGGCCTCGTGCTGGCCCGGAGGTGAATCCGTGGAGTTCCTCGACGCCGTGTTCAACCGTCGCACCACGAACGGCCCGTTCCGGCCGGACCCGGTCAGCCCGGAGCACCAGCAGCTGCTGGTCCGTGCCGCCGCCTCCGCGCCGTCGCAGTTCAACAGCCAGCCGTGGCGGTTCGTGCTGATCGAGGACCGGGACACGATCGAGACCGTCGCCGCCATCAGCGGCCAGAGCATGACTCGGGTGATGAGCGAGGGAACCTTCTTCGACCGGTACAAGAAGTACTTCCGGTTCAGCCAGAAGGAGATGGACGCGGCGCGCAGCGGCATGCTGTTCGACAAGATGCCTGCCCTGCTGCGACCCTTCACCTCCCGCGCGTTCACCCCGTCCGGGCAGAGCCTGATGAACCGGCTGCGCGTCCCGCAGACCCTCGGTGAGGAGAACCGGAAGCTCGTGGCCGGCTCACCGCTATTGATCGGCGTCATGCTCGAGCGCGGCGAGTACCGGCCCGGCGAGCTCTCCGGTTTCTACTCGGTGTTCAGCATGGGCGCCGCGATGGAGAACCTGTGGCTGACGACGGTGGAGCTGGGGATGGGCATCCAGTTCGTCTCCTTCCCCATGGAGGCGCCCGAGAACTGGGCCCGGATCGTGCGGATGCTCGAGGTGCCCGAGGACCTGGAGCTGATGGCCGTCTACCGGCTCGGCTACCTGCCGGAGAAGAAGCATCGACCGGCCATCGACTGGTCCAGTAGCGAGCGGAAGCGGCCCTCCCAGTTCGTGTTCCGCGAGACGTGCGCGACGCCGCAGCAGGGCTGGGACGACGACGTCCGGCCCGGCGCGACGGCGTCCTGACCGCCGGCTGAGCGGGGGACCTCACGAATCGGCATCCGCCGGCGTCTACGTGGTGATGGAGAAGCGAGCACCCTTCGAGAGGGTCGTGACCGAACACGGGGGCACTGTGCTGCGGGTCTGCCGCGGTGTGCTCGGCCCGCACCCGGACGCCGACGACGCGTGGGCCGAGACCTTCCTCGCCGCGCTTCGGGCGTGGCCGGACCTGCCGGCGGACGCGAATGTGCAGGCCTGGCTGGTGACCATCGCGCATCGGAAGGCGATCGACGTCCTCCGCGCGCGGGCCCGGCACGCGGTACCCGTCGACCGGGTACCGGAGGGGCGCTCGTCGCTGGGCGACCCGGACGCCGCCCAGCCCGATCTGTGGGCGGCCCTGGCGCGGCTGCCGCAGAAGCAACGGCTCTGCGTCGTCCACCACCACCTCGGTGGCCTGCCGTACCGTGACGTCGCGGCGCTGACCGGCGGCACGGAGGCCTCCGCCCGGCGGGCCGCGGCCGACGGCGTCGCCACCCTCCGCCGGCTGCTCGCCGTGCCCGACGACGACCATGACCAACCCGGCGGTCTCGTCACCGCTCAGCCAGGAAGGACACTCCGATGACCACCGTCTCCCACCCCGAGCCCGAACCCACCGGTGTCCAGTCCACCGGTGTCCGGGCTTCCGACCCGCAGTGCACCGACCCGCAATCCACCGGTCCCGTGATCGAGGCCGTCCGGGATGCCACCAGCCCGAGCGAGGAGGAGCTGGCCGCACTGCACGAGCGGCTCGAGGCGCGCGCCGGGGACGACCTCGACGTCGCCTACCGCACCGTCGACAGCCCGGTCGGGCCGCTGCTGTTGGCCGCCACCGACGCCGGGCTGGTCCGCGTGGCCTTCGCGGTCGAGGACCACGACGCCGTGCTGCAGACCCTCGCCGACCGGCTCGGCCCGCGGATCCTGCGGGCGCCGAAGCGCCTGGACACCGCCGCCCGGGAGGTCGAGGAATACTTCGAGGGCCGGCGGCACGCCTTCGACCTGCCGCTGGACCTGCGCCTGTCCGCCGGGTTCCGTCGCCTCGTGCAGGAGCACCTGCCCCGGATCGGGTTCGGCAGCACGGCGTCCTACGCCCAGGTCGCCGCCGCCGTCGGCAACCCGGCGGCCGTGCGGGCCGTGGGCACCGCGTGCGCCACCAACCCCCTGCCCGTCGTCGTACCCTGCCACCGCGTGCTGCGCTCCGACGGCAGCCTCGGCGGGTACATCGGCGGGCTGGCTGCCAAACGCACCCTGCTCAGCCTGGAAACCGCAGCCGCCTGACCGCAGCACCCCGCACACTGGGTTAGATTGACTCAGGAAAGCGTGCGGTCAGCACGGGCGGCGACGCCCCGGGTCAACGACACCAGTGGCGCGGTCGGGCGGCGGACGTCACCTGAGAAAAGAGACGATGGACACCATCCTGCAGGAACCCACCTGGCTCGCCGTGCAGCGGGATCTCGGCCATGACGTGGCCGACCTGAGCGGACCCGGCTGGCGCGCCGGCGCCGTCCTGCAGCGCCGCCGGGTCGGATCTTTCCTCTACTGCCCGTACGGTCCCGTCGTGGCGGAACCCGGCGCCCTGCCGGCCGCGCTCACCGCGCTGACCGGGGAGGCGCGCCGTGCCGGTGCCTGGTTCCTGCGGCTGGAGCCGATGCCCGCCGGCGACGGTCTGGAGCCCGGGCGTGGGCGCGACGTCGCAGAGCTGCGCGAGGTCCTCGCCGCTCGGGGCGCCCGGATCAGTCCGAGCGACGTCCAACCGCGGCGGACCCGCCTGATCGATCTACGCCGGCCACCCGAGGATCTGCTGGCCGGCATGACGGGCAGCATCCGCACCATCTACCGCAACGGGCACAAGAAGGGCCTGGCGGTGGAGGCCAGCTCCGACCCGGCCGACATCGCCATCCTGCTCGGCTTCCTCGAGCTGACCGCCAGCCGGAAGGGTATCCGCACCCACCCCGAACGGTACCTGCGGCAGGTCGCCGCCACCCTGATGCCCCGGGACGCGGCCAAGCTGTACATCACCCGGCAGCACGGCACGCCGGTGTGCGCCGCACTGGTGTACGACTCCGCCACCGTCCGGACGTTCGCCCACGCGGCGGTCCCGGCGCAGCACCGGCGGCTGCGACCGAACCAGCCGCTGATCGTGCAGGCGATGCTGGACGCCCGGGCGCGCGGCCAGCACGCCGCCGACCTGTTCGGCATCGCCCCGACCGACGACCCCTCCCACCCGTGGGCCGGGTTCACCGCGTTCAAACGCTCCTTCGGCGGAATCGACGTCGCCCACACCGGCACGTGGGACCTGCCCGTCCGGTCCGCCGCCTACGGCCTGTACCGGCAGGCCCGGAGCACGCTGGACGCCTCCCGGCAGGGGGAGCGGCGGGTCCGGCGGGCGCTGGCCGCCGCCCGGTCCTCGGCCCGACCGGCGGGATCCCCGGCGTCCTGAGGCGCGAGCGACCGCGGGGTTGCCGTGCGCCCGCGACGACGGTGGGTGGAACGTCAGCGGGCTCCAGCGCCGTCCCCGTGGCGTACGGTCAGCAGCCGGAAGGAGCGCTGGGGGCGCACCTGCCAGCCCGCCGGGACCAGGGCGGCCAGTTCATCGGCCCGGTAGCTGCGCCGGATCGAGAGCAGCCCGTCGAAGCGCAGGAAGGTGCGGGCACGGGCTACCGGCAGGGTGCCGACCCAGTAGAGCAGCCACGCCGTCCGGCTCCGCCGCAGATCGTTGTGCACGACGACGCCCGCGGCCAGCGCCGTGGTGTCGGTCAGCAGCGCAATCAACTCTCCGGCGCTGAGGTGATGCAGCACATGGTTGGAGACGACGACGTCGAACCGCTCCCCCGCCGCGACCAGCTCGGCGCTCGCCGCACCCCGGTAGGTCAGCCCCGCACCGCCGTCGTGCGCGGCCGCCCACGCATGCGCGCGCGGATCGGGATCCGACGCCGTGACGGTGACGGCGATCCCGTCCCGGTTGGCCCAGCGGGCCAGTGCCCGGGCGACGTCCCCACCGCCGGACCCGATGTCCAGCACCGTGGCGGTGCGGCCGGTCGCCGCGGCCGCGCGCAGCACGGGCCGGAGCCGTGACCGGTAGACCGGGCGCCACGCGGCGACCAGCGGGTTGACCACGGCGAAGAGACGGTAGGTGGCCGCCAGGGCGACGGGGTCGCAGGCCGGGTCGTCCATCAGTTCCGGTTCGTCGACGCTGCGCCGGCGCAGCAGGGGATCGAACCGGAGCCGCGGCACGGCCACCCCCGGAACCCGCTCGGCCACGGGCTCAGGCACCGGCCGTCTCGCCGTCGGCGTGGTCGAGGTCCACGGACCCGGGTGACGCCGCCAGCCGCAGCAGGGCGCTCTCGATGCTCAGCCCGGGACCGAACGCGAGCGCCGCCACGGTGCCGGTGGCGCCGGAGCGGCGCAGCCTGTCCAGCACGAACAGGATCGTGACGCTGGACATGTTGCCGACGTCGGCAAGCACTCCACGGGAGGGCGCCATCTGCTCGTCGCTGAGGCCGAGCCGGATCTGCACCTTGTCCAGGATGCTGCGACCGCCCGGGTGCACGGCCCACAGCGGGATGGTCGCGGCGTCGGCGCCGGTGCGTCCGAGCAGCGGGGCCAGCGCGTCGGTGATGTGGTCGTCGATGATCTTCGGGACGTAGGTGCCGAGGATCATCTCGAAGCCCTCGTCGCCGATGCTCCAGGCCAGCGCTTCCTCTCCCACCGGGGCGAGAGTCGTCTCGAAGTCGACCAGCTCCAAGCCTGGGGCGGCCACCTCGGCGGCGGCCGGGCCGGTTTCGCGCGCGGTGACGATCGCGGCGGCGGCCCCGTCGGCGAACAGGGCATTGCCCATCACGGTGTTGGGGTCGTTGCGCACGTGCAGGTGCAGGGTGCACAGCTCCACGCAGACGACGAGGACGACGGCGTCCGGGTCGGCGATGCAGTAGGCGTGGGCGGTCCGCAGCGCCGGGAACGCCGCGTTGCAGCCCATGAAGCCCAGGTGCAGGCGCGTGACGTCGGCGGGCAGGCCGAGGTCCTTGGTCACCCGAACGTCCGGGCCCGGCGCGAAGAAGCCCGTGCAGGAGACCGTGATGACGTGGGTGACGTCGCTCGGAGCGACGGTCGACGCGACGTCGTCCAGGGCGGCGCGGGCGGCGCCGACGAACAGGCGGGACGCCTCCGTCGTGTAGATCGCGTTGCGCGCCCCGGTGGCGGGCGAGCCGAGCGCACCGGTGGCGCCGTCGAGGAAGTGCGTGGTGGCGGGATCCCCGTCACCGGCCTCCCGGGCCTCGGCGGCCAGTTCGGTCAGCACCGTGTGCCGGGTCCGCACCCCGGCGCCGGCGAACGCGGTGCGAACCAGCCGCGAGCCGAGCCGGGTCGTGCTCGACTGGGTGGCGAACAACTCCGCCACCTCGTCCTGCCCGATCACCGTCTCCGGCAGCCGGGTGGCGATCGTCAGCAGGCGGACACTCATCCCTCATGGTAGGCACGGTGGGCATTCGCCCCTGACCACCGGATCAGGTCGGGTACTCGACCCAGGCGAAGTGAGTGCCGTCCGGGGACCAACTGGGCACGTTGATGGTGCCCTGGCCGCCGCGGAAGGCGATGCGGGCGATGGTGGTGTCCCAGTCCGGCAGTTCGACGACGACGAGTTCGACCGGCAGGTTCGCGGGGTGGCCGGTGGTGCCCGGCGGGTAGCTCAGGTACACCGCATGAGTTCCGGTCGGGTTCAGGTGCGGGAACCAGTGGACCCGATCACCGTGCGTAAGTCGTTCCAGCCCCGTGCCGTCGGCGCGGATCCGGGCGAGCTGAGCGTGGCCGGGCGTGACCGCCCACGTCTCGGTGGAGAAGACGACCCACGCGCCGTCGGGCGTGAACTCGGCGCCGTCGTCGGGGCCGGTCGTCCCGGTGGCCGCCCGGTCCTCGGTCAGGCCGCGGTCGTCCGCACCGTCCACGCCGACCAGACGCACGTGCGCCGCTGTGCTGTGCCCAGCGGCGTCGCGGTCGGCGGCGTCGTCGTCGACCGCGATGTACGCGAGCGTGGTCCCGTCGGGGCTGACCCCGTGCAGGTAGTGCCGCCGGCCGGGCGTCGCCGTGATGCGGGTCGCGGCGCCCCCGTGCCGGGGCAACGAGTAGAGGTGACCGTCCCCGGCGGAGGCGTGGATCACCGTGCCGTCCGGCGCCAGGACGTGGTCATTGTTGACCGGAGGCAGTCCGGTGACGGGGATCGGCGTCAACGGCCCACCACCGTCGACGGGCAGCTCCCACAGCCGGCCCTCAGCGTTGACGATCAGGTGCCCGTCGGGGGCCCAGTTCGGCGCCTCGACGTGCCTCTGCGTCGTGAGGATCAGGTCCCGGCCGCCGTCGAGCCCGGAAACCCATACCCGGCACACCGGCCGCTTCTCCGCCATCGTCGCAGCCTAGCCCGGGCGGCCCTGCAGGCTCCGGCGGCGATCAACCGCACCGCACCGCGTCCGCGAACGGCAGAAAGCACCGGCCCTCTCATCGAGCCGCCCGAGCCGGCGAAAGGTGCGTCAGGAGGTCCGCGGCCAGCAGGTCGGCGACGGCTTCCTCCTCGACCGCGAAGCCGTCGTCGGCCATCGCGACCGCCAGTTCGGGGTCCCACGGTGATTCCGCCGGCCTGCCCGCCAGGTGCCGGGAGGGCTTGCCGGCGCGCACGGCCTCCCGGTAGTGCGCGGCCGTGAATCGCCACGGCATCCAGTCCACGTGAGCGCCGAGGCTCCGGGCGATCCGCAGGCCACCCCAGTCGAAGTCGCCGTGATACCGGCACGCCGCTCCCCGCGCCACGAGCCGGGCGAGCAGGTCGACCACCGCCGTACTCGGCTGACCTCCGGTACACACCAGCACGGGCCCGACGGCGGCGTGCTGATCCGTACCGACCGGGGCCGGAACCGGACGCGAGGTGCCCGCCGCCGCCCAGCGCGCGGCCACGACCTCGACGACCGTCGGGTTCTCGCAGGCGTGGACGACGGCGCCGGGCGGGAGCGCCCGCACTCCACCGGATCGGACCTGGTCCAGCGTCAGCAGCAGCGGCGCCCGTGCCGCTCGCATCGCCTCCAGAGAGGCCGCCGTCGCCGAGCGGAGGGAACGACCGAGTTTCTCGCCCGGCACCTCGGCAGCGGTTACCTCGACGCCGGCGCCCGGCACGTCGATGTCGAGCGATCCGACACCCGAGGCGTCGACGCCCGGTACCCCGAGACACAGCACCCGGGACGCCACGTTCGACAGCACCACCCCGGCGGCCGCCCAGGCGTCGCGCGTCGACAGGTCCCGGTCGGTGATCGCGACGCCGGGCATGAAGGCGGCCCCGACGAGCGCGGCGGCGAGCCGGCCGAGCGGCCGCGCGTCGTCGAGTGCGTGGGCGTCACCGAGCACCCGGCGGGCGAGGACGGCGAGAGGCTCGTCGGCGACGGGCAGGACGTCGAGCACCGCGCCCAGCCGGTTGACCAGGTCGGTGGCCACCGCGGGCGAGAACTCGGCGCCGAGCCGGGCGCCCTCGGCCCGTGTGGTGCGTTTGAGTCCACCCGCGGCGCACCAGGCTTCCCACTGGGCAACCAGGCTGGGATACCGGGACGCCGGCCCGGCCAGGCCGACGCCGGCGGCCTGCCAGGCGGCCGCCTCCCGCTCCTGCTCGCTCCGCCGGTCGGTGACCGGGCCGCTGACCGTCTCGACGGCGTCGGCGAGCCCGGCCGGCCACGGTCCACGGCGCAGCACCTCCTCGACGGTGCTCAGGTCCACGCGCAGGGTGGACCCGGTCCGCCGCGGTCGTCCCACCAGTCTCCAGGCGGCGGCACGCTGCTCGGGGCTCGGGTCGCGCAACTGGACGACGCCGTGCAGCGGCCCGGCACCGGCGGCGAGGATCCGCCCACGGACCCGGTCGACGAACCAGGCCAGCCCGGGATCGGCCAGCAACCGGTCCAGCGCCTCCCGGTTCCCACTCGGTTGTCCCGGACTCACCGGCCGGTCCGCGGTCATCCGAACAGGGCCGCCTCGTCGTCGACCACCGGGGAATCGCTGCCGGCGCGGGCCGCCGCCTCCACCTCGGGATCCCGACGTCGTCGTCGGCCGTCCCACCGCCAGCGGGACACTCCCACGGCGTCGACGCCCTCCACCCGGGACAGCTGGGCGATCGCGAGCCCGGGCACCTGCGGGTAGCACCCCCACTCCCGTTCGCTGGTCATCACGACGTCGAGGTCGAACGTGGCGAGCAGGCCGAGGGACTTGGCCCGGGAGTCGTCGTCGATGCCGGCGAAGGCCTCGTCGAGCAGGATCAGCCGCGGCGCCTGGGGGGCGGCCGAGTTGTAGTGCGCCGACGCCGCGGCGAACAGCGGCACGGACACCGCCAGGGCCTTCTCCCCGCCCGATGCCGGCCCGGAGGCCGAGCGCCACTGGCCGTTCTGCCTCCGCTCCACGACGAACGTGTGCCACTGCCGGTAGTCCAGGGCCTGCCCCAGGTGCTCCTGCCAGCCGCCGGTGGGGTCGGCCTCCCGGATCTCGGTGATCCGGGCGTGCAGGAAGTCGCCGATCGCGGCGCGGTCCCCGGGCGTCCAGGTGGCGTCCGAACGGATCATCAGACCCCTGGCCGCGGCCAGACCGGCCGGCCCGTCGGCGCGCTCACGCCACTGGACCCGCAGCTGCATCCCGGTGGACGTCCTGCGCTCGGCAAGCTCGCGGTTCATCCGGGTGATCTGCTCCTCGGCCGTGTGCAGCAGTTCGTGCAGATGGCCGGCCACCTCGTTGACCAGGTGGTTCTCCAGGATCTCCCGCTCCCGGGCGCTGAGCAGCCGCTCCCGGTCGGCGACGTCGGTCGCCAGCCGGCCCGCCAGCCGGTCGACGTCGACCTCCTCGTTCAGGTACCGCACCCGGGCCACCAGCACGTCGTCGCGTTGTTCCAGGAACGCGGTGTGCCCGTGCCGGCTCATCTGCCCCTGCAGCTCCGTGGAGGCGCTGGACACGCGCTGCTGGGCGCGGCCCCAGGCGTCGTCGGAGTCGTCGGTCGCCTGCAGCTGCTGCTCGACGTCGCGGGACAGGCCCACGGCGGCGGTCACGGTCCACTCCACGGGCGCGTCCGGCGACGGGACCGACAGCTCGGGCATTGCGACCCGCAGTAGACCGGTGGCCGCGAACGCTCGCAGGCCCGCGGTCCGCTCCTCCCGCGCAGTGGCCGTCTCGGCACGACGCCGCTCCAGGTCGCGTGCCCGCTCCTCGGACCGGCCGCGCCGTTCGACGGCGGTGAGCTGGTCCCGGCTGATCCGCCGCAGGTCCGCGGCCGCGTCCTGCAGGTCGGTGACGATGGCGGCGAGGCGGCTCTGCAGCTCGGCCACCGACGCCCCGACAGTGGCGTGCAGGGCGTCGTACTTCGCACGCAGGCTCGCCGCCTGGGTGCGCAGGTCACGGCGTTCGGTCTCCCGCCGCGCGGCCAGGTCGGCGGCCTCGGCGGCGCGTCCGGTCGCCTGCTCGTGGGCCGCTGCCGCGTCGGCGGCGGCACGGGCGGCGCTGCGCACCTCGGTCACGGCCAGTGCGTACGTGGTGACGGCCTCCCCGACGTCGGCGATGGCGGCGGCCGTGGTGCCCACACCGAGCTGCGCGGCCTGGTCGGCGAGTTCCGCCGCCGCCTGGGTGGCTACCTCGGCGACGCGTTCCCAGCCGGCGCGGGTCTCGGTGACCCTCCCCTGCGCACGGTCGAGTTCCCGCTGCGCGTTCGCGGCGCCCGCGTGCGCCGAGCGGAGTTCCCGTTCGGCGCCCAGCGGGTAACCTGTCCGCTCGTCGTGCACGCGAGCGGCCCGCCGGTCCGCGTCCGCGACGCGATCTCGGGCGGCCGCGCGCTCGGCCTCCAGCTCTCCCGCCCGGATCCGCAGCTGTTCGAGCAGCTCACGTCGGTGGGACTCGCGGGCGCCGGCGCCGACGTACTCGGCACGCTCCTTCGACCAGGAACCGCGGGCGGGGCCGGCACCCCACCGCCCGTCGACATCCACCCAGAGGGCTGCCCCGGTGGCTTCCCCGAGTCCGATCCGGCCGAGAGCGGCCGCCACGGCGTCGGCCCCGACCGTGTCGTCGGGCCCGACGGCGGGCACGAGCACGGCCGCCAGTGAGGTCGCCGTCTCCGGTCCCGTCGGGCCGAGCACGACGTCGTTATCGGCCCGCAGGGTTCCGTCGGGGAAGATCCAGGCGTCCAGCAGTCCGGCGGAGGTCAGTGCCGCCTCCACGCCGGCCCGGTTGGGGCCGGGCACCGAGGCCGCGAAATCGGTCAGCCGCCACAGCGGCGCACCCGCCCGGTCGTGCCGGGTGTGCGGGTCCCGGCCCGGTGCCGGCGGTGGCTCCGGGTCGCGCCCGGTCCGCAGGTCCTCGATCCGGGCGCGGAGCTGCGCCAGGTCCCCGGCCAGCCGGTCCTCGTCGTGGCGCGCCTCGGCCCGGGCGAGTCCGATCGTCTCCAGGGCTGTCCTGGCTCCGGTCTCCAGTGCGGCGAGGGCCGGGGCATCTCCGGCCAGGCTCCGCGCCCAGCCCTCGGTCAGGCCGGCCAGATCGTCCACCGCGGCGTCCAGAGCGATGGCGGACAGCCCCGTCAGGTGTTCCCGTACCCGGTCGTGGTAGACCGTCACGGCGGTCTCGACGCTCTCGTCCGCGGCCCGCTGCTCCTCCCGGCGGCCGGCTTCGTCGGTCTCCGCCGCGTCGAGCAACTGCCGGTGCTGGCCGGCGCGGGACTCGGCCTGCTGCGCCGTGTCCAGCAGACCGCGGACATGGCGGATCTGGTCCCGTCGGCGGTTCAGCGCCCGCTCGGCCACCTGCGCATCGGCGGTGATCGCCCGGTGCTCGGCCGCAAGCCCGGCCGGTCCGGCCAGCCCGGCCGCGGTCGCGTCCTTGTGGTCGGCCTCGGCGGCCGCCCGTTCGTGCCGGTGGGCGGCCGTTGCCTCGGCGTCGCTCTCCCTCCGGGCGGTGGTGGCGGCCCGGTCCGCTTCCGCCCCGGCGGCGGCGGCCCGGTTCTCCCGCTCGTCGGCTTCCCGCGCTGCCGCGTCCAGCCGGTCCGCGTCCCGCATCTCGGGGCTCGCCCGCAGTGCCTGCTCCTGGCCCCGCAGCGTACTCTGTCGTTCTTCCGCTTCTTCCTGGCGGGCGGCGAGGTGCTCGACCTCCTCCCGGGCGGCTGCCAGCTGCTCCTCGGCGTCGCGTAGGTCCCGGCCGGCGTGCTCGTACGCCGAATGCGTCAGCCGCACCGCCGTGGTGTGCCGACGGGACGCGATCCGCGCGTAGACCTGATAGTGGCGGAGGAATCCCTCGGCCGCGTGCAGGGTCTCCTTCGCGTCGGTGATCCCGGCCCGCTCCTCCTCCAGGGACCGGAAGGACTCGGCGACGTCGGCGACGACGGCCTGGTCCAGGGGTGCGAGCGCCTCGGTGAGCGCGGCCGAGAGCGCCTTCTCGTCAGGTTTCTTGGACAGCTGCGGCTGGCGCAACTGGATCAGCAGGTCGATCAGGGCGCCGTACCGTTCCTCCCCCAGCCGGAACATTGCCTCGTCGACCGCCCGCCGGTAGGCCTCCTGCGTGCCGTGGACCTGCCCGGATCCCGTGGCCCGCAGTTCGTCGCGGAGGCGTTCCTGACTCAGCACGGTCCGGCTGCCGTCGAGCAGGCGCAGGTCACCGATCCGCCGGGTGCTGGTGAAGTACCAGGTCTTGACGATGCCGCGGCCGGCGGCGGCCTTCAAGCCGATGCCGAGCGTGGTGAACCGCTCGGTGCCGTCGGCGTCGACGCGTCCGAACTCGACCCACGCGTAACCGCTGCGCTCCGACGTCGGGTGGGCGCCGCCGAGCAGCAGGTTCCACTCCATCCGCTTCTTCGGGTCGGCGTCCGGCTCCACCCGCCGGGCCGCGATCGAGCCGTCGAGCAGGAAGGGCAGTGTCAGGGCGAGAACCTTGGACTTGCCCGTGCCGTTGTTGCCGCGCAGCAGCAGCCGGCCGTCGTGGAACCAGAACTGCTCGTCGTCGTAGTAGAACAGGTCCACCAGGCCGAGCCGCAGCGGCTGCCAGCGTTCCGTGGTGGGCCGGGGCAGCGCGTCCGTGGTGAGCTGCTGGGCGGTCATCGTGCTCTGCTCTCCGTGATGGTCGGGGCGGTGACGGCGAAGCGTCCGAGGGCGGGCAGCGGGTGGGCGACGGCGTCCGGACCGGTACCGGTGATCCGCACCAGGCCGAGTCCGACCAGTCGGTCGAGCGCCTCGGCGACGAGCAGGTTCTCCGCGCCGGGTTCGCGGGCGGTCCGGCGCCAGTAGGCCGCGTGCTCGGCCGCGAGCCGGCGCACCCGCTTCCGCAGGGCCGTCACGTCGGTGGGGCCGGACGTGGCCAGTTGCTCGGCCAGCAGCAGCGTGGCGTGCCCGTCGGTGCCCTGTTCGGGCATCCGGACGTCGGTGAGCTGGTCCTCCGGGTCGACCAGCGCGATCCCCTCCGCCCGCAGTTCCGGCACCAGCCCGGTGGCGTCGGCCAGTCGGCGGGTCAGCGGCACCCGCTGACCGACGAGGTACCGGCGTTCGGCCTCGGGCAACTCGTCGTAGTAGACGACCGGGTCGCACAGCAGCCGACGGGACACCGCGTGCCGCAGCCGCCGGTTCGCCTCGTCCTCGGTGTAGACCGGCGGCGGCTCGTGCAGGGCCGCCTCGATCCGGTCGATCGCCGGGGCGGGGCCCAGCGCGGCGCCGACCAGGCCGGGCCCGTGGGCGCTGGAGAGCATGGTGGCCAGCACCCGCCGGTCGATGTCGTACAGGGCGTCGCCGTCCGCCGCCAGGTAGGACTCCTCGTCCCCGGCGACCCGGACGAGCACCCCGTGGCCCAGCAGCAACCGGATCGCGGCGACCAGGTCGGCCCGCTCGTCGCGCCCGCTCAGGGCGAAGTCGATCCCCTCCAGGCCCGGTTGGCGGGCGGCGAGCACGACGTCGTCGGCGAGCCGGCCGAGCGAGATCTGCGGGTCGGAGCGCTCCAGGACGGCCAGGGCCAAGCACAGCAGGACGTAGCGGCGCCGGGTGAACGGCGGGTCACCACGGCGGCCGCGGGCCGGGTGCCGTTCGGCGACGGCGGTGGCCGTCGGACCGTGCGGGGCGTAGGCCGGCACCAGCCGGACGCTGTCCGACTCGACGATCAGCCGCCACCCCGCCTCCCGGTCGAACCACTCGCGCAGCGCCTCGCTGTGGCGACGCGCCAGGCGGAACAACTCACCGTCGGTCCGGGCACGCAGGACGGGACGGGCGAGCAGCGCTCGCAGCACCCGGATGCGGCCCTCCGCTTCTCGTGTCTCGAGCGCGCCCGAGATGCTCGAGGCGAGTTCGACGCTACTCACGCGAACACGTCCACGGGCTGCTCCGGCCGCGGGCCGGACTCCGGACCAGGCCTCGGGACGGCGATGGGGTCGACGGTCGACGCGATGTCGACCAGGTGGTCGGGGCCGGACAGTTCGCCGTCCGGCGTGGCGATGACCGCGGTCCCCGCGTCGAGGATGCGGCTGAGTGTGACCAGCAGTTCCCCGTCCGAGGTCTGCACCTGCGCCGTCGTCCCCTCGGGTCCCAGCGCGGTGAGCGCGTCGCCGAGCAGGCCGAGGAACAGGGCGAACGCCTCCGGGTCCAGCTCCCCGAACGCGGAGAGCGGGCGCGGACCGTCGGTGAGGATCCGGCGGCGTGCCGCCGCGGTCTGCTCGGCTTCCCGGCGGGCCCGGTCGGCCAGCAGGGCCTTCGCCTCGGTCCGGTCCGCCACCCGCACCGCCTTGCCCCGACGCTCGTAGGAGCCGCTCCGGCGCAGCTGCGGGCTGATCTGCAGCGGCGGCGCCTCGGCCCAGGGCGTCGTGGTCGCCAGGTCGGCCGCGGCCCACGCGTCCTCGGTGGCGGTCGTGACACTCAGGTGCCGGACCGGGGACAGCCCGAAGGCCGAACGCCACAGCCGGTGGCGGTCGCCGTCGGTGGGCAGCGCGGCGAACCACCGGGCCAGGGTGAGGAAGTCCTGGGTGCGGTCGGTGCGGCCCCCGGTCTTCTCGTGCAGCGCCCGCACCACGGCCAGCAGGGCGGGGATCGCCGCCCGGGCGCGGGCGCGCAACAGCTTCGCCTCGCTCTCCCGGGCGGGCGTGCTGACGAACCAGTCGGTCAGGCCGGACCACTGCCGGAGCCACACCTGCGTCGCGGTGTCGACGGCGGCGTCCGCGTCGCCGGGGGCCGCATCGATCGCCTCGCGCTGCGCGGCGGCGTGCACCAGCAGACGTACGCCGTCGTCGGGGATGGCACGAAGCAGGTCGGCGATCGCGGCCCCACGAGTGAGCAGGTCGTGGATGAACCGCTCCAGGTAGTCGATCAATTGCTCCTTGTACGCCAGGAAGGCCTGCACGTCGGCGTCGTGCAGGTCGATGGTGCGCTGCATCGACCCCATGAACGCCACGGCGTTCTCGGCCAGCTCGGCGAAGCGCTCCCGCAGACTCCGCAGGGTCTGGTGGACCAGGGCCGCGTCCACGGGTTCGCCCTGCGCGGAAGCGGCGGCGGTGTCACGCAGCCGGGTGAGCAGCACCACGATGTCCTCCAGGGCGACGGACTGGAGCGCGCCCCGGCTGCCGAGCGCGGCGTCGTACTGGGCGAGAGCCCGCTCGGCGGCCTCCCCCTGCCGAGACATCTGATAGAGCATCCGGCGCCGGTAGAAGTCCTCCAGGGCGGTGACCCGGCTCGAGTCGGGGAACGCGAGCAGGTTGCCCCATCCCGGCTGGGCCAGCCGGTCCAGCGCGTCGGCGAGGACGCCTTCGTCCACCGGCTCCCCGCCGTCGGACGCCACCGCCGCGAACACCTGCCCGGGGCGCACGTGCACCGTGAACCGTTCCTTCTCCCCCATCAGCGCCCGCATCACGCGCCGGTACAGGGGCGCGTTGGGGGCATTGAGGTAGGCGAAGGGTCCGTAGTCGCCGGAGGCCTCCTCAGCCTCGGGGCGGGCCGTGTCCGGCGGTCGGTCCGTCATGAGACCCATGCTGCCACCTTCGGACGACCAGTTCTGTGCACCCGCGCGGCCGGACGCTGCTCACCGGTCGGGCGCCCGCTCACCCGGTCCCGCAGGGCGAATCAGAAGCCTACCGGCTCCTCGATGTGCTCGTCCGGTTCCAGTTGGATCGTCGGGTGGGTCACGCCGTACTTCTTCCTCAGGATGTCCCGTGCCTGGTCGAGGATACTGTGCCAGTCGACCTCGACGTCGTCGACGACGATGTGCACGGTGGCGGCCTCCATGCCGCTGGTCAGGGTCCAGATGTGCAGGTCGTGCACTTGGACCGACTCGAACCAGGTTCACCCGTCCGGAGTCGTGCCGATGCTCGAAATCGGCGCGGCCGTTCCCCCTGGGGCGATTGTTCACATGTGGAGGCTAACATGAGCCACGGCCTCCAGGGGCCCACAGGGATTCGGTCACCGGCGCTCCGATCAGCATCCGAGCGAACCCCGACCGGCGACGGTGACCTGTTCACCGCCGGGCCGATGCGGGCTGTCCGTGGTCCACACGCGATGCGACCACGATCAACCGGCGGGCTGCGCAACGAGGCCCGAACCTCGACCAACGTCTCCGTTGGCAAAGGTTCGAGCCCGGTGCGTGCGGTGGAGCTATGGGGATTCGAACCCCAGACCTTCTCATTGCGAACGAGACGCGCTACCAACTGCGCCATAGCCCCTTGCGACGATCCAATCTATCGCCCGGAGGTCGCGATCACAAAACCCGACAGAACCCGACCGAGTAGAAAGACCAGCGAGGAACCCGCTCACGCGCCCCGGCGCCGGCGGAGCACCTCGTCGAGGTCGTTCAACTGGCCGGTGGCGGTGCTCCGGCCCGTCTCCTGACCGGCGACGTCGCGGCGGCCGGCCTCGGCGGCGCGGATCGACGTGCGGGTGGACGGGCGGGGCGTCTCCGGCAGCCGCAGCGGCTCGGGCGCGGGACGCTCGGCGCGTTCGGCGTCGACGTAGGTCGGCCGCGGCACGGCGACGGGCTGCCAATCGGTCTCGGCGGTCCGCTCGGGGCGCGGTGCGTCCCCGATCGACGTGGCCAGGGAGCGGGCGGCCTCACGGAGCTCCTGCGCGTTCATCGTGGCCGGCTGGTGCTCGGCGGCGTCGGCGTCGAAGAGCGGGGTCGGACGGTCCTCGTCGACTCGGGCCGGCGTGACGTGGTGCGCGTCGACCGCGGCGTCGATCGCGGCCTCGACCTTGCGACGCCGGTCCCGGATCGCGAGCCCGCGCAGACCGGCGACGGCGCCGACGAAGATGAGCAGGAGCACGAGCGGCACCAGGACCGGCAAGGTGGTGACGAGGGAGATGACTCCCGTGACCAGGGCGGCGACCAGGGCGATCAGACCGACCCCGGCGAGCGCCATCCGGTCCCAGCGGACCCGCAGTCGGGCCGGGCTCACGGGTACCACCGCGGACGCGCCCCGTGAGGCAGCGAAGGAGCCGAAGGAGCCGTCACGAAGTTGGAGCATCGTCATCCCCTGGTTCTCGGTGATCGTCGTCCCGACGGAGCCGGAGGTCGCGGGCTCGCCGATCGTGGTGTCGGCCGTCGCGACGGGCCGCAGGGCGACCTGCGCGACGATCGGGCGGTGGCGCTTGCGGAGGGCGTACGGGACGATCCAGATCAGCCACAGCCCGATCGTCACGACCAGGATGATCGAGCTGTTCAGGGAGAAGACGTCCACGGTCCCACGGTAGGGCCAGGCGTCCGGGATTCCGGGGATCTCGGGGGTGTGTCGGGACGCGACGAGTGGTCCGTCAGCCGACGGCGCCCTCCGTCAGCCACCGGTGCAACAGCCCGCCCGGCACCTCGTCGGCCGTGAGCGCGAAGCTGCGGTGGTCCGCCCACCGGCCGTCGATGTGCAGGTAGGCGCGGCGGATCCCCTCGTCGCGGAACCCGAGCTTCTGCACCACGCGCAGGCTGCGGGCGTTCTCCGGCCGGATGTTGATCTCCATCCGGTGCAGCCCGAGCCCAGTGAAGCAGTGGTCGGTGGCCAGCGCGACGGCGGTCGGCGCGATCCCGCGGCCGGCGCTCGCCCGGTCCACCCAGTAGCCGAGCGTCGCGCCCATCAACGAGCCGTAGGTGATGGAGGAGACGGTGAGCTGCCCGACCAGCCGCGGAACGTCGTCACGCACCTCGGTGATGACGAACGGCAAGCCACCGCCGGCCCGCGCCTGGGCCTTCAGCGCGGCGACCATGTGCCGGAAGGTGGGCAGCGTCCCGTTCGGCGCGGGACTGCTCGCCTCCCATGGGCCGAGCCACTCCGCGTTGCGGGCGCGGACCGCGTCCCACTCGGCGCGGTCCCGGTAGCGGATCGGGCGCAGCGCGAGCGCGCCCCAGCCGATGGTGACCGGCCATTGCCCTGGCGGGAACACCGCCGGCTACTCGGCGGGAGCGGCGACCGTCTCCCGCGGTTCGTCCGCCAGGGTGCTCGCATAGTCCTTGATCCAGGCGCGTAACGCCGGCCCGAGGTCCTCCCGGTCCGAGGCCAGGGTGATCACGGCCTGGATATAGCTGAGCTTGTCACCGGTGTCGTAGCGCCGGCCGCGGAACACGACGCCGTACACGCCGCCACCCTCGCCGTCCCGACGGGCGAGCGTCTGCAGCGCATCGGTCAGCTGGATCTCGTTGCCGCGACCGGGTGGCGTGTCCTCGAGCACCTCGAAGACCGCCGGATGCAGCACGTAACGGCCGATCACGGCCAGGTTCGACGGCGCCTCGTCCCGGTCCGGCTTCTCCACCATGTGGTCGATCCGTACGTACGCCTCACCGGGGACGTCGTTGATCGCAGCGACGCCGTAGGAGCTGATCATCTCGGGATCGACCTCCATCAGCGCGACGACCGAGCCGCCGGTCTTCTCCTGCACGTCGATCATGGTGGTCAGCAGCTCGTCCCGCTCGTCGATGATGTCGTCACCGAGCAGCACCGCGAACGGTTCGTCCCCGACATGGCCCGCCGCGCGCAGCACGGCGTGGCCCAGTCCCTTGGGATCGCCCTGGCGCAGGTAGTGCAGGTCGCCGAGGTTGGAGGACTCACGCACGGCCGCCAGCTTCCCGGTGTCCCCCTTCGCCTCCAGGGTGGCCTCGATGTCGGGGACCCGATCGAAGTGGTCCTCCAACGCACGCTTGCTCCGGCCCGTGATCATCAGGATGTTGTCCAGCCCGGCGTCGACCGCCTCCTTGACGACGTACTGGATGGCCGGCTTGTCGACCACGGGGAGCATCTCCTTGGGCATCGCCTTCGTCGCCGGGAGGAAGCGGGTGCCGAGCCCCGCCGCGGGGATCACGGCCTTGCGCACGCGTTTCTGATCGGTCATTCGCCTAGGCTACCGTCAACTCCGTGGGTGGCTGCTGGGAGGCTTCTGCGTGACACGGGATGCGGATTCGAAGGCCTCGACCCGGGCCCGGCTGCGGCTCGCCCGGGCATCCGTGGACGTCCCGACGCGGGAGCGGGCGGGCTCCGCGCTGCGACGGACGATCGGCACCTGGTGGGAGCACGCGAGCGAGAGCCGCGGGCGGATGGATCGCGGGGAAGCGGCCGTGGCATCGTTCCGGTCGATGCCGACGGAACCACCCGTCGACGCCGTCAACGCCGCTCTGTATGAGCGGGGCGCGACCGTTCTGCTGCCGGTGTGCGAGCCGGACTTCCGGTTGCGCTGGGCTCGGTGGACCCCCACGACGCCACTGGTGCGGTCCGCCGTGGTGCCGATCGACCATCCGCCGGGCCCCACCGTGGATCTGGCCGCGGTCGCGGATGGGCCCGGCCATCAGCTCGACGTCGGCCTGTTGCTGATCCCCGCCCTGGCGGTGGACGAGAGTGGGCAGCGGCTCGGTCAGGGCGGGGGATACTACGACCGGTTCCTGGCCCGCTGGCGCGCGCACTCGCGGCACGGCGTGCTGGCGGCGGTCGTGTACGACGACGAGGTGCTGCCCGCCGGCTCGTTCGACGTCCTGCCCCACGATCAGCCCGTCGACCTCGTCTTCACGCCGGACCGGGTGCTCGACCTGCGGGACCGCTGACCGTCATCGCTCCGGTGGGCGCGGAACAGGACGGCGATCTTCCGTGTTGTACTGGACTGTCCCACATCGTGTCCGGAGGAATACCCGTGCCCACCTACGCCTACGCCTGCAAAGACTGCGGCCACCAGTTCGACGTCCACCAGCCGTTCTCGGACGACGCGCTCACCGTCTGCCCGGCGTGCTCGGGCGCGCTGCGCAAGAAGTTCAACTCCGTGGGTGTGGTGTTCAAGGGTTCCGGCTTCTACCGGACGGATTCGCGTAGCGGGTCGACCAGCACGGCACCTCCCGGTTCCGCTTCGGAGCCCGCGACCGCGCCGTCCAGCGCGTCGTCGAGCGTGGCGTCCACCGCGTCGTCGAGCCCGTCCGGTCCAGCCGCCGGCGGCGGAACGGGCGCCCAGGCGTCCGCCGCCCCGGCCGCTTCCCCGCCGAGCCACTGATCCTTTTCGGTTGAGCGTTCTCCCTCCACCGGGGGGAAGCCGACCCAAGTTGTCCACCGGCGGTCACTGACCCGCCCGGACCAGGAATGCGGCGCCTAGCGTGAAGACATGTCGCCCACCCGTGAACGCGGCCGGCCCGCCGAGGGCGCCCGGTCGCGCACCGGCCGCCCGCTTCCTCGCCGAGTGGAACCCGACCGGTCCCTGCCACGTCGCCTGACCCGACTGCTACGACGCCGTCGGCGCCTGGTCGTGACCTTACTGCTGAGCGCGGCGGCGGGTGTACTCGTCGACGGCCTGACTCCGGCCTCCGCCCTGACCGTGCCAGTCATCGTCGTGACCCGGGACCTGCCCGCCGGTGCCGTTCTCACCAGCGGTGACCTGACGCGAGCCGACTGGCCACCCGGGACCGTGCCGGACGGAACGGTGACCGCCGACGTCGCGACCGGTGGGCGACTGGGAGCGCCCCTGCGCCGCGGTTCCCCCGTGACGGACGCCGCCCTGCTCGGCCCCGGCCTGCTCACCGGTGCCCCGGCCGGTCGGTCCGCCGTACCGCTGCGGGTGGCCGACCCGGCCGTGCTGCGCGTCGTCCGGTCCGGTGACTTCGTCGACGTGATCGTCCCGGGCTCCGAGGACCCGGCCGGCACGCCGGGCCCGGCGCGAACCGTCGCCCGGTCGGTCACCGTCCTGTGGACGTCGACGTCCCGGGCCGGCGCGGCACCGGGGTCGGGGGCGTGGCCGACGGCGAACGACGACGCCCCGCTCGCGGTGGTCGCGGTTCCCCGAACGACGGCTGCGGAGCTGGCCGGTACCACGGGCGGCACCGGCACGGTCGCCCTCGTCCTCGTGCCACCGGGCCCGTGAACCCGTTCCGGAACGGTCCGACGGCGGCACCTACTCCCAATGCGGCGGACGCTGCTCCAGCAACCACCGGTCATGCTCCGGCGCGGTCTCCTCCCCGCGGCCCCCCCAGCGGCGCGGATCGTCCTCGGCAGCCAGCACGCGGTCCAACCTCAGCGCGGCCTCCGGCCGGCCATCGGGGTCGGTCGGGGGCGAGCCGCGCCCCGGCATTTCGACGACGGGACCGATGGGGGGACCGATGGGGGGACCGCCGACGACTTCCCGGGTATTTGCACCCGTGGGGGGTGCCGAGGCAGCACCCCGCGCACCTTCCTCCGCTCGGGTGGCCCGGGCGTCAGCCCTGCGGTGTGCCATCGTCGTACCGGCCGCTGAGAACGGCTCCCGGCGCGCTCCCGGCCTCGTCGCCCCCATCCGGCTCGTCCGGCCGGGGGCCCGGGTCCGGTGCTGCCGCGTCGTCCTCACCCAGCGGCTGCCGGTCGCGCACCGGCGCATCCGTCAGGAAGGAGGGCGCATCGGTGCTGAGCAACCCGGCGACACGGTCGGCGAGGCCCTCGGGATCGCTGAAGACCTCGATGGTCCACAGCGTGAGGTACGTCCACCCGGAACGCTCCAGCAGGGCGGGCCGCAGGCGGCTGCGTTCGCGCACGGTGTAGGCGCCGTACCGGTCGGAGCCGTCGCTGATCATCGCGGTCGGTTCGACGCCGCGCGTGGACGGCAACGCGGTCAGGTCGACGCCGGCGGCCTGGTCGTGCACGGCGAGCCCCCGGGCCCGGATCCGGCGAGCGAGATCGGCCACCAGCGGTGACGAAGCCGCGTCCGATCCCGCGGGCACCTGGCCCGTGGCGAGCGCGGTGACCCGGCCGTCGGCGGCGGCGTCACCGATCAGAGCGCTCTCGTCCGGCTCGTCCTGGGGGCGCAGGCCCCGTTCGAGCAGCTCCTGGTAGTCGAGCGCTCCTGCGCGCAACTTCATCGTGTCCAGTTCGTCGGGGTGGAAACACGTCAGCACGTGCAGGTGGTGACGCGCTCGTGTGGTGGCCACCGCGAACAGGCGACGTCCGTCCTCGCCGGACAGGTCGCCGAGGTTGTGCAGCACCCGGCCGTGCGGGGTCCGGCCGTAGCCGAGGGAGAGGATGATCCGGTCACGCACCACGCCCGCCGCCCGGTCCAGGCCGACCACGCGGAACGCGTCGGGACCGGCGGAGAAAAAGTCGGCGTGGGCGGGGTGCTCGGCGACGGCCGCCCGGACGGCGTCGGTGACCCGTCCGGCGTGCCGACGGTTGCCGGCGATGACCGCGAGCGACTGGGCGGGACGGGTCGCGGCGTGCCGCAGGACCAGGTCGACGACGCGTCGCACCTCGGCGTCGGTGGACTCGACGTCGCCGTCACCGGTCGGCAGCCCGGTGCCCTCCGGCAGGTATTCGACGACCAGGCCTCCGGCCCGTCCGGGCGGAGGTGAGAGCCACTCCAGCCGACCGTCGTAGAACTGGTCGTTCAGGTGGGCGGTCAACCCGTCGTCGACCTGCCGGTAGACCATCGTGAGCGACCGCTCGGGCAGGACCTCGGTCAGTGCCGCCAGCGCGCTGGGAATGTGGGGGTCCGCGTCGGAGACGGAGACGCCCGCGTCCACCGTGAACGCCTCGACCGCGTCAAGGTGACGGTCACCGAACGCGATCACCTGCCGGGACCGGGCGATCGCCGGCAGTGCCGCCGGTAGGGACGTCGACTCGGCGTCGAGGATGACGACCGCGTCGAATCGGACCCCCACGGGTAGCTCACTGGGCAGGTCGAAGGGGCCGGCCGTGATCACCGGGGTCAACGGGCCCACCAGGTCCGGGGTGCGCAGGAAGTAACTCGCCGCGGTGACGGCCCCCGACTTCAGCGCGTCCTTCAGCGCCTCGGCCTGGCCGGGTGCGGCCTGCAGCCCGCTGTCCCAGGCACGCGCCAGCGCGGCGTGCAACCGTGCCGGCCCGGCGGCGACGTGCGCCTCGTCGGCGAGCCGGTACTCCGCCTCGACGGTGCGCAGGGTCGGCCCGCTGGCCATCGCGAGGAAGTCGTCGCCACTGATCATGGCCTCGAGCGCGGACTGCCACCAGGTCAGCTCCAGCTCCGCGGCGACGGCGTCCGGGCCGACCTCGCGGCGTGCCAGGTCCTCGAGCAACTCGTCGATGCCTTGTTCGCGCATCGACTCGAGCAGCATGGTCCGTTCCGGCAAGGTGGCGAGCGTCTCCTCGTCCGCGACCAACGCGTCGAGCATCCCCTGCAGCTCGTCACCGTCCCGGGTGCGAAGCCCGGTCTCCGAGGTGACCGGCAGCACCTCGTCCAGCTGATCGAGCAGGGTCACCAACGCGTCGAACTGCCGGGCGATCTCGATCAACCCCCCGGGGATGCGCGGATGTCGTTGGGTGCGGGCGATCGCGGCCCACTGCCGACGCTCACGCTCGACCGCCACGAGCGAGGTGTGCAGATCGGAGATGTGCACGCCCGGCCGGATGTACTCCTTGGCGACGCGCCGCAGCCTCGAGCGCTGCACGGAGTTCATCTCCAGGCCGCGCTCCCGGCGCCACGCGTTGGTGGCGGTGGCGGCGATGAGGTCCCTGACGGACCGGTCGAAGATGTCCGGGCTGAACCGGTCCAGCGTGTCACGGACCGTGAGCAGCAGCCGGAGCCGCTGACCCCAGTCGTCCACACTTTCCCCGAGAGTGATCTCGGAAGCGTCCGCGAGCTCGTCCAGGCGGCGCCGCAGCGGCGGCAGCTGCTCGGCGGCCTGCTGCGCCAACCGGTGGGCGTCCGCGGTCTGCTGCCGGTTCATCAACCGCGCCCCGAACCACGGGCTGACCGCCGCCGCGCGGGAGAAGCTGCCGAGTTCGGCGGCACGCCGCAGCCGATCGGCCAGACCCCGACGGTCGAGCATGGCGTCCAGCACGCTGCGCTTGAGTCGCACGTGGGTCGCGGGGGCGGGATCCGTGGCCATCAGCGTGGCGAGCGCCTGCATGGCCTGGTAGGGGGAGCAGTGCCAGCGGTCGCGGATCTGGTGCAGGGAGCGGACGTGCTCCGCGAGCCGGTCGCGGTGCCGCCGGAGGGTGTCGTGCACCCGGTCCAGGTCCGGCGAAACCGCCCTCTCGTTGCGCACGATCGCGCGGACCAGGGCCGAGCGCAGCGTCACCGACTCGGCAGCGTCCTCGAGGGACAGCACCGCCGAACCGAGGTTCACCTCCTCCATCCGCTCGGTGAACTGGCGCAGACTCCCGCGCCGCTCCGCGGTCACCAGCACGGTCTTGCCCTGGGCGGCCAGCGTCGCCACGGCGTTGACGGCCGTCTGCGTCTGCCCGCTACCCGGTGGGGTGGTGACCGTCAGGGACCGGCCGGTTCCGATCGCGTCGAGAACCGCCTGCTGCGAAGAATCCGCGTCGAGAACGAGGAACTCCTGTGCCGGATCACGCTCGTCCAGCGGCGGGTAGGGGTTGGTGTCCTCACCCGTGATCGACCGGCCGGTGACGAGTGCGCCGAGCACCGGGTGCCGGGGATCGAGCCCGTGCAGGCGTTCGGACAGATCCGCGAGGGTGGTGGCGAGCAGACGGTACTCGACGGTCAGGTCCGGGATGCCGGCGCCGCGCTGGCGCAACTGCTCCAGCACGGGCTGCGGGTCGAATCGGCCGGACGCGGTGGCGGCGGCCAGCAGGTCCGACTCCTCGATCTGCACGTCGTACTCGCGACGGACGTGACGCAGCAGGGCCGGATTGACTCGCGCCTGACCGGTCAACTGGATCTCGTGATCATCGGCACCGGGGCGGTCGGCCAGGTCCATCCGAGCCATCAGGACCGGGGCGTGCAGA
The DNA here is from genome assembly GCF_001968835.1 of Tersicoccus phoenicis. GTDB lineage: Bacteria > Actinomycetota > Actinomycetes > Actinomycetales > Micrococcaceae > Tersicoccus > Tersicoccus phoenicis. Next base: position 84,353 of record NZ_MRDE01000081.1, read on the forward strand.
CGGCCACGGGTGCCCGCGCCCCAGGACGTGAAGGTCGCGGTGCCGAACACGAGCCAGGCGGCGTCGATGCCGTGCTCGGCGGCGAGTTCGTCGATGCGGGACCGCAGGGCACGGGCGGCCGCGGCGGCCCGCGCACTGTGATCCGGGTCCCGCAGCAGGGTGGTCAACCGGGTGCGCCGACCGGAGAGCAGTTGCGCCATCCCCGAGGGGTGCGCATGGGTCAGGTCGATGACCGCGCGCGGTCCGGACGGCAGGTTGAGGAGAGTGTCCACGCCGCTGTATCCGTCCAGGCCGGCGAGCCACGACTGCGTCTGCTCCACCGTCGGAGGTACGACGCCGTCGACCGGTTCGGGGCCGTCGGCGAGCAGCGGTGGCGGGGCGGAGCTGTCGGGCATGGGGTCGAGCCTATCGGTCGTGCGGCGCGCGAGGCTGCAGGACGACCCGTGCGACGCCCTCGGGGCTGCTCACCCGACAAGCCGACCGGCCTGCGGTCACTCCCACTCGATGGTGCCCGGCGGCTTGCTGGTCACGTCCAGCACGACCCGATTCACGCCCTCCACCTCGTTGGTGATCCGGGTGGAGATGCGGGCGACGAGGTCGTACGGCAGCCGCGACCAGTCGGCCGTCATGGCGTCCTCGCTGGCGACCGGGCGCAGCACGATCGGGTGCCCGTAGCTGCGGCCGTCTCCTTGCACGCCGACGCTGTGCACCTCGGCCAGGAGCACCACCGGCATCTGCCAGACCTCGGTGTCCAGACCCGCGCCGGTCAGCTCCTCCCGGGCGATCGCGTCGGCTCGGCGCAGGAGTGCGAGCCGCTCGCCGGTGACCTCACCGATGATCCTGATGCCCAGGCCCGGGCCCGGGAACGGCTGCCGGCCGACGATCTCCGCGGGCAGTCCGAGCTGCGCGCCGACCGCCCGCACCTCGTCCTTGAACAGGGTGCGCAGCGGCTCGATCAGCTCGAACTCGACGTCCTCGGGCAGACCGCCGACATTGTGGTGGCTCTTGATGGTGGCGGCCCCCTCACCGCCACCGGATTCAACGACGTCCGGGTACAGGGTGCCCTGCACCAGGAAGCGGACCCGTTCGTCCCGGGAGGACGCCTCGGCGAGGATGTCCCGTTCCGCGGTCTCGAACGCACGGATGAACTCGCGGCCGATGATCTTGCGTTTGGTCTCCGGGTCGGTGACGCCGGCCAGGGCCCCCAGGAACCGGTCCGCCTCCCGGGCGACGTGCAGCCGGACCCCGGTGGCGGCGACGAAGTCGCGTTCGACCTGCTCCGCTTCGCCTTCCCGCAACAGCCCGTGGTCGACGAAGACACAGGTGAGTTGATCGCCGACGGCGCGCTGCACGAGTGCGGCCGCCACCGCGGAGTCGACGCCGCCGGAGAGCCCGCAGATCACCCGGTCGGAGCCCACCTGCTCGCGGATCCGGTCGACCTGCTCCTCGATCACGTTGCTGGTCGTCCAGTCCTGCCCCAGCCCCGCGCCACGGCGGAGGAAGTTCTCGAGCACCGCTTGGCCGTGGGCGGAGTGCCGCACCTCGGGATGCCACTGCACGCCGTAGAGCCGCCGGGATTCGTCCGCGAAGGCCGCGACCGGGGCCCCGGCGGAGCTGGCGAGGACATCGAAGCCCTGCGGGGCGCGTCGGACACTGTCCCCGTGGCTCATCCAGGCGGTCTGGCTGTCGGGGGTGCCGGCGAGCAGGGAGCGGCTGCCGCCGTCGGCGGTCACGACCGTGGACCCGTACTCGCGCAGCCCGGTGCGGGCCACCTCCCCGCCGAGCGCCTGCGTCATCGCCTGGAATCCGTAACAGATCCCGAGGATCGGTACGCCGGTCTCGAACAGGTCAGCCTGCACCCGCGGTGCCCCCTCGGCGTACACGCTCGCCGGCCCGCCGGAGAGGATCACCGCCGCCGGGTTCTTCGCCAGGATCTGCTCGGTGCTCAGGGTGTGCGGCACGATCTCCGAGTAGACCTTCGCGTCCCGCACCCGGCGGGCGATCAGTTGCGCGTACTGGGCGCCGTAGTCGACGACGAGGACGGGGCGCTGCTCCAGGGCGGTGGTGTCGGCGGGAGTGGTCACCCCTCAAGGGTAGTGGGCCGTCCGTCGTCGCCCGCAATCGTCGGGTCGGTGCCCGGTGCGGGTCCGCCCGGCGGAGGACGTGTGCCGGTCAGTACCGGCGGACCGCCTTCGGGTTGGCGACCAACTCCTGCTCGGCTTCCCGGTGGACCCGGCGCTCCATCACGAACGACAGGCCGGGGATGACGCCGCCGAGAGCGATGAGGAGGAACCGGGTGAACGGCCAGCGCATCAGCGACCAGAGCCGGAAGTCCGCAATCAGGTAGACCACGTAGAGCCAGCCGTGCACGATCAGCACGCCGGTGGAGAGGTTGAGCCCGCCGGTCAGGTTGTCCGCGTCGACCTTGTTCGCACCGAGGAGGACGGTGGCGTTGGTGGCCGCGTCGGTGCCGCCGGCGATCACGTCGTAGCCGGCGCCGTACCGGACGATCATTTCGATGCACAGCAGGATGAGGAAGGTGCCGGTCAGGTACGCCATCACGCGGTAGAAGCCCAAGGAGGATCGGATCTGCGCCCCCGTGCCGCCGAAGCGACGACGCGTCGGCCGCTGCGCTGCTCCCCTGCGGGGCTCACCGGCCTCCGACCGCCCGTCGGCCGAGCGGGTCCGGTCACCCGCCCGCGTGCGGGACGCGGGCGCCGTCGTCGACTGCGAATTGTTCTCTGTCACCGTCACACCTCGTCGGTGTTCCCCGGGGGGAACGCTGGCACTGTCCGAAAGAGTCTCCCCGGACAATCTGAATGGAACCCGAGTGCGGCCGGTCACAGGGCGGTTCCTCCGGGCCCTGCTTCGGCACGATACCGGCCATCGGGATCGTCGTCCTCATCGCCGGGCCAGCCGTGAGCGTCATCCTCCTCGGCCTCGAGCCGACGCTGATGCTCGTCCGCGACCAGACGCCACCACAGGTAGACGGCGAAGCCGGCGAACACCACCCACTCGATGGCGTAGAAGATGTTCAACCAGTTCACCGGCGTGCCCGCCGGCTGGGGAGAGGTGACGATCGGGCGCATCCCGGACCCGGGTGCGCGCGCCCCGATCTCACTGCCGCCACGGGTCTCGGAGTCCACGGTCACGAATCCTGCCCAAGCGGGGCGGTCCCACCGATTGATCAGCTGCGCCACCGACAGGGCACCCAACTGGTCCGCCGGACCGGTGGCACCGGTCTTCGGCGCCTCGGAGGGCAGCAACCGACCGGTCAGGGCAACCGTTCCCGTCGGAGTGGGAACGGTGGCCGCCGGGTCCGTGACCCAGCCACGGGCGACCGGGATGACGGCGGCCGCGCCACCCCAACCGGGAACGGCCGGCGCTCCCCGGACCTCGAACGACTCGACCACCCAGTAACCGCGGTCGCCGTTGTTGAGGCGGTCCGTGATGACGACCCGCCGCCCGGGCAGGTACCGTCCGGTCAGGCTCACCCGCTGGTCGACCTCGGACGTCACCAGTTCCCGCCCCGGGGGTGCCACGTCCACCAGAGGGATGACCCGCTCCGTCTGCGCCGGGGGAACTGGGCCGGCATCGGAGGACCGGGAGAACTGCCACTGGCTGAGCAGAACGAACACGCTGGAGACCGCCAGCGCGAGCAGGAGGGCCGCGATCCACCGCGGCTTCAGGGCGGTCCGAAGCACTGGTCAAGCCTATCGGGCGCGGGCGCTCGGCCCCAACCGGCCGGGCCGGCCGAGACGCACTGCACTGCCTCGGCCCCGTCGATCCGGTCCCGTTCACCCTGCGGGCGGGAACCAGAACGTGGAGTTCACCAGCTCGGCGATCACTTCGGCGTCGTAGGCGCGGCGCAGGGATTCGCGGACGTTCGGCAACGCCATGGACCGGGCGATGCCCGCGAGCACCTCCAGGTGCAGGCCGAGGGAGCCCGCCGGCGTGCCGAGCAGCAGGATGATGTCCGCGGGCCCGTCCGCACCGCCGAAATCGACGCGCTGCCCGAACCGGGTGATCCCGACTGCCAGACTCGGCTGCGTCACCGCAGCACTCCGGGCGTGCGGCAGGCCGACACCGCCGGGCAGGCCCGTGGCCATCTGGTGTTCCCGCGCACCCACCGCCGCCGTGAACGCCGCCGCGTCCGTCACCCGCCCGGCCCGCACCAGCAGATCGGTCAACTGCCCGACGGCGTCGGCCCGGTCCTCGGCGGCGATGTCGAGCAGCACCAGGTCCGCCCGCGTCAGTCCCTCGTCGTAGAGGCGCAACGCGTCGACCTCGGCGGGCGTCGGGCGTGTGCCGTCTCTCGGCCCGCTCACCGTCGCCTCCCGGTCGGCCGGGTGAGCACGCTCAGGTCGCCGAGACGATGTCCGCGACCCGGATGCGCTCGGCGTCCGCGGACGCGTCGTCCGGCTGTTCCTGGCTGATCCGCTCCGCCTTGACCCGGGCCAGATACACCTCGACCTCGTGGTCACGCTGTTCTGCGCTCCAGCCGAGCGGGCCCGCCATCAGGTCCGCGACCACCGGGGCGGCCGCATCGCCGCGGTCCCAGGTCTCGATGGAGATCCGGGTGCGGCGGGTGAGGACGTCCTCCACGTGCCGGGCCCCCTCGTGGGTGACCGCATACACGACCTCGGCGGCCAGGTAGTCGTCGGCGCCCGGCAGCGGTTCCCCCAGCGCCGGGTTCTCGGCGATCATCGCCAGCAGGTGCCGCACCATCGAGCCGTACCGCTGGAGCAGGTGTTCCACCCGGGCGACGTGCACACCGGACAGCTCCGCAGTGCGGCCGCGCCGGTTCCAGGCGGCCTGGTACCCGTCCGCGCCGAGCAGGGTGATCGTCTCGGTCACGCTCTCGGGCACCCGCTCGTCCAGTGACCGGGCCGCCTCGTCGACCGCGTCCTTGGCCATCACCCGGTAGGTGGTCCACTTGCCGCCGGCGATGACGACGAGCCCGGGCACCGGGTGCGCCACCACGTGCTCGCGGGACAGCTTGGCGGTGGAGTCGCTCTCCCCGGCCAGCAGGGGCCGCAGCCCGGCGTACACGCCCTCGACGTCCTCCCGGGTCAGCGGGCGGACCAGCACCCGGTTGACGTGTTCGAGGAGGTAGTCGATGTCGGCGCTGGTCGCGGCGGGGTGCGCCTTGTCCAGGTTCCAGTCGGTGTCGGTGGTGCCGATGATCCAGTGCCGGCCCCACGGGATGACGAACAGCACGGACTTCTCGGTGCGCAGGATCATGCCGACGGTGGACTGGATGCGGTCCCGCGGCACCACCAGGTGGATGCCCTTGGAGGCGCGGACCTTCAGTTGGCCGCGATCGGTGATCAGCGCCTGGGTGTCGTCGGTCCAGACTCCGGTCGCGTTGATCACCTGCTTGGCACGGATGTCGAAGACGTCACCGGACTCGTGATCGCGCACCTTCGCGCCGACGACCCGCTCCCCCTCCCGGAGGAAGTCGACCACACTGACCCGGTTGACCACCTTCGCCCCGTAGTGGGCGGCGGTGCGGACGATGTTGGTGACCATCCGCGCGTCGTCGACCTGACCGTCGTAGTAGCGGATCGACCCCACCATCGCGTCCGGCTTCAGGCTGGGGGCGGCGCGAAGCGTGCCGCGCCTACTCAGGTGCTTGTGCAGGGGCACGCCGCGACCGTGGGAGCCGGTGAAGCTCATGATGTCGTACAGGGCGATGCCGGCACCCACGTAGGGGCGTTCGACGAAACGCTTGTGCAGGGGGTAGAGGAAGGGGACGGGGCGCACCAGGTGCGGAGCGATCCGGGTCAGCAGCAGGCCGCGTTCCTTCAGCGCCTCGCTGACCAGCGCGAAGTCCAGCATCTCCAGGTAGCGCAGGCCGCCGTGGATCAGCTTGGACGAACGCGAGGACGTGCCGGAGGCCCAGTCCCGCGCCTCGACCAGCCCCACGTCCAGGCCCCGGGTGACGGCGTCCAGGGCGGCGCCGGCGCCGACCACACCACCCCCCACGACGAGGATGTCCAGTTCCTGTCTCGATTCGGTGGTGGCCCGCAGGCTGGCGATCGCGTTGCCGCGGTACTCGGGGCTCAGGTCCCCGGACAAGGGCGAGGTGGTGGCCATGGCAATCCTCCCGACGACGATGTGGCCCCCAGCCTAGCTGCCGAGGCGCCTGCACCGGGAGCGGCGCCGGGGGTCGAGCTCGACGTGAATCGTCAGCCCGCGGTCGGGGCGGGTGCGACGACCACCTCGCACCGCTGGAACTCCTTCAGATCGGAGTAGCCGGTGGTGGCCATGGTGCGCCGCAGCGCCCCCATCAGGTTCGAGGAGCCGTCGGAGTGCCGGGCCGGTCCGTACAGGACTTCCCGCATCGGCCCCACCACGTCCAGGTGCACCCGCTCACCCCGGGGCAGCTCGGCGTGGTGCGCTTCGGGGCCCCAGTGCCAGCCGCCGCCCGGCGCCTCCTCGGCCCGGGCCAGGGTGCTGCCGAGCATCACGGCGTCGGCGCCCATCGCGATGGCCTTGACGATGTCGCCGCTGGTGCCCAGGCCGCCGTCGGCGATGACGTGCACGTACCGGCCGCCGGACTCGTCGAGGTAGTCCTTCCGTGCGGCGGCCACGTCGGCGATGGCCGTGGCCATCGGCGCGTGGATGCCCAACGCTCGACGGGTCGTGGAACTGGCCCCACCGCCGAAGCCGACCAGCACCCCGGCGGCACCGGTGCGCATCAGGTGCAGGGCGGGCGTGTAACCGGCAGCGCCCCCGACGATCACCGGCACGTCGAGTTCGTAGATGAACTGTTTGAGGTTCAGCGGTTCGGTGCCGCTCGAGACGTGCTCGGCGGAGACGGTGGTGCCGCGGATGACGAAGATGTCCACACCGGCGTCGACGACGGTGCGGTAGAAGTCCTGGGTGCGCTGCGGGGTCAGGGAGCCAGCCACCGTGACCCCCGCCCGGCGGATCTCGGCCAGCCGGGAGGCGATCAGCTCGGCCCGGATGGGCGCTTCGTACAGGTCCTGCAGGCGGGCGATGGTCGCGGGGTCGGACCGGCCGCCGCGCAGCTCGGCGATCTCGGCCAGTACGGGCCGCGGGTCCTCGTACCGGGTCCACAGGCCCTCGAGGTTGAGCACGCCGAGGCCTCCGAGCCGGCCCAGCTCGATTGCCGTCGCCGGCGACATGACCGAGTCCATGGGTGCCCCGAGCACCGGGATGTCGAGGGTGTAGGCGTCGATCTGCCAAGTGAGCGAGACGTCCAGCGGGTCGCGGGTGCGGCGGGAGGGAACCACCGCCACGTCGTCGAGCGCGTACGCGCGCTGGCCGCGTTTGGACAGGCCGATCTCGATCTGGGAATGCACCGGTCCACCCTATCGCAGCGGGTCAGCGGCCCGGCGGGCCGGATCTACGCCGCCCGGCCTCGTTGAATATTCGATTTCTGGGGTTTCGAGGGCCTCTCCACCCCAGAAATCGAATATTCAACGCGAGGGGTGGACATCGTGGACTCGCCCCGCCCGACGGACTCACTTGGTGTAGTTCGGGGCCTCGACCGTCATCATGATGTCGTGCGGGTGGGACTCCTTCAGCCCCGCCGGGGTGATCCGGACGAACTGGCCCTGCGCCTTCAACTGGGCGACGTCGTGGGCACCGACGTAGAACATCGTCTGCCGCAGGCCGCCGACGAGCTGGTGCGCAACGGCGGAGAGGGGGCCGCGGTAGGGCACCTGGCCCTCGATGCCCTCGGGGATCAGCTTCTCGTCGTCGGGCACGTCCGCCTGGAAGTACCGGTCCTTCGAGTAGGAGGTGTTCTTGCCGCGGGTCTGCATCGCACCGAGCGAGCCCATCCCCCGGTAGGTCTTGAACTGCTTGCCGTTGACGAACACCAGGTCACCGGGTGCCTCGTCGCAACCGGCCAGCAGGGACCCGATCATCACGGTGTCCGCACCGGCGACCAGGGCCTTGCCGATGTCACCGGAGTACTGCAGGCCACCGTCGGCGATCAGCGGCACGCCCGCGGGGCGAGTGGCCTTTGCCGACTCGTGGATGGCGGTGATCTGCGGGACGCCGACGCCGGCGACGACGCGGGTGGTGCAGATGGAACCGGGGCCCACGCCCACCTTCACCGCGTCCGCACCGGCGTCGACGATGGCCTGGGCGCCGGCCCGCGTGGCGGCCTGACCGCCGATGATGTCGACGTGCGCGGAGGCGGGATCCCGCTTGAGCCGGGCGATGATGTCCAGCACCCCCTGGCTGTGCCCGTTCGCGGTGTCGACGAACAGGGCGTCGACGCCGGCCTCGACCATGGTCATGGCCCGCTCGTAGCCGTCACCGAAGAAGCCGACGGCCGCGCCGACGCGCAGCCGCCCCGCGTCGTCCTTGGTGGCCAGGGGAAATTCCTCGGCCTTGGTGAAGTCCTTGACGGTGATCAGGCCCCGCAGGGTGCCGTTCTCGTCGACGAGCGGCAGTTTCTCGATCTTGTTCTTCGCCAGCAGCGCGTGCGCGTCCTCGCGGCTGATCCCGGGGTACCCGCTGATCAGCGGCATCGGGGTCATCACCTCCCGAACGCTGCGGGTGGCGAACTCGGCGCGGGAGAGGTAGCGGGTGTCACGGTTGGTGATGATGCCGAGCAGGGTGCCGGCGTCGTCGACGACGGGCAGTCCGGAGACCCGGTAGTAGGCGCACAACCGGTCCAGTTCGGTCAGGGTCGCCTCGGGACCGATGGTGACGGGCCGGGTGATCATCCCCGACTCGCTGCGCTTGACCCGGTCGACGTGCTCGGCCTGGTCGGCGATCGAGAGGTTCCGGTGGATGACGCCGAGGCCGCCCTGGCGGGCCATGGCGATGGCCATCCGCGATTCGGTGACGGTGTCCATCGCCGCGGACAGCAGCGGGGTGGCCACCGTGATCCGGCGGGACAGACGGGATGAGGTGTCCGCGTCGGAGGGGATGACGTCGGTGGCGCCGGGCAGCAGCAGGACGTCGTCGTAGGTCAGGCCGATCAGAGCGAAGGGATCGTGTTCCTCCGTGTCGCGCCGTACCGTCTCGTTCTCCACCGCCATGTTCGCCTCTCGTTTCTCGCGGGTCACCTCGGGCAACAGACCCGAGACGACCCGGACAGGGTTCGGGGTTGGCGTCCATCCTATGCCGCCCGGTCAGCCCGGGCCGGCGTCGGTGAGCGAGGTCACCGTGGTTCGACCGTGCCGTCGCGACTACTCTTGACCCGACTGACGGGACAGCCTAGAGTCGCTTTATCAACTCATCGGTTGATAAACGAGAAGGCTGACCGAGATGGCGAAACGCGAACCGGACATCGCCGAGGAGACGGACCTCGACCAGGCGCTTCTGGACGCTGCGTTCCTCGCCCTGGCCGACCCGGTGCGGCGGGCCATCGTCGCCCGCCTCAGCCGCGGCCCCGCCACCGTGAACGAGCTGGCCGAGCCGCATCCCATCACCAAGCAGGCCGTCTCCCGGCACATCGGCGTCCTCGAGCACGCTGGCCTGGTCAGCCGGACCCGCGACGCCCAACGCCGTCCGGTGCACCTGGAACCGGATCGCCTGGAACGCCTCACCGCGTGGATCGACCGCTACCGGCTGGTCCACGAGGCGGGGTACCGAGCCCTCGACGAGATGCTCGGCGCCGACCCGTCGCCCGGGGACCAGTCCCGGACGGCCGACCTCGACCCGTCCACCCGAGAAGAGATGTGATCATGAGCAACGCCCTGACCATCGAGGCCCCTGCGGGCCTGCCGTTCATCGACAGCACGCGGGAGTTCGACGCCCCCGTGGCCGCCGTCTTCCGCGCCCATGCCGACCCCGACCTGGTGAGCCGGTGGATGGGTCCGCGCGGCTACACCATGGAGGTGGGCACGTGGGACTTCCGCAGCGGCGGCGCCTGGAGCTTCGTGCACCGTGACCCCGCGGGTGCCCAGTTCCGCTTTCGCGGCACCTTCCACACCGTGCGGGAGAACGAGTTCGCCGTCCAGACCTTCGAGTTCGAGGGGGTGCCGGACATCGTCAGCATCGAGTCGATGACGTTTGAAGCGCTTCCGGCGAAGCCGGGAGAAAAGGGCACGGGAGGAAGGCCCCGCACCCGGCTGCGCGGCCACGCCGTCTACCCGAGCCTGGCGGCCCGGGACGGGATGCTCGCCTCCGGGATGGACACCGGCATGCGCGAGGGCTACGAGCGGCTCGACGAGGTGCTCGGTGAGCTGGCGACCGACCCAGCTGTCGACCAGAACGACGACCAGCCGGAGACCCGGGCGAGCGCCCTCCGCTGAGCGGCGTCTGGCCCTGACGCGACGAGCTCGCCTGACACGACGAGGCCCCGCGGATCGGATGATCCGCGGGGCCCGTCGTGTGGCCTCAGGCGTCAGCTCAGTGCTGGTGCCCGGCCTCGTCATCGTCCTCGGGCTTGTCCACCACCAGGGTCTCGGTGGTGAGCACGAGGGCCGCGATCGAGGCCGCGTTCTGCAGCGCCGACCGGGTGACCTTGACGGGGTCGATGACGCCGGCGGAGAGCAGGTTGCCGTACTCGCCGGTCGCGGCGTTGAATCCCTCGCCCGGGTTCAACTCGCTGACCTTCGAGACCACCACGTAGCCGTCGTGTCCGGCGTTCTCGGCGATCCAGCGCAGTGGCTGAGCGACGGCCCGGCGGACCAGCCCGACCGCCGTCGCGGCGTCACCCTCGAGCTTCGCCACGGCCGGGTCCTCATCGAGCGCCTTCGCGGCGTGGATCAGGGCGGTGCCGCCACCGGCGACGATGCCCTCCTCCAGGGCCGCCCGCGTCGAGGAGATCGCGTCCTCGATCCGGTGCTTCTTCTCCTTCAGCTCCACCTCGGTGGCGGCGCCGACCTTGATCACGGAGATGCCACCGGCCAGCTTGGCGAGGCGCTCCTGCAGCTTCTCCCGGTCCCAGTCGGAGTCGGTCCGCTCGATCTCCGAACGGATCTGCGCCACCCGGGCAGCGACGTCCTCGGAGGAGCCGGCGCCGTCGACGATGGTCGTGTTGTCCTTCGTCACGGTGATCCGGCGGGCGGTGCCGAGCACCTCGAGGCCGACCTGGTCCAGCTTCAGGCCGAGGTCGGGGGAGACCACCTGCGCGCCCGTGAGGGTCGCGATGTCCTGCAGCATGGCCTTGCGGCGGTCCCCGAAGCCCGGCGCCTTGACGGCGACGACGTTCAAGGTGCCACGGATCTTGTTCACCACGAGGGTGGACAGGGCCTCGCCCTCGATGTCCTCCGCGATGATGAACAGCGGCTTCGAGGCGCCCAGCGCCTTCTCCAACAGCGGCAGGAACTCCGTGAGGTTGGAGATCTTGCCCTGGTTGATCAGGATCAGCGCGTCCTCGAGGACGGCCTCCTGCCGGTCCGCGTCGGTGACGAAGTACGGGGACAGGTAGCCCTTGTCGAACTGCATGCCCTCCGTGACGACGAGCTCGGTCTGGGTGGTGGAGGACTCCTCGACCGTGATGACGCCGTCCTTGCCGACCTTCTCGAACGCCTCGGCGAGCAGCTCGCCGATCTGCCGGTCCTGCGCGGAGATGGTGGCCACATGCGCCACCTCGTTGCCCTCGATGTCGCGGGCGTTCTCCTTCAGGCGGTTGGCGACGGCCTCGACGGCGACCTCGATGCCGTGCTTGAGCGCGCCCGGGGCAGCGCCGGCGGCGACGTTCCGCAGCCCCTCCTTGACCAGGGCCTGGGCCAGCACGGTGGCGGTGGTGGTGCCGTCACCGGCGACGTCGTTGGTCTTGGTGGCCACCTCCTTGGCCAGCTGGGCGCCCATGTTCTCGTAGGGGTCGTCCAACTCGACCTCACGGGCGATCGTGACGCCGTCGTTGGTGATGGTCGGGGCACCCCACTTCTTGTCGAGCACCACGTTGCGGCCGCGCGGGCCGAGGGTGACCTTGACGGTGTCGGCGAGCTTGTCGACCCCGGCCTCGAGCGCCTTGCGGGCGGCGTCGTTGAACTGCAACTGCTTGGCCATACCGGTTCTCCTCTCTACGCGTGAACACCCCGGCCGCGCGGTCTCACCGGCGCCGGGGTGTTCACTGGAAGTACTACTTGGTGACGATCGCCAGCACGTCGCGGGCGGACAGGACGAGGTACTCCTCGCCACCGGCCTTGACCTCGGTGCCGCCGTACTTGGAGTACAGGACGACGTCGCCCTCGGCGACGTCGACCGGCACGCGGGTGCCGTTGTCCGTCACGCGGCCCGGGCCCACGGCGACGACCTTGCCCTCCTGGGGCTTCTCCTTGGCGGTGTCCGGGATGACCAGGCCGGAGGCGGTGGTCTGCTCGGCTTCGAGCGGCTGGACGACGATGCGATCCTCGAGGGGCTTGATGGAGACCGACACGCGGCACTCTCCTTCGCTAGTGGGCTGATACCTGCGCGCACCGTGAGGCGCGCGCCCTGATGGTCGCCCTCGGTCAGATGCCGGCCGTCGTCGCGGGTGCCGGCGGCACCGAGCCTGAGGGTCAGCACTCTCGTGGTGAGAGTGCCAGGTTCGACTCTAGGCAGCAGCTGGCACTCGGTCAAGGCGAGTGCCAAAAGGTGCCGCCCGCGCGTCGTCCTGCTCGCTAGGGTGGACGCCATGGCCACCCCTGACGCCGGCCCGCCGTCGGCCATCGCCCCGCTGCTCACCCCGGCCGGCTGGGACCTGCTGCATCGGGTCGGTCCCTGGGACGAGAACCAGGTCCTGACGCTGAGCGAGTCGCTGCGCCGCGAGGGTCACCCGCCCGAACTGGTCGCCGCCGTGCTCAGCCAGACGCGGCTGCGGGCCCGGGCGGTGGGCAAGTTCGGTGAGTTCGCCCGCACCATGCTGTTCACGCCCGACGGGCTCGAACAGGCCACCCGGCTCTCGGTGGCGGCCCGGCACGCCCAGCGGTTCGTCACCGCGGACCTGCGCCGGGTGGCCGATCTCGGCTGCGGCATCGGCGCCGACGCCATGGCCCTGGCCGCCCTGGACCGCGAGGTCACCGCCGTCGAGCGCGACGAGACCACCGCGGCGGTGGCCACGGTGAACCTGATGCCATGGCCGAATGTCCGGGTGGTGCAGGCGGACGCCACGGCCGTGGACCTGTCCGCTGTCGACGGCGTCTGGCTGGACCCCGCCCGCCGCACCGGCGCGGCGGGCGGGGCACGGCGGCTGTTCGACCCCGAGTCCTTCTCCCCGCCGTTCTCGTTCGTCACCTCGCTGGCGGCGTCCGGTCTCCCGGTCGGGGTGAAGCTGGGCCCAGGGCTCGCCCACGAGGCGATCCCGGAGGACGCGGAGGCGCAGTGGATCAGCGTGGACGGGGGTGTCGCCGAGGTCGCCCTGTGGTTCGAGGTACTCCGCCGACCGGGCGTCCGCCGGTCCGCCGTCGTCGTCTCCGGTGGCGGTGCGCACCCCGGGTCGGCGGAACTGACCAGCCCCGATCCGTACCGGCCCGGGTCGTTCGACGGCGAGACGGGTCCCGTCAGCCGGTATCTGATCGAACCGGACGGTGCCGTGATCCGGGCGGGTCTGGTGACCGACCTCGCCCGGCTGATCGGCGCGCATCAGGTGAACGAGCAGATCGCCTATCTGAGTGCCGACACACACGAGCCGACCCCGTTCGCGCGGGCCTGGACGGTGCGGGAGGTGCTCCCCTTCCACCTCAAGACGCTGCGGGCCTGGGTGCGGGAGCACCAGGTGGGCACCCTGGAGATCAAGAAGCGCGGTATCGCGCAGACCCCGGAGCAGGTACGACGGGAGCTGGCACCCAAGGGACCCGGCCGGGCCACCCTGTTCCTGACCCGGCTCGGTGCCACGGAGAAGCGCGTCGCCATCGTCGCGGATCCGGTTCCGCACTGAGGTCCCCCCGGTGTGGGACCCGCTGCGGCAGCGGTGCGGGCGACGGCGCTGTCCTAGACTCGACAGTGGCCGGTGACCATCGGTGCCGTTCCGTCCACCCCGTTCCTGGAGCAGCCCCATGCGCATCGACTTCGCCCGGTCCGAGCAGTCCACCCTCGGGGTCGAGTGGGAGATCGGCCTGGTGGATGCGACGACGGGTGAGCTGGTCTCCCGCGCGGACGAGGTGCTCGACGCGGTGCACCGGGAGGATCCGCGGTGGGCCGCCGACGACGACCACCCGCACATCGCCCGCGAGCTGCTGCTGAACACCGTCGAGCTGGTGACGGGCGTGTGCCACACCGTGGCGGAGGCGACCGACGACCTGGCCCGCTCGCTGGCCACCGTGCGAGCGGTGACCGACCCCCGGGGTATCGAGCTCTTCTCGGCCGGCACGCACCCGTTCAGCCATTCGGGCAGCCAGCCGGTGACGAACAAGGAGCGGTACGCCAAGTTGATGGACCGCACCCAGTGGTGGGGCCGACAGATGCTCATCTACGGCTTGCACGTGCACGTGGGGCTGGACCGCCGGGACAAGGCGCTGCCCGTGGTCGACGGCCTGGTCAACTATTTCCCGCACCTGCAGGCGCTCTCCGCGTCCTCCCCGTTCTGGGACGGTGAGGACACCGGTTACGCCTCGCAGCGTGCGCTGATCTTCCAGCAGTTGCCCGCGGCCGGCCTGCCGTACCACTTCGACGACTGGGCGCAGTACGAGCGGTACGCCGGGGACATGTTCACCACCGGGGTGATCGACGTTCTCAACGAGATCCGCTGGGACGTGCGCCCCTCCCCCACGCTCGGCACCGTGGAGATGCGCATCTGCGACGGGGTGTCCTCCCTGCGCGAGGTCGGCGCGATCGCCGCCCTCACCCAGTGCCTGGTGACGGAGTTCTCCGACCGGCTCGACGCGGGCGGGACCGTCCCGGTGATGCCGCCGTGGCACCGGTCGGAGAACAAGTGGCGGGCGGCCCGGTACGGGCTGGAGGCCATCATCATCCTCGGCGCCGACTCGCGGGAGCGGCTGGTCACGGACGAGCTGATGGACACCATCAACCGGCTCGAGCCGGTCGCGGCGCGACTGGGTTGTGCGAAGGAATTGAGCTGGGTCGAGGACATCATCCGCGACGGCGCCGGGTATCAGCGCCAGCGTCGGGCCGCGGGGGAGCACGACGGGGACCTGCGCGCCGTGGTGCTCGACGTCGTGCGGCAGCTGCGCGAACCGCTGACCTAGTCGGTGCGCCGCGCGGCGCTGAACTGTCCCGGCCGCGCACCCGGGCCGGGCTCAGCCGTCGGGCCGGGCTGAGCCGTCGGGCCGGTCGGCCCGGAACAGGGCGCACGTGGTGTTGTAGTACCGCCCGGTGACGCCCTGTGCGCTCATCCCGATCCGGCCGGCGACGCGTTGGGAGGCGGTGTTGTCCGGGTGGGTGACGGCGAGAACCCGCTCCAGGCCGTGGGCGAAGGCGTGCTCGAGGACGCGGCCGGCGGCCTCCGTGGCGTAACCGTGACCCCAGGCGTCCGGGTGCAGGTGCCAGCCGATCTCGGTCTCCCCGGACGGGGCCAGCGGCTCGACCGGACCCGACTCCGGCAGCTCCTTGAGCAGCAGGGTGCCGTGCAGCCGGCCGGTCACGAGGTCGGAGACGGCCCAGATGCCGTGCACGGGCTCGTCCAGACGGGCGTAGCGAGCGGCACGCTGAACGGCCTCGGCTCGTTCCGTGCTCACCCGCGGCCACCGGCCGATGAAGCGCTGCACCTCCCACCGGGAGTACAGGTCGAACAGGAAGTCGACGTCGGCGTCGGCGGTGGTCCAGCGGCGCAGCAGCAGCCGCGCGGTGTGCAGGTCTTCCATCGAGCGTTCCTCCGATGTCCGCGCTCAGACCAGGGCGATGTCGCTGACCGGCTGCGACGAGTCGGCGCCGAAGCCGAGCCCGCTGGGGGCCACGCCGGCCGCCACGAGCTGGGCCCCGAGGGCGGCCACCATGGCGCCGTTGTCCGTGCACAGCCGCAGCGGCGGGACCGTGAGCTCGATGCCCGCTTCGGCACAGCGCTCAGCGGTCAGGACACGCAACCGGGAGTTGGCGGCCACCCCACCGCCGAGCAACAGGGACGTGATGCCGTGCTCCCGGCAGGCCAGCACGGCCTTGGCGGTGATGACGTCGGCCACCGCCTCCTGGAAGGACGCCGCGACGTCGGCGACGGGCACGGCCTCCCCGCGGGCGGCGAAGCCCTCGACGACGCGGGCAACCGCCGTCTTCAGGCCCGAGAAGGAGAAGTCGTACCGGTGCGAGCCGGGCGCCGTGGCGGTGCCGAGGTATCTGGCCGCGGTCAGACCGCGGGGAAAGGCGAAGGCACGCGGGTCGCCGTCGGCCGCGGCGGAGTCGATCGCGGGACCGCCCGGGTAGGCGAGACCGAGGATGCGGGCCACCTTGTCGTAGGCCTCGCCGGCGGCGTCGTCGAGCGTCGCGCCGAGCAGCTCCACGTCACGCACGATCGACCGCACCCGCAGGATCTCGGTGTGGCCGCCGGAGACGAGCAGCGCCCCGAGGTTGTCGGGGAGGAGGTTGTCGGGGAGGAGGTTCTCGGGCAGCTGATCCGGCGTCGTGGCCGCCCCGGCGCCGTCACCGTCGAGCAGGCCGACACCGACGTGCGCCACGAGGTGATTGACCGCGTACAGTGGCGTGCCCGCGGCCAGGGCGAGCGCCTTGGCCGCGCTGACGCCGACCATCAGCGCCCCGGACAGGCCGGGTCCGGAGGTGACGGCGATGGCGTCCAGGTCGGCGAGCCCGACCCCGGCGGTGTCCAGGGCCGCGCGGATGGTGGGCAGCATGGCGTCCAGGTGCGCGCGGGAGGCGATCTCCGGGATGACACCGCCGAACCGCACGTGCTCATCCATGGAGGAGGACACGGCGTTGGCGAGCAGGCGGGTTCCGGCGACGACGCCGACGCCGGTCTCGTCGCAGGAGGACTCGATGCCGAGGACCAGACGGCCGGTGCTCATGCCGTTCCCCTGCGCGGTGTCGGCTCGGGGTCGCTGTCGTCGAGCGAGGCCAGCCGCTTGCGCATGATCAGCGCGTCCACCCCGTCGCGGTAGTAGCGGGGCCGGACGTGGATCTGCTCGAACCCGAACCGGAGGTAGAGGGCCTGCGCGCGGGGGTTGTCCCGGCGCACCTCCAGCAGCACGTCGTCGGCACCCCGCCGGACGGCCTCGTCGATCAGGGCCGTGAGCAGGGCGCTGCCGATGCCGCGGCCCTCGTGCGCGGGCTCGACGGCGATGGTCTGCACGTCCGCGAGCGGCAGCACACACATCAGCCCGGCGTACCCGACGATGCGCGCTCCCCGTGGCGAGAAGATCTCGGCCACCAGATACCGGCGCGTGTCGGTGCGGGCCAGCTCGTCGCGGAACATCTGGGCGGGCCAGGCATCGGCCGGGAACAGGCGTTGCTCGAGGGCGTGCACCGTGTCGAGGTCGGCAGCGGTCATGGCGCGCAGGGTCACGGTTTCGCCCAGCGTCATGCCCGCGCTCCCGAACCGAGCGCCGGCTTGCGTGCGGTGGGCACCTTCGCGTCGGACTCGCGCAGATAGCGGGGCGCGGTGTCCGTCAGGCCGGCCGCGACGGGGTCACCGGCGCGGTGCAGCGCGGTCAGGGCGACGGCGCCGACGGCGGTGGCGTGCGGCAGCAGCTCGGTGTGCCGGGCGGTGCCGGCGAGCCGGTCCGGGTACAGCCCGGCGCCGGCGCCGTACACGGGCAGGGCCGGCAGGGTGTCGGGGGCACCGACGTGCGGGCCGTCGATCATCTCGACGCCCTCTGCCCCGGCGTGCGCGTGCGCCCAGTACAGTTCCCGCCGCCGGGCGTCCGTGGCGACCAGGTAGTGACCGCTCGCCCCGGCGTCGGCGGCCTGCCGGGCCAGAGCGTGCAGACTCCCGACGCCCCAGCAGGGCACATCCCAGGCGAAGGCGAGGGTGCGGGCGGTCATGATGCCGGCGCGCAGTCCGGTGAAGGGCCCGGGCCCGGTGCCGACGACGACGGCGTCCGGTCGGGGCCGCGCGCCGGGCGAAGCGCCGGAGGAATCGAGGCGGTCCAGCAGGCCGGCCACCGCGGGGGCGAGCTGTTCGGCGTGGTGCCGGGTGTCCTCGCTCGCCCACTCGGCTAGGACCGCACCGTCGCTGACGGACCGCGCAGTGCCGTCCAGCAGAGCGGCGGAAGCCCCCGCGGAGGTGTCCAGACTCAGCAACAGCACCCGGACAGTGTACGCGCGTCCGCGGGTCCCCCCGGGCCACCAGCCTTTCCCCACCGGCTTTCCCCACCAGGTCGGTGCGGCTCCCGAGGTGACGTCAGGGCAGCAGCTCGAGGTCGCGCCCGACCCAGTGGGGACCGACCGCGACGGCCGTGATGGTACGCAGCTCCTCGTCGTCGGCGTCGTCGGTGCCGTCGGCGGTGGTCAACGGGGCAGCGGTGCCGACCGCGCGGTCGAGGGTGATGACGAGCCGGGATTCGCTGAGCTCCTCGGCCATGCCCTCCCCCCACTCGATCACGGTGACGGCGTCGTCCAGGCTCGAGTCGAGGTCCAGGTCCGCCAGCTCCGCGGCCGAGCCGAGCCGATAGGCGTCGACGTGCACCAGGTCGGGGCCGCCCGGACGGGAGCCGGTGGCCAGGTTGGGGTGGATCCGCACGAGGACGAACGTCGGCGAGATGATCCCGGGCCGCACCCCGAGCCCCTCCCCCAGACCCTGGGTGAAGGTGGTCTTGCCGGCGCCGAGCCCGCCGCTGAGCAGCAGCACGTCCCCGGCGCGCAGGGCGCGCCCGATCCGCCGGGCGAGCGCCTGGGTCTGGCCCGCGGACGCGGTGACCCACTCGCGGCGCCACACCGGTGCCGTCACCGGGCGTCCCCGGCGTGGCGGTATTCCCGGGGGACCCGCGCGCCGATGCGGGTGACGATCTCGTAGTTGATGGTCTGCGCGGCCGCGGCCCACTCCTCGACGGCCGGCGCCCCGGTCGCGGGGTCCCCGAACAGGACGGCGTCGGTGCCGAGCAGGGCGGCCGGGTCGGCGGGCGCGGGATCGACGAGGTCGACGACGAACTGGTCCATCGCGATCCGGCCGGCCACCCGGTGCCGGTGGCCGCCGATCAGCACCGGCGCGTCCGCGGCGATCCGGGGCACGCCGTCCGCGTAGCCGAGCGGCACGAGGGCCAGCGCCGAGGGGGCGCGGGTGTGGTAGCGCAGGCCGTAGGAGACGCCCTGGCCGGCGGGCACCTGCTTGACGTTGGCGATCGCGGCCCGCAGCGTCATCGCCGGCGTCAGCCCGAGTTCGGCGCTACCGACACCGGGCAGCGGGGAGAGCCCGTAGAGGGACACCCCGGCGCGGACCAGGTCGAAATGCGTGTCGGGCCGGCTGAGGATGGCCGGCGAGTTGGCCAGGTGCCGGGCCTCGAGCCGGGCGCCTGCCCCCTCGGCGACGGCCACCGCGGCCCGGAACGCGGCCACCTGGGTGTCGGTCTCGGGACGGTCCAGTTCGTCGGCGACGGCCAGGTGGGAGAACACGCCGACCAGCCGCACCCGGCCGGCGGCCTCGTGGTCGAGAGCGGCTCGGACGAGGGCGGGCCATTCCTCGGCGGTGCAGCCGTTCCGGCCGAGCCCGGTGTCGATCTTCAGGTGCACGCGCGCGGCCCTGCCGCGGCGCGCCGCGGCCGCGGCGATGGGCTGGAGTTCCCAGCCGGAGACGCCGAGGTCGACGTCGGTGTCGACGGCGGCGTCGAAGTCGGTGCCGGGGGTGTGCAGCCAGGCGAGCAACGGGGCGTCGAGCCCGGCGCTGCGCAGCGTCAGCGCCTCGGAGACGTGGGCGACGCCGAGCCAGTCGGCACCGGCGTCGAGCGCGGCGCGGGCGACCGGGAGCATGCCGTGACCGTAACCGTCGGCCTTGACCACCGCCATCAGCGCCGCCGGTGCGACCCGTGCACGCAGGGCCCGCACATTGCGCCGGATGGCGGCGAGATCGACGACGGCGGACCGCTCGACCGTGCGCGGGTCCGGCTGAGCGGTCCCGGCCCTGTCGACGTGCTCCGCCGCGGCGGCCTCAGGTGCGGGGTGGGCAGCGGTCTCGGTCCGGTCGGTCACGCCCGTCATTCTCCCATCCCCACCCCCGCCGGCCGGCAGGCGTGGCCGGCTCAGGCGTCCGAGAGCCGGCCGATGGTGGCCGTGGCCCGGCGGACCGCTCCGGGCGGGACGTCGGCGATCAGGTCGGCGAGGAACCGGTAGCGCCGCAGCCAGTGCCGGCTGACCCCGGGCCGTTCCTCGGCGACGGTGTGCCACCAGTCGGCGATGTCGCCCCACCCGGGCGCGGCCAGCGAGCCGCCCACCTGCTGCACCGACAAGGAAGCGCACAGGTTCGCGAAGCCCAGCCGGTCCGCGAGCGGCCAGCCCGCGAGCGTGCCGACGAGGAAGGCGGCGCTGAAGCTGTCCCCCGCCCCGGTCGGGTCCCAGGCGGTGACCGGCAGGGCGGGTGCCCACTCCTCCTCCCCGGTGATCGCGTCGATCGCGAGGGCGCCCTGGGAGCCGTGGGTGACGACGGCGATGGGCACCCGGTCCGCGAGCGCGTACAGCGCCGCCCACGGGTCCTCCGTGCGGGTCAGCGCCATCGCCTCGGCGGCGTTGGGCAGAAAGGCGTGGAAGTGGCGCAGACTCTCCAGCACGTCCGGTGACCAGTCGCCGGTCGGGTCCCAGCCGACGTGACCGAAGAGCGGGGTCCCGGCATTCGCGGCGGCGAGCGCCCACGGCTCGACGACCTCCCGCACCGGTGCCATCGCCGCGCGGGCGGCCGGGGGGTCGCCCATCAGCGCGGAGTCGGTCACGGGGCCGGGATGGCCGTGGCTGATCATGGACCGGTCCCGGTTGATCGAGAGCGAGACGGTCACGGGCGAGTGCCAGTGCGGGAAACGTCGGGACCGGGACAGGTCGACGTGCTCCTGGTCGGCCAGGATGCCCCACGTGAACTCCCCGTACCCGTCGTCGCCGAACGCGGCCGCCAGCGAGGTGTGCAGGCCGAGCCGGCTGGCGGCGATGGCCTGGTTGGCGACGCCGCCGGGGCTGGTGCCCATCCCGTCGGCCCACACCTCGGTGCCGTCCGCGGGCGCACCACCCAGCCCGGTGAAGATGATGTCGGTGAACACCCAACCGGACAGCAGCAGGTCGAACGTCGGTCCGGCGTCCCCCTCGGCGGCGCGCAGCCCGGCGAGGGGATCGAATCGGCGGGACAGGTCCCGGCCGGCGCCCTGGTTCACGATCGGTCCTGCTCCATGTAGGCGAGGGTACGGCAGTGCGACACAATGAGGGCCATGCGTCTGTGCATCCTGGGCGGCGGCGGCTTCCGGGTTCCCCTCATCCACCGGGCGCTGCTCCGAGGCCGGTTCGCCGGTCTGGTGGAGGATCTGGTGCTGCACGACGTCGACGCCGTCCGGCTCGCCGGGATCGGCGCCGTGCTGGCCGAGCAGGAGCGGACGCGCCAGGGCGCGGGCCCCGTCCCGGTCGTCACCACGACGACGGACCTGCGAGCGGCGCTGACCGGCGCCGACGTCGTGTTCGCGGCACTGCGACCGGGCGGCACCCACGGTCGGGTGCTGGACGAGCGGATCGCGATGGCGCACGGGCTGCTCGGCCAGGAGACGGTCGGGGCCGGCGGTCTGAGCTACGCCCTGCGCTCGGTGCCGGTGATGCGCCAGATCGCGTCAACCCTGAGCGAGGTCAACCCGCACGCCTGGCTGATCGACTTCACGAATCCGGCCGGCATCGTCACCGAGGCCCTGGTTCCTCTGCTCGGTGAACGGGTGATCGGCATCTGCGACTCCCCGATCGGCCTGGTCCGGCGTGCGGCGACCGCCGCCGGGTTGCACCATCTGGCCCGGCCCGCGGCCGGCGGATCCCTGGCCGGGGTGGACTACCTGGGGCTGAACCATCTGGGCTGGTTGCGCGGCCTGCGGGACACCGGCTCCGGGAACACCGACGGGGCTGCAGACACCGACGGGGCCCGGGACCGGTTGCCGGCACTGCTGGCCGACCCGGAGCGGCTGTTCTCCTTCGAGGAGGGCCGCATCTTCGGCCCGGAACTGCTCGGCGTGCTGGGGGCGGTGCCGAACGAGTACCTCTTCTACTACTACTTCGCCCGGGAGGCGGTGACGGCGCTGGCCGGCTCGCGGCAGACCCGCGGCGAGACCATCGAGGCCGCCCAGCGGGACCTCTACCCGGGCCTGGCCACCGCGCCGGACCCGGCCGGCCGCTGGGAGGCGGCGCGGCGCGCCCGGGAGGACGGGTACCTCACGGAAGCACGACCGGACGGGCAGCAGCGGGACGCGGCGGACGTGGCCGGCGGCGGCTACGAACAGGTGGCGCTGGCGGCGATGTCCGCGGTGCTCACCGACCGGCCCGAGGAGTTGATCGTCAACGTCCGCAACGACGCCGCCGGCCGACTCGCGGTGACAGGCCTGCCGGCGGACGCGGTGGTCGAGGTCCCGTGCCGGGTCGACGGCCGGGGCGCGGTTCCCCTGCACATCGGAAGGACCCCGTCCTTGCACCAGCTCGGGCTGCTGACCGCCGTCAAGGCCGTCGAGCGGGAGACCGTGACCGCGGTGACCGAACGGGACCGGGACGCGGCACTGCGGGCGTTCGCGCTGCATCCCCTGGTCGACTCGGCACATGTCGCGCGCCGGGTGCTGGCCGACTACGAGCAGGCATTCCCGGCCCTGTCCCGCCTGTGGGCCTGACCCGGCACCCGCACCGCGCCAGCGGAGCAACACCCGCAAACCCCCGAGCCACCTCGAGAAAGGGCGCCGCGGGTCAGCCCTGCCCGGCGGCCTTGTTGGCCGCCGCCTCGGCGGCGTCCAGGCCGGAGGCCACGTCCCGGCGGCCGAGGAAGATCTCGTTGAAGATCGGGCCGAACGCCGCCTGCGCGGCCTGGAACTTCGCGTTCGACGGCGCCTGGATGACCTCGCCCTCGGCGGCCTTCGCGAACGGGGTCGGATCCACGCCCTTGCCCTTCCAGTAGGTGTTGAAGGCGTCCTGGGCGGGCTTGACCGCCGGCAGGGCCGCGCCCTCGGCCCCGATGAACCTGGCGCCCTCCGCCGAGCCGAGCCACTGCAGCACCTTCGTGGTGGCATCCGGGTTGGCGGTCTTGGCATTGCCGACGGCGACCACCGAGTTGACCACCGAGACGGCCCCCTTCGGCCCGGCCGGCAGTGGGGCGATCCCCCAGTCGAAGGTCGCACCGTCGGAGACGTTCTTCAGGTTGTAGAGCCCGGACTGGAACAGCGCGATCTTGCCCTGCAGGAACTGGTCGCGGGTGAAGTCGCCGTTGTCGTTGGTGTTCGCCGCGGACGGGGCGACCCGGTACTTGTTGATCAGGTCCACGATGTAGGCGAACGCCTGGGTGCTGGGGTCGGAGGCGAAGACGAACCGGTTCCCGTCCTCGAACTTCCCGCCGTTGGAGCCGATGTAGTTGTAGTAGATGGCCTGCAGGTCCTGGGAGGCGTTGTAGCCCCACCGGGTCACCCGGCTGGCGTCGAAGCCGGGCTGCCCGGCGGTACGACCGTTGGCGTCCTTCGTCAGCTTCTGGGTGGCGGCGATCAGGGTGTCCTTGCTGCGGTCCGGGTTCCACGTCAACGCCGAGACGTCGACGCCGGCCTGCTGGACCAGCTTCTTGTTGTAGTAGACCGCGATGCCACCGTCGGTCAGCTGGGGTACGCCCCACAGCTTGCCCTGGTAGGTGTACTGCTGGACGGAGGAATCGACCCAGTCCTTCTTCTCGGCATCGAATGCGGACCCGATCTCCAGGAGATTGCCGCTGTCGGCGTAGGCCTTGAAGTTGGAGGCGTTCATCAGGCTGATGTCGTCGGCGTTGCCGGCCGAGACGTCGGCCCGCAGCTTGTCCCAGTAGTTCGCCCACGGCACCAGCACGGTCTTGACGGTGATGTCCGGGTTGTTCGCGGTGAATTCCTTGAACGAGGCGTCGTAGGCCTTCTGCACCTGGTTGTCCCAGAGGCGCACCGTGACGGTGACCTTCTGGCCGGAGCCGCCGGCGGAGGCCGAGCCGTTGCCCGCGGCCGGGGAGCAGCCGGTCAGGGCGAGGGCTGCCGCGGCGAGGACGGCGAGGGCACCGGTGAACCGGGAACGGGTGGAGCGAGTCATGAGAGACCTTTCGGGGAGGGTCACCGGAAGCCGGTGATCGCGATGGAGGAGATGATGTGCCGCTGGAAGATCGCGTAGAGGATCAGCAGCGGCGCCAGGGCGATGGTGGTGGCCGCCATCACCAGTGTCCAGTTGCCGTTGTACTGCGTCTGCAGGTTCGAGGTCGCCACGGTGAGGGTCTGCCAGGTCGGGCCGGTGGTGATGATCAGCGGCCACAGGAAGTTGTTCCAGTGCGCGACGACGGTGATGATCGCCAGGGTGGCCAGGATGCCGCGGGAGAGCGGGACGACGATGGAGACCAGGATCCGACCGGTGCCCGCCCCGTCCAGCCGGGCGGCGTCGAGGATGTCCTGGGGGATGGAACGGAAGTACTCGCGCAGCAGGAAGATCGCGTACGGGGAGCCGAACAGGAACGGCAGGACCAGGGCCCAGAAGGTGTTCCGCAGTCCGATCTGGCTGAACAGCGTGTAGAGCGGGATCACGGTGACCACCTGCGGGATCATCAAGGTGGCCAGGTAGACCCAGAACAGGGCGTCCCGGAAGGGGAACTCGACACGGGCGAACGCGTAGGCGGCGAGCACCGAGAACACGAGCTGCCCCACCAGAACGAGCACCACCACCTGGGCGGTGACCGCGATGGGCGCGATGAAGCTGTAGTCCGCGCTGAACAGGGCGGTGAAGTTCTCCAGGGTCACCGGGTCCGGTGGGGCGAGTGCGGACCGGCTGGCGAACTGGCGTGGCGTCTTCAGCGCCGTCATCACGCTGAGCACGAAGGGCCCGATGGTGATCAGGAAGCCGGCGATCAGCACGACGTACGTCAGCAGGACGCCGGCGACGCTTCCCCGCCGGACGGGACGGTTCCGTTCGACCGGGTCGGTGCCACGGGCCGGGGGCGGCAGGGTGGCCAGTCGTTCAGGAGAGGTCATAGGTGATCCTCCTCCGGAACCAGCGCTGCTGCGCGAGGGTGATGACGACGAGGACGACGAAGAGCAGCAGGGCCATCACCGAGGCACGGCCGAGGTCCGCGGCGCCGCGGAAGGCCTCGTCGTAGATGCGGGTGGCGATGACGTCCGTGGCGCCCTGCGGTCCGCCGTTGGGGGTCAGCGCGTAGATCTGGTCGAACGCCTGGAAGCTGGCGATCACGCCGGTGACCAGGACGAAGAACATGGTGGGGCGCAGCAGCGGCAGCTTGACCTGCCAGAAGGTCTGCCAAGCGGTGGCACCGTCGACACGGGCCGCGTCGAGCAGGGTGGTCGGGATCGCGGCCAGACCGGCCATGAAGAACAGGGCGACGTACCCGACCTGGGACCAGATGCTCACCGCGGCGACCGCGGGCAGGGCCAGCACCGGGCTGGAGAGCCACTCCACGTACACGCCGAGCAGGGCGTTCAGGGCGCCGTCGGACGGGGAGAAGATCCACCGCCACACCACGCCGAGGACCAAGGGGGCGCCCATCCACGGAATCACGTAGATCACGCGCAGGAACGCCGAGCCCGGCAGCCCCCGGGACAGCAACGTCGCCAGCAGCAGGCCGAGGGCGGTCTGGACGGGGATGACGAGCAGCACGAACAGGACGGACACGAGCGCGGACCGCCCGAACGTCGGGTCGGTGAGCACGGACGTCCAGTTGTCGAAACCGACGAACACCGGCGGGAAGAGCAGGTCCCACTGCTGCAGGCTGAGCCAGAGGACCACCGCGATCGGCAGCAGCAGGAACGCGACGATCCCGATCAGGCTGGGTGCGAGCAGTGCGTACCCGGTCGCCGTCTGCTTCCGCGCCATCGTCGCCCCTTCCCCTGATCGATCGGCCTGTTGTGCTACGGATCGCGGGCCTGCGCTCCGGTGAAGGGCGCCGGCCGGTGCCGTGATCGCAGGATAGTCCGCACCGCCGACGATGGAAGAATGTCGGTGACCCGCCCCGCATTCCCAGGAGAGCCGTGACCGCGACCGCCCGTGTGGGCATGGTGTGCCTGCACACCTGTCCCTTCGAGCAGCCCGGCGCCGGGGACGCGGGCGGGATGAACGTCTACGTCCGGGAACTGGCCCGCGCGCTGGTGCGGCGGGACTGGTCCGTGCACGTCACCACCCTGGGCACCCTCGGCCGGCAACAGGTCGAACCGGGCATCGTGGTGGACCACGTCGACGTGGGACTGCCCCGGACGAAGGAGTCACTGGCCGCGGCGCTGCCCGCGGTGACCGAGCGGCTGCTCGCCCGGCACCGGGAGGAGGCTGATCTGCTGCACGCCCACTACTGGCTCTCCGGGGTGGTCGGCCTGCACCTGGCCGCGGCCGGCGACATCCCACTGGTGCACACCATGCACACGATGGCGCTGGTCAAGAACGCCCACCGCGGCGCCGCCCAGCGCCTCGAGCCCGAGCAGCGGGCCGCCGCCGAACGCCGGATCGCCGCGGCGGCCGACCGGCTGATCGTCAACGGTGCGAGCGAGGCGGCGGACCTGGTCCGCTACTACGCCGCCGACCCGGACCGAGTGGACGTGGTGCCCCCGGGGGTGGATCTCGGTGTGTTCCACCCGGACAGGGAGGCCGACCACGACGACGCCGGTCGGGTCGCGCGCCCGGTCACCGGCGGGCCCGTGCCCGGCCCGCTGCGGGTCGTGCTGGCCGGACGGATGCAGCGGCACAAGGGACCGCAGGTGCTGCTGCACGCGCTCGCGCGGCTGCGCACCGATCGTCCCGACATCGCCCTCGACGTACGGATCATCGGCGCCGCAAGCGGAACCGACCTGGACCTGCCGACCCTGGTGCGGGCGCTGGGCCTGACCGACACGGTGCGGCTGGAGCCGCCGGTGCCGCCGGACCGGCTCGCCGCGGCGTTCCGGGCCGCCGACGTCGTCGTCATGCCCTCCGCCCACGAGTCGTTCGGGCTGGTGGCGCTGGAGGCGCAGGCGTGCGGCACCCCGGTGATCGCCACCGACGCCGGTGGCCTGGCCGAGGCGGTGCGCGACGGCGAGACGGGAGTGCTGGTGCCGGGCCGGGACCCGGGTGCCTGGGCCGCCGCGCTCGCCCGGCTGCACGACGACCCGGCGGGGCGTGCCGCACTCGCGGCGAGGGCCGCCGTGCACGCCCGGGCGTTCACCTGGGATCGCACGGCGGCCCGCACCGAGGTCGCCTACCGGCGGGCGCTCAACCGCGGATGAACTCCTCGACCGCGACGCGGGCCGGCTCGTCCGGCAGCTGCTGCGGCGGGGACTTCATGAAGTAGCTCGACGCGGCCAGCACCGGGCCACCCAGGCCACGGTCGGCGGCGATCTTCGCGGCGCGCACCGCGTCGATGATCACGCCGGCCGAGTTCGGCGAGTCCCACACCTCGAGCTTGTACTCGATCGAGACCGGCACGTCGCCGAAGTTGCGGCCCTCGATCCGCACGAACGCCCACTTCCGGTCGTCGAGCCACTGCACGTAGTCGCTGGGGCCGATGTGCACGTCCCGCTCGGCCAGCTCGGCATCGATGTTGGAGGTGACGGCGCGGGTCTTGGAGATCTTCTTGGACTGCAGCCGGTCCCGCTCGAGCATGTTCTTGAAGTCCATGTTGCCGCCGACGTTGAGCTGGTAGGTGCGGTCGACGGTGACGCCGCGCTCCTCGAACAACCGGGCCAGGGAGCGGTGGGTGATGGTGGCACCGATCTGGCTCTTGATGTCATCGCCGACGATGGGCACCCCGGCGTCCGTGAACTTCTGCGCCCACTCCTCGGTGGAGGCGATGAACACGGGCAGGGCGTTGACGAACGCGACCTTCGCGTCGATCGCGGCCTGGGCGTAGAACTTGGCGGCCTGATCCGAACCGACCGGCAGGTAGCAGACCAGCACGTCGGCGCGGGCGTCCTTCAGGGCGGCGACGACGTCGACCGGCTCGCGCGGCGACTCGTCGATGGTCTCCCGGTAGTACTTGCCCAACCCGTCCAGGGTGGGGCCGCGCTGGACCTCGACACCGCTGGTGGGCACATCACAGATCTTGATGGTGTTGTTCTGGGAGGCCTCGATCGCCTCGGCGAGGTCCTTGCCGACCTTGACGTCGTCGACGTCGAACGCGGCGACGAACTCGAGGTCACCGACGTGGTAGTCACCGAACTGGACGTGCATCAGACCGGGGACGGTCTGGCCCGGGTCGGCGTCCCGGTAGTAGTGCACACCCTGCACCAGGGATGACGCGCAGTTGCCGACGCCGGCGATGGCCACGCGGATGGGTTGACGGGACACGGGCAGTACTCCTTCGGTGGAACGGGTCGCCGGGTGCCCGCAGGGTACCCGGCCATCCATCCACTCTAAGTCAGCGCAGTCCGGCGGTCCGGCGAAGGGCGCTGCTCAGCGAGCCATGCCCCAGATGTTGATGCCGGCCTCGACGGCGTGCCGGTCGATGCCGTTCAACTCCTCGTCGCTGAAGGTCAGGTTGTCCAGTGCGGCGAGGCTGTCATGCAGCTGGTCGACGCTGGACGCCCCGATCAGGGCGCTGGTGATCGTGCGGGGGCCCTGGTCGCGCAGCACCCACGCGATGGCCAGCTGGGCCAGGGACTGCCCACGCTGACCGGCCATCTCGTTCAGCGCGCGCACGTGCTTGAGGGTCTCGGGGGTGAGCCAGTCCGGGTTGAGGGACTTCCCGGCCGCGGCACGCGAGTCGTTCGGGACGCCGTCGAGGTACTTGTCGGTCAGCATGCCCTGCGCCAGCGGGGAGAAGGCGATGGAGCCGACCCCCTCGTCGCCGAGCACGTCGAGCAGGGCGGGCTCACCGTCCTCGACCCACCGGTTCAACAGCGAGTAGGAGGGCTGATGGATGACGACGGGGGTGCCGAGCTCGCCGAGGACGCGGACCGCCTGAACGGTCTGCTCGGCCGTGTAGGAGGAGATCCCGGCGTAGATCGCCTTGCCGGCCCGGACGGCGTGGTCCAGCGCCCCGAGGGTCTCCTCCATCGGGGTGTCCGGGTCCGGCCGGTGGCTGTAGAAGATGTCGACGTGATCCAGCCCCATCCGGGTCAGGGATGCGTCCAGGCTGCCCAGCAGGTACTTGCGCGAGCCCCACTCCCCGTAGGGACCGGGCTGCATCCGGTACCCGGCCTTGGTCGAGATCACCAGTTCCTCGCGGTAGGGGGCGAAGTCCTCGGCGAAGATGCGCCCGAAGTTCTTCTCTGCGCTGCCCTCCGGGGGCCCGTAGTTGTTGGCGAGGTCGAAATGCGTGACACCGGCGTCGAAGGCGGCCCACAGGATGTCGCGCTGGGTCTGCAGGGGCTTGTCGTCGCCGAAGTTGTGCCACAGCCCGAGGCTGATGGCGGGCAACTTCAGCCCGGTGCGGCCCAGTAGCCGGTAGGGCATCGTCGCGTAACGGTTCTCGGAAGCGGAGTACACCATGGTGCTCATCGTGCCACGGCTGGCTCGCCGATCGCGGACGGCTCTACTGCGGCGGCATCTCCCACCGCACGCCACCGAACCGTCCGAAGTCGTTGTCGGACGTCACCACCGTGGCGTTGAACTGAAGGGCCAACGCAGCAAGGTAGGCATCGTTGACGAGGTTGCCGCCGCTCCCGGTGGGCCCCAGCAACTCTCGCATCCTGGCCACGTGCCTGGCGTCTGCTTCTGGAACGAGCACGTTCGGCCGACCGTACCAGCCGTCGATGACCGTCAGCGCCGTGCCGATGTCCAGTGGTCGTTCGAACACCGACGGATGAGTCGACAAGCGCAGGAAGGCCAGGACGCTCACCCAGGGGATGAGCACTGTTTCCGTACCCGACAGGGCATCATCGAGCCAGGCCTTCGACGAAGTATGGTGCTGCGCGTTCTCGTGAACGGAATAGAGGAGAACGTTCGCGTCGACCAGTTTCACTTACCCGCCTCGGCCTTGCGCCTCAGTTGCTCGTCCTCCAGTTCGCCCGCCACCGCCAGAGCCTGGTCCAAGGGGATCCGGGCACGACCGAGGTCGAACGTCGGCGTGCTGTAACTCGAACTCTCGCGACCCGCCGTGAGTCCGTCGACGATGGCGGCATTCACCGCCTCCTTGAAGGTCAGGCCACGCTCGCGCATCAGCTTGCGCACGAGACCGTCCGCCTCCGGTGTCAACGTGATCGTGGTCCGCATGGCGGCATCATAGCATCACTCTTGATGATGCGTTGATGAACGCCCGGACCAAGTGCCCCGCCGCTTCGACCGAGCGACACCCCTAGCGCAGCACGACGGTGCGCTGACCGCGCAGGACGACCCGCCCCTCGGCGTGCCAGCGGACCGCGCGGGTGAGGGCGGCGACCTCCGCGTCCCGACCGACGGCCACCAGGTCCTCGGGGGCGTGCGTGTGATCGACGTCGATCACCTGCTGGGCGATGATCGGCCCCTCGTCCAGCTCGGCGTTCACGTAGTGCGCGGTGGCGCCCACCATCTTCACGCCGCGCTCCCAGGCCTGGTGGTAGGGCTTCGCTCCCTTGAACGAGGGCAGGAAGGAGTGGTGGATGTTGATGCAGCGACCGCTCAGGGCGGCCGACAGGTCGTCGCTGAGCACCTGCATGTAGCGAGCCAGCACCACCAGCTCCGCGTCGAAGCGGTCGACCAGGTCCAGGAGGCGGGCCTCGGCGGCGGGCTTGGTCGCGGCCGTGACGGGGACGTGGAAGAACGGGATGGAGTGCCAGCCGACCAGGCCGGCGTGATCCTCGTGGTTGGAGACGACGGCGACGATCTCGATGGGCAGTTCGCCGTTGCGGGTCCGGTAGAGCAGGTCGTTGAGGCAGTGCCCGAACTTCGAGACCATGATGAGCACCCGGGTGCGGCTGCCCTTCGGCACCAGTTTCCAGGTCATGCCGAACCGGTCCGCGATCGGCTCGAAGCCCTCCCGCAACCGGGCGAGCTCCGCACCGGGAGCCTGCCCGCCGTCAGCGTCCGGGTCAGCTCCGGTGGGCCCGGCCACCTCCAGACGCAGGCAGAAATACCCGTCGCGCCGGTCGTCGAACTGCTTGCTGTCGACGATGTCGCACTGCTGCTCGAGCAGGAAACCCGTGACGGCGTGCACGATGCCGAGCCGTTCGGGACAGTCCAGCGTCAGCACGTACTCCATCGATCCTCCTCGCTCGCCGTCCGCACCCACGCCCGCCGTGCTCGCTCGCCGGCGCGGGTCAGCACTCGATCACGTTCACGGCCAGACCGCCGCGGCTGGTCTCCTTGTACTTGATCTTCATGTCCCGGCCGGTGTCCCGCATCGTCTTGATCACCTTGTCGAGGGACACCTTGTGCGTGCCGTCGCCCTTGCGAGCCATCCGGGCCGCGTTGATCGCCTTGACCGAGGCGATGGCGTTCCGCTCGATGCAGGGGATCTGGACGAGCCCACCGACGGGATCGCAGGTCAGACCCAGGTTGTGCTCCATCCCGATCTCCGCCGCGTTCTCCACCTGCCGCGGGGTGCCGCCGATCACCGCGCACAGGGCGCC
Source organism: Tersicoccus phoenicis (assembly GCF_001968835.1). Taxonomy (GTDB): domain Bacteria; phylum Actinomycetota; class Actinomycetes; order Actinomycetales; family Micrococcaceae; genus Tersicoccus; species Tersicoccus phoenicis. The sequence continues at coordinate 115,777 of NZ_MRDE01000081.1, forward strand.
CGCCGCCATCGAGCACGCGGAACCGACCTCCCCCTGGCAGCCCACCTCGGCGCCCGAGATGGACGCGTTCTCCTTGTACAGGATGCCGATCGCCGCGGCGGTGAGCAGGAACGTCACCACACCGTCGTCGTCCGCGCTGGGAATGAACTTGTCGTAGTAGTGCAGCACCGCGGGGATGATGCCGGCCGCCCCGTTGGTGGGGGCGGTGACGATGCGGCCACCGGAGGCGTTCTCCTCGTTGACCGCGAGCGCGAACAGGTTGACCCAGTCCATCGCGCGCATCGGGTCGGTCTCGTCGGCGTCCGCGCTGAGTTCGGCGAACAGCCGCGGCGCCCGGCGGTTCACCTTCAGGCCACCCGGCAGCACGCCGTCGTGCGCGCAGCCGTTGGCCACGCACTCCCGCATCACGGCCCAGATCTTCAGCAGCTCGGCGCGCAGTTCTTCCTCGGTGCGCCAGGACAGCTCGTTGGCGAGCATCACCTCGGCGATCGACAGGCCCTCCCGCTCGCAGATCTCCAGCAGCCGCTCGCCCGTGGTGAACGGGTAGCGCAGCGGCGTCTCGTCCGCCACGATCCGGTCCGCGCCGGCGGCCTGCTCGTCGACGACGAAGCCGCCGCCCACCGAGTAGTAGGTGCGTTCGGCGACCGTGCCGCCGGCGTCGTCGTACGCGGCGAAGGTCATCCCGTTCGGGTGCGTCGGTAGCGACTTGCGCCGGTGCATGATGAGGTCCTCGTCCGGGTCGAAGCCGATCCGGTGGTGGCCGGCCAGGGTGAGCCGCCGGTCCGCCGTGACCCGGGCGACCCGGTCCTCGACACCGTCGGTGTCCACCGTCTCGGGGTTCTCGCCCTCCAGGCCGAGGATGACGGCCTTGGGCGAGCCGTGCCCGTGGCCGGTCGCCCCGAGGGAACCGAACAGCTGCACGTACACGCGGGCGACGTCGTCCAGCCGGCCCGCATCATCCAGCCCGGCGACGAACCGGCGAGCGGCGCGCATCGGGCCCACCGTGTGCGAAGACGACGGACCGATGCCGATGGAGAACAGATCGAGGGCACTCAGCGCCATCAGGGAAGAGCCTTTCTCAGTGGAATTCAGCCATGGAGTCCAGCAGCAGGGCGACGGTGTACTCCGTGAAGGAACCGCGGGCCAGGATCCGGAACTCCGGCTCCTCCCGAGTCTTCCACAGCACCACCTGCACCGGTCCCAGCAACAGGGAGTAGGCCCGGCCCGCCGCGAAGGCGCGCGGGTGCAGGTCGAACGTCACCGACTTCTCGAGCACGTCCCGGGACGCCGGTCCGGCCAGTTCGAGCGTGGTCCGGTTCGCCGAGAGGTCCACCGCCTGACCGGGTGCCTCCCCCAGCGCGCCGGCGAGGGAGCCGACGAGCTCGGTGGGAGCCTGCGCGCCCTCCAGCTCGGGGCCGACGACGAGGAACTCGTCCGGGCCGAGCCAGAGCACCGCGGTGCCCGTGCCGTCGCTACTGCCGGTGACCGCACCGCAGGCCACGGGCAGGGGCAGCCCGAGGGCCGCCTCGACCCGTCCGGCCTCCTCGGAGCCCGGTTGCACCCGCAGGGCGACCATGGTCTGGAACGGGACCTCCTTGAGCCGCACCCGCGCCCCGGAGCCGGCCGTCATCGCGTCCACCAGGTGGCCGCCCGGGCTGCGTCGCAGCCGTACCGCCGCGCTCGAGGCGCTGTTGGCCTCTGCCGTCATCGTCGTCATCTCAACCATCCCTCCGTGCTCCCTCGGGGTCGTACAAGACCGTTGCCCCGACCTCCACCTCCACCAGGTCCCCGCCGACCGGCGCCAGCAGCCGGGTACCCAGCCGCTCCCGGCCACCCTTGATCAGGGCCAGCCCGAAGGGACGCTCCAGCGCCTGGCTGCGGTAACTCGACGTCACATGGCCCACCATGGGCACCGGGGTCCGGTCCGTCGAAGTGCCCGGCTCGATCAGCTGGGTGCCCTCCGGCAGCAGGGTCGCCCGGTCCACCGGCAGGACGGACACCAGCTGCTTCCGATTCGTCTCGGCGTTGTGCAGGCGGCTGTAGGACCGCTTGCCGATGAAATCCTTGAACTTCGAGATGATCCAGTCCATGCCGAGGTCCTGCGGCGTGACGGTGCCGTCGGTGTCCTGCCCCACGATCGGGAAGCCCTTCTCGGCGCGCAGCACGTGCATGGTCTCGGTGCCGTAGGGCGTGATACCGAACGCGGCACCGGCCTCGGCCACCTGCTCCCACACGGCCAGGCCGTACCAGCTGGGCACGTTGACCTCGAAGGCCAGCTCCCCGGAGAACGAGATGCGGCAGATCCGCACCGACAGACCGGAGGCGAGCGTGGTCTCCCGCACCGCCATGAACGGGAACGCCTCGGCCGAGACGTCCAGGTCCGGCGCCAGCCCGGCGATCACGTCACGGGACTTCGGGCCGACGACGGCGACGGTGCTCCACTGCTCGGTGACGGAGGTGAACGTGACGTCCAGCTCCGGCCACTCCGTCTGGGACCACTCCTCGAGCCAGTCCAGCACCTTCGCCGCGCCGCCGGTGGTGGTGGTCATGAGGAACCGGTCGTCGGACAGGCGCAGGGTCACGCCGTCGTCGAACACCATGCCGTCGGGGGTGCACATGACGCCGTACCGGCCCATGCCGGGCTTCAGTTTGGCGAACCCGTTGGTGTAGACGCGGTTGAGGAACTCCCCCGCGTCGGCGCCCCGGATCTCGATCTTGCCCAGGGTGCTGGCGTCCTGGAAGCCCACGCCCTGCCGGACAGCCCGGCACTCGCGGGCCACCGCGGCGTCCATGTCCTCGCCGTCCTGTGGGTAGTACCGGGGGCGCTTCCACTGGCCGACGTCCTCGAACACGGCACCGTGCGTCAGATGCCACGGCTGGATCGAGGTCACCCGCGCCGGGTCGTACAGCCCCCCGCGGCCCCGGCCGGCCAGGGCCGCGAACGCGACCGGGGTGAACGGGGCGCGGTAGGTGGTGGTCCCGATCTCGCCCACGGACGGGGCGCCACCGTCCCCGCCGAGCTCGGCCTTGAGCGCGTCGGCGATCACGCCGATCGTGTTGACGCCGCTGGTCTTGCCCTGATCCGCGGCGGTGCTGATCGAGGTGTACCGCTTGACGTGCTCGACGGCGCGCATCCCGGCGCCGGTGGCGCGCAGCACGTCCCGCACGGTGTTGTCCCGCTGCAGGTCCACGACGTGGTCGGTCAGCTCGGCGGTGGGATCCTGGCCGGGCACCACCCACAGCTGGCGGACCGGGCCGACGACGGCGGCGCGCTCGGCGTCGCCCGGGACGGGTGCGGCCGGGGCCGCCTCGAACCCGGCGGCGGTGGCGGCGTCCGCACCGGCGGCGGCGCCCTCGAGCACGGCGTGGCCGGTGTCGTAGGTGCCGTTCAGGGCGCCGGCGACGTGCTGGTTCTTCACCGGTCCGGCCGGAACGAAGCCGGCGAGGTCGTCCCGCCAGGTCAGCCGGCCCTGCCGCTGGCTGTGCAGGTGGACGGTGGGGGTCCACCCTCCGGAGACGGCGAGCACGTCGGCGCCGACGGTCTGCGCCGCACCGGTCAGGGACCCGTCCTCGGCCAGGCCCCGGACGGTGACCGAGGCGAGCCGGCTCCCGTCGGCGGCGGAGGTGGTGTCGACCACCGCGGCGCCGGTGCGCACGTCCACCCCGGCGGCCGCGGCTTCGGCAGCGCGCTCACTGCGCTCGGTGCGGGCGTCGATCACGGCGACGACCTCCACACCCGCAGCGCGCAGGTCGTCGACCACGTCGTAGGCGCTGTCGTTGGTGGTGAAGACGGCCACCCGGTGGCTGGGGACGGCGGCCCAGCGGCCCACGTAGGACTGCACCGCGGAGGCGAGCATGACACCGGGCCGGTCGTTGTTCGCGAAGATCAGCGGACGCTCCAGGGCACCGGTGGCGAGCACCACCTGCTTGGCGGTGATGTGCCAGAGCCGCTGCCGCGGAATCGCGGAGGCGTGGGCCTCGGTGGTCCGGGTCGGACCCGGGGTGACAGTCTCGACGGCCAGCAGGTAATTGTTGTCGTAGCTGCCGAACACGACGGTGCGCGGCAGCACCGTGGTCTCGGGCGCCTGCTCGAGTTCGGCGACTGTCTCCGCCAGCCACTGCGATGCGGGGGTCCCGTCGATCTCGGTCCGCGGCTGGGACAGCAGGGAACCGCCGAGCACGTGGTCCTGCTCGGCAAGGATGACGCGGGCGCCGATGGCCGCGGCCGTGCGGGCGGCGGCCAGACCGGCCGGGCCGGACCCGATCACGACGACGTCGGCGTGGACGTGCTTCTTGTCGTAGCGGGCGGTGTCCTCCCGCGGATCCAGTACGCCGATGCCGTCGAGCAGGTCGATCTCCATGCCGTCGGTCAGCTCGACGGTGGTCGCCTGCAGCATCGACTCGTTGACGTCGCCGCGCACCCGGACCAGGGCGTTGGGCTCCTCGACCCCGGCGGCGACGATGCCGCGGGGCCTGCGCTTGTAGATGGAGTCGCCGACGCGCAGGACCCCGGCCGCGACGAGGGCCGAGGCGACGGTGTCCCCGGGGTGACCGGTGAACGCGGTCCCGTCGACGGTGAAGTGCAGGGTGATGTCCCGGTCGATCCGGCCGCCGGACTGCAGCCGGTGGGTCTGAAGGGTGCTCATGGGTGGTTCCCCGTTCCTGAAGTGGTGCTGCCCGGTGCCGGCGATTCCGGCGTGCCCGGGACGACGGTCGACTGGACGAGCTCGGAATCCTGCGGGGTGTGTGGGCTGGCGACGTCCGGCCGGGGCTCGCCCATCCGGTAGACCGCCAGCACGTCATAGGTGTGGGTGTCTCGCAGGGCGTTGAACCAGCGGCGGCAGCCGACGGAATGCACCCATCGTTCCGCGTGGACGCCCTTGGGGTTGTCGCGGTAGAAGAGGTACTCCGCCCAGGCGGCGTCGTCGAGCGCGTACGGGTCCTCCGGGTAGGCCACGTGGGCCTGTCCCCCGTACCCGAACTCGGTCTCCTGACGGGGACCGCACCAGGGGCAGTCGATGATCAGCATGTCGGTCCTCTCGGCGTGTTCTCGGTGCTCAGTGCGCGACGGCGGCGGCGCCGTGCTCGTCGATCAGGGCGCCGGAGACGAAGCGATCCAGCGCGAACGGGGCGTTCAGGGGGTGGGCGGTTCCGGTGGCGATGGTGTGCGCGAACGTCGATCCCGCCGCCGGCACCGCCTTGAAACCGCCGGTACCCCAACCACAGTTGATGTACATGTTCTCCACCGGTGTCGTACTGACGATCGGGGAGGCGTCCAGGGTGACGTCCACGATCCCGCCCCAGGTGCGCAGCAGGTGGGCCCGCGCGAAGATCGGGAACAGCTCGACCGCAGCGGCCATCTGGTGCTCGATCACGTGGAAGGATCCGCGCTGGCCGTACCCGTTGTAGGAGTCGACACCGGCCCCCATCACGAGTTCCCCCTTGTGGGCCTGCGAGACGTAGACGTGCACGTGATTGGACATCACGACCGTCGGGTGGACCAGTTCGTGCAGCTCCGAGACGAGGGCCTGCAGGGGGTGTGACTGGATGGGCAGCCGGAACCCGGCCAGCTCGGCGAGGACACTGGAGTGCCCGGCGGCGGCCAGACCCACGGCACCGGCACTGATCCGCCCGCGGGTGGTCTCGACGCCGACGACGCGCTCGCCGTCCTTGACGAAGCCGGTGACCTCGCAGTTCTGGATGATGTCGACGCCGAGCTGGCTGGCCCGGCGGGCGTAGGCCCACGCGACCCAGTCGTGCTTGGCGATGCCGGCGCGGGGTTGGTAGGTCGCGCCCATCACCGGGTACCGGATGTCGTCGTCGATGTTGATGATCGGGCACAGTTCCTTGACCTGCCGCGGGTCGATCCACTCGGCGTCGACGCCGTTGAGCTTGTTGGCCTCGACCCGGCGGACACTGTCCCGCACGTCCTGGAGGGTGTGCGCCAGGTTCATCACGCCGCGCTGGCTGAAGAAGATGTCGTAGTCCAGCTCCTCCTCCAGGCCCTCCCAGAGCTTGAGAGCGTGCTCGTAGATGCCTGCGCTCTCGTCCCAGAGGTAGTTGGAGCGGATGATCGTGGTGTTCCGGGCCATGTTGCCGCCGGCCAGCCACCCCCGCTCGAGCACGGCGACGTTGGTGATCCCGTGGTTCTTCGCCAGATAGTAGGCGGTGGCCAGGCCGTGTCCGCCGCCACCGACGATCACGACGTCGTAGCCGGACTTCGGCTCGGGGTTGTTCCAGAGGTGGGCCGGGTGCTCCGGCAGTTCACGGATGCTCATCGGTCGCCTTTCGACAGCAGCGGCAGCTCGGGGTAGAGGGGGAAGCGGCCGGCCAGGGCGCTCACGCGCTCCCGCAGGGGCGCGAGGGCCGCCTCGCTGCCGTCCCCGGCGAGGGTGGTGGCGATGATGTCGGCGACCTCGGTGAAGGCCTCGGCGTCGAAGCCGCGCGTGGCCAGGGCCGGGGTACCGATCCGCAGACCCGAGGACACCATCGGGGGGCGGGGATCGAACGGAACGGCGTTGCGGTTGACCGTGATGCCCACGGAGTGGAGCAGGTCCTCGCCCTGCTGGCCGTCCAGGTCCGAGTTGCGCAGGTCGACCAGGACGAGGTGGACGTCGGTGCCACCGGTGAGGATGCTGATGCCGCGGTTCACGACGTCGTCGCCCGTGAGGCGCTCGGCGAGGATCCGGGCGCCCTCCAGGGTCCGCCGCTGGCGCTCGGCGAACTGATCCCCGGCGGCAACCTTGAACGCGACGGCCTTGGCGGCGATCACGTGTTCGAGCGGTCCGCCCTGCTGGCCGGGGAAGACGGCGCTGTTGATCTTCTTGGCGATGTCGGCGTCGTTGGTCATGATGACACCGCCACGGGGACCGCCCAGCGTCTTGTGGGTGGTCGAGGTGACCACGTGGGCGTGGGGCACCGGGGAGGGGTGCAGACCGGCGGCCACCAGCCCGGCGAAGTGGGCCATGTCGACCATCAGCCAGGCGCCGACCTCGTCGGCGATCGCGCGGAAGCGGGCGAAGTCGAGCTGGCGGGGGTAGGCGGACCAGCCGGCGATGATCAGGGCCGGCCGGTGCTCCCGCGCGAGGGCGGCGACCTCGTCCATGTCCACCCGGTGGCTGCTCTCGTCCACCCCGTAGGCGACGACGTGGTAGAGCTTGCCCGAGTAGTTCAGCTTCATCCCGTGGGTCAGGTGACCGCCGTGCGCGAGGTTCAGGCCCAGGATGGTGTCGCCCGGCTTGATCAGGGCGTGCATCGCCGAGGCGTTGGCCTGGGCGCCGGAGTGGGGCTGGACGTTGGCGAAGCCGGCGTCGAAGAGTGCCTTGAGGCGTTCGATGGCGAGCGTCTCGATCACGTCGACGTTCTCGCAGCCGCCGTAGTAGCGCCGACCGGGATAGCCCTCGGCGTACTTGTTGGTCAGCACCGAGCCCTGGGCGGTCATCACCGCGGACGGGGCGAAGTTCTCGGAGGCGATCATCTCGAGGGTGGACTGCTGGCGGACCAGCTCGGCGTCGATGGCCGCGGCCACCTCCGGGTCCAGGGTGGCCAGGTCCTCGTCGAGAACGGTGGCCGCAGCGGAGAGCTGAGTCATCGGGGTCTCCCAGTCGTCGGTAACTGATATATCAACTGTGCCCTGATGTTATGTTGGTCACCCAGAGAACGTCAACACCTTTCGAGAAGAGCACGCGAATGAGTCTTGCCGACGCCACGTCACAGACCGCCGCTCCCGAGCCCGATTCGCCGTACGGCTCCCTCGCCGATCGGGCCTACCACGTGTTGCTCCGGCGTCTGGTGATGCTCGACATCCCGCCGGGCTCGGCCATCAACGAGGCCGCGCTGGCCGCGGAGCTCGGCATCGGGCGCACCCCGGTGCGGGAGAGCCTCAAGAACCTCGAGACCGACCACCTGGTGGTCTCCTACCCGCGCCGGGGCACGTTCGCCACCCGGGTGGACATCACCGACCTGGCCGCCATCTCCGACCTGCGCCGGGTGCTGGAGCCGCTCGCGGCCGACCGGGCGGCGACGAACGCCACCGAGGCACAGCGGTCGGAGCTTCGCGAGAAGGCCCGCGAGATCGAGTCGATGGACGGCGCGATCGCGGACAATCGGGCGTTGATGGAGTACGACGTCGACGTCCACCGCTTGATCTACCGAGCCTCCGACAATCCGCACCTGGAGGAGACCCTGGTGCGGCTGGACAACCTGGTCACCCGGATCTGGTGCCTGGTGCTGCACCGGATGCCGTCGGTGGCCGAGCACATCCGGGAGCACGTCGCCCTCCTGGACGCCATCGCGGCGGGTGACGGCGTCCGCGCGTCCGCGCTCGCTACGGAGCACGTCGAACACTTCGAGACCTCGATCCGCGCGGCGCTCTGAGTCGCCGGCCCCCCGGCCCCGGTGAACCGGTGAGTCCGCCGGTTACGCCCTGCCGCCTGTCTTTGACCCCGTCCGAGGGCGGAACTGGCGGACTCGCGACCAGACCGGCAAAGCGAACTCACGAGACACCGGCCGCTCCGGGAGACGTATTCGATCTCCGTCGGCACCGCGCTGTTCGTGACGGCGGCCCCGGTCACTGGCACCGGCCTGGCGAACGCGGCAGCCTGACATATCAATCGTGCCGATTGTGACGACCAGTTCGAGACAATCTGCGGCTACCTCTTGTCGTACACGTTTGCATGGGCCTACTGTGTGGTGCATCACTGTTGCGTTGCTCGCAACAGCCGGGTGATGGCCCGGAGCCGAGCCGTGGTCGACGACGACCAGAGCCGGAACGACAGACAGCGGAAGGCGGTACCGACGTGGATTCGTCGCCCCCCACCCCCACCGACAAGGTCACGGTCTCCGGACCGGGCCCGGAGACGGCCGCGCTGATCGGACAGACCCACACCACCCTGGCCCCCGGTTTCTACCTGATGGCCGCCGCGGTCGTCTCCCTGGTCGCCGTCCTGTGCGCCCGGGAGACCTCGCGGACTCCGCTGCGGGAATCCTGACACCCGCCAGCCCCAATCACACGCGTTCCACGCACCGACCGAAGGGGTCGACATGAAAGAAGTACCCTCCAGCTCGGAGACCGTCACGCAAGAGGTCGAAGACACGCTGCAACCCGTGCCCGAGCACGCCCGCACCACCAAGCTGTCCGGCCAGTTCTGGATCTGGGCGGGCGCGAACGTCGCGCCGATCAACTGGATCCTCGGGGCACTGGGCATCCAGCTCGGGCTGAGCTTCGCGGACACCATGACGGTGCTCATCGTCGGGAACCTGATCGGCATGGCCGGTTTCGGCTTCTTCGTCCTGCTCGGCCAGAAGACCGGGGCCACCGGCATGCTGCTCGCCCGCGGCGCCTTCGGCCGCCGCGGCGCGTACCTGCCCGCCGCTATCCAGGCCATCGTGGCCATCGGCTGGGCCGCCGTGAACACCTGGATCATCCTCGACCTGGTGATGGCACTGTTCGGTCTGGTCGGCTGGGTCGACCCGACGCAGAAGAACCTGGGCTGGCGTCTCGGCGTCGCGGCCGTCATCATGACCATCCAGGTGATCATCTGTTACCGCGGCTACAAGGCCATCGCGAGGTTCGAGCGGTGGACGATGCCGCCCACCCTGATCGTCCTCGTCGCCATGTCGATCATCGCGTGGACCCAGCTGGACATCGACTGGGGCTACCAGGGTCCCGCCGGCGCGGTGCTCGAGGGCGGTGAGCGCTTCGCCGCGATGTCCGGCATCATGACCGCCATCGGCATCGGCTGGGGCATCGGCTGGTTCACCTACGCGCCGGACTACTCCCGCTTCGTCAGCAGGTCCGTCAAGCCCGTCAAACTCTTCGCCGCCAGCGCCCTCGGCCAGTTCCTGCCCGTCGTCTGGCTCGGCCTGCTCGGTGCGAGCCTGGCGACGAAGAACGGCCAGGCCGACCCGGGCGAGCTGATCGTCTCCAACTTCGGCCTGATGGCCATTCCGGTGATCCTGCTCGTCATCCACGGCCCGATCGCCACGAACATCATCAACATGTACACGTTCTCCGTCGCCGTCCAGGCGCTCGACGTCAAGATCCCTCGCAAAGTGCTCTCCATCGTCGTGGGCGTACTGGCGATGGGCGGCGTGTACCTGTTCACCCTGTCTCCGGACTTCGGCCAGACCCTCGACGGTTGGCTGATCAGCATCGTCGCCTGGGTCGCCACCTGGGGTGGCATCATGGCCGTCCATTACTACGTGTTCGAACGCCGGCACCAGAACTTCAGCTACCTGTTCCTCTCCCCCACGGACACACATCTGAAGGCGTTCAACCCGGTGGCGTTCACCGCCTTCTTCGCGGGCATCATCGCCACCTGGCTGTTCATGTACGGCGCCATCCCCGCTTTCCAGGGCCCGATCGCCACCGCCATGGGCGGCGTCGACCTGTCCTGGCTCGCCGGCACCGTCGTCGCCGGCGGCCTGTACCTGGCCCTGGGCTGGCCCCGGTTCAAGTCCCGCGTCCACGACGGCGTCCCCCTGGGCATCCGGCAGAACCTCACCGACCGCGAGGCCCTCGACACGCGCGGCAACGCGGTGATCCCCCGCCCGGACCAGGTGCCGGCCGGCGCCACGGTCCCGGGCTCCGGCCCGGATACGACCCCCGACACGGAAGGAACCGGGAATGCCCCTGTCCACGCCTGAATGGCCCGGCGCGCACCGCAGCGCCGCCGCCTTCACCTTCGACGTCGACGCCGAGGCCGGAGCGATCGCCTTCGACCACACCGCCGTCGACCGGATGTCCCTGATGACCCATCAGCAGTACGGGCCCACCGTCGCGGTGCCCAAACTGCTGGCGATGCTCCGCTGCCAGGACGTGCAGGCCACCTTCTTCGTCCCCGGCTACACCGCCGAGCTGCACCCCGACATCGTCAAGGCGCTGATCGAGGACGGCCACGAGATCGGTCACCACGGCTACCTGCACGAGAACACCCGCGGCATGTCCGAGCAGGACGAGGCGGACATGATCGACCGGGGCCTGGACGCGCTCGACGCCGTCGCCGGCGTCCGCCCCGTCGGTTACCGCGCGCCGTGGTGGGAGTACAACTGGCACACCACGAAGCTGCTGGCCGACCGGGGATTCCACTACGACTCCAGCCTGCTCGACGGCGACGCGCCCTACCTGTTCGCCGGCGAGGGCATGACCGACGCGCAGGCCCTGGTCGAGATCCCGATCGACTGGGCGCTGGACGACTGGGAGCAGTACGCCTTCTACCCCGGTTGGACGGGTTCTGGCGTGATCGAGTCCCCGAACAAGGCGCTCGAGCTGTGGAGCCTGGAGGCGCAGGCCTCTCACGCGGCCGGCGGCTGCTTCGTGCTGACCAACCATCCCTTCATCTCGGGCCGTCCCTCCCGTCTGACCGCCCTGGAGACGCTCATCGAGCGGGTCAAGGGCCTGGACGGCGTGTGGATCACGACCCTCGAGCAGATCGCCGAGCACGCGCGCACCGTCACCACCGACGTGCACCGGCACCAGCGACTGCCCGACCCCGGACCGCTGCCGGGTCAACCCGGCAGTACGACGGCGCCGCCGACCGCGCAGGAGCGACCGGACGCCACCGACCACCAGTACGTCACCACGACAGGAGCATGAGCCCCATGACCACCACCAATGCCCCGATCAGCAACGTCAGCGACGTCAGCGAACTGGAGCGCCTGAAGACGCTGCACATCGGCACGAAGGGCAAGCTCACGTTCTCCGACGCCGAGTTCGAGCGCCGCCTCACCGGCCTGCGCCAGATCATGGCCGAGAAGGACCTCGACGCCGTGATCCTGACCTCGTACCACAACATCAAGTACTACTCGGACTTCCTCTTCACGTACTTCGGCCGCTCCTACGCGCTCGTGGTCACCAAGGACGACTCGGTCACGGTCACCGCGAACATCGACGCCGGCATGCCCTGGCGGACCTCCTACGGCGCGAACATCGTCTACACCGACTGGCGCCGCGACAACTACTACTTCGGCCTGCAGGAGGCCCTGCGTCAGCGGGGCGTCACGGCCGACCGGCTCGGTGTCGAGGACGACACCCTGCCCCTGATGAACCGGGAGAAGATCGCCGCGGCCTTCCCCGGCGCCGAACTCGTGGACGTCTCCCAGGCGGCCATGCGCCAGCGCATGATCAAGTCGGCCGAGGAGATCGAGGTGATCAAGCACGGCGCCCGCATCGGCGACCTGGGGGGCGAGGCCATCAAGGCCGCCATCCGTGAGGGCATCAGCGAGTACGAGGTCGCGCTGATCGGAACCGAGGCGATGGTGCACGAGATCGCCAGGACCTTCCCCGACCAGGAGGTCCGCGACACCTGGGTCTGGTTCCAGTCCGGCATCAACACGGACGGCGCCCACAACTGGGCCACCACCCGCAAGCTGCAGCGTGGGGACATCCTGTCCCTGAACTGCTTCCCGATGACCAGCGGCTACTACACCGCGCTGGAGCGGACCATGTTCCTCGGCCAGCCCGACGAGCGCTCGCTGGACCTGTGGAACATCAACGTCGAGGTGCACCGGCGCGGCCTCGAACTGATCAAGCCGGGCGCGGTCTGCCGGGACATCGCCGCCGAGCTGAACGAGATCTACATCTCCCACGGGCTGCTGGCCAACCGCACGTTCGGGTACGGCCACTCCTTCGGCGTGCTCTCGCACTACTACGGCCGCGAGGCCGGCCTGGAGCTGCGCGAGGACATCGACACGGTGCTCGAGCCCGGCATGGTGGTCTCGATGGAGCCGATGATCACCGTCCCCGAGGGCGAGCCCGGTGCCGGGGGCTACCGCGAGCACGACATTCTCGTGGTCGGTGAGGACTCCGTGGAGAACATCACCAAGTTCGGCTTCGGTCCGGAGCACAACATCATCGACGCCTGACGCCAGGCGTTCGACAGCACGGACGACGACGCCCCGGGCCCCGCGCCCGGGGCGTCGTCGTCGTCCGCGTCCGTTACCGTCGTCGCCGTGGCCGACGTCATCGACCCCGGCGCACCGGGCCGTGACCGCTAGGCTCGACGAGGTCGCCCCGGCGGCCGGATCACCGACCCGAAGGGAGCACCCCCGTGCCCGCAGCCGAAGCAGCCCTGCACGACGTCTACACCGAGGTATTGCAGCGCAACCCCGGGGAGAGCGAGTTCCACCAGGCGGTGCACGAGGTGCTGGACTCGCTCGCCCCCGTGGTCCGCAAGCATCCCGAGTACCTGGACGCGGCCGTGTTCTCCCGGATCTGCGAGCCGGAACGGCAGATCATCTTCCGGGTGCCGTGGATCGACGACGCCGGTGCGGTGCGCCTGAACCGCGGGTTCCGCGTCCAGTTCAACTCCGCGCTCGGCCCCTACAAGGGCGGCCTGCGCTTCCACCCGAGCGTGAACCTGGGCATCGTCAAGTTCCTGGGATTCGAGCAGATCTTCAAGAACTCCCTGACCGGCATGCCGATCGGGGGCGGCAAGGGCGGCTCGGACTTCGACCCGAAGGGCAAGTCCGACCGGGAGGTGATGCGGTTCTGCCAGTCGCTGATGACGGAACTGAACCGGCACATCGGCGCGGAGGTCGACGTCCCGGCCGGTGACATCGGTGTCGGCACCCGCGAGATCGGCTACCTGTTCGGCCAGTACAAGCGCCTGGCCAACCGCTATGAGTCCGGTGCGCTCACCGGCAAGGGCCTGACCTGGGGCGGGTCACAGGTGCGCACGGAAGCGACCGGGTACGGCACCGTCTACTTCGCCCAGGAGATGCTGCGCGCCCGGGGCGAGTCGTTCGACGGCAAGCGCGTCGTCGTCTCCGGTTCCGGCAACGTGGCGATCTACGCGATCGAGAAGGTGCACGAGTTCGGCGGCACCGTCGTCGCCTGCTCGGACTCCAGCGGCTACGTCGTCGACGAGGCCGGCATCGACCTGGACCTGCTCAAGGAGGTCAAGGAGGTGCGCCGGGAACGCATCGACGCCTACACCGAACACCGCGGCCGGTTGGTCGCCGACGGCTCGATCTGGGAGGTGCCCTGCGACATCGCGCTGCCCTCGGCCACCCAGAACGAGCTGCAGGAAGCGGATGCGATCGCGCTGGTCCGCAGCGGCTGCCGCTACGTGGCGGAGGGGGCGAACATGCCCACCACGCCCGACGCCGTGCGGGTGCTCACGGACGCGGGGGTGGCGTTCGGCCCCGGCAAGGCGGCGAACGCCGGCGGCGTCGCGACCAGCGCCCTGGAGATGCAGCAGAACGCGTCGCGTGACTCGTGGAGCTTTGAGTACACCGAGGATCGGCTGGCCGGCATCATGCGGGAGATCCACGACTCGTGCGCCACCACGGCGGACGAGTTCGGCTCGCCGGGCAACTACGTCGTCGGCGCGAACATCGCCGGGTTCCTGCGGGTCGCCGACGCGATGGTCGCGCTCGGGGTGATCTGAGGGGCGTCAGCCGAGCTAGCTGACGGCACGGAGTTCGTCCGCGGCATAAGTCGTCGTCACGGGCGAGTCAGCACCCGGAACGTCCACCTTCACGCTGTACCTGCCGGTGATGGTCCTACCGACGACGATGCCCTGGACTTCGCGGCGGCCGAAAGTCACCTTGACGGCGGAGCCGGTCTTCGGTCCGATGAAGCGACCGGCGGTTGGACCAACATGACGGACAGTGTCCGCACCAACCGCAGGACCGGCCTTGCTCGAACGGCGGGTTGCCATTGGATCCTCCTTTGCTACCACGGCGCGACGCCCGTTACTGCTTTCAAGTATGCGCTCGTCGCGCGGTCGAGGGCAGTGGCGAATCCCTGTGCGTCAGGATGGTGTGAGACAACAGGGTTGATGTGCTTCCCATTGTATGGGGCGAGATTGGAACGAGATCCGAGATGACGATGACCGTAGCTGATGCCGGCACCGATGATGGTGGGGTGGTGACTCCTCGAGCTGACCGTCCCAG
>NZ_MRDE01000082.1 GCF_001968835.1 Tersicoccus phoenicis
GACAATATGTTTCCAATAAAACCAAGCAAAAAGCCGGACTTAATAAGTCAATTCTCAACGTTAGTTGGCACATCATAGAGGCATACACTAAATACAAAGCTTACCAGGCAGGTAAAGCTGTTTTCAAAATCCCAGCCCCGTATACCAGTCAGGAGTGTGCCAAATGCGGTCACCCTCACCCCGATAACCGCAAATCACAGGATCTATTTGTGTGCGGTGACTGTGGCAATACTGACAATGCAGACCACAACGCATCAGGGGTTGTAAAGAAACGGGCAATAAACCTAATTTTAGACACTGGAACGGTGTTGTCTGACGATGGAGTTCTTCAACTGAAGTCAGATAGTGGACGTGGAGGGAACCGTAAGACAAGTAGAGCCAAAAGCTCAACTCGCAGTACCCAGAAAAATGTCAAAAAAGAAGAGCTAGTGGCTTAGGCTGTTAT
>NZ_MRDE01000083.1 GCF_001968835.1 Tersicoccus phoenicis
GGCCCGGAGCTTGTTGGTGACGTGTCGCCTCGCGGCCATCGGAATCTTGCCTTCCACATCGGCAAGCCTGCCCCGCCCACCGGGGACTACGCGCTCAAAGAAGCTGAGGCACCGGCCCGACCCCCGCGCTCAAAGAAGCTGAGGCACGTCGAGGGGGAGACGAAGGCCGGGCGGTCGGCCTATACTCCCTACACAGGCGACGCCGGGAGACATCATCACGCGGGACGACCGCCCGGTCAGCCTGGGCATCCACGGGCGGGTGCCCGCGCGCTGGGGGGCGTGAAGTGAGCGCGACGGACGGCAGATGTCATGACCCCTTCACGAATGGATTACCGGCCGGTGGCAGCGCTTGCCGCGGGCGTCCTGTCAGTCACCCTGGTCGGCTGTACACCGGCTCCGCCGCCGGTGGCGTCGCCGCCTTCGACCCCGGCGTCGCCGCCTTCGACCCCGGCGTCGCCGCCTTCGACCCCACCCTCGACGCCTTCGAGCCCGCCCTCGACGACTTCGGGCGGCACGGCGGTGCCGACCGGGGGCCCCACCACGCCGGCTCCGCCGGTCGATCCCCAGTGGGCGGACACCTTCGCTCGGGTGCAGAGCGGGGTGGCACGCATCACGGTGACCGGATGTGACGGGACAGCCAGTGGCACCGGCTTCCTCGTGGGACCCGATCTGCTGATGACCGCGGCCCATGTCGTAGCCGGGCAAGCAGCGATCTCCGTTCGACTGCCCGGCGGACTCACGTCGGCCAAAGTGCTGGGATCGGATGCGAACGACGACCTCGCTCTGCTCCGCCTTGATCGCGCGGTCGACGGCTACCGATTCGCCCTTCAGGGAACGCTACCGCCCGTGGCTGCAGCGGTCGCGGCCGTCGGCTATCCGATCACGTCGGAGTTGAGCTTCACCGCGGGCACCGTCAGCACGGTCAACGCGGAGATCGATTCGGGTGGTGGAGATGTCGTCTCCGGCTTGATCAAGACGGACGCCGCGGTCAACCCCGGCAACAGTGGCGGGCCGCTGATGGACAACCAAGGCCGAGTGGTCGGCGTGATACTGCTCAGGCGAGACTGGGTGAGCGACGACCGGGCTCAGATCGCCGAAGGTACTGCCTACGCCGTCAATTCGCTGCGCGCCATTGCCCGGCTGGCGGAATGGCGGGATCGAGCAGATGCCTTGCCGGCGGCTGTCTGCGCTACGAGTGTCCCGACCGTCTCGCCCGAACTGACCGTCGAAGTGCAGACGTCGGACCCCAACGCTGATTCGATCGCCCAGACACTGCAGACGTACGGTCAGGCGATCAACAGCGGAGCCTACGACGTGGCATTCGACTTCTTCACTCCCGAGACACAGCAGGGGCTGGGTGGACTGGACACGTGGAGGGCCGGCCTGGACAGCGTGTTCTGGCGTTCGGTCTCACTGCAGGAGGTGACCGGCTCGGGGTCGACCTTGAACGCCAGGGCGGCCGTGCGCACGGAGCAGGACGCATCCGTGGGATTCGCGGGTCAGACCTGTTCGGTGTGGACGTTCGACTACACCCTGCAGTGGTCGGGAACCGTGTGGAAGATCGCGAAGGTCGCGGCCGCCGATCCGACCGCCTGCAGCTGAGGACGGCGTCAAGCTTGGCCGGGCATTCGGCCCTACACTGACGCCATGACCGAAACCGGGCCCGGGACCGCCGTCGGCGAGCGCGACCACCGGACCCGGGTGGTGGGGGCCGCGCTGGTGGACGACGTCCGGTGGCCACGGCGGCTGCTCGCGGCCCGGCGCAGTGCGCCGGCGGACCTGGCGGGGCTGTGGGAGTTCCCCGGCGGCAAGGTCGAGCCGGAGGAGGACCACGACGTCGCGCTCGTCCGGGAGCTCGACGAGGAACTGGGCATCACCGCCGTCCTGCACGAGGAACTGCCGGGCCCGCCGGGCGGCTGGCCGCTGTCCGGCACGGCCGTGATGCGGGTCTGGATCGCCACGACGGCCGACCGGCCGCGGGCCCTGCAGGACCACGACGAGCTGCGCTGGGTCGACCTCGACGACCCGGCCGCCGTCATCGCGCTACCGTGGATCCCGGCCGACCTGCCGATCGTGACGGCCCTGCTGGATCGGCTCGCCGCACTCCGCGCGCCGCGGTAGCCGCTGCTCCGGCCGCTGCCCCTGCCCGGGAGTTAGCGACCTTCTCCCGAACGGGTAGGGAAAAGAGCACCCCGTTCGGGAGGAACCCGCTGACTCAGGCCGTGGGCGCACCGAGTGCGGGACGAACCCGCTGACTCAGGCCGTGGGGGCGGACCGGGTGCGGGAGGAACCCGCTAGCTCACGCCGTGGGCGCCCCGGGGTGGGCCTGGCGTCCGTCGCGGCGGGCGCCAGACCTCAGAACAGCGTCTGCTGTGCCGGGTCGGAGGACGCCCCGGCGTCTTGCGGTCGGCGGCTGTCGCCGGTGCCCGCGACAGCCGCCGACTCGGGCTCGTCCCGGAAGAACCGGGCGGACGAGCCCAGACCGTGTCGGCGCCGGAAGTAGCGGAGCCGCCCGGCCAGCCAGGTGGTGTAGTCCTTCGACGCGTAGGTGCCGCCGCCGTAGAGCCGGCGGTACCGGCCGACCAGGTGCGGATGCTCCGCGGCGAGCCAGCTGAACCACCACTCCCGGGCGCCGGGGCGCAGGTGCAGCGCCCCGGCGGTGACCCCCGTGGCGCCCGCAGCGCCGAGTGCGCCGAACAACCCGTCCAACGCCTCGTCCGTGTCGGTCAGCCAGGGCAGGATCGGCATCGCCATCACCCCGCACGGCAGCCCGGCGTCGACCAGTCGGCGGATCAGGTCGAGCCGGGCCGCCGGCGTCGGCGTGCCCGGCTCCACCCGGCGCTGCAGCTGCGGGTCGACCATCGCCAGGGAGATGCCCACCCCGATCGGCACGTCCCGGCTCGCGGCGGTCAGCAGCGGCAGGTCCCGGGCCAGGAGCGTGCCCTTGGTCAGGATCGAGAACGGCGTGCCGGACCCGGCGAGTTCGCCGATGATCCCCGGCAGCAACCGGTAGCGGCCCTCCGCTCGCTGGTAGGGGTCGGTGTTCGTACCGAGGGCGACGTGCGGCCGTGACCAGGAGCGGCGTCGCACCTCTGCCCGCAGCACCTCCACGGCGTTGACCTTGACGACGAGCTGGCTGTCGAAGTCAGGCCCGGCGTCCAGGTCCAGGTAGGTGTGGGTCTTCCGGGCGAAGCAGTACACGCAGGCGTGCGAACAGCCCCGGTACGGGTTGATGGTCCAGGAGAACGGCATCGCCGACGTCGCCGGCACGTGGTTGAGCAGGCTCTTCGCGTGCACCTCGTGGAACGTGATGCCCGCGAACTCGGGAGTGCGCACCGTCCGCTGCAGTCCCGCGAGCCGCAGCAAGGGCGCAGCGACCGGGCCGGTGGAGGGGGCGCCGACGTCCCCCTGATCCGTGGTGTCGGCGGCGGCCGTCTCCGCCGCGATCGTCTGTCCCTCCCAGCGCATACCGCCATTCGAACACACATTCGAAGCAGGGGCAAGGCGACGACGGGTGACGTTAATGGGTCGACATGAGCCTAGGCCATGTGCCGCGGCGCCGAGCGATGGAGAAGGTCGAAGGTCTCCCAGCTTCGTTCCACTGCCATGAGGCTCGCTCGGGTTCGGCTACTGCACGTTCAACCTGTCCGCACCACCCCCTTCCGTACCTCAGCGCCGGCGCGCCCGAAGCGGGCGTACCGGGCGCTCCCGGTAGCCGCCGATGGCCAGCCCGGCGCGCCGCTCGAAGACGTTCCGCGATGCCGGGTCCCCGGTGCGCAGCAGCGACCACGCGGCCGCGAGCCCGTACGCCGGCAGGAACGGCAGCCCGAGCAGGGCCGCGTACTGGGTGGCGTGCGCCGCCTCGTGTTTGATCAGGTCCGGGGACAGGGCGGCGGTCAGCGGCTGAGTCCCGGGGGCGCGGCCGCGCACGAGCACGACGTTCCCGACCGTGAAGGCGCCGGCCACCGGCAGCGGCGGCCGGTAGCCGGTGCCCACGTACAGGCCGTGCGGGCCGCGCCGGACCGGCGTGCGGGTGACCGCGGCGATGCCCAGGCCCAGCGCCGTGGACAGGTTCACCCAGTTCGCCGCGCGCCGCAGCCGCTCACCGCGCGTCAGCAGGCCGACGTCTTCGTTCCCGGCTCTGCTCATGCGCGCCATCCTAGAACCGTCCGTCCCCTGTCCGGACGCCCCCGCCCCGCCACCCCGTCGACTGGTCGGTTGTCGGGTGTTCTGAGCACCCCGGGACGCGAAAACACGCGGCAAGTGACCAGTCGGCCGGGGGAGGCGGGCCTGGGTAAGGATCGGGGAGGCGGGCTTGGTGAGGAGTCGGAGCTGGGGGAGGCCGCCGGTGGAGGAGTGAGCGTTGCCGCCGGGAGGTCACGGTCCACGGCACCGGGCCGACCGGGCCGTAGACTGGTCCGGGCCTTCGCCGCGGTTCGGCGGGCGCTGTGATCCCGCTGTGCGTGGGACGACGGCGCCCCGGCACCGCGGTGCGGGCGAAACCGATCCCTCCACGGAGAACGCCGAGGACATCACCGATCATGCCTGAGACCACCACCGACGCGACCTCCCCGGCCGCTCCCACCCCCGATCCCACGGATCCGGCCGCCGTCGACGCCGTCGTCGCCGCCGCGCTCGCCGCCGTCGCCGCCGCCGCTGACCTGGACGAGCTGAAAGCGGCCCGGATCGCGCACACGGGGGAGCGGTCCCCCCTGGCGCTGGCCAACCGGAGCATCGGGTCGCTGCCCAAGGCCGACAAGGCCGCCGCCGGCAAGCTCATCGGACCCGCCCGCGGCCGGGTGGCCAAGGTCATCGCCGACCGCACCACCGTGCTGGAGGCCGAGCGGGAGGAGCGGATCCTGGTCGAGGAGGCCGTGGACGTCACCGCCGCCCCGCGCCGGCGCCGGGCCGGTGGCCGGCACCCCATCTCCACCCAGATCGAGCAGGTGTGCGACATCTTCGTCGGCATGGGCTGGGAGATCGCCGAAGGCCCCGAGGTCGAGTCCGCGTGGTTCAACTTCGACGCCCTGAACTTCGCCCCGGACCACCCGGCGCGCGAGATGCAGGACACCTTCTTCGTCGACCCGCCCGAGGCCAATCTGGTGCTCCGCACCCACACCTCCCCGGTCCAGGTCCGCTCCATGCTGCAGCGGGACCTGCCGCTGTACGTCCTGTGCCCCGGTCGGGTGTACCGCACCGATGAGCTGGACGCCACCCACACGCCCGTGTTCCACCAGTTCGAGGGGCTGGCGATCGACAAGGGTCTGTCCATGGCGGACCTGAAGGGCACCCTCGAACACTTCGCCCGGCAGATGTTCGGGGCCGAGGCGCGGATCCGGCTGCGCCCGGCCTTCTTCCCGTTCACCGAGCCCAGCGCCGAGATGGACGTGTGGCACCCCGGCGCCAAGGGCGGCCCCCGGTGGATCGAATGGGGCGGCTGCGGCGTCGTCAACCCCAATGTGCTGCGCGCCGCCGGCATCGACCCGGACGAGTACTCCGGCTTCGCCTTCGGCATGGGCATCGAGCGGGCCCTGATGTTCCGCAACCAGGTGCCCGACATGCACGACATGATCGAGGGCGACGTCCGGTTCAGCGAGCACTTCGGGATGGAGATCTGATGCGCATTCCCCTGTCATGGCTGCGTGAGTACGCCGACGTCCCCGCCGGGGCCACCGCCGAGGACGTGATGGCCGACCTGGTCACCGTCGGGCTCGAGGAGGAGGACGTCCACCGCCCCTCCGACGACCTGCACGGCCCCGTCGTCGTCGGCCAGGTGCTGTCCGCGCAGAAGGAGCCGCAGACCAACGGCAAGACGATCAACTGGTGCCAGGTGCGGGTCGCGCCCGAGGGGCAGCGGGCCACCGACGGCGGCGACGACGTGCGCGGCATCGTGTGCGGCGCCCACAACTTCGTGCCCGGCGACAAGGTCGTCGTCACCCTGCCCGGCGCGGTACTGCCCGGCGACTTCCGAATCGCCGCCCGCAAGACCTACGGGCACGTCTCCGACGGGATGATCGCCTCGGTGCGGGAACTCGGCATCGGGGAGGACCACGACGGCATCCTCGTCCTCTCCTCCCTCGGGCTGGATCCCGAGGTGGGCGAGAACGCGCTGGCCCTGCTGGGAGTCACCGACGAGGCCGCCGAGATCAACGTGACCCCGGACCGCGGCTACTGCTTCTCCATCCGCGGCGTGGCCCGCGAGTACGCGCACGCCACCGGTACCGGCTTCACCGACCCGGCCACCCTGCCGGTCCCCCCGACGCGAGTGGGCGGCGGCGTCGGGGTGCACCTGGCCGACGACGCCCCGATCCACGGGGCGCCCGGCGCCCGCCGGTTCCTCACCCGCCGCGTCACCGGGATCGACCCGACCCGGCCCACCCCGCCGTGGCTGGCCTCCCGCTTGCGGCTGTGCGGCGTGCGGTCCATCTCGCTGCCCGTCGACATCGCCAACTACGTGATGTTCGAGCTCGGCCAGCCCATCCACACCTACGACGCCGACGCCGTCACCGGCGACATCACGGTCCGCCGGGCGCGCACGGGGGAGACCCTGCGCACCCTCGACGACAAGGAACGCACCCTCGACCCGGAGGACCTGCTGATCACCGACGAGTCCGGCCCGATCGGCCTGGCCGGGGTGATGGGCGGGGCGTCCACCGAGTGCTCGGGCGCCACGGTGAACGTCCTGGTGGAGGCCGCGTGCTTCGACCCGGTGAGCATCGCCCGTACCCGCCGTCGGCACAAGCTGCCCTCCGAGGCGGCCAAGCGGTTCGAGCGCGGCGTCGACCCGGAGGTGGCCGCGGCCGCCGCCCAGCGCGTCGTCGACCTGCTCGTCGACCTGGCCGGCGGCACCGACACCAGTGAGTTGACCGACGAGCGGATCCCGGTGGAGGCCACGGAGATCTTCCTGCCCCGCGGGTTCGTCGACCGGCTGATCGGCCGGACCTACGACGACGCCGTCGTCACCGGCCGACTGACCGAGCTCGGCGCGATCGTGACCGACGACGACGCGCACGGCGTCGCCGGCTGGCGGGTGCTGCCCCCGACGTGGCGGCCCGACCTGACCATCCCGGCCGACCTGGCCGAGGAGGTGGCCCGGCTCGACGGGTACGAGAACATCCCGTCCCGGCTGCCCGTCGCACCCCCGGGCCGCGGTTTCACCCGGGTGCAGCAGCAGCGACGCCGGCTCGCCACCTCGCTGGCCGCCGCCGGCCTGACCGAGGTGCTCAGCTACCCGTTCGTCACCGAGCGCGCGAACGCGACGTTCGGGGTGCCCGTCGCCGGTGAGCACCGGGAGGCCGTCAAACTGGCGAACCCGATCAGCGCCGAGCAGGCGTGGCTGCGCACCTCGATGCTGCCCGGGCTGCTGGACACCGCCCGGCGCAACGTCTCCCGCGGCTTCCGCGACCTCGCCCTGTTCGAGACCGGCACCGTGTTCCTGCCCGAGGGCCGGCACGGCTCCGCCAGTGTCCCCCCGATCGGGGCGCTACCGGAGCCGACGGTGCTGGCCGAGCTCGACGCGGGCCTGCCCGCCCAGCCGGCGCACCTCGGCGTCGTGCTCACCGGGCACGAGCCGGGCACCGGCAGGAACGCCCGCGTGCGCGACTGGGCCGACGCCCTGGACGCCGCCCTGCTCGCCGCGCAGGTGCTCGGCGTGCAGCTGACCGTGGCCACCGGGCGCCACCAGGCGTTCCACCCCGGCCGGACCGCCGCGCTGAGCCTGCCCGACGGCACGCCGGTCGGCTGGGCGGGGGAGCTGCACCCGCAACTGCTGGCCGCCTCCGACCTGCCGGCGCGGACGGCCGCCGCCGAGGTGGACCTCGATGCGCTGTACGCCGCGGCCCCGGCGACCATCACCGCGGCGCCGATCTCCACCTACCCGATGGCCACGCAGGACGTCGCGCTGGTCGTCGACGAGGCGGTCACCGCCGACCAGCTGCGGGAGGCCCTGACCGAGGGCGCCGGGGACCTGCTCGAATCGATCGACCTGTTCGACGTCTACACCGGCGAGGCGCTGGGCCAGGGAAAGAAGTCCCTGGCGTTCACCCTGCGCTTCCGCGCCCCGGACCGGACGCTGACCGCCGACGAGGCGTCCGCCGCCCGGTCGGGCGCCGTCGCCGTCGCCGTCGAGCGGCACGGGGCGGCCCAGCGCTGAGCCGGCGCTTACCACGGGAGAAGGCCAGGGGATGAGTGGGGCTCAGGCGACCTGGTCGTCGACGATCATGGAGCGGTTGCGGCCCTGCGCCTTGGCGGCGTACAGCGCCCTGTCCGCCCGGCCGATCAGTTCGGTCAGCGACGTGGTCCCGGCCGAGGTGTCGGCGATGCCGAAGCTCGCCGTCGCCACCCGGCCGGTACCGCGCAACGGGCCCGTCCCCGCGAGCACCACGTTGATCCGGTCGGCGACGCGGACCGCCTCCGCCGCGTTGGAGGAGGGCAGCAGCATGATGAACTCCTCCCCGCCGTAGCGGCCGACGAGGTCGGACGAGCGGACCGTGAGCCGGCAGGCGTCACCGAACGCCTGCAGCACGGCGTCCCCGGTGAGATGACCGAACTCGTCGTTGATCGCCTTGAACCGGTCCAGGTCCGACATCACGACGGAGACCACGGTGTTGCTGTCCCGGGACCGGCGCAGCAGCGATTCGGCGCGCTCGAGGAAGCGGGTGCGGTTGAGCAGACCGGTCAGCCCGTCCAGCGTGGCCTGCTCCCGCAGCACGGCGGTGCGCTGGGTGTTGTTCAGCTCCGTCATCACCCAGGTCGCCGAGACGAGCAGCACGATCGCCACCAGGAAGGACACCCCGGTGCCGAAGACGGCGAGGAAGAGCGGGTCGGTGGGGCCGAGCAGCACCACACCGACGGCGCGCAGCAGGTAGTAGCCGGCGGCCAGGGTGGAGACGACCGCGAAGGACCGGATCTCCCGCCACGTGGCCGTGTGCCGGATGCGCAGTTCGACGGCGGCGCCGGCGATGCCCAGGCCCATCGCGGTCAGCCACACGAACTGGCCGATGGCCGCTTCCCCGACGCTGCGGCCGAACAGGGAGAAGAACGTGGTGACCAGGCCCACGACCGGCAGCGGCCAGATCACGGCGGGCCGCCCGCGCAGGCAGCGGGTGCCGATCCACATGCAGCCCGACGCGACGGCCATCACGCCGGCGCCGGTCGCGACGAGCCAGGCGACGTTCTGGAGGTCACCGATCGCGTAGCTGACGGAGGCCACACAGAACCCGGCCACGGACGCGCACCACCACCGGGCGACGTCGGTGCGGGTACGGCGGTAGGAGTCGACGTAGAAGATCACGAGCTTGGCGAACGAGAGGACCGCGAGCACCACGAGCACCGTCGTCTTGTCCAGCAGCATGAGACCTCCACTGGCGGCCGCCCAGAACCACCCTCTCCCCAGCGGCCGATACCGATGGCCGGTGACCGATTGTCGCAGACGAGAGCCGACTCACCAAGCGCGAAACGCCGTCGTCGCACGCCAGCGGTCCTGCCGTTCGCAGGTCCTCCCGCACGATATGCTCCACGGGGTACGGCGAGGGCCTCCCGGGCGCGACCGCGCGGGACGGCCGACCGGGCGCTGAGAGAGAACGAGGTGGACGATGGCGGAGCGTGCCGTGGACGGCACCGGGCCCGACGCCGACATCACCCGCCTGGACTTCGACGACGACGGGGTGCTGCACCTGGTGTGGCGGGACGGCGTCGCGATCGACGGCGTCCGTGCCCGGCGGGCGATGGACCGGGTGAACGAGCGGTGCGGCGTCCGGCCGGCGCCGTTGATGATCCACATGGCGGGCACGGCCTCCGTGGACCGCGCGGCCCGTCAGGTCTTCACCCAGCGCTGCGCGGCCACGGCGATCGCCCTGCTGGGTGCGTCCGCCGTCGACCGTGTCCTGGCCAACTTCTTCCTGGGCGTCAACGCCGCGCCCTGCCCCACCCGCTTCTTCCGGGCACGGGAGCAGGCGCAGGTCTGGCTGCTCGAGGTGGCACCGACGACGGGCCCCGATCATGACGGGTGACCCGGGCAGCGGCCGTCTCGACGCGCTGATCGACGGCCTGATCCGGATCTCCTCCGGCGACCTCGCGACCCGGCTGCCCGTCTCCGACGCCCGCGACGAGATCGACGCGCTCACGGCCGGCATCAACCTGCTCGCCGAGGAACTGCAATCCATGTACGGGGACCTCGAGAACCGGGTGGCGGAGCGCACCGTCGAGTTGCAGCGCGCCCGCGCCGAGCTGCAGCGCCTGGTCGACACCGACGACCTGACCGGCCTGGCCAGCCGCAGGCTGCTGCTCGAGCGGCTCGGCGAGGCGGTGCACGGAGCCCCGTCCCCCGACCCGGCCCTCGTCGTCCTCGACCTGGACGATTTCCGCCTGATCAACGACAGCTTGGGCCACTCGGTCGGCGACGCCGTGCTGCTGCACGTCGCCAGCCGGCTGCGGGGCGTCATCGAGCCCGGTCAGTTGATCTCCCGGCTCGGTGGGGACGAGTTCGCCATCCTGGTCCCGTCGGGCGGCATCGACGCGGGCCTGGCGACCGCCCACCGCGCCCTGGACGTGTTGGAGGAGCGGGTGATGATCGGGCCGCTCAACGTCGGGGTGGACGCCACCGCCGGGCTGTGCGTCGGCGGCCCGGGCACCGCCGTGGAGGACATGCTCCGGGACGCCGACACGGCCATGAACCAGGCCAAGACGGAGGGCAAGGGCCGGGTCTCGGTGTTCACGCCGTCGATGCACCGGGCGGCGCGCGAACGGATGAACTTGGTCTCCGAATTGCGCCGGGCACTGGCTCTGGACGAGCTGGAGGCGTTCTACCAGCCCATCGTGGATCTGCGCACGGACCGCGTCGCCGGGGCCGAGGCCCTGGTGCGCTGGCGGCACCCCGTACGCGGCCTGCTGGCGCCCGACACCTTCCTCGACGCCGCGGAGGAGGGCGGTCTGATGGTCGAACTCGGACGGTGGATGCTCGCCACCGTGATCGGCCAGATCGGACGGTGGACGCGAGAGCTGACCCTGCCGGACAGCTTCCGTGTGCACGTGAACATCTCGCCGTCGGAGCTGCGCCACGGTGATCTCGCCGGGTACGCCACCGCCCTGCTCCGGCAGGAGGGTGTTCCCGGCGCCCGGCTGACCCTCGAGATCACCGAGGCGCTGCTGGTGACCCGTGACCACGTCGTGGACGAGAACATGGCGGCCCTGCGCGCCATCGGGATCCCGCTGGAGATCGACGACTTCGGCACCGGGTATTCCTCGATCAGCTACCTGCAGTCCATCCCGGCGCAGAACGCGAAGATCGACCGCTCCCTCACGCAGGAGCTGCTGAGCCAGGACCGGCAGTGCCGGTTCGTCGGCGCGATCCTCGACCTGATCCACACCGCCGGGATGGGCGCCGTCGCCGAGGGCGTGGAGGAGCGCGCCCAGGCGGACGTGCTGCGCAGCCTCCACTGTGAGTACGCGCAGGGCTACTACTTCAGCCGGCCGGTGCCGGCCGAGACGATGCGCGGGTTCCTGACGGGCAGCCGGCAGCTCCCCGGCACCGCCGACGACGTCCGCTGGGCCTGACCGGCGTGAACGTCTCGGACCGGTTGCGGCTGGTCGCACGCATCGTCCGCCTGCGCCCGCGTGCGCCTCGTGACCGGGTCACCGCCTGGAGCCAGTTCTGGACCGGGGTCGCCGGCGGACGGCTCACCGAACCGGTGCTCTGGGAGGGCCGGGTCGACGCCGAGGCGGTCGAGCACGAGCGCAGGGTCGCGCCCTGGTTCACACCGGGACCGGTCGTCCTCGACGTCGGCTGCGGAACCGGCTGGTTGACCGCCGCGCTGGCCCGGAGCCGCGGCGTCGCCGTGGGCGTCGACGTGGCGCCCGACGCCGTGGCGCTCGCCCGCCGGTCCCATCCCGGGGCCGCCCGCTTCGAGGTGGCGGACCTGACCGACCTGCCGACCGCGGCCCGGCTGCACGGCGACCTCGGGGACTGCCACGTCGTCGTCCGCGGCGTCCTGCACGTCCTGCCCGCCGACCAGCGGCGCGCCCTCGCCCGTGCCGTCCGCGTCCTGCTGGGCGACCGCGGCCGGCTGTACCTGGTGGAGACCAACGTCGGGGGCGGCAACCTGGACTACCTCGCCGCGGCCGGCGCGGACGCCGCCGGGATCCCGGGGCCCCTCGCGCAGGCCATCCAGACCCTGCCCCGGCCCGGCCACTTCGGCCCGCAGGAACGCGCCGCCCTGTTCCCGGCGACCCACTGGGACCTGCTCGCCGACGGCGCCGGCCGGCTGGGACTGGCCAGCGGACCGGACGTGGCCGCCTACTGGGCGGTCCTGCAGCCACACCGTTGAACCAGCCCGGCCGACGTGGTGACGTCAGCCGGTGTGCCACTCCTCCTCGTCCAGGCAGGTGATGCCTTCCGCCGTCAGGGGACCAGCAGCACCTTGCCCGTCGTCCGGCGGCCCTGCAGGTCCGTGTGCGCCCGCCCGGCGTCGGCCAGGGGGTAGCGGGCGCCGATCCGCACGTCGAGCTTCCCGTCGGCGACCAGGCCGAACAGGTCGGCCATCCGGGATCGGCGCTCCTCGGCCGTGGTGGTGTAGTGCATCATCGTCGGCCGGGTCAGGTAGAGGGACCCGCCGCTGTTCAGTCGCTGCGGGTCGAACGGGGGCACGGGGCCCGACGCGCCGCCGAACAGCACCATCAGGCCACGCATCCGCAGGCTGGCCAGGGAGTCGTCGAACGTGTCCTTCCCGACCCCGTCGTAGACGACGTCCACCCCGCGACCGTCGGTCAACTCACGCACCCGGTCCCTGAAGCCGTCGTACCGCAGCACCTCGTCCGCGCCGGCACCCGCGGCGAGCTTCTCCTTCTCGTCCGTCGAGACGGTGGTGATCACCCGTGCCCCGGCGGCCTTGAGCAGCTGGATCAGCAGCAGCCCGACCCCACCGGCGCCGGCATGGACGAGCGCCGTCTCACCCGGCTGGACGTCCTTGACCGCGTGGGTCAGCATGTGCGCGGTCATGCCCTGCAGGGGCAGAGCGGCGGCCGTCTCGTCGTCGATGCCGTCCGGCACCGGCACCAGCGCGTCGGCGTCGACGGCGGTGTACTGCGCGTAGCCCCGGGACCCGTGTGCGGTGGCCACCCGGTCACCGACCGCGAAACCGTCGACACCGGCTCCGAGGGCGACGACGGTGCCGGCGAACTCCGCGCCGGGCGTGAACGGGAAGTCGACGTCGTAGACGCCGGATCGCTGATACGTCTCGATGAAGTTGACCCCGGTCGCGGCGACCCGGACGAGGACCTGGCCGGTGCCCGGCTGCGGGACGTCGACGGTGGCCGGGTGCAGCACCTCGGGACCACCGGCCTGCTGGACGACGATCGCGTCCGCGGTCGCCGGGATCTCCATGCTCGGGTTCTGCTGTTCGCTCATGCCGTGCTCCTCTGCCGGGGATGGAACCTCCCGCCATCGTAGGCACACGCGCGCGCCGACCCGGTGAGAGGAGCCGGCCTGACCCGTCGGACTGACGCCGGCGGCTCGCTCGCATCCCCGGAGCGACGGAGCAGCGGAAGTGCATAACTATCCTACTCACTGCATAACTTTGCTGTATGCTGGCGGGCATGTCGTTCTCCGTCGCCGTGTCGGGAGCCACCGGGTACGCCGGGGGCGAGGTCCTGCGCCTGCTCGCCGGTCATCCGGAGGCCCGCATCGGCGCCGTGACCGCGCACAGCAGCGCCGGTACCCGCCTCGGTGTCCTGGCCCCGCACCTGCACGGCCTCGCGGATCGGATCGTCGAGGAGACGACGGTCGAGAACCTGTCCGGGCACGACGTCGTCGTCCTCGCCCTGCCGCACGGGGCCAGCGGACCCGTCGCCGCCCAGTTGCCGGCCGAGACCCTGGTGATCGACGCCGGCGCCGACCATCGGCTCACCGATCCCGCCGCCTGGGAACGGTTCTACGGCACCGAACACGCCGGCAGCTGGCCGTACGGGCTGCCCGAACTGCCCGGTGCGCGGGAGCAACTGCGCGGCGCCCGGCGCATCGCCGTGCCCGGCTGCTACCCGACCAGTGCCCTGTTGGCCCTGGTGCCGGGTTTCGCACCCGGGCCCGGTTCCGACGGCGGGCTGCTCGAGCCCGACGACGTCGTCATCGTCGCCGCCTCCGGCACGTCGGGGGCGGGGAAATCCGTCAAACCCCATCTGCTCGGCGCCGAGGTGATGGGCTCGATGAGCCCGTACGGGGTCGGGGGCGGCCACCGGCACACCCCCGAGATCGAGCAGGGCCTCTCCCGCGCCGCCGGCACGGCCGTGCAGGTCTCCTTCACGCCGACCCTGGCGCCGATGCCGCGCGGCATCCTCGCCACCGCCACCGCCCGGCTGGCCGCCGGCGTCGACGCCGACGCGATCCGGGACGCCTGGGACGCGTACTACACCGACGAGCCGTTCGTGCACCTGCTGCCCGAGGGACAGTGGCCCACCACCGGCTCCGTGCTCGGCTCCAACCACGCCGTCCTGCAGCTGGCCGTCGACGAGCACGCCGGCCGGGTCGTCGTCTGCTGCGCGATCGACAACCTCACCAAGGGCACCGCCGGTGGCGCGATCCAGTCCATGAACCTGGCCCTCGGCCTGCCGGAGACGATGGGCCTCGACCTGCAGGGAGTCGCCCCGTGACCAGCGTCAGCGCAAACGGCAGCACCATCGGCGTCACCACCCCGGTCGGTTTCCGGGCCGCGGGCGTCACCGCCGGGCTGAAGGCCTCCGGCAAGCGCGACGTCGCGCTCGTCGTCAACGACGGTCCGAAGCACGCCGCCGCCGCCGTGTTCACGGCCAACCGGGTGGCCGCCGCACCCGTGCTCTGGTCCCGCCAGGCGATCAGCGACGGTCGGGCGGACGCCGTGCTGCTCAACTCCGGCGGCGCCAATGCGTGCACCGGGCCCGAGGGTTTCACCAACGCCCACACCAGCGCCGAGCAGGTCGCCACCGCGCTCGGGATCGCCGCCGGTGACGTGCTGGTCTGCTCCACCGGGCTGATCGGGGTGCCGCTGCCGATGCCGCAGCTCGGTGCGGGGATCACCACCGCCGTGGGAGCCCTGACCGTCGACGGCGGACCCGCGGCGGCCGAGGCGATCATGACGACCGACACCGTGCCCAAGCAGGCTGGCCACGTCAGCGAGGACGGCTGGTCGATCGGCGGGATGGCCAAGGGCGCCGGCATGCTCGCCCCGGGCCTGGCCACCATGCTCGTCGTCCTCACCACCGACGCGGACCTGCCCGCCGACGCCCTCGACACCGCGCTGCGCGCCGCGACCCGGGTGACCTTCGACCGGGCCGACTCCGACGGCTGCATGTCGACCAACGACACGGTCGCCCTGCTGGCCTCCGGTGCCAGCGGTCAGGTTCCCGACGCCGACGTGTTCACGGCCGCGCTCACCGGGGTGTGCGCCACCCTGGCGCGGGCGCTGATCGCCGACGCCGAGGGCGCCGGCCACGAGATCGCCGTCCGGACCGTGAACGCCGCCACCGAGGACGACGCCGTCGAGGTCAGCCGTGCCGTCGCCCGGTCCACCCTGTTCAAGACCGCCATCTTCGGGCAGGACCCGAACTGGGGCCGCGTCCTCGCCGCCGTGGGTACCACCCGCGCCGCGTATCTGCCGGACGACCTGAACGTGACGATCAACGGCGTGCAGGTGTGCCGGAACTGCGGGATCGGAGAGCCGCGGGAGGCCGTGGACCTGTCCGGCCGGCAGGTCGACGTCGAGATCGACCTGGGTGCCGGCACCGCGACCGCGACGGTGCTGACCAACGACCTCACCCACGACTACGTGCACGAGAACAGTGCCTACTCCAGTTGAGGACGCCGTGAACGCCGCCCCCGTTCCTGCCGCTCCGGACACCGCTGCCGCTCCGGACACCGCTGCCGCGAAGGCGGCCACCCTGATCGAGGCGCTGCCCTGGATCCAGCGCTTCGCCGGGGCCCGCGTCGTGCTCAAGTACGGCGGGAACGCGATGGTCGACGACGACCTGCGCCGCGCCTTCGCCGCCGACGTCGTCTTCCTGGCGCACGTCGGGCTGAAACCGGTCGTCGTCCACGGCGGTGGCCCCCAGATCAACGCCATGCTCGGCGCGCTCGGCATCGCCTCCGAGTTCCGCGGCGGGCTGCGGGTGACCACCGAGGAGACCATGGACGTCGTCCGGATGGTCCTCACCGGGCAGGTCGGCCGCGAGCTGGTCGGCCTGATCAACCAGCACGGACCGTACGCGGTCGGCCTGTCGGGGGAGGACGCCGGCACCCTGACCGCCACCCGCACCGGCGCCGTCGTCGACGGCGAAGAGGTCGACCTGGGCCTGGTCGGGGAGGTCAGCGGCGTGCGCCCGGCGAACATCGAGAGTCTGCTGGCCGCCGGCCGGATCCCCGTCATCTCCTCGGTGGCGCCCGAGGTCGACGCCGAGGGTGCGCCCACCGGGCAGGTGCTCAACGTCAACGCGGACACCGCCGCGGCCGCCGTCGCGGTCGCCCTCGGCGCCGAGAAGCTGGTCCTGCTCACCGACGTGGAGGGCCTGTACGCCGACTGGCCGGACCGCTCCTCCCTGATCTCGGCGCTGTCCGCCGACCGGCTCCGGACCATGCTGCCCACCCTGCAGTCCGGGATGATCCCGAAGATGACGGCCGCGCTCGCCGCCGTCGACGGCGGGGTGCCCGCCGCCCACGTCGTGGACGGCCGCAACCCTCACAGCATGCTGCTGGAGATCTTCACCGACGAGGGCATCGGCACCCTCGTGACGGCGGCCGGACCCGCGACACCCACCGCGATCCCGACCGCAACCCCCACCACGCCGCCCACCGGAAAGGAGCAGTCGTGAGCACCACCCCGACGCCCGCGGACGGCGCCCCGGGCGGCAACCCGGCCACCGGCATCCAGCCCGGCGCCGTGCCCGGCGATCCGTCCGGCACCGTGGCCAGTAGCCTGCCGACTGCGCTGTCTGGCGCGCTGCCCTCGAGCAGCGGCGTGGGCGGTGCCGCGTGGCTGCAGCGCTACACGGGGGCCCTGCTCAACGTGTTCGGCGCCCCGCAGCGGGTGCTCGTGCGCGGCTCCGGCAGCCGGGTATGGGACGCCGACGGCGTCGAGTACCTCGACCTGCTCGGCGGCATCGCCGTCAACGTGCTCGGCCACGCCCACCCGCTGCTGACCAGCGTCATCGCCAGCCAGCAGGCCACCCTGGGGCACATCTCGAACTTCTTCACCAGCCCGGCCCAGGTGGCCCTCGCCGAACGGCTGCTCGCGCTCGCCGGCGCTCCCGCGGGGTCACGGGTCTTCTTCGCCAACTCCGGCACGGAGGCCGTCGAGGCGGCCCTCAAACTCGCCCGCCGTGCCGGCAACAGCGCCGACCCGGTTCGGCCCACCGTCGTCGCTCTGGAACAGGGCTTCCACGGTCGCACCATGGGAGCGCTCAGCCTCACCCACAAGGCCGCGTACCGGGAGCCGTTCGCCCCGCTGCCCGGCGGTGTCGAGCACATCCCGGCCGGCGACCTCGCCGCCCTGCGCGCGGCGATCACCGACCGGACCGCCGCGCTCGTGCTCGAGCCCATCCAGGGCGAGGCCGGGGTGCTTCCGCTGCCCGCCGGCTATCTGCGGGAGGCCCGGCGGCTGACCCGGGAGGCCGGTGCCCTGCTCATCCTCGACGAGGTGCAGACCGGCGTCGGACGCACCGGACGCTGGTTCGCCTTCCAGCACGAGCCGGATCTGCTGCCCGACGCCGTCACCCTGGCCAAGGGTCTCGGCGGGGGCTTCCCGATCGGTGCGCTGATCACCTTCGGGTCGGTCGTCTCCGACCTGCTCGGTCCCGGCCAGCACGGCAGCACCTTCGGTGGCAACCCCGTGGCGACCGCTGCCGGCCTGGCGACCCTGCACGTGATCGAGGCCGACGACCTGCTCGGCAACGCCGCGCGCGTCGGGGCGCGCCTGCGCGCCGGCCTGGCCCGGGTCCCGGGCGTGACCGCGGTGCGCGGACAGGGCCTGCTGATCGGCTTCGACCTGGCCGACGCCCCGGACAGCGCTCCGGACACCCACCCGGACACCGCGCCGTCGTCCGACCCGGCGACCCCGCTCGCGCCCGCCGCCGTCACCGCCGCACTGGAGGCCGGGTTCGTCCTCAACGCCCCCGGGCCCCGCACGCTCCGGCTCGCCCCGCCGCTGCTGCTCACGGCGGAGGAGGCGGACGGCTTCCTCGCGGCCCTGCCCGGCATCCTCGCCACGGCCCGCGCCGCGACCGGCACCGGCAGCATGCCCACCGACCGACTCCGCCCCGCGCAGGAGGAGCATCCATGACCCGGCACTTCCTCACCGATCTCGACCTCAGCCCCGCCGAACAGGCCGAGGTGCTCGACCTGGCCGCCGCGATGAAAGCCGACCGGTACGGGTACCGCACTTATGCGGGGCCTCAGGGGACCGGGTCGAAGACGGTGGCGATCATCTTCGACAAGACCTCCACCCGGACGCGCGTCTCCTTCGCCGCCGGCGTCGCGGACCTGGGCGGCAACCCGCTGATCATCAACCCGGGGGAGTCCCAGCTCGGGCACAAGGAATCCGTGGCGGACACCGTCCGTGTGCTCGAACGGATGGTGCACACCGTCGTGTGGCGGACGTACGCGCAGGCCGGCCTGGCGGAGATGGCCCGGTACAGCTCCGTGCCGGTGATCAACGCCCTCAG
Source organism: Tersicoccus phoenicis (assembly GCF_001968835.1). Taxonomy (GTDB): domain Bacteria; phylum Actinomycetota; class Actinomycetes; order Actinomycetales; family Micrococcaceae; genus Tersicoccus; species Tersicoccus phoenicis. Next base: position 18,679 of record NZ_MRDE01000083.1, read on the forward strand.
TGACGACTACCACCCGTGCCAGCTGCTCGCCGACCTGCTCACCGTCCGGGAGCACCACGGCCGCACCGCGGGCCTGACCCTCGCCTACCTCGGTGACGCCGCCAACAACATGGCCAACTCCTACCTGCTGGCCGGGGTGACCGCCGGGATGCACGTGCGGGTCGCCGGCCCGGACGGGTTCCTGCCGGGCGAGACCGTCGTCGCCGCCGCCCGGGAGCGGGCGCAGGCCACCGGCGGCTCCGTGCTGGTGACGACGTCGGCCGCCGACGCGCTCGACGGCGCCGACGTCCTCGCCACCGACACCTGGGTCTCGATGGGTCAGGAGGACGAGAAGTCCGACCGCGCCGAGGTGTTCCGGCCGTACGCGATCGACGAGGCGGCGCTGGCGACGGCGGCGCCGGGGGCCATCGTGCTGCACTGCCTGCCGGCGTACCGCGGCCAGGAGATCAGCGCCGGCGTCATCGACGGGCCGCAGTCCGTCGTGTGGGACGAGGCGGAGAACCGGCTGCACGCGCAGAAGGCGATCATGCACTGGCTGATGGACGCCTCCGGGCTGTTGGCCGAACCCGGCGAACCGTCCCCGAGCGGGCGACGCGCATGACCGCGGCCACCGACGGCGCCCGGTCCCGGCCCACCACGAAGACCGCCCGGCAGGCCCGGATCACCGCCCTGCTGGCGGGATCGGCGGTGCGCTCGCAGGCCGAGCTGGCGCAGCGGCTGGCCGACGACGGCCTCGCGGTCACCCAGGCCACCCTGTCCCGGGACCTCGTCGAACTCGGCGCGGTCCGGGTGCGCGGGGCCGACGGCGGTCTCGTCTACGCGGTGCCGGCCGTGGGCGCGGATCGGACGCCGCGCAGCGCCGTGGACCAGGAACTGCTCGACGCGCGGCTGGCCCGGCTGTGCGAGGAGCTGCTGGTCACCGCCGAGGCGTCGGCGAACCTCGTCGTGCTGCGCACCCCGCCCGGGGCGGCCCAGTTCCTCGCCTCCGCCATCGACCACTCGGTGTTCCCGGCCGTGCTCGGCACCATCGCCGGGGACGACACCGTGCTGCTCGTCTGCCGGGAGCCCGACGGCGGCCCGGATGTGGCCGCGCGGTTCCTCGCCCTCGCGTCCGACGGCTGACCCGACTCGACCGGACCGGTCCGGCGCGTCGCAGCGCGTCATCCACGTGGACTCGTTCACCTGGACGAATCCATGTGGATGGTCAGTGCCGTGGGTCAGAGCCCGCGTGAACGCCGGTGCGGCAGGTCAGCCAGCGTCGCCCCCGGCCCGCAGCAGCTGCGTCATCGCGGGCAGCTGGAAGTACTCGGCGACGGAGACGGGCGTCTGGCGGCCTCCCTCGGGATCGGCGCCCGCCGCGAGCAGGGCCCGGACGATGGTCTCGTTCTGCCGGAACACCGCGGCGGCCAGGGCCGTCTGACCCATGTCGTTGACCCGTTCGGTCTCCGCGCCACGGCCCAGCAGCGCCGCCACGGTGTCGGCCTGCTGGTGATATGCGGCGAGGATGAGCAGGGTGTCGCCCTTCGCGTTCGTCAGGTTCACCGGCAGCCCCGCGTCGACGAACGCCGTCAGCCGCTCGGTCCCGCCGTCGCGGGCGAGGTCGAACATGGAGTTCAGCAGGTCCACCTCCTGACTCGTCAGGTCGGCGCCGGTCGGATCGGTGCTGGCCGGGTCTGTGCTGGTCGGGTCGGTGTTGGTCAGTTCCTCGCTCACGGTGCTCCTGCTCCTTTCAGTGGGTCCTGCCTCCGGTGGCCAGGTCTCAGGTTACTGGCGCCCGTGTGTGGCCATCACCTCCGCTGCTGGCCCCTGAGGTTACCGGCCGGTATTGTGACCGGCACAACACCGCAGCAGCTTCGCCGGCTCGGGTCGGCGAGAACGGACGACCATGACCAACCTTGCCTCGATCCTGCTCGACTCGGCGACCGAGCACGCCGACGCCACGGCGCTCAAGCTCGACGACACGGTACTGACCTATGCGGCGCTCGAGCGGCTCTCCGGGGCCGTCGCCGCACAGCTGACCGCGGACGGCGTGCAGCCGGGGGACCGGGTCGCCCTGATCAGCCCGAACGTGCCCCAGATGCCGGTCGTCTACTACGGCATCCTCCGGGCCGGCGCCGTCGTCGTCCCCCTCAACCCGCTGCTGACCGCGCGGGAGATCGAATACCACCTCACCGACTCCGGTGCCGAGCGGGTGTGGGTGTGGGAGGGCATGGTCGACGCCGCCCGGACCGCCGCCGGCGCCACGGGTGCGAGCGTGACCGTGATCGACTCCGGGCCGTTCCTGGCCTCCCTCGCGCAGACGGAGCCGACGCCGGGTCTGGTCGAGCGCGACGACGCGGACACCGCCGTCATCCTCTACACGTCCGGCACCACGGGCCGGCCCAAGGGCGCGGAGCTGACGCACGCCAACCTGCGCAAGAACGCGCTCATGTCCACGGGCTTGTTCGCGCTCGGCGCCGACGACGTCCTGTTCGGCGGGCTGCCGTTCTTCCACGTGTTCGGCCAGACCAGCGCCCTGAACGCGGCGATCGCGCAGGGCGGGGCGATCACCTTGCTGCCCCGGTTCGACCCGGCCGCGGCCAAGCGGATCATCGAGCGGGACAAGGTCACCATCTTCCTCGGCGTCCCGACCATGTACATCGCCCTGCTGCGCGACCCCAGTCCGGTCGACGCCTCCAGCCTGCGGGTCGCCGTCTCCGGTGGGGCGCCGTTGCCGGTGGAGGTGTTGCACGAGTTCGAGCGCGTGTACAAGGCCACGCTGCTGGAGGGGTACGGGCTGTCGGAGACGTCCCCAGCCGTCTCGTTCAACCAGCTGGACGGGCCCCGCAAGGCCGGGTCGATCGGCACGCCGGTGCCGGACGCCCAGCTGCGGGTGGACGACGGCGACGGCGGTGAGGCGGCCGACGACGCCGTCGGGGAGCTGCTCGTCGCCGGGCCGTTCGTGATGAAGGGCTACTGGAAGAACCCGGACGCGACCGGGGCCGCGATCGTCGACGGCTGGTTCCACACCGGTGACCTGGCCCGCCGCGACGCCGACGGCGTGTACTTCATCGTGGACCGGAAGAAGGACATGATCCTGCGCGGCGGGTACAACGTCTATCCGCGCGAGGTCGAGGAGGTGCTGTACGAGCACCCGGCGGTCGCCGAGGCGGCGGTGATCGGCATCCCCGACGACCTCAACGGGCAGGAGGTGGCCGCCGTCGTCGCCCTCAAGGCCGAGCATCGGGGCGACGACCCGGACCGGCTGGTCGAGGAACTGATTGCCTGGGCGAAGGAGCGGCTGGCGGCGTACAAGTATCCGCGGCGGATCGGCCTGGTCGATGCCCTGCCGAAGGGGCCGACCGGCAAGGTCCTCAAGCGGGAGATCAGCCTGGACGGGTGAGGCGGGGTGAGGGGCGTCCGGTCCTGGCGCCGAGGGGCCGGACGCCGGAGTCGGCTGCCGCCCCCCGGCGTGTCCCGGGACCGGGCCTGCGCACCGATCCCGGCCGCGGTGTCGGCCGCCGGCGGGAGAGCGTCATCGTGAAGACGCCGTCGTGACGCTGGGCGAGCGCCGAACGCGGGTCGTCCGGGCCAGTGCCGCACGGACGTGGACCGTCGTCGAGGGCGTCGGCGGCCCGGCCGGGTGGTACGCGTTCACCCGACTCTGGCGCTTCCGGGCAGCGCTGGACCGGCTGGCCGGCGGGCCCGGGATGCGCGGTCGGCCCGACCGGCCGTTGCGCGCCGGCGACGTCGTCGACTTCTGGGTCGTCGAGGCGATCGACCCGGGCCGCTCGCTGACCCTGCGAGCCCAGATGCGGATGCCGGGAACCGCCCGGATGACGCTGACGGTCACGCCGTGCGAGGCGGGAGTCGTGCGGCACCCGTCGGCGTCCGACTCCACGGACACCGCGTCGACCGTCGGCTGCCACCTGACGCAGGTCATCACCTTCGCGCCCCGCGGCGTCGCCGGCCGGCTCTACTGGTACACGCAGCTGCCGGCGCACCGCGTCGTCTTCGCGGCGATGCTGCGCGGCATGGCCCGCGCCGCCGAGCGAGGCTGATCTGTCGGCTCTGACCCGGCTGCCTTACGCGGGCGGGTCCTGACGGACTGACCATCGCCGTGACGCTGTGCTCGGACGTCCGGGATAGCACGCACCTCTGCCGCACGTTGACTATCGAATTTCGGGGCAGAAATTGCCCGGGAGAGCCCCGAAATTCAATAGTCAACGCGGGACCGGGACGCAACGCGGAACCGGGACGCAACGCGGGACCGGGAGTCAACGCGGGACCGGGACGCGTCACGCTCCCGCCAGCGGCGTGACGGTCCGCTCCTCCGGGTCCCACCGGCGCAGCCCCAGCAACGACGGCGCCGCCTCGGGCACCAGGGGCAGCACGCCCAGCGCGTCGCCGACCCGGACCGGATCCAGCCGCCGGCACAGGGTGACGTGCGGCACCCAGGCGCGATGCGGGTCGGCGGCGACGTCGACGGCTTCCTCCTGCAGGCCGTGCACGACGTCGGTCAGTGCCCGGTCCACCTCGATCAGCCGGGCCAGCACCAGTCGGCGGGCGCCGAACAGCACCAGGCCGCCCCACCGCACCGGCAGGGGCAGCAGCGGCGCGAGACGGCGCACCGCCTCGTCCTGCAGTCGGGCCGGCACCGATGTCGCGGCGATCACGGTCACGTGCGGCCGGTTGCTTGCGGAGCGGTGCGCTCCGGCGGACGGGAGGTCGGCGCCCAGCAGGGCGTCCCAGTCGGAGCGGACGGCGTCGTCGGCGTCGGGATCCAGGGTGAACTCGATCGAGTGTGCTGGCATCTCAGTCCGCCAGGTACGGTTGCGCGCGCTCGCGGTGCCCGGCCAGGGTGTTCTCGTCCATCCCCTCCAGATGCCGCAGCACCATCACCGAGCGGTGGTTGGAGGCGAAGGTGTCCCGGTGGTCGGCGACGAACGACCAGTACAGCCCGTCCCAGTCGGCCCGCCAGTCGCCGGGCCCGAAGTCGGACATCGTGGTCAGGTAGTGGCTGCCGGAGACGTACGGCTTGGTGGTGATCGCGTTGCCGGCGGCGTACTGGCTCATAGCGTGCACGTTGGGCACCATCACCCAGTCGTACGCATCCACGAACAGGGCCATGAACCACTCGTACACGTCCACCGGGTCGGTACGCAGCAGGCACATGGCGTTGCCCAGCACCATCAGTCGTTCGATATGGTGTGCCCAGCCGCGCTCCAGGACGCCTCCGATCACGTGGTCGACCGGCTCCAACCCCGTGGTTCCGGTCCACCAACCCGGATCCAGCGAGCGGGTGTGGCCCAGCGCGTTCGCCGTGCGCATGCTCCGCCCCCAGCGGCGGTAGGTGGCGCGCATGTACTCGCGCCAGCCGATCAGTTGCCGGACGAAACCCTCCAGCGAGGCCAGCGGGACGGCGTCGTCGTGCCCGGCTTCGAGCACCCGTTCGAGCACGTCCGCGGGGTCGAGCAGCCCGCTGTTCAGGCCCGGGCTCATCGCCGCGTGATACAGGAACGGGTGGTCGCGGGCGATGGCATCCTCGTAGGGGCCGAACTGCGGCAGTCGCTGCTCGAGGAACTCGTCCAGCATGGCTTCGGCCTCGTCATGGCTGGTGGGCCAGGCAAAGGACTCCGCGCTGCCCGGCGCGTCCGGGAACTCGTCGGCGACCCAGGCGATCGCCGCGGTCACCGCGGGATGCCGCTCCGGCCAGCTCACGCCGGGCACGACGTGGCCGCGGGGCAGCTTGCGCCGGTTCTCCGGGTCGAAGGACCACCTCCCACCGACGGGGTCCTGCCCGTCGACCAGAACGTCGAGGCGGCGCCGCTGCCACGTGTAGAACGCCTGCATCCGCGCCCGGTGGCCACCGGCGAACCAGTCGTCGATCTGCGCCCGGGTGGTCAGGAAGTTCGGAGTCTCCAGCACGTCGCCGGGGCCGAGCGGGTGGCCGGCCTCGGCCAGCGACGCCACGCAGGACCGGGAGAGCCAGTCGTCGACGACGTCGTACACCGTCACCCGGGACGGGGCCAGCGCCCGGATCGTCCGGGTCAGCCGGGGAGCGGTCGGCGCCTGCACGTCGGTCCGCAGGATCTCGACGTCGAACCCGGCGTCCCGCAGCCGCTCGGCGAACCGGTCCATGCTCGCGCGGTGCAGGACCAGTTTCTGCGCATGGAACGGCAACTGCCGGAAGTAGAGGTCGTCCTCGACCAGGAGCATGACGGTGCCGGGCTCCGCGGCCAGGTGCGCGGTGAACAGTTGGTGCGGGTAGATCAGCCGCACGTGGGGGGATGTCCTGCTCATCGGTGCCTCGCCGTGAGCCCACGGCGCACGACCGAGCCCGAGCGATTCTCATCGCCGGTGGCGCCGGCGATCTGCTGCCGCCCGGCCGTCCCGGCGCACCGATGCCGGGCGACGGGGTGGCGACGACTCAACGGTGGCGGCGGCGCCGCCACGCCAGGAGGGCCACCGCGGCGGCGACCGCGAGCGCCACCCGCCGGTCGCGGAGGACGGACGCCGCACGGCGCAGGATGCCGGGTGCCCGGTCGGTCAGGGCGCCGACCCTCCTCCGGGCCTGGGCCTTGACGTCCATCTTGTCGGAGAGCGCGCCCACCGTGCGCCCGAGTTCCGCTCGGGTCCGGCCGGCGTCGATCTGCGCGTCGCGGGCGGCGGACCCCTGCGGGCCGGGCGACGAAGATCCGATGGGTGAGGTCATCGCTGCGCGTTCTCCTTGATCGTCTCGACGTCGCGAGACAGGTTGGTGGCCAGAGCATCCGGGACGACCGGCGTGACCTGCTGGAGTTCTCGCCAGCCGGCCGCCGCGGCGACACCGGCAGCCCCGAACAGCGCACTGGAGACCAGCAGAGCGCTGCTCCAGCGCGGCATGATGCGATCCAGTCCCGCGCGGGCGGAGCCGATCAGCACCTCGCCTACGTAGAACGCCAGCAGGGCAGTACCGCCGAACATGGCCGCTGCCCGGCCGGCGTGCTTCCCCTTCTCCGTGAACTCGGCTCGAGCGACCTGCACCTCGTCCCGGACGAGTTGAGTCATCTGCTCCGTGAGCTGTGACACCAACTCCGTGATCGGCTGCTCGTCCGGTGTGCGGTCGCGCGATGGCTCACTCATGATGGCTTCCTCCCGCGGATGGTCGACAGTTGGCTGCACCTGGCTCGAACACCACGCTACGTTCGGTCCTCGGGGACGGCAACACCCCGACGCGCCTCGCGTCGAGCGACCCCGACAACGCGGACCTCATGCATAAATCCTCATCTCAATGTATAGTTTTGCAGGAACGTGCATCGTCATCCAGGAGGAGAGTGCAGTGAGCGAGCGGATCGTGCTGGCGTATTCCGGAGGCCTCGACACGTCGGTGGCCATCGGCTGGATCGCCGAGGCGACCGGCAGCGAGGTGATCGCCGTGGCGGTCGACGTCGGACAGGGTGGGGAGTCCCTGGAGACGGTCCGTCAGCGTGCCCTGGACTGCGGCGCGGTGGAGGCCTACGTCGCCGACGCCCGCGACGAGTTCGCGCAGCACTACTGCATGCCGGCGCTGAAGGCGAACGCTCTCTACATGGACGCGTACCCGCTGGTCTCGGCACTCTCCCGGCCCGTCATCGTCAAGCACCTCGTGTCCGCGGCCCGCCAGTTCGGCGCCTCCACGGTGGCGCACGGCTGTACCGGCAAGGGCAACGACCAGGTCCGCTTCGAGGTCGGGATCCAGACCCTCGGCCCGGACCTGACCTGCATCGCCCCGGTCCGCGACCTCGCTCTGACCCGGGACAAGGCCATCGACTTCGCCGAGCGGAACGATCTGCCGATCGAGACGACGAAGAAGAACCCGTTCTCCATCGATCAGAACGTCTGGGGCCGGGCGGTCGAGACCGGGTTCCTCGAGGACATCTGGAACCAGCCCACCAAGGACGTGTACAGCTACACCGACGACCCGGCCTTCCCGCCCGTCGCCGACGTCGTGGAGATCGCGTTCCGGGCCGGCGTGCCGGTCGCGCTCGACGGCGTGGCCGTCACCCCGCTGCAGGCGATCGAGGAGCTGAACCGGCGGGCCGGCGCGCAGGGCGTGGGCCGGATCGACATCGTCGAGGACCGGTTGGTCGGCATCAAGAGCCGGGAGATCTACGAGGCACCCGGCGCGATGGCGCTGATCGCCGCGCACCGCGAGCTGGAGAACGTCACCGTCGAGCGGGAGCAGGCCCGGTTCAAGAAGACCGTCGGCCAGCGCTGGACCGAGCTGGTCTACGACGGCCAGTGGTTCTCCCCGCTCAAGCACTCGCTCGACGCCTTCATCGACGACACGCAGACCCATGTCAACGGCGACATCCGGCTCGAGCTGCACGGCGGACGGGCGACGGTGCTGGGCCGCCGGTCCGAGACCTCGCTGTACGACTTCTCGCTGGCCACCTACGACACCGGCGACGCGTTCGACCAGTCCAGTGCGCGCGGCTTCATCGACATCTACGGACTCTCCGCCAAGGTCGCCTCGGAGCGGGAGCAGCGGGTCGGCGGCAGCCCGGACCTCTCTGCGGTGCCGACGCTGAACACGGCGGGCGCCGGTGCGAGCGGGGCAGCGACCGAGGACGCCGGCCACGATGCCTGAGCCGGTGACCCCCGATCCGGTGACCCCGGGTTCGGTGACCCCCGATGCTGGCGGATCGGGTCCTGGAGTTCCCGGTGCCGGAACGCCCGGTTCGGGCTCGCACGGCACCAACGAGGGCGCCCTGTGGGGCGGCCGGTTCTCCGGGGGACCAGCGGACGCGCTCGCGGCGCTGAGCAAGTCCACGCACGTCGACTGGCGGCTCGCGCACCATGACATCGCCGGATCCCGTGCGCACGCCCGGGTGCTGCACACGGTCGGCCTGCTCGACGACGACGAATTGGCGCGGATGCTCGCCGGCCTGGACGCGCTCGACGCCGACGTCGCCTCCGGCGCCTACGTCGCCGCGGAGTCCGACGAGGACGTGCACGGCTCGCTCGAGCGGGGCCTGATCGAACGGGTCGGCCCCGAACTCGGCGGCAGACTGCGGGCGGGGCGCTCCCGCAACGACCAGATCGCCACCTTGGGCCGGATGTATCTCCGGGAGGCCGCCCGGTCCGTCGCGTCCGGGGTGCTCGCGACCATCGACGCGCTCGTCGGGCAGGCGCAGGCCCACGGGTCCGCGGCCATGCCGGGCCGGACCCACCTGCAGCACGCGCAGCCGGTGCTGCTCGCGCACCACCTGCTCGCCCACGCGTGGGCGCTGCTGCGGGACGTGCAGCGCCTGGTCGACTGGGACACCCGCGCCGCCGTCAGCCCCTACGGGTCGGGCGCGCTCGCCGGGTCCTCGCTCGGGCTCGACCCGAACGCCGTCGCCACCGAACTCGGCTTCGCCTCCGCGGTGCACAACTCCATCGACGGCACGGCGTCGCGGGACGTGTACGCCGAGTTCGCGTGGGTCGCCGCCATGATCGGCGTCGACCTGTCCCGGATCAGCGAGGAGGTCATCCTGTGGGCCACCAAGGAGTTCGGCTTCGTCACGCTCGACGACGCGTACTCGACCGGCTCCTCGATCATGCCGCAGAAGAAGAACCCGGACGTCGCCGAGCTCGCCCGCGGCAAGGCGGGCCGGCTGATCGGGGACCTGACCGGCCTGCTCGCCACGCTCAAGGGGCTGCCGCTGGCCTACAACCGGGACCTGCAGGAGGACAAGGAACCGGTGTTCGACGCCGTCGACACCCTCGCCCTGCTGCTACCCGCGGTGTCCGGGATGATCGCGACCCTCACCTTCCACACCGACCGGATGGCCGAGCTCGCCCCGCAGGGCTTCGCGCTGGCCACCGACGTCGCGGAGTGGCTGGTGCGGGCCGGTGTGCCGTTCCGGCAGGCGCACGAGCTCTCCGGCGAGGCCGTCAAGCTCGCCGAGTCCCGCGGCGTGGAACTGTGGGACCTGTCCGACGACGACTACACGGCCATCTCCGACCGGTTCAGCCCGGACCTGCGCCAGGTCCTCTCGACGGAGGGGTCGCTGACCAGCCGATCCGGTCAGGGCGGCACCGCCCCCGCGGCCGTCGACGCGCAGCTGACCGCTCTGCACGCCCAGCTCGACGCGGTCCGGGGGTTCGGTCACTGACCCCGATGCGGAGGGCGGAACCGGCGGACTCACGCGAACCGGGGGATGGAACCGGCCGCGTGGGGACCGTCGGCGACGTGAGCCGCCGCCGCGACGCCGGTAACGTGAACCCGGTGTCCCCTCTCGACGTGCCCGAGGACCTGACGGGCTGGCTCGCCGCCCGTGACGCGCTGACCGTCGCACCGCGCCTGCTCGGCGGCACCATCACGACCACCACCGACGCGGGCACCGTCACCGTCCGGATCACCGAGACCGAGGCGTACCTGGGAGAGCGGGAATCCGCCGCACCGGACCCGGGCGCGCACTCCTTCCGCGGCCGCACCGCGCGCAACGCCGTCCTCTTCGGTCCGGCCGGTCACCTGTACGTCTACTTCACCTACGGAATGCACCACTGTGCCAACGTCGTGTGCGGGACCGAAGGGGTGGCGACCGGCGTGCTGCTGCGGGCGGGGGAGGTGATCGACGGCGTCGAGACCGCCCGACGTCGCCGGGACGCGGCGACGCGTCCGTCCACGGCGAGAACCGGCGTGGCCGGCGATCGGCAGCAGCCCGACCGGGACCTGGCCCGCGGGCCGGCACGACTCGCGCGGGCCCTCGGCCTGCACCTACGCGACAACGGCGTACCCATCGCCCCGGGCGTCGAGGACCCCCGGCAGGTCGCCGACGGGACCACGGACCCGGTCCGCACGGTCCGGCTGCACCGCCCGACGGAGGACGTCGGGGACGACGCGATCAGCACCGGCCCCCGGGTCGGCGTCAGCGGCCCGGGCGGCAGCCACGACTACCCGTGGCGGTTCTGGCTCACCGGTGACCCGACCGTCTCGCCCTACCGGCCCGCCGTGCGTCGACGCCGGGTCGTGCGATGACGAATCGTGCGATGACGGGAGCGGACACCGGAATGCGGTCGCGACGCACTGCGCACGTATCGTTGCGTCGGTGACCACACGCCCGAGTACGCCTGACAGCACACCCGCCAGGGAGCCGGTCGACGAGCTGATCAATCGGCTGCTCGTCACCGTGGAGGACTTCCCCGAGCCGGGCATCCACTTCAAGGACCTGACGCCGGTCTTCGCGGACGGGCGTGCCCTGCGCGCCGTCGTCGACGCGCTCGTCGAACCGTTCGCCGGGTCCTTCGACGCCGTTGCCGGGGTCGAGGCCCGCGGCTTCCTGCTCGCGGCGGCCGCCGCCTACGCGAGCGGCACAGGCGTCGTCACCGTGCGCAAGGCCGGCAAGCTGCCCCGGCAGACCTACTCCGCCGAGTTCGAGCTCGAGTACGGCACCGCGACCCTCGAGCTGCACACGGACGACCTGCCGCCCGGGTCCCGGGTGCTCGTGCTCGACGACGTGCTGGCCACCGGTGGTACGCTCTCCGCCGCGGCCGAGCTGTTCGGGCGCGCCGGCATCACCGTCGCGGGCTTCGGCGTCGTGTTGGAGTTGACCGAGCTGCGGGGGCGCCGCCGCCTCGGTGGCCACCGCGTCCGGTCCCTGATCCGCACCTGAGCACCGTCCCGCGCCGACCGGATACCCGCCGGTCCACGCCGGTCCACCGGGCCCGGCCGTGCCGACCGGTCCGGGCACATCGACCAGTTGTACTATGGACAGTCCGTTGGGGGCGACCGTGACCGGTGCTCCGTTCGCGCCGGGCCGGCGTGGGCGACGCCGAGCGCGGTCCGTATTCGGGAGGATCGACGCGTGACTGATCGCGTGCAAGACCGGCACGACACCCTCGAGCGTGAGCTCGGACGCGAGCGTGAGTACGTGGGGCAGTTGTACGAGCGACTCGACGAGATGCGGGTGCAGAAGACCGAACAGCTCGCCCAGGTGCGCCGCACGGGGGCCGTCGGCTCCGCACAGAACGTCTCCGAGCGTGACGCGTTCGCCACGCTCTACGAGGACCGGCTCGCACAGCTCTACGCCGTGGAGGACCGCCTGGTCTTCGGCCGGCTGGACATGGACTCCGGGGAGGCCCGCTACATCGGCCGGATCGGTATGTCCACCGAGGACCTGCAGCGGCTGATGGTCGACTGGCGCGCCCCGGAGGCCGGCACCTTCTACCAGGCCACCGCCTTCGACCGGCAGGGCGTGCGCCGCCGTCGTCATCTGATGTTGCGCGGGCGTACCGTGCGCGCGCTCGAGGACGACGTGCTCGACCCCGGCATGCTGGGGGAGGACGGCGTCGTTCCCGGTGAGGGAGCACTGCTCGCTGCGCTCAACGAACGCCGCACCGGCCGGATGGGTGACATCGTCGGCACCATCCAGGCCGAGCAGGACGCCGTGATCCGCTCGCCACTGCCCGGTGTGCTCGTCGTCCAGGGCGGACCCGGGACCGGTAAGACCGCCGTCGCCCTGCACCGCGCCGCCTACCTGCTGTACAGCCACCGCGACCGGCTGGCGAAGTCCGGCGTGCTGCTGGTGGGCCCGTCGGATTCCTTCCTCACCTACATCGAACGGGTGCTGCCCTCCCTCGGCGAGACCGGTGTCATCATGACCAGCCCGGCCTCCCTGCTCCCCGACCTGCACGCGGTGCCGGAGACGGATCCGACGGTGGCGAGGATCAAGGGGGGGCTCGCGATGGCCGACGTGATCGCCGCCGCCGTGCACAACCGGCAGCGGGTGCCGGCGGAGCCGCGCCGGCTGGACGTCAACGGCTTCACGCTCACGCTCACGCCCCGGCAGGTGGCCCGGGCCCGGGACCGGGCGCGGGCCACCGGCAAGCCGCACAACGAGGCGCGCCTGACGTTCATCAAGATCCTGCTCCGCGAGTTGACGGACCAGTTGATGCAGAAGGTTGAGGCTTCCTCGGGACAGGAGTACACCGGAGAACGCGCCTGGCTCGCCGAAGACGTGCGCACGTCGCGGGACGTGCGCGTCGCGCTGAACCTGTCGTGGATGCCGCTGACCCCGAAGAAGCTGGTCGACGAGCTGCTCAGCCGGTCCGCCCAACTGGAGGCCGTGGCCGGTGAGCTCCTCTCGCCGGAGGATCGGCGCGCCCTGCTGCGCGAGCCCGGTGTGCCCTTCACCGAGGCGGACGTGCCGCTGCTCGACGAGGCGGCCGAGCTGCTCGGCGACCTGGACGCGTCCGCCGAGCGGGAGGCGGCGGCCCGGGACGCCGCCCGCACCCGGGACCTGGCCAACGCCGAGAAGGCGCTGGAGAACATGAACCAGACGCTGGCTGACGCGGGCGTCGACGGCATGCTCTCCGCCGAGGACGTCGTCGCCCACAACACGGCGGCGGAGACGGCGGGCACCACGTCCGAGCGGGCACTCGCGGACCGGACGTGGGCGTTCGGTCACGTCATCGTCGACGAGGCCCAGGAGCTCTCCCCCATGCAGTGGCGGTTGCTGATGCGTCGCTGTCCGCTGAAGTCGTTCACCATCGTCGGGGACATCGCCCAGACCTCGGCGGCGGCCGGCGCCGCCTCCTGGGCGCAGGCCCTCGCCCCGTTCGTCGGGGGCCGCTTCACGTTGCGGGAGCTGACGGTCAACTACCGCACCCCCGCGCAGATCGCCGAGGCCGCGGTGGCCGTGGCCCGCGCCACGGGCGCCCAGGTCTCCGAGCCGGAAGCGGTGCGCGTCGGGGACTGGCCGCCGCTGCTGCAGCCAGAACGCCGGGTGGGGGATCTGCCGGACGCCGTCGTCGAGGCGGTGGCGGAGGACATGGACGCCGTCGACGGCGGACTCGTCGCGGTGGTCGCGCCCGCCTCACTCGTACCCGGCCTGCGCACGGCACTGCAGGAACGGTGGGGGCCGCGGGTCGGCGGCGGAGCCGGATCGGTGGACCAGAACGTCGTCGTGCTCGACCCGGTCGAGGTGAAGGGACTCGAGTTCGACGCCGTCGTCGTGGTCGAACCGCGGCAGCTCATCGCGGACGTCGGCGGGCGGCCCGGTGACCTGTACGTGGCGATGACCCGGCCCACCCGGCGACTGCGGCTGATCAGCAGTTCGGGCTGGCCCGCCGGGCTGGAGCAGGCCGTGCGCGCGACCGGCTCAGCAGACAGTGGTCAGCGCCATGCCGGCTGATACCGTGGACCGCGTGCCCGTGACCGTCGCGCCCTCCTCTGGTCCTTCGCCGGATCCGTCCTCGACCCCGGCCACCCAGCCGGCCCCGACACCCCAGCGCAACGACGACAGTTTTCCCGGCATCTGGCAGGAGCTGCGCTGGCGCGGCCTGGTCCAGGTCAGCACCGACGAGGCGGAGCTGGAGCAGGCGCTGAACGGGCAGCCGCTGACCTACTACTGCGGCTTCGACCCCACCGCGGCGTCGCTGCACCTGGGCAACCTCGTCCAGCTGCTCACGATGCGCCGGCTGCAGCTTGCCGGGCACCACCCCCTCGCTCTGGTGGGCGGTTCGACCGGCCTGGTCGGTGATCCACGGCCCTCGGCGGAGCGGACCATGAACACCAAGGAGACCGTCGGTGAGTGGGTCGGCTCCCTGCAGGCGCAGGTGCGCCGGTTCCTCGACTTCGACGGCCCCAACCCGGCGCGCATGGTCAACAACCTGGACTGGACCGGACCGATGAGTGTGATCGACTTCCTGCGGGACGTCGGCAAGCACTTCCGGGTGGGCACCATGATCAAGAAGGAGATCGTCGCCTCCCGGCTGAACTCGGAGGAGGGCATCAGCTACGCCGAGTTCAGCTACCAGATCCTCCAGGGGATGGACTTCCTCGAGCTGTACCGGCAGTACGGGTGCACGTTGCAGACCGGCGGTTCGGACCAGTGGGGCAACCTCACCAGCGGCACCGAACTGGTGCGCAAGGTCGAGGGCCGCGGCGTGCATGCGATCGGCACGCCGCTGATCACGAACGCCGACGGCACCAAGTTCGGCAAGAGCGAGGGCAACGCCATCTGGCTCGACGCGGCCATGTGCAGCCCGTACACGTTCTACCAGTTCTGGCTCAACCGGCTCGACGCCGACGTGGTCACCATGCTGAAGGTGTTCACCTTCCTGGATCGGGACCGGATCGAGGAGCTCGCCGTCGGGGTGGCCGAACGGCCGCAGCTGCGACAGGCGCAGAAGGTGCTCGCCTGGGAGGTCACGACCCTGGTGCACGGGGTGGCCGCGACCGAGGCGGCCATCGCCGCGTCCACCGCGGTGTTCGGTCAGGGTGATCTGACCGCGATCGACGAATCGACCTGGCGGGCGGCCACCGCCGAGTTGCCGCGCGCGCGGGTGGACGGCAGCCGGCTCGGCATCGTCGATCTCCTCGTCGCGACCGGCCTGTCCGGCTCGAACTCGGACGCCCGGCGCACCGTCGGCGACGGCGGGGCGTATGTGAACAACCGCAAGGTGACGGACGTGGACCATGTCGTCGACGTCGCGGAACTGTTGCACGGGCGGTACCTGCTGGTGCGCCGGGGAAAGCGTCACCAGGCCGTGGCCGAGCTCAGCGCCGGGTAGCAGCGCGGCGCCTGACCGGACGACGTGCCCCTGACGCAGCGCGACACGCCCGGGCGTTCCGACGGATTTGCACGGCGGCAGCGATCAGCGTAGTGTTCTTCGAGTCGCCTGCCGGGCAGCGCGATCCACACGGAGCACAACCTCAGCGTTGACGATCTCCGACCGGATCGGCTGGAGCGGGCACCAACCCACGACGATCGTTCGGTTCGTCGGGTCGCGCCTCGAGTGCGGATCCGAAGGAGCCGACTTATCGACGTGGGTGAGGAGTTGATCATCGAGACGGATCGGCGCAGGAGCGCGGATTTGACAGATGAAAAACCAATGAAATAAAGTCGGATCATCGGAAACGACGAGGAAAGCGGATTCGAGAGAATCGCGAGTATTCGATACGTGTCTGTTGTTTGAGAACTCAATAGTGTGTTGTTTTGTTTGTTGATGCCAGTTTTTACTGGTTTTGGCGCTTGGCTGCCACCCCCGTGGTGGTTGGGTGTCGAGGCTGGGTTCATGTTTTTCTGTTTTTTGACGGAGAGTTTGATCCTGGCTCAGGACGAACGCTGGCGGCGTGCTTAACACATGCAAGTCGAACGATGATGTGGTGCTTGCACCATGGATTAGTGGCGAACGGGTGAGTAAGACGTGAGTAACCTGCCCTTGACTCTGGGATAA
>NZ_MRDE01000084.1 GCF_001968835.1 Tersicoccus phoenicis
GCCCCCGAGGCCGTGCGGACTCTGCGAACCCAGGCCACCAGCCGATCCTACCGACCCCCGCTTAGTGCCTTAACAACACACTAACCCCGACCATCACCCCACGTCAGCCCCCTCTAGCTTGTCGAGACCACAGCAAGTGACCCAACTCAGGTGGACCGAGCGGTATGCACCACACCTAAATAGGTACTAACCTCGGCCTTTCATGAGGGTGGGTCCGAGGGGGTGTCTGAACGGGGAAAGGTGCTCCTGAACTGGGAAGATGTTGTTACCACACGACATTTTCGACAGATTCAGGGAGCACCCTTCTGGTGAGCAACTCTACCGGCCTGTACCCATCCGTGCGCGTCGATGGCGCAGGTGCCGGGATCGTGTCCGAGGCTGGGGGGCTCCTGCTGACCCGCACTGTCCAGGCCTCGGGTCTCGGTGCGGGGCTGTCCGCCGTGCTCGGACCGTGGCGGAAACCGCTGGCCGTGCATGATCCGGGCAAGATCATCACCGATCTGGCCCTGTCTCTGGCGATGGGTGGGGACTGCCTTGCCGACGTGGACCGGCTCCGCGCCCAGCCGGCTGTGTTCGGGCCGGTGGCATCGGATCCGACCGTGAGCCGCTTGGTCCGGGCCCTGTCCACGGCGGCGCCGGCGAAGGCCCTGAGTGCGGTCAACGCCGCCCGCGCCGCGGCCCGGGCCCACGTGTGGTCCCTGGCCGGGGAGCAGTCCCCGATCCACGGTGCGACCGCGGGGGACCCGCTCATCGTGGACCTGGACGCCACCCTCATCACGGCGCACTCGGACAAGGAGGACGCCCGTCCCACCTGGAAGAAGGGCTATGGCTTCCACCCGCTGTGCGCCTTCGTGGACCACGGCGGTGCGGGCACCGGTGAGCCTCTCGCCGTGCTGCTGCGCCCCGGCAACGCCGGGTCGAACACCGCGACGGACCACATCACGGTCACCGGGGACGCGCTGAAGCAGCTGCCGGCCGGGTTCCGGTCGGGGCGGAAGGTCATGGTCCGCACTGACTCGGCCGGGGGCACGCAGGAGTTCGTGCACTGGCTCGCCGCACCCAGGAGGAACCTGGC
>NZ_MRDE01000085.1 GCF_001968835.1 Tersicoccus phoenicis
CCTCGGCCGTGTCGTAGCGCCAGTGGAACGCGTGCTTGCGGACGACGTGGTTGTTCTTCGACTCGACGTTGGCCTGGTCGTTCTTCTTGTACGGCCGCGACCGGGTCTGCGCGATGTCGCGCTCCTGGAGCCAGTCGGCGACGTCATGGTTGATGAACTCGGAGCCGTTGTCGGAGTCGAACACGCGCAGCGGGAACGGGAACATGCCCTGCAGATCGGCGACGGCCTGCACGATCCACTTGGCTGCGTTGTTGCGGATCGACGCGTTCTCGGTCCAGCCGGTGACCAGGTCCGTCATCGTCAGCGTCCGCGCGAACTCGCCCTGGAACGTCGGCCCGCAGTGCGCGACGGTGTCCGCCTCGACCACCCCCGGCAACGTCGCGGGCTCGTCGCCGACCTTGCTCAGCCCGATCGAGTTGCGCAGCAACGGAGAGGGCTTCGTGGTCGAGATGCCGCGCAGCTGCATCGACCGGCGTGCCGGCGCCAGGTACCGGTCGATCGTGGCCGCGCTCATCGCCTCCAGCTCCGCGATCG
>NZ_MRDE01000086.1 GCF_001968835.1 Tersicoccus phoenicis
TGGCGAAAGAATACGGTATTGGTGCAGAGACGCTGCGGAACTGGGTGAACAAGCACCGGCGTGAGCACGCCGGCGAGGAACCCGAGCTGAGCGAGCCGGAACGGCAGGAACTGGCCCGGCTGCGTAAAGAGATCCGCGAGCTGAAGATGGAGCAGGAGTTCCTAAAAAAAGCGGCGGCCTTCTTCGCCAAGGAGTCCCGGTGAACGCCAAGTACGCGTTCATCCACGGTGAGGAAGGCAACTATCCGGTGCGGAAGATGTGCACCTGGGCGACGGTGTCCCGATCGGGGTACTACGAGTGGCGGGACCGGGAACCATCGGCCACCGCCCGCTGGCGGGCCGAGCTCGGGGAGATCATCGAGTACCTCTTCATCGACTCCGACCGCACCTACGGGCACCGGCGCCTCCACGCCGCCCTGACCCGACTGGGCCGAGGCTGCGACCCGCAGACCGTCCGGAAGATCATGGCCGAACGGGACCTGATCCCCTGTCAGCCCAAGCCCCGCCGGCCGGTCACCACGATCGCCGCCGACGCCGGGACCACCCCGGACCTGCTGGCCCGGGACTTCACCGCGGCCGAACCCGGGACCAAGCTCGTCGGCGACATCACCTACATCGACACCTGGGCCGGCTGGGTGTACCTGGCGACCGTGCTGGACTGCTTCTCCAAGAAGGTCGTCGGTTACGCGATGGCCGAGCACATGCGCACCGACCTGGTGACCGAGGCGCTGGGCATGGCCGCCCGGAACGGGCACGTCCGCGCCGGGGTGACGATCTTTCATTCTGACCGGGGCACCCAGTACACGTCCCAGGCGTTCGCCGAGTACACCGAGAAGATCGGTGTCACCCGTTCGGTGGGCAGGACGGGCATTTGTTACGATAATGCGTGGGCGGAATCGTTCAACGCCACCTTGAAAGTGGAACGAGTGCACCGCACGGTCTACCCGACCCGGGAACATGCGATCCGTGATGTCACC
>NZ_MRDE01000087.1 GCF_001968835.1 Tersicoccus phoenicis
CCATTTCGAGGGCGTCGGTGACGAGGTTGGTGCGCATGTGATCGGCGATGGCCCAGCCGACCACGGTGCGTGAGTGCAGGTCGATCACGGTGGCCAGGTAGGCCCAACCGTCCCAGGTGCGGATGTAGGTGATGTCGCCGCACCACTTGGTGTTCGGTTGGCTCGCGGTGAAGTTCCGGCCGATCAGGTCCGGGGCGCCGACTGGGTTCTCGCCCGGCAGCGTGGTGCGCCGCCACGCCTTTGGGTGGCGGCCCTTCAGTCCCGCCTCGCGCATCAGCCGCCAGACCCGCTTGTGCGAGATCC
>NZ_MRDE01000008.1 GCF_001968835.1 Tersicoccus phoenicis
TCCCACAGATCCAACGCGTTCTGAAGATCAACGAGCTCGACGTCATCACCAACGACGTCGTCGAAGCCGCCCGCAGCACCCTCGTCATCGGCACCACCTGACCCGACACGGACCACAGCGAAAACGACGACACAAACCGAAGCTGCCCACAGTGTCGGCACTGCCACGGAGTTGCAACTCGCCCTCAAGGAAGGGCTCACCTGGGTCAAGGTGTTCCCCGCCTCCCTGCTCGGCGTCGGGTGGTTCGACGCCATGCGTGGGCCGTTCCCACAGGCGACGTTCGTGGCCACGGGTGGAATGGACGCGGCAACCGCACCCGGTTTCCTGGGGGCCGGAGTGCGCGTGGTCGCCGTGGGCTCGGCTCTGGCGGACCCGGACCAGCTGCCGGCGCTCGCGCAACTGGTCGCGTCGACATGAAGGCCGATCCGATGCGCACTCCCGCTGATGAACTGCTGACGCCGCGCGACAAGGGAATTCCCACGTTCGCCATCGGCACGACGGTCACCGAGCTCCTTGCCACCTCTCCCCGGCTCGAAGAATTCTGGACACCGATGATCGTGCTCGACGACTCCGCCATACGCCACAACGTCGACACGATGGCGGCATGGTGCCGAGAGCGCGGACTGCAGATCATGCCACACGGGAAGACGACGATGTCGCCGACGCTCTGGCGACGCCAACTCGACGCGGGCGCAATGGGGATCACGCTCGCCACGATGGGCCAGGTCCGCGTTGCGCGCAGCTTCGACGTGTCATCGATCATGCTGGCCAACGCGGTGGTTGACGAGCGCTCGCTGCACTATCTCGCCGCTGAGCTCGCAGACCCGGAACTGAGATTCGTCTGCTGGGTCGATTCGGTCGACACGGTGGACGTGATGACGGCGGCGCTCCAAGCACTCGACGTCCCGCGCCCCGTCGACGTCTGCGTCGAACTCGGTGCGCCGGGAGGTCGCTCGGGCGCGCGGACGATCGACGCGGCCATCGAAGTTGCTGAGCGGGTCGTCCAAGCACCCACCCTGCGACTCGCCGGGGTCGCGGGGTACGAGGGAAGCCTCGCACACGAGCGCTCCCACTCGGCCGTGCACGCAGTCCGTGAATATCTGGAACGACAGGTAGAACTACACAACCGGATCCGGCATCTCTACGGCCCGGGTGAAGTCTACGTCACCGCCGGAGGGAGCGCGTACTTCGACATCGTCGCCGATGTCTACGCCGACGCCGACGCGACCTCCGACGAATACCCGACCCACTTCACGCTGCGGTCGGGCGCGTACATCGTCCACGACGACGGGTTCTACCGGCAGATCTCGCCATTCGACGAGGGGCGCACCGAGGGTGAGGATGCTCATCGGTTCCGTACCGCGATGCACGGAATCGCTCGCGTCGTGTCGCAGCCCGAGACGGGACTCGCGCTGCTCGACGGCGGCAAACGCGACTTCCCCTACGACGAGGGTCTGCCGATTCCGCGGCACATGGCATCCGACCTCGGTGCCACGTGGCGACCCCTCTCCGACGCAGCTGTCACGACGATGAACGACCAGCACAGCTATCTGCGCTGGTCGAGCGCGGCGCCCGCGCCCGTCGCGGTAGGCTCCGTGGTCGCGCTCGGGCTGTCCCACCCTTGTACGGCATTCGACAAGTGGCGCGTGCTGCCCGTCGTCGACTCGTGGACCTCCGGTGCCGTCATCGACCTCGTACGCACGTACTTCTGAGGTGCGATCATGACGGACTCCGTGCGCACCGGCCGAACCCTTCTGCGAGGAGGGCGGATCGTCAACGCGTCCGGCGAGCGAGATGCCGACGTCGTGGTCGAGGGCGCGATCATCACCGAAATCGGGACGGTCACAGCCCGAGCAGGCGACACCGTGCTGGATTGCACCGGCCGGTTGGTCATGCCCGGATTCATCGACGTACACGCGCACGTGGACGGTCTGATCGGCGACGATGCGGTGCAGCGCGCGTTGCTCCGCCAAGGCGTGACGACAGTAGTCGTCGGACAGGACGGCGTCTCCTGCGCTCCCGGCGACGGTGGATACGCCACCGAGTACTTCGCCGCCATCAACGGCAGCTACCCGGACTACTCCGGCGCGGGCGTAGGGGCCTATCTCGCAGGGCTCAATGCGGCGTCACGGCTCAACGCCGCCTACCTCGTGCCCGCGGGCACGGTTCGGTTCGAGGTATGCGGGCGTTCGCAGGAGGCCGCGGATGCGTCACAGCGTTCCGCGATGGTCGCCCTCGTGGAGCAGGGAATGCGGGCGGGCGCTGTCGGCCTGTCGAGCGGGCTCGACTATGTTCCTGGTCTCTTCCAGGACGCTGGGGAGCTCGCCGCCTTGTGCGGGCCCGTCGCTCGCGCCGGCGGCGTGTACGTCAGCCACATGCGCGGCGGTTACGAGAAGAATGCCGCTGCGGGAATCGCCGAGATCACCGAGATCGCCCACGATGCCGCAGCCACCGCCGGTGTTGCGCTGCGGGTCCATATCTCACACTTCCACGCCGATGCGGACATCGTCCTCAGCCAACTCGACGGTCTAGCGGCGTCCGGTGTCGACGCGACGTTTGACGCCTACCCCTACACGCGCGGCTGCAGTCTGATCAGCATGCCGCTGCTGCCGCCCGAACTCTTGATGCTCCCGGTGAACGAGGTGGTAGGTGCCCTCGGCGACGCAGGCGTGCGGAAGCGACTGCGCCGGGATTGGTTCCCGCGCGTCGCGCTGAACCCGAGCCTCGGCCCGGGGTGGCCCCACATGATCACGTTCGCGCACCTCGATGCACCCGAATTCGCGTGGGCCCACGGGCTCACTATTGCGGAGGCGGCGACGCGCGCGAGCACCACTCCGATCGAGCTGGCTCTTGACGCCATGAAGGCATGCCGACTACGCGCGAACATCATCATGGCGGTGCCCCACGACAGGTCGGTCAGCGAGTTGGGCCGCATCTTCGCGCACCCGGGCCACATGGGCGGATCCGACGGCATCTTCATCGGTGCCCATCCTCACCCTCGCGCCCGCGGCACCTTCGCGCGACTTCTGCGCGAGTACGTGCGCGAAACCCGCACTTGGACGTGGACGGACGCCGTCCACCACCTCTCCTCGGGCCCTGCCGCGCGGTTCGGTCTGGGAGACCGCGGCGTCCTGGCACCGGGCGCCGTGGCCGACATCGTCGTCGTGGATCCGGGGGCCGTCACCGACGTCGCCACCTACGACGAGCCAATGCAAGACTCGATCGGCATCGACGACGTCCTCGTCGCCGGCGTGCGTGTGCTCGCCGGTGGAGTACTCACCGCGGCGCTGCCCGGCCAGGGTCTGCGACACCGCGGAGCAGACCACCATCCACCAAAGAGAAGGGATCCTCCCATGACCAAGACCGCCGTTCAGACCGCGAACGCTCCCCAGCCCGCCGGACCGTACAGCCAGGGCGTGATCGCCAACGGATTCTTCTACACCGCCGGCTTCGGGCCACAGCACCCGGCATCCGGTGCCGTCGCGGATTCGGTCGCTGACCAGACGCGCCAAACGCTACGGAACGTCGGAGCTGTGCTCGCCGAGCACGGACTCACCCTGGACGATTGTGTGAAAACCACGGTGCACCTGGCCGACCTCGCCGACTTCGCCGAGTTCAACGAGGCCTACCAGGAGTTCTTCAGCGCACCGTACCCGGTCCGCACGACCGTTGGATCGCAACTGGCCGACATCCTCGTCGAAATCGCCTGACTTGATGCATTTGCTTAGTGTCCCGGTTCACCGGTGATCTGGTGAATGATGTCGGCGGCGTTCTGGGGGATGTGGGCCGGGATCAGCTGGGTGTGGTCGCCGGCGCGGATCAGGGCGGCCTGGATCGGGCGGAGCGTGGTGATGAT
>NZ_MRDE01000088.1 GCF_001968835.1 Tersicoccus phoenicis
GTGACGGCACTTCGCGTGCTCGAGCGGGTGTGGGCCGCAGAGACCAGGGGGAAGCGACTGTTTACTAAAAACACAGGTCCGTGCGAAGTCGCAAGACGATGTATACGGACTGACTCCTGCCCGGTGCTGGAAGGTTAAGAGGACCGGTTAGCGCCCCTCGCGGGTGCGAAGCTGGGAATTTAAGCCCCAGTAAACGGCGGTGGTAACTATAACCATCCTAAGGTAGCGAAATTCCTTGTCGGGTAAGTTCCGACCTGCACGAATGGAGTAACGACTTCCCCGCTGTCTCAACCATAAACTCGG
>NZ_MRDE01000089.1 GCF_001968835.1 Tersicoccus phoenicis
GTGTTGCGCTGCTTGTACCGCTCGGTGTCGAATGCCGGCGGCCGCCCGCCCCTGGAGCCTCGGGCCTGACGTCCAGCGATCTGGTTCGACGGCTGCGGGATCATGGCCTTGATGCCTCTGCGGCGCAGCATCTTGCGGATCTTGGCCGTGGAGTACGCCTTATCGGCCAGGACCACGTCCGGCCGGGTCCGGGGCCGGCCGCGGCCGGCTCGCCGGATGCGGACCCGTTTCAGGACAGCGTCGGTGGCCAGGGAGTCGTGCCGCTGCCCGGGCGTGGTCACCCGCGACAGCGGCCGGCACCGGGTATCGACCGCGATGTGGATCTTCGTGCTCAGCCCGCCGCGGGAGCGGCCCAGGTTCTCCCGGTCCTGGTGGCCGGTCTCGATCCCAGAATTCCTGTCATTCGCCTGCGCCCCCTGTGTGGCCGGCGGGCACGGTGACATCCTCCAACAAGATCGGGGCCAGGCGCTCGGCCGGGACGTCCTCGGGCGGTTCGTGGCGCGCGCCCGCGGCGTGGTGATGTGCGCGGATCACCGTGCCGTCGATACTCACCAGCCATGGACCGTCCGGGCTGTGGTGGCCGGCGCCGGTGCGCAAGGAATCCAGGACCTTCTCCCACGTCCCATCCGCTGACCAGCGACGATGCCGGTTGTAAACCGTCTTCCACGGCCCATACGGCGCGGGCAGGTCCCGCCACGGCGCCCCCGTCCGGGTCCGCCAGAGCACCCCATTGATCACCAGGCG
>NZ_MRDE01000090.1 GCF_001968835.1 Tersicoccus phoenicis
TCGCCGCGACGTTCGACGAGCCCAATCTCGTGTCGGCCGCGGGGCTGGTCCCGTTGATGGCACTGGCTGACCGGGCGGGGTTGCGTCGGTTGGGCGATGAGCGCCTGACGGTGCCGACGGACAAGGGCGCCAACGGCGGCCTGAAACTGGCATCGCTGGTGGCGGGCATGGCCGCCGGCGCGGACAGCATCGATGACATGGCCCTGCTGCGTCACGGCGCGATGGGCAAGCTCTTCGACCGGCCATACGCCCCGTCCACGCTGGGTTCATTCCTGCGCAAGTTCACGTTCGGGCACGTCCGGCAGGCCGACGCGATCGCGTCGCGGTTCCTGCGGGGGTTGGCCGAGCACACGGAGCTGCTCGGCGGCGAGTCAGACCCGGGGACGGTGAAGGTGGATCTGGATGACACGATCGTCGAGGTCCACGGCTATGAGAAACAGGGCGCCGCGTTCGGTTACTCCGGCGTGCGCGGCCTGAACGCGCTCCTCGCCACCGTGAGCACGGACCAGGCGGCACCGGTGATCGCGGCGCAACGGCTACGCAAGGGCAACGCGGGCTCCCCACGAGGAGCTGCTCGCCTCGCCACCGACGCGCTCGCGCTGGTGCGCCGCACCCGCCTGGCCGGGCGGGGCGTGCTGGTCCGTGCCGACTCGGCGTTCTACTCGCACGCGCTGGTCACGGCCGTGCTGAAGGCCGGCGCGGACGTGTCGATCACGGTGCGCATGGATCCGGCCGTGAAGCGCGCGATCGCCGCGATCGAGGAGACCGCCTGGACCACGATTCAATACACCGACGCGGTGTTCGACGAGAGTACCGGCGCATGGGTCTCCCGCGCCGAGCTCGCCGAGATCCCGTTCACCGCGTTCACCTCGAAGAAGCACGCCGACCGGGTGTCCGGGCGGCTCGTGGTCCGCCGCATCCCCGACCTCAACCC
>NZ_MRDE01000091.1 GCF_001968835.1 Tersicoccus phoenicis
ATCGCGCGGCCATCATTCACAACCAAATCTACCGCGTTGGCCTTGTACTCGTCAGTGAAGCTACGTCTCGTCGATCCCATAGCCGGTTCCCTTCATTTCTCGGGAACCCGCCCATCAAACCCTGTGTCCACCAGAGTGGGAACGGTCCAGCCGCGCCCAGACAGGGTGCGGCAGGTCCGGGTTTGAACGCTCGTCATGGTGTTCGCCGTGGCGGGCGTTTGTTGTTGTCGGGGGTGGTGAGCCTGTCCCTGGTGGCGGGGACCGCGTCGGCGGCGCACGCGTTCGTCCCGGTGGTGGTCCCGGGCGCGGACGCGACGCAGACGAGCCTGCTGGGCAAGCTCGGCGCCCGGCCGGGCGCGACCCGGGTGCCGGTGGCGGTCAGTGACCGGGTCTCCGGGTCGGTGGACGTGGGGACCGGCAACGGCGCCGTGTCGCTGCAAACTTGAGGTGAGGGATTGATTCCGGACCACGAACCCCAAGGTAGGATTTCTTGGGAGATGGGAAGGGAATTGATGGCTCCGAGGAAGTTCAGTGAGGAGTTCAAGGTCGAGGCCGTTCGTGCGGTCATCGAGTCCTCGCGCACGATCGCCGA
>NZ_MRDE01000092.1 GCF_001968835.1 Tersicoccus phoenicis
GCAGGCGTTCGAGGAGGCGGAAGTTGCCGCGGGTGATGCGTTCGACGGCGGCGATGGCTTGTGCGTCGGTGAAGTCGTCGGGGTCGAGTGTTTTGCCGAGCTTGCGCCATTGGCGTTCGAGGACGAACAGCAGCTCGTCGTGGCCGAGCGGCCGGTACTGGTGGGCGAACCCGAGGCGGCTGTACAGCTGGGGGTAGTGGGTGAACTGTTTCTCAATGCCGGGCATGCCGATGAGGATCATCGCGATGCCGGTGCGGTCGTACTGGTCACGCAGCCACTCGATTGCGTTGCCGGTGAGGCGTTCGGACTCGTCGATGATGATCAGCTCGAGCAGGGACGGGTTGGGGCCGTGAGTGTGGTCGAAGTGGTGGCCGTGGAGGAGGAGGTGTTCTTCGATGCACTGCTCGGTGCGGAGCATGTCGTGCCGGAGGTCGTCCTTTAGGGCCCGCATCGTGGCGGAGACTTCGGGCGTGTAGAAGACGGTCCGGGCGCGGTGGGCGGCGGCGTAGATCTTGGTGTCGTCTTCGCTGCGTGCGGCCCATCTGGCGATGAACGGGCCCACACTGTCCCAGTGCGCGTAGCGGCGTGCTGAGAGGGTCTTGCCGACGCCGGCGGGGCCGAAGCAGACGCCGATGGTGTTTTGTTTCCGGACGGCATCGGCGAACTCCGCGAACCGGCGGTGTTCCTTGGTGATGATGAATTGGCTCGTCACGACCGGTCCTCCTCGTAGGTCTTCAGTCGCGGTTGATCCGGTGCGTGTGCGGGTGGGCTGTGGTCATCAGGGGCGGGGCGGACGATTGCGATGCGTTCGCGGATCTGCCCGCGTAGAGCCCGGCGCTGGGCGTTCCGGGCGGCTTGGATCTGCTTGAGACTGATCGTCTCGGTCTGATGCGCGGTACTGATCGCGGTGCAGAGGAACGCATCGCGGTGAAAGACACGGATCTCGGTGACGTCGCGGGGGTCGTATCGGATGCTGACGGTGCTGCCGACGAAGGGCGCGAGGGTGGTTGCGGTGTAGCGGAGGCCCTCGAAGTGGATGCCGTCGCGCTGCACGATCCGCGTGGTCGGGACGGTGAGCAGGAACCCGTCGAGCTGTTCGAGGGACTCCGGGAGCCGTGGCAGCCACCCGTCTGCGATCCACGCGTCCAGTGGGCTCGTCCGGAGCTCGCGGTGGGTGCGGGCGTTGTAGCGGCGGATGAACGCATTGATGACACGGTCGATGCCGGCAAGGTCGAGGGTCGGTATCGGTGCTGCGACCCCGGGTGCGAGGTGGCCGGGGAGCGTCGGGAGCAGCTCGGTGTTGATGGTGCCGAAGAACCGCTCGATCTTTCCGCGCCCCTGGGGCCGGGCGACCTGGGAGTGGATGATCCGGAGGTGCAGCACGGCGGCGGTGTTCCCGAGGCGGTGGCTGGTGAAGTCGGACCCGTGGTCCGTGTAAAGCACATCCGGGATCCCGCAGACAGGCCAGTCCGGCTCCGACTTGTGCCAGATCGCCTGCCGCAGCGCGAGCGCAGTGTTCGCCGCTGACGGGGCGCCGAGGAACACCATGTACCCGCACACCGCGCGGGAGTAGTCGTCGAGGACCACCGTCAACCAGGGCCGTGCGGGCTTCCCGTCGGGGCCGACGATGAGCAGGTCCAGCACCGTGTGGTCCGCCTGCCAGATCGCGTTGGGGCGGTCGGCGCGACGTCGGAGCAGCAGCTCGTGTTTGTCCCGGTACGACGCAGTCCCCTCGAGCGCGAGCGTCACCATCCCAGGGTCCAGCGCGTTCACGATCGACCGCACAACGGAGTACGACGGCGATCGCAGCCCCCGTTCACCGCAGTGGACGCTGACCTGACGGTGAATGGTGGCGATCGACGGTCGCGGCTTGGTGAGTGCGAGCCCCTCGACCAGGCGGACCAGTTCCGGCGCCGTCCGCCGGACGCCGCGGTCGGTGCGGGTGCCGTCGGCGAGGGCGGTGTATCCGCCGATCCGGTAGCGAGCGAGCCAGCGT
>NZ_MRDE01000093.1 GCF_001968835.1 Tersicoccus phoenicis
TCAGGGATCGAGGAGGAGCTCACGACTCCATCCTCTGCCGCGACCAGCGCGACCGGGGAACTCATGCTCATCAGATTGGTGATCCTTCAACTCGCCCCGCGAGGCGGACTTGCTATGAACCGGTGGACTCACCCAACCCTGACACGCAGGGGTTGGTCGATGATCCGTCCTCTCACCCAGAGCAGTTTCCGTCCGTTGAGGCGCAGGACGCCGAGCGGGCGCGGCTTCACGCACTGATTGAGAAGCTCGTGCTGTGGGAGAACAGCAACGATGAGACACTCCTTCGTCAAGCCAGGGACGAGATTCGTAAGAGCAACAACGGCGAACTTCCTGCAGTGCTTGATCCGTTCGCAGGGGGCGGAGCCATCCCCCTTGAAGCGCAGCGCCTCGGCCCTGTGCGTCAGGATGGTGTGAGACAACAGGGTTGATGTGCTTCCCATTGTATGGGGCGAGATTGGAACGAGATCCGAGATGACGATGACCGTAGCTGATGCCGGCACCGATGATGGTGGGGTGGTGACTCCTCGAGCTGACCGTCCCAG
>NZ_MRDE01000094.1 GCF_001968835.1 Tersicoccus phoenicis
GCGGCGGACCTTCACCGCCGCGTTCAAGGCGGCGATCCTGGCCGAGTACGAGGCGGCGGAGCGGGCCGAGCGTGGCGTGATCCTGCGCCGGGAGGGCCTGTATACCTCGCACATCATCGAGTGGCGCAAGGCCGCTGCCGCGGGCGCGCAGGCCGGGCTGGGCGGCAGGTCCCGGGACCGGCGGGACAAGGAGATCGAGGCGCTCAGAACGCGGGCGGAGAGGGCCGAGACGGAGCTGGCCCGCACCCGGGCCGCGTTGGACCTGGTGGGAAAAGCGCACGCGCTCTTGGAGACGCTCTCCGAGAGCGCGGACACGCCCCCGCGGTCGCCGCGGTGATCAACCCGGCCGTCGAGGGCCTCGCCGAGCAGGTCGGTGTCGCACGGGCGTGCGGGCTGCTGGGCCGTTCCCGCGCCAGCCACTACCGGGCCCAGAAGCCGCCACCGGCCCGGCAGCCCCGGCCGCGGCCGGCCCCGCCGAGTAAGCTCACCGGTGCCGAGCGAGCGCACGTGCTGGACGTGCTGACCAGCCAGCGGTTCGCGGACAAGTCGGTGGC
>NZ_MRDE01000095.1 GCF_001968835.1 Tersicoccus phoenicis
GCGACACGGCGCGTAGCGAGGGGTGGACCCACGAGGCCTACCTCGCCGCGGTCCTGCAACGCCAAGTCGCCGACCGCGAAGCCTCCGGCACCACCTTGCGTATGGCCGGAGCCCACTTCCCAGCCGTGAAGACACTCGAGGACTTCAACCACGATCACCAGCCAGCGCTGCGCCGCGACGTCCTCGCGCATCTAGCCTCCACCGCGTTCATCGCCCGCGCGGAGAACGTGGTCCTGCTCGGCCCGCCCGGAGTCGGCAAGACCCACCTCGCCATCGGCCTGGGCATCAAAGCCGCCCAGGCCGGGCACCCGGTCCTGTTCGACACCGCCACGAACTGGATCAACC
>NZ_MRDE01000096.1 GCF_001968835.1 Tersicoccus phoenicis
AAAGCCCACCCCGAGCGGTTCACCGCCCGCGCCGAGGCCCGACCCAAGATCCTCGACCGGCAGCCTGCCACGTGGATCAACCAGCCATCAGCCGACGAGATGCAACTCGCCGCCTAACACCCACCGGCCTCATCCGCCTTGACAAATTCCGCTGCTCTGATCCAACAGACTGACTTCGCTATCGGCCCGTTCGTCCTGGGAATTTCCTTGGCGGCATCGTGGCAGCTCACTTTTGGCCCCTACATTGCGGACTACTCCCGCTACCTTCCCAAGAACACATCCCAGCGTGCGACCATGGGGTGGACCTTCGCCGGCAGCGTGATCGGAGGCTCACTCGCCATGATCCTGGGCGCCCTGGGCGCAGCGATCGGCGGCCACAGCTTCAACACCAACCAGGTCGGATACCTCGCCAACCTTGGAGCCGGGTTCGCATGGCTGGTCCTGCTTGCCGTGATCTGCGGAAAACTCACCGGCAACACCCTGAGCACCTACGGCGGGTTCATGTCCCTGGCCACCATCGTCACCGCCGTCACCCGGCGCGAAATCATCACCGGCAAAGCCAGGACCGGTTACATCGTCCTGATCTCCGCAGCAGCCCTGAGCATCGCCCTGGCCGCAAGCGACAACTTCCTCGGAGCCTTCACCAATTTCCTGCTCTTCCTGCTCTACTTCATGACACCGTGGTCCGCCATCAACCTCGTCGACTTCTACTTCGTCCGCAAAGAAAAGTACAACGTCGCCGCACTCTTCGAACCGGACGGCGAATACGGGCGCATCAGCTGGACCGCCATCGCCGCGTACGCCGCCGGAATCCTCATCCAGATCCCGTTCATGAACAGCCCCCTCTACGTCGGGCCCGTCGCGGAATGGCTGGGAGGAGCCGAAATCGCATGGCTCATCGGCCTGGCCGTCTCCGGCGGCCTGTATTACCTGTTCGCTCCGGCCCGCAAAGCACCGCCGTACTCCACCCGCCCCGCCGTGGACGAACAGCCAGAGGCTGCCGCCGTGACCCGCCCGTCCATCTGACCCGCTAACGCCTACACAGGAGTACCCCCATGAAATATGATCCCGGCTTCGAGAAGAGCCCCCTGCCGTTCGCCCCCTTCAAGAGCCTCACGGTCCCCCGGCCCATCGGCTGGCTCTCCAGCGTCAGCAAAGACGGCGTGGAGAACATCGCGCCCTACAGCCAATGGCAAAACCTGACCTTCGACCCGCCCATGGTGATGTTCGCCGCCAACCAATACCCCGACGGGCGGCGTAAAGACACCGTCATCAACGCCGAAGAAACCGGCTGGTTCGTCTGGAACATGGCCACCTGGGACCTCCGCGAAGCCGTCAACATCAGTGCAATGGCACTCCCGCCGGGCGACAGCGAATTCGACCGACTCAACGTCACGAAAAAGAAGGCCGATCTCTCCGACACACCCATGGTCGCCGAAAGCCCCTTCCACTTTGAATGCCGGTACCTGTCCACCCACCGGATCCCCGGCAACTCCACCGTCGGAAGCATCGACGTCGTCTACGCCACCGTGGAACGCATCCACCTGGACGAAAACTGCCTTACCCCGGACGGACGGATCGACATCCCCAAGGCCAAACCGATCGCGCGCATGGGCTACTACGACTACACCGTCGTCACCGACACCTTCGAGATGAAAGTCCCCAGCTCCGACGCCGACGAAATGGCAGGCCTCGCAGGACAACCCGCATAGTTCCACCGCACAGCTATTTTCGCGCCGCGTGCCCGGTACCGCTGAAGTCTCACTTCCGAGGTACCGGGTTCCGGCGCCGGCCTGGAGAACCCGTGGGACCGCCCGAACCCGGTTCGGTTAATTTCGTTCCACAACTACGTGCCAAGGTCGTCCGCGGCTATCGGGAAAGTAGTTTCTCACCGTCGGGTCGTAACTCTCCGTTGGGCGATACGTGCCGGTACAGCGTCTGGCGGGTAATTCCGAGTTCGGTACAGAGTTCGCTGACTTTGGTGCCGGGCTTGCCCATGGACGCCAGGGCGAGCCGGAGCTTGGCGGGGGTCATCTTGTACGGGCGTCCGCCGTTCCGGCCTCGGGCGCGGGCGGCGGCGAGACCCGCGAGGGTGCGTTCAGAGATCAGTTCGCGTTCGAACTCGGCCAGTGCGGCGAAGATCCCGAAGACCAGCTTCCCGGAGGCCGTGGTGGTATCGATGGCGGCACCCTGACCGGTGAGGACCTTAAGTCCGATGCCGCGTTCAGTAAGGTCGTGGACGATGTTGACCAAGTGCCGCAGGTCTCGTCCGAGCCGGTCCAGTTTCCAGACGACCAGGGTGTCCCCGTGCCGCAGGGCCTTGAGGCAGGCGGCCAGCTGGGGCCGGTCGTCCTTCTTCCCGGAGGCCCTGTCTTCGTAAAGGGAGTCCGCCCCGATGCTGGCGGCCAGGAGCGCGTCGCGCTGCAGGTCAGTGGTCTGGGAGCCGTCCGCCTTCGAGACCCGCATGTACCCAACCAGCATTGCCGCTTCCTTGTCATTTATACGTTCGTTTAAGTGACAGCAGACCCAATGACCGGTTCGAAATCGGAACGTGTCACTTAACCCGTTACGTATTCTACGTCAGGCAAAGGGTTGCTTTCCTTTTGTTTGTGACAGAGAGTCGAGGGGGATCTGAAGCTCGGCGAAGGCGTCTTTGAGACCGCGAACGGCTTCCTCACTGCGACACCCGTAGTGTGCGAAGTCGAAGAGGTGCTTCGCGACCACGGGATCGGTTTTGGCTGCCGCGATGCATGCGGAATTTGTCAAGGCGGATGAGGCCGGTGGGTGTTAGGCGGCGAGTTGCATCTCGTCGGCTGATGGCTGGTTGATCCACGTGGCAGGCTGCCGGTCGAGGATCTTGGGTCGGGCCTCGGCGCGGGCGGTGAACCGCTCGGGGTGGGCTTT
>NZ_MRDE01000009.1 GCF_001968835.1 Tersicoccus phoenicis
TCCCACAGATCCAACGCGTTCTGAAGATCAACGAGCTCGACGTCATCACCAACGACGTCGTCGAAGCCGCCCGCAGCACCCTCGTCATCGGCACCACCTGACCCGACACGGACCACAGCGAAAACGACGACACAAACCGAAGCTGCCCACATCCCTCTCGTGTCGCTCGCAGTCGTCGCCGTCGTGTCGTTGCTGACTGCGTTGCTCGGAGTCTGGACACGGGTCGGATCGATCATTTCCCGTGAATGCCGTCATCGGTTGCCGACCACAATGGACGATTTCGGGCAGTCGGCACGAGATCTTGGCACCGTACTTCGCGGACTGCACACCGAACCGATCGCTGGCCCGGAGCAGGCCACGACGCTCCGTTGAAGACTCTGCGGAAGCACGTGATGGATGGCAAGAGCGGTCCCATGCCCGCCGAGTAGGATGGCGCCATGTCCCTCCCGAACGATCCCTTCCCGCCCGCCGGCGACCCCTGGGCCGAGCCGTCCCGCCCCGCCGGGGGCACCGCGACCATCGAGCGCGAGGAGCAGCGCGAGGAACTCGAGCCGGGCGACCGCGAACGGTTCTCCCACTACGTCCGCAAGGAGAAGATCATGGAGTCCGCCCTCTCGGGCGAACCCGTGATCGCCCTCTGCGGCAAGGTCTGGACCCCCGGCCGGGACCCGCAGCGCTTCCCCGTGTGCCCGCAGTGCAAGGAGATCTACGAGGGCATGCGCCCCGGCGGCGACGACGAGGGCCCCGACAACTGATGCGCGGGCGTTCCTGATGCGCCCGTACCCCGCGTGACCACTCGCGCCGACGCCGGCGCGGTCCGCTCCGGCTCCCCGCTCGCGTCCCCCCACCGGGCCCTGACGCTCGGGCTGCTCGCCATCGTCGCCTGCTTCGCGTTCGAGGCGATGGCGGTGACGACGGCGATGCCGGTCGTCTCCGCCGATCTCGGTGGCACCGCCGCCTACGGGCTCGCCTTCTCCATCTATCTCACCGCCTCGCTGGCGGCGACGGTCCTGGCCGGATCCTGGTGCGACCGCGCCGGGCCCCGCCCGGCCATGCTCACCGGACTGGTCCTGATGACGGTGGGCCTGCTCGCCTGCACGTTCGCGGGGGCCTTCGCCGTCCTGATCGCGGGGCGTGCGGTCTCCGGCGCGGGCGGTGGACTGATGATCGTGGCCGTGTACGTGCTGATCGGGGTGTGCCTGCCCGAATCGCTGCAGCCCCAGCTCTTCGGCTGGATGTCGGCCGCCTGGGTGCTGCCGTCCCTCGTGGGTCCGCTGGCCGCGGGCCTGCTCGCCCAGTTCGCCTCGTGGCGGTGGGTGTTCGCCGGCGTCGTGCCCGTGGTCCTCGTCGCGGTGCTGATGATCCGGCGTCGGCTCGGCGGTGCCGCGCCGCCGGTGCAGCCCGAGCTGACCGGTGCGGCCGCCCGACGGCGATTGATCGCCGGTCTCGCCCTCGCCGGTGCCGTGCTGATCGCCCAGACGACCGTCCAGCAGGTGGGCGAGCGCCCCGGTGGGCCGGGCTCGGTCCTGTCGACGGTCGTCGTCGTGCTCGCCGTCGTCGCGGCGGCCCTCACACTGCGGCGGCTGATGCCCGCCGGGTTCTTCCGGTTCGGGGCGGGGCTGCCCGCGGTGCTCGGCGCCCGGCTCGGCCTGTCCGTCGCGTTCATCGGTGCCGAGTCGTTCCTGCCGCTGATGCTCACCACCGTGCACGGCGCGCCGCCGGCGGTCGCCGGGCTGTCCCTGACCACGGGGTCGATCGGCTGGACCCTGGGCGCCTTCTGGCAGGCCCGCACGCGGATGCCGTCACACCGCCTGGTGGCCCTCGCGGCGGCCCTGCTGACCGCGGCGTTGACGGTGCTGGCCGTGGTGTCGACCGGGCCCGGGGGTGCGTGGGCGGCTATGATCGTCTGGTCGGTCGCCGGCTTCGGCATGGGCGTGGGAACCTCCGTCGCGGGGGTCCTGACCCTGCGGTACTCGACCGACGCCGATCGCGGCGTCAACGCCTCCTCGATGCAGTTGGCCGACCAGCTCGGCGGCGTGCTCGGCACCGCGGGAGCGGGCACGATCTTCGGCATCGCCGTTGCACGGGCCACCGACGGCAACGTCGTCTACGTGCTGATGTGGGCCGCCCTCGCCGTGTTCGCGCTCCTCGCCGTCGCGGCGGGGCTGCGGACCGGCCACCAGCACTGAGAAAGGACCTAGCCGCGCGCGGATCGCACCGCGCGGCACGATGATGAACGAATCGCTCTTCGAAGCCCAGGCCGATGCGGGAGCCTCACTGCCGCCCGCGTACCCCGATCGCGCCGCGTGGGGAACCGCGCAGAAGCTGCGCGCGTGGCAGGCCGAGGCGCTCGAGCAGTACTTCGCGCTCAACCCCCGGGACTTCCTCGCCGTCGCCACCCCCGGTGCCGGCAAGACGACGTTCGCGCTCCGGTTGGCCGCGGAACTGCTGGCCCGGCGCACCGTCCGCCGCATCGCCGTCGTCGCCCCCACCGAGCACCTGAAACGGCAGTGGGCCGACGCCGCCGCCCGGATCGGCATCGCCCTGGACCCGAACTTCAAGAACGCCGACGGCCGGCACGGGGACCACTTCGTCGGCGTCGCCCTGACCTATGCGCAGGTCGCGAGCAAGCCGATGCTGCACCGGGCGCGCACCGAGGCCGCCAACACGCTCGTCATCCTCGACGAGGTCCACCACGGCGGTGACGCGCTGTCGTGGGGCGACGCCCTGCGCGAGGCGTTCGACCCGGCCACCCGGCGGCTGTCCCTGACCGGCACCCCGTTCCGCTCGGACACCGCCCAGATCCCCTTCGTCGATTACGTCGAGGACGCCGACGGGATCCGCCGCTCCCGGTCGGACTACGCCTACGGCTACGGCCCGGCGCTGAAGGACCACGTCGTCCGGCCGGTGATCTTCATGGCCTACGCGGGACAGATGCGCTGGCGCACCGCCGAGGGGGAGGAGATGGCCGCCAACCTCGGCGAGGGGGCCACCAAGGACATCACCGCCCACGCGTGGCGGACCGCACTGGACCCCGAGGGCGAGTGGATCCCGTCGGTGCTGGCCGCCGCGGACCGCCGGCTGACCGAGGTGCGGCACACCGTGCCCGACGCCGGTGCGCTCGTCATCGCCACCGACCACACGGACGCCAAGGCCTACGCCGCGATCCTCAAGCGAGTGACGGGCGAGCCGGCGACCGTCGTGCTCTCCGACGACAAGACCGCCTCGCGCAAGATCGAGGAGTTCACGACGTCGGACCGCCGCTGGATGGTGGCGGTGCGGATGGTGTCCGAGGGGGTGGACGTACCGCGGCTGGCGGTCGGCGTGTACGCGACGTCGACGTCGACGCCGCTGTTCTTCGCCCAGGCGGTGGGCCGCTTCGTGCGCGCCCGCAAGCGCGGCGAGACGGCGTCGGTGTTCCTGCCGTCGGTGCCGGCCCTGACGGACCTGGCGAACCAGATGGAACTCGAGCGGGACCACGCCCTCGACAAACCGGTCAGCAGCATCGAGGTCGAGTCCGAGGAGATGCTCGACGACGCGGAGCTCGCGGCCGCCAACCGGGAGGACCGCGCGTCGGACTCCCTGACGAAGGCGACGTTCGAGGCTCTCGAGTCCCAGGCGTCCTTCGACCGGGTGTTGTTCGACGGCAGCGAGTTCGGCACCGGCGGCGAGCTCGGGGGCGAGCACGAGCAGGACTTCCTCGGCATCCCGGGCCTGCTCGACGCCGACCAGATCGGCGAGCTGCTGCGCCAGCGCCAGGCCGACGAGGTGCGGCGGCAGAAATCGACGCGGCCGACCCCGACCGGCCCGTCCGTGCCCGACCACCGGATGCTCAAGGACCTGCGCAACCAACTGGCGAAGAACGTCTCGGCGTGGTCGGCCCGGTCCGGCACCCCGCACGGCGTCATCCACGCCGAGCTGCGGCGGCTGTGCGGAGGACCGCCCGTCGCGCAGGCGGACGAGGCCCAGCTCAAGACCCGGCTGGCGAAGCTGCAGAACTGGTTCATCGGCCGGACGTAGGCTCCCGGCCATCTGCGCCCCTGGCGTGCATGATGGTGCCTATGCATGCCGACGTCGTCATCATCGGAGCCGGGCTCGCCGGGCTGACCGCCTGTCACGAGCTGGTCACCGCCGGCCGTCGGGTCGTCGTGGTGGAGCAGGAGAACGCGAACAACCTCGGCGGCCAGGCCCACTGGTCCTTCGGCGGCCTGTTCCTCGTCGACAGCCCGATGCAGCGTCGGCTGGGCGTGCGGGATTCCGCCGAGCTGGCCTGGCAGGACTGGTCCGGC
The DNA here is from genome assembly GCF_001968835.1 of Tersicoccus phoenicis. GTDB lineage: Bacteria > Actinomycetota > Actinomycetes > Actinomycetales > Micrococcaceae > Tersicoccus > Tersicoccus phoenicis. Next base: position 4,290 of record NZ_MRDE01000009.1, read on the forward strand.
AGCGCCGGCTGGGACCGGCTCGACGGGGAGCATCCCGAAGACCACTGGGGCAGGCGCTGGGCGCGGGCCTACGTCGAGTTCGCCGCGGGGGAGAAACTGGACTGGCTGCGCTCGGTCGGCGTCTCCTTCACCCCGGTGGTCGGCTGGGCCGAGCGGGGCGACGGCCGGGCCGCCGGTCACGGCAACTCGGTGCCGCGATTCCATGTCCCGTGGGGAACCGGCACGGGCGTCAGCGGCCCGTTCGCGCAACGGGCGCGGCAGGCGGCCGACGACGGCGCCGTCCGGCTGCTGTTCCGGCACCGGCTGGACGAGTTGGTCGTCACCGGCGGCGTGGTGACCGGGGTGCGCGGCACGGTCCTGGCCGACGACGATGCCGCACGCGGCGTCTCCTCCAATCGTGACCCGGCCGGGGACTTCAGCATCACCGCGGACGCCGTCGTCGTCGCCTCCGGCGGGATCGGCGCGGACCACGAGGCGATCCGCCGCTGGTGGCCCCAACGGCTCGGCACGCCGCCCGCCCACCTGATCACGGGCGTGCCGGCCCACGTCGACGGCCGGATGCTGGAGGCCACCGCCCGGGCCGGCGGCCGGCTGGTGAACCGGGACCGGATGTGGCACTACACCGAGGGCATCGCCAACTGGAACCCGGTGTGGCCCGCGCACGGCATCCGGATCCTGCCCGGCCCGTCACCCCTGTGGTTCGACGCGCTCGGCCGTCGGCTGGCGTTCCCCGCACTGCCCGGCTACGACACCCTGGCCACGCTGCGGCACCTGCGCACGACGCCCGACCTGGTCGAGCACGACCACTCCTGGTTCGTCCTCACCCAGAAGATGATCGAGAAGGAGTTCGCCCTCTCCGGTTCCGAGCAGAACCCCGACCTGACGAACCGCGACCTGAAGCTGCTGGTGCGGACCCGGCTCGGCCGCGGCGCCCCGGGCCCGGTCGAGGCGTTCAAGCAGCACGGGGCGGACTTCGTCGTCGCCGACACCCTGGACGAGCTGGTGGCGGGGATGAACGGTCTGACCGGGCGGCCGCTGCTGGACGTCGCGGGGCTGCGCCGTCAGATCGTCGAGCGGGACATGCAGCTGGCGAATCCGTTCGCCAAGGACGCGCAGGTCGTCGGCATCCGTAACGCCCGCCGCTTCCGCGGGGACCGGCTGATGCGGGTGGCCTCCCCGCACCGGGTGCTGGATCCGGCGGCCGGGCCGCTGATCGCCGTCCGACTGCACGTGCTCACCCGCAAGACGCTCGGTGGGCTGCAGACCGACCTGGACGGGCGGGTGCTCGACGACGCCGCCGTCCCGATCCCGGGCCTGTACGCGGCGGGGGAGGCGGCCGGTTTCGGCGGTGGCGGGCTGCACGGCTACAACGCGCTGGAGGGCACGTTCCTCGGGGGCTGCCTGTTCACCGGGCGCACGGTCGGGCGGGCCCTGGCCCGTTAGCGTCGCGACCAGGGCGCCAGCTCTCCTCCCCCCTCGCCCCCTCCCCCCTCGACTGCCCCTCGGTCAGCGACTTTCCGTCGACTGGTCAGTAGATGGCGGTTCTGCGGCCGATCCGCGATCAGAACCGACATCAATTGACCACTCGGCGAAAGGGGTGCGCGAAAGGGGTGCGCGAAAGGGGTGCGGGAAAGGGGAAGGCGGAGAACGCTCAGCTGCTGGGGACCGGCGGGCCGACGACGAGCAGGGCAGTGAACACGGCGAGCACGACGACGACGCCGACGACGGCGGTCAGGGCCGGCCGGCGCAGGGTGAGGCCGAGCAGGCGCTCGAGCGCGGTTCGGGGCGCATCACCGCCCGGGCGCAGCCGCCAGGCGTCGGCCAGCAGCCCCCGGCGCTCCGCGGAGCGCTCGAACGGCAGGGTGGCGTACGGCACCACGGCCGAGACCAGGCCGAGCGCCGTCCGGCCCGCCGACCAACGGCCGTCAACGGCGACGTAGACGGTGGCCGCCACGTAGGACAGGAACGCCAGGCCGTGCAGGCCTCCGCCGATCCGCACCCCGAGGTCGGTGGTGCCGGTGACGTACTTGAGCACCATGCCGATCAGCAGCAGCGTCCACGTGACGGCTTCGATCAGGGCCAGGCGGCGGAAGAGGGTGCGGGGGCTCACGAGGGCACTCCTGAGGGTCGGGGGTGTGTCGCCTCGATTGTCTCAGGAACTGGACGGCTTTCCGGAATGCTGGCCGGCCAGCCAGGCCGCGAAGGTGCGCCGGTCGATCCGGGCACCGGGAGGCGGCAGCAGGCCACCGGTGCGCAGCGCCCGCATGGGCATCGGCACGGTCGCGACCGCCGGGGTGCCCCGGATCTCGGCCAGCCGGCGGGCCATGGTGCCGGTGTCGAGTACCTCGGGACCGGCGACGTCCACGGTGCGCGCCGCGTGCGTCGGGCCCTCGTCCACCACGTCGGCGATGGCCTCGGCGACGGCGTCGGCCGCGACCGGGCGCACCCGCATCACCGGCACCACTGCCAGGTGCCCGAAGCGGAGCCGGTGCAGCAACTGGTCGGCGAACTCGAACCACTGGGTCGAGCGCAGGCTGGTGAAACCCGCGGCCGCCGGTCGATCGAGCAGCCGACCGCGGTAGACGTCGTCCTGGGCGGCCTTGCCGGCGTAGTAGCCGAGCGCCGACCGCAGGGCCGGCTCGGTGACGTTGACGACGGACAGGCACACGACGTGTCCGACGCCCGCGGCCCGGGCCTCGTCCGCGACCCGGGCCGCGGTCCCGGAGAAGAACGCCGTCGCGGCGGCGCGTCGGCCCGTCTTCACGTCCAGGCAGTCGACGACGGTCCCGGCGCCGGCGAAGGCCGCGGCCAGTCCCACGCCGGTCGTCGCGTCCACCCCGGTGGACCGGCTCACCCGCAGCACGTCGTGGCCGCGACCGGCGAGCGTGTCCGCGGCGCGGGCGCCGAGCAGCCCCGACCCGCCGAGCACGACCACACGCCGGCCGCTCACCGGGTGCTCATGACGGGCTCATGACGGGGTGCCGCTGTCGGTGATCGTGACCCCGGCATCCGCCAGCTCGGCCAGGGCGCGCTCCGTCGCGTCGGGCGCCACCCCGGCGGTGAGGTCGGTCAGCACGGTGACGGCGAACCCGGCCCGGGCGCCGTCGAGCGCGGTGGCCCGCACGCAGTGATCGGTGGCGATGCCGACGACGTCGATCGCCTCGATCCCGTGGTCGGTCAGCCACCGGGCGAGGTCCCGCGGCCGGCCCGCTGCCGAGGACGCTGCCGAGGACGCTGCCCCGGCGTCGCCCGTCCCGCACGCGTGCGCCTCGAACCCGGAGTAGCCGTCGGCGTACTCGCCCTTGTGGAACAGCTCGTCGATGCCGGTGGTGTCCAGTCCGGGGTGCAGTTCCGCGCCCGGCGTGCCCGCGACGCAGTGCACCGGCCAGCTGGTGACGAAGTCGGGGTGATCCGAGAAGTGCGGGCCCGGGTCGATGTGCCAGTCCTGGGTGGCGGCGACGACGTCGTACGCGGCCCGGTGCTCGCGCAGGTAGCGGGTGATGCCCTCCGCGACGGCGGCGCCACCGGCGACCGCGAGCGCGCCGCCCTCGCAGAAGTCGTTCTGCACGTCCACGACGACCAGCGCTCGGCCGGTGCCCGGCCTCGTGACGCCGCTCGTGACGCCGCTCGTGACGCCGCTCGTGACCCCGCTCATGACCCCGCTCCCCCCGCTCCCGCCGACCCGGGTGCTCCGGCCGACCCGGGTGCTCCGGGGGACTCGACGACGGTCGGGATCACCGGTTCACCGCGGGACAGGGACTGCACGGCCCGGGGCAACTCGGCGCGGGCCGCGGCGTGGTGCCGGGCCGCTCGGGCCACGCCGTCGGGCCCGGTCCAACCCGGAGCCAGCTCGCCGTCGACGATGAAGTCGCGCGTCAGCGGGCGGTCGTCACCGTCGTTCTCCGGGCGGCCTCCGATCCGCACGACCTCCGCCGTGGCGATGCCGTCCGCGTCCCGGCGGCGCAGACCCCATTTGTCCCCGCCGACGGACGCCTTGTCCTTCGACGCCTTCGCCACGTTCACCCAGCGGCCGTCCTCGTCCTGCCGGGCCACCAGCTTGTACACCAGGGACGCGGTCGGCGCGCCGGAGCCGATCACCAGCTGGGTGCCCACCCCGTAGGAGTCGACCGGGGCGGCGGCCAGGCCGGCGATGGCGAACTCGTCCAGGTCGGACGTCACCGTGATCCGGGTGTCCCGGTTGCCGAGCGAGTCCAGCAGGTCCCGGACCTCGCGCGCCTGCACCGCCAGGTCCCCCGAGTCCAGGCGCACCGCACCCAGCCGGTCGCCGGCGATTCCGATCGCGGTGCGCACCGCGGCCTCGACGTCGTAGGTGTCGACCAGCAGGGTCGTGTCCAGACCCAACGACTCCAGCTGGGCGGCGAACGCCTGTTCCTCGTCGTCGTGCAGCAGGGTGAAGGAGTGCGCCGCCGTGCCGATGGTGGTCAGGCCCCACCGGCGGCCGGCCTCCAGGTTGGAGGTGCCGGCGAAACCGGCGATGACGGCGGCGCGGGCGGCGGCGACGGCGGCGTCCTCCTGGATCCGCCGGGCGCCCATCTCCAGGCACGGGCGGTCCCCGGCCGCCAGGGTCATCCGGGACGCCGCCGAGGCGATCGCGCTGTCGTAGTTCAGCACGGAGAGCACGTACGTCTCCAGCAGGCACGCCTCGGCGAACGTACCCTCCACGGTGAGGATCGGCGAGTTCGGGAAGTACATCTCCCCCTCGGCGTAACCACGCACCGAGCCGGTGAACCGGTAGTCGGCGAGATAGTCGAGGGTCTGCGCGTTGACCACCCGCGTGGACTCCAGGAAGGCCAGCTGGTCCGGATCGAACCGGAAATCCGCGATCCCCTCGAGCAGCCGGCCGGTGCCGGCCACCACGCCGTACCGCCGCCCGTTCGGCAGTCGGCGGGCGAACACCTCGAACACCGAACGACGGTGCGCGGCCCCCGAGTGCAGGGCCGCCTGCAGCATGGTCAGCTCGTAGTGATCGGTGAACAGCGCGGTACTCGGCCGGCGCGCGAATGTCGGATCGCTCACGGGGTCCAGCGTAGGTCACCCCACCGACGGAACGGCCGGGCCCGCGGGAGGAGGCCGGCGCCGCCGGGCCTACCATGGTGGAATGTCCATCGCCGCCCCGACCGAGCAGACCGCCCCGCTCTCGTCGCCGGCGGAACGGGCCGAAGGGGACGCCCGCACCGAAGCCGACGTGCCCTGGGTGCTGATCGTCTGGAACGACCCGGTCAACCTGATGAGCTACGTCAGCTGGGTGTTCCGCAGCTACTTCGGCTACTCCGAGGCCAGGGCGAACACCCTCATGCTCGAGGTGCACCAGCAGGGCCGCTCGGTGGTCGCGACCGGCAGCCGGGAGAAGATCGAGCAGGACACGACCGCCATGCACGGGTACGGCTTGTGGGCCACCTATCGACGGGCGGACCAGAGCTGATGGCGCACGGATTCCGGTCCACCCGCCGCGGCATCACCGGCTTCCTGGAGGACGCCGAGCGGGAACTGCTCGGCAAGCTGTTCCGTGACGTCGCCTCGATGCTCGAACCCCGAACCACGCCCGACGACGACCCGCTCGCCGCCCTGGTCGGCATCGACGCCGAGGCCACCGTGCCGGAGGACACCGCCGTGCGGCGGCTGCTGCCCGACGGCGTCGACGGCGACGACGAGGCGGCGCTGGAGTTCCGCCGGCTGACCGAGCGGGGCCTGCGCGAGCAGAAGACCGCCGGCCTGCGTGCCGCGGAACTGCTGATCGAGGCCGAACCGATCCAGCTGGACACCGACCAGGCGGCCATTCTCTCGAAGGCGATCAACGACGTCCGGCTCGTGCTGGCGGACCGGCTGAACCTCGTCACCGACGAGGACGCGAACCGTCTGCACGACATCACCGACTGGGCGGAGGCGACCGACCTGGAGAGCTACCTCGCGCTCGTCTACAACTTCCTGACCTGGCTGCAGGACACGCTGATGCAGGCGCTGCTGCGCTCGCTGGACCGGTGAGCGGCCGGTGCCGGCGGCGGAACCGGTGTGAGCAAGCAGACGGGTCGTGAAGTTCTGGCGGCGCACAGGGAACGGCTAGTCTTCGTTCAATGAAACGTGCCGTCCCCCGCTCGACGTCGAGCGATGACGTCGAGGCGGCGCGCGCCCGCAGCTTCGCCCCGATCGGGATCTTCGACTCCGGCGTCGGCGGCCTGACCGTCGCGCGCGCCGTGATCGACCAGCTGCCGCACGAGTCCATCCTCTACGTCGGGGACACCGCTCGCGCCCCGTACGGCCCCCTGCCGATCGCCGAGGTGCGTGCCAACGCGCTCGGGGTGATGGACGAACTGGTCGACGCCGGGGTGAAGCTGCTGGTCATTGCGTGCAACTCCGCCTCGGCCGCCGTCCTGCGCGACGCGCGCGAGCGCTACACCGCCGCGCGCGGCATCCCCGTGATCGAGGTCATCCAACCCGCGGTCCGCCGTGCGGTGGCCTCCACCCGCAACGGGCGGATCGGCGTCATCGGCACCGCGGCGACCGTCGGCTCCCGCGCCTACGAGGACACGTTTGCCGCCGCGCCGCACCTGCAGATCACCTCGGCCTCGTGCCCCGCGTTGGTCGACTACGTCGAGGCGGGCGTCACCAGCGGTCCCGAGCTGCTCGCGACGGCGGGGGAGTACCTGGCCCCGCTCAAGGACGCCGGCGTGGACACGCTGGTGCTCGGCTGCACCCACTACCCGCTGTTGACCGGCGTCATCTCCTACCAGATGGGCGACGGCGTCACCCTCGTCTCCAGCGCGGAGGAGACCGCCAAGGACGTCTACCGGGCCCTCATCGACCACGACCTGGCCCGCCCGGCCGGTGGTCCGGTGCCGCAGCACCAGTTCCTGGCCACCGGGGATCCCGCCCAGTTCGAGGCACTCGCCCGCCGCTTCCTCGGTCCCGAGGTGCGCGACGTCGAGCACGCGGAGCACGTCGCCGCCCGGTACCCGACCGGCACCCTGGCCCGGATCACCCCGGAGATGATCGCCGCCGCGCGGGAATCCCTGGCGAGCCGGGCGGCCGAGATGACGGTTCCCACCCGGGTGGCCGCGCGGTCGACGGATCAGCTCATCCACCGCACCCGGATCGGTGCCGGTGGCGGCGGGGGAGCCCGGTGAGCGTGCGCGTCACGGTGGTCGGCTGCGCCGGTTCGTTCCCGCGGCCCGACTCCCCGGCGTCGTGCTATCTGCTGTCCGCTCAGGACGTGGACGGCCGGACCTGGAACGTCGTGATGGACCTGGGCAGCGGCTCGCTCGGGGCGCTGCAGCGGTACATCGACCCGGATCAGCTGGACGCCGTGATCATCTCCCACGCCCACGCCGACCACTACCTCGACCTGGTGGGCCTGCACGTGGCCCTGCGCTGGAACCCGGCCGGGTGGAGCGGGCGCCCGGTCCCGGTCTACGCCGCCGGGCTGCTGGCGGACCGGCTCGCGTTGATCGCCGAGCTGCCCGCGGACCCGGGGATGCACCGCGAGTTCGCGTTCCACACGTGGGCGGCCCGCCGGCCGGAGCGCATCGGTCCGTTCACGGTCACCCCGTACTCCGTGGATCACCCGGTGGAGGAGGCGTACGCGCTGCGGATCAGCGGGCCGGGCGACGACGGGACCGAGGCGGTGGTGGCCTACTCCGGCGACACGGACGCTTGCCCGGAACTGGACGAGGCCGCTCGGGCTGCCTGCCTCTACCTGTGCGAGGCCGCCTACCACGAGGGTCGGGACGACGCCGTCCGCGGCGTGCACCTGACCGGGCTGCGGGCCGGTGAGTCGGCCCGCGCCGCCGGCGTCCACCGCCTGGCGCTGACGCACCTGCCGGTGTGGAACGATCCCGCCCGCAGCTGCGCCGAGGCCCGCGAGGCGTTCGCCGGCCCGGTGCAGACGGTGGCCGCCGGGGACGTCTTCGTCCTGCACGGCGACGGCCGCGTCGACGCCGGGTGAGGCGGGGTGGCGGCCACTACGCTGGAGACCATGACTGACGCCTCCGCCGTCCCCTCGTCCGCAGCCGCCCTGGGGGTGGTCCGGTCCGACGGCCGGGCGCCCGACGAACTGCGACCCATCAGCATCACCCGGGACTGGTCCAACCAGGCGGAAGGCTCGGCCCTGATCGAGTTCGGCAACACCCGGGTGCTGTGCACCGCCTCCCTGACCGGGGGCGTGCCCCGCTGGCTCAAGGGCGAGGGGCGCGGCTGGGTGACCGCCGAGTACGCGATGCTGCCCCGTGCCACCAACACCCGGTCCGACCGGGAGTCGGTCAAGGGCCGGATCGGCGGCCGCACCCATGAGATCTCCCGGCTGATCGGCCGCTCCCTGCGGTCCATCATCGACCTGGGGGAACTCGGCGAGAACACCATCGTCCTGGACTGCGACGTCCTGCAGGCCGACGGCGGCACCCGCACGGCCGCCGTCACCGGCGCCTACGTCGCCCTCGCCGACGCCGTGACGTGGGCCCGCAACCAGAAACTGATCAAGTCGACCGCCCGGCCCCTGCGGGACACCGTCTCCGCGGTCAGCGTCGGCATCATCGACGGGGTGCCCATGCTGGACCTGCCCTACGTGGAGGACGTCCGCGCCGAGACCGACATGAACGTCGTCGTCACCGGTTCGGGACAGTTCGTCGAGGTGCAGGGCACCGCCGAGGGCGCCCCCTTCAACCGCGCGGAGTTGGACGCCCTGCTCGACCTGGCCCTCGCCGGCACCGCCGAACTGGCCGCCGTCCAGCGCGCCACCCTGGGCCAGGGATGACCGGCACCGCCGCCCGGCTCGTCCTCGCCACCCACAACCGGGGCAAGCTGGTCGAGCTGCGGGAGCTGCTGCGGGGTGTGGTGCCGGGGCTCGACGTGGACACGCAGGTGATCGACGCCGGAGCGGCGGGAGCCCCGGACGTGCGGGAGACGGGCGTGACGTTCGCCGAGAACGCCCTGCTCAAGGCCCGCGCCGTCGCCGCGGCCACGGGTCTGCCGGCCGTCGCCGACGACTCCGGCCTCGCGGTCGACGTGCTGGGGGGAGCCCCCGGCATCTTCTCCGCCCGGTGGGCCGGACGGCACGGCGACGACGAGGCGAACCTGCGGCTGCTGCTCGCCCAGCTGGCCGACATCGACGAACCGCACCGTGCGGCGGGATTCATCTGCGCGGCCGCCCTGGTGCTGCCGGGAGCGGACGCCGAGCCCGTCGTCGTGCACGGCGAACTGCGGGGCACCCTGCTGCGCGAGCCGCGCGGCGGTCACGGGTTCGGCTACGACCCGGTGCTGCAGCCGGACGGGTACCCCGACAGCTGCGCCGAACTCGAACCGGCCCGCAAGAACGCGATCAGTCACCGGGGGCAGGCGATGCGGGCCCTGGTTCCGCACGTCACCCGCGTCCTGGCCGGGTGAGAGGCGGGCGTCAGTCGGTGCGATTGGCCTCGCGGGCGCCGTCGGCTCCGGGGGCGCGATCGGCCGTGCGGGGCTTCTTCCGGGCCTTGAGCAGCTCGACGGCGATCGGGATCACCGAGATCGCGACGATGACGACGAAGATGACGTCGATGTTCTGGCCCACCCAGCTGAACTGGCCAAGCCAGAAGCCCAGCAGCGTCACGCCGACGCCCCAGAGCAGCGCCCCGATCACGTTGAACGCGATGAAGACGTGGTAGGGCATCTTCGCAACCCCGGCAATGACGGGCGTGAAGGTCCGCACGATCGGCACGAAGCGGGCGAGGATCACCGCGCGCCCGCCGAACCGCTCGAAGAACTCGTGGGCACGGTCGACGTACTCCTGCCGGAAGATCCGAGAGTCGGGTCGGCGGAACACGGCCGGTCCCGTGCGGTGCCCGATGTAGTAACCGAGTTGGTCGCCGGCGAACGCGGCCACGAACACGGACAGGCCGAGCACCCACACCGGGACCCCGATGGTGCCGGTCGCGGTCAGCAGACCGGCCGTGAACAACAAGGAGTCGCCCGGCAGGAAGAACCCGATCAGCAACCCGGTCTCGGCGAACACGAAGGCGCAGACGAGCAGGACGATCCACGGGGCGAGCGCCGGGTCGCGCAGGAAGACGTTGGGGTCCAGCCAGGCCGGGAGGATGCCGGCCACGGGGCGGACGGCGGAGGCGGAGAGCGCGGTCAGGTCCAGCGCGGGCAGCGAGATCACCGGTCAAGACTACGGGGTGGTTCCTGAGGGGATCCTGAGCCGCGGGAAGCGTGCCGTCGGGCTTGCCGACGGCGTTGCGTCGGCCCCCGCGGGTACCGGGCGGTAGCGTGGCGGCGTGGGAATCGCGTTCACGGCCATCGACTTCGAGACAGCCAACGGCCATCGCGGCTCCCCGTGCGCCGTCGGCCTGGTCAAGGTCCGTGACGGCCAGGTGGTCGACCAGACCGCCTGGCTGATGCGGCCCCCGCCCGCCGCCGACCACTTCGAACCCGCCAACATCGCGATCCACGGCATCACCGCCGCCGACGTCGCCGGGGAACAGACCACCGCGGAGGCACTCGGGCGGATCGAACGGTTCGTCGACGGCGACCTGATGGTGGCCCACAACGCGGCCTTCGACCTCGGCGTCTACACCGAGGCCGCCCGGTCCTGTCGGGTCACCGTGGCTCCCGCCCGGTCGGCCTGCACGGTCCGGCTCGCGCGGCGCACCTACCGGCTCCCGTCCTACTCGTTGCCCTTCGTCGCGGCCGAGGCAGGCGTTCCGCTGCTCCGGCACCACGACCCCCTCGAGGACGCCCGGGCGTGCGCCGGCATCATGATCGATGTGGCTCGCCGGCACGCCGTCGACGACCTGACCACGCTCTTCTCCCGCCTGGCCCTGCCGGCGACCGCCTGGGGGAACCAGGGCGTCGGTTCCGAGCGCGGTACCGGTCCGCAGCAGCTCGCCCTGTTCACCGTCGTGGACGGGCGGTTCCGCCGGCACGACGCCGACGAATGGCCGGCCCGCGGGCGGGACGCCGTCGCCGTGGGGGAGGGCCTGCGCCTGACCGGCTGAGCGGCGGCTCGGCGGTCAGCGGCGCCGCCGCTCAGCGGCCGCCGGCCAGCGCGTGGAGGAACTCGTCGACCGCCCGGTCGACGACGTCGCGCTCCACCAGCGCGCCGATCCAGGCCGGGTCGAGGGCCGCCGTGCCGCGCAGGGTACCGATGAGGTTGCCGGTGATGGCGGCGGTCGAGTCGCTGTCGCCGTCGTGGTTGGTGGCGCGCACGAGCGCCCGCCGCAGGTGGACCTGTGGGTCGTCGTCGGCGTCGACCAGCGCGCAGTACACCGCGATCGCCAGGGCCTCCTCTGCGACCCAGCCGCCGCCGAACCGGTCGGACAGCCGCGGCGGGTCCAGGGGCACGTCGACGTCGCGGTCCGCTGCGGCGGCGTCGACCGCTGCCGTCAACGCCCGATGGGTCTCCACCGCGTTCTCTGCGCCCTCGGCGAGGGCCGTCATCGTCTCGCGGACCGCCACGGCCAGGTCCGCCCCGCGTACGACCCGACCGATGATCCCGGTCAGGGCGCCGGCGGCGACGCCCGCCGTGGGGTGGCCGTGCGTCAACGCGGAGCCGCGGGCCGCCAGGCGCACCAAGTCGGGGACCGCCACGTGCGGGACGAGGCCGAACGGCGCGGACCGCATCACCGTCCCGCATCCCTTCGCGTCCGGGTTCACCGGCCGTTCCGCGGTGCCCATCGCCCCGGAGCCCAGTCCGCTCAGGCAGGCGTTGCCGGGCGCGCGCCGGTGCCGCATCAGCGGCTCGGACTCCAGCCACGTCGCCGGCGGCTGCGGGGCCGCGGCGGGCAGCGGCTCTCCCTGCGTGCGGAACCAGCGCAGGTAGGCCAACCACAGGCACGCCGACTCGTCGGCGGCCGAACCCTCGTTGGCCCAGCGCAGCGCCTCGCTCAGCCCCTCCAGGGTGAACAGTGTCATCTGCGTGTCGTCCGAGATCACGGGCTCGGCGACGTCCGTGAGCGTCGTCAGACCGGCCGGCCCGTAGCGGCGGACGATCTGCGGCCAGTGGTCGAACTCGACGGCGTAACCGAGGGCGTCACCGACGGCGCCGGCGAGGAGGCAGCCGCGTACCCGGTCGGCGTGCTCGGGTGCACGCCGCGCGGTGTTTTCTCCGCCGTCTTCTCCGCCGTCGGGGGCGGGCTGTGGGGTGGTCGGGGACGCGGTGTGAAGATCCCCACGCGGGGACGACATCGATGCAGGCACACTCGAACGATAGTCTCGACGGGTAATCGCGTGGTTCCCGGCGCGACGACGCCGGGCCGCGACCGACGACGAAATCGAGGACCGCATGGCCGCCGATCCTGGCCGCACCCCCCAGCCCGCCGACCCCCGGAGCGAGGCAGACCCGAACGCGGGGGCCACGAGCACCACCGTCCCCCACGCCGCCACGACGGGCGGTCGCCGCGCGTCGGGCGCCGCTGCGGGCGTCGGCGACCTCGCCGCACCCGTGCCCGTGGCCGCGACCAAGGAGGGCATGGCCACCGAGATCCTCGGCCCGGGTGCCGGGCCGTGGGCGCGTGCCGGTGCGGAGGCCATCGGAACCTTCCTGCTGGTCTTCGGCGGCCTCGGCGCCGTGCTGTCCGGCCTGCTGGTCCAGACGGGCGGTGTCCCCGCGCCCGTCGCGCTGGGCCTGGCCATGACCGTGGGCGTCCTCGCCTTCGGGCACATCAGCGGCGGCCACTTCAACCCGGCGCTCACCCTCGGTGCGGCGATCGCCGGCCGCACCCGCTGGGCCCACACGCCGTCCTACCTGCTGGGCCAGCTGGTCGGCGGTCTCGCCGCGTCCGGGCTGCTGTACCTGGTGCTGCGGGTGCACCCGCAGCTCGGCGGCACCCTGCCTCAGGTGTTCACGGCCCTGTCCAACGGCTACGACAGCCGATCACCGGCTCAGTTCCCGCTCACGAGCGTGCTGCTCGCCGAGATCGTCGCCTCCGCCCTGTTCGTGGCGGTCGTCCTCGGGGCCACCGCCCGCCGGGCCAACAACCTGCTGGCCGCCCTCGCCGCCGGCTTCGGGCTGACGGTCGTCCTGGCTGCGATCGCCCCGATCTCCAACGGCGGCATCAATCCGATCCGGGCCACCGGGTCGGCGATCTTCGCCGAGGGGTGGGCGGTGCAGCAGCTCTGGGCCTTCTGGGTGGCGCCGCTGCTCGGCGGTCTGCTCGCCGGTCTCGTGTTCCGCAGCTTCCTCTCCGTCACCCCGCGAGACGGGGAAGGCGAGGACGCGGAGGACACGAACGCGGAGGACACGGACGCTCCCGTCACTGCGGCCTCCGCCGAGCGCCCGCGCAACGCGCCCGCACCGCCGAAGCCCGGAACCGGTCGGACGGATCCCGGTGCCGAGTCGGCGCACGACCGTGAGGTCCGGAACTTCTTCGACCACCGCGACGGAGGCTCCTGACCCGTCGTCGAGCGGTCACCGGCGGGGCCCGTCGCAGTGCTCGTCCGGGGGTCGCGGCGGGGCACCCCGGTTCTGTCGGTGTGCCGTTCTAGCGTGAAGGTATGAAGATTCTGCACACCTCCGACTGGCACCTGGGCCGCTCCTTCCACGGTGTCGGGATGCTGGCCGAGCAACGGCGTTTCGTCGATCAGCTCGTCGGGATCGTGCGGTCCGAGGGAGTCCGTGCGGTCCTGATCAGTGGGGACGTCTACGATCGTGCGCTGCCGTCGGTGGAGGTGGTCCAGCTCTTCTCGGACGCGCTCGACCGGCTCACCGCGGCCGGGGCGGAGGTGATTCTCTCCTCCGGCAATCACGATTCACCGATCCGGCTGGGCTTCGCCGACCGGGTGCTCTCCCGCGGTGGCGTGCACGTGCGCACCGGTCTGGATGCTTTGACCGATCCGGTGCGATTGACCGAGCCCGGCGGGGCGGACATCGCCGTCTACGCCGTGCCCTACCTCGAGCCTCGACTGGTCGCGGACCGGCTCGGCGTCGACCGGCCCGGCCACCCCGCCGTCATGACGGCGGCCCTGCGCCTGGTCCGGGACCACCTGGCCGCCCTGTCCGCAGCGGCCGGAAGCACCCCACCCGTGCGGTCGGTCCTGATGTGCCACGCGTTCGTCGCCGGGGCCGAGGAGTCCGACAGTGAACGAGAACTCGCCAGCGGCGGCCTCGGCCAGATCCCGGTGCCCGTGTTCGAGGGTTTCGACTACGTCGCTCTCGGTCACCTGCACGGCCGGCAGCGGCTGCGCGAGAACGTCCGGTACAGCGGCTCGCCGTTGCCGTACTCCTTCTCGGAGGCGCGGCAGGCCAAAGGCGGATGGCTCCTCGACGTCGGACCGGACGGGCTGCGCGCGGTCGACCCGGTGACCGTACCGACCGCCCGCGCGCTCGCGACCCTGCGCGGCCCGCTGGACGAGCTGCTCGCCGACCCGGCCCACGCCGGCGCCGAGGACGCCTGGTGCCAGGTCACGCTGACCGATCCGCAGCGGCCCATGATGGCGATGGATCGGCTCCGCGAGCGCTTCCCTCACACGCTGGTGCTGCAGTTCGACCCGCAGGGCGCCGCACCGCGGGAGCGAACCACCTACAGTTCGCGGGTGGCCACCGCCGTCGACGACCTCGAGGTCAGCGCCGGATTCCTCGACCACGTGCGTTCCCGGCCGCCGTCGGCACAGGAACGTGCCGCGCTCGCCGCCGCGCTGGACGCCGTCTCGATCGCGGAGGCGGCCCGATGAGGATCCACCGGCTCGACGTCGAGGCCTTCGGGCCGTTCGCGACCGCCCAGCACATCGACATGGACGCCCTGTCCGAGCAGGGGCTGTTCCTGCTCAACGGGCCGACCGGCGCGGGCAAGACCAGTGTGCTCGACGCCATCTGCTTCGCCCTGTACGGGTCGGTCCCGGGCGAACGGCAGAACGCCCGGAACCTGCGCAGTGACCACGCCGCACCCGACGCCGCGCCATCGGTCAGCCTCGACTTCACCGCTCGCGGCCGACGCCTGCGGGTGACGCGGGCGCCCGCCTGGGAGCGACCCGCGCGCCGCGGTGCGGCCCGGATGGTGCCCGAGAACGCGAAGGTCAGCCTGGAGGTGTTCGAGGACGGCACCTGGGCGCCGCGGAGCACCCGGGCGGACGAGGTCGGAGCCGAGATCCTGGACACCCTGGGCATGTCGAAGGACCAGTTCACACGGGTGGTGATGCTGCCGCAGGGCGAATTCGCGCGGTTCCTCCAGGCCCGTCCGTCGGAGCGGGAGGACCTGCTGGAGAAGCTGTTCGGCACGGACCGGTACGGGAATCTCGAGCAGCGGCTGGCGCAGGACGCCGCGGACGCCGAGGCCCGCGTGGGGGAGGACGAGACCCGGCTCGAACTGCTGGTCCGGCAGGGCTGGGACCTGTGGGCAGACCTGCCGCTCCCGCTACCGGTCGATCACGGCGCCTCCCGTGGTGATCCGCAGGCGGATCTGGACGACGAGGCGGATCTGGACGACGAGGCGGAGCAGGCCGGCATCGAGGATCCTGACGAGGACGGCGTCGAGGGCTCGGACGGCACTGCCGGCGAGGGGGTCTGCGGCGGTGCCGAGGAGAGTCGCTCGTTGACCGATCTGCGCGACGCGGTCCGCACCTACCGGGCCACCGCCGTCGACGCGCTGGAGCTCCGGCGGCAGGAACTCGCCGATGTCGAACACACGGGCGCCGAAGCAGCCGAACGATTCGACCGGCACCGCCGACTCGCCGACGCGCGCCGGGACCGGGCCGCGGTGGAGGCCCAGCACCAGGACGCCGCCGCGCGCCGGGCCCGGCTCGACGACCACCACCGTGCCACCGCTGTCAGCGGCCAGTTGGATGCGCTGGACCGGGCCGACCGGCAGTTGGCCACCACCGGCGCCGCCGAGGCCGACGCGGCCCGGACCGCCCGAGCCGCCGAGGATCTGGTCGAGGATCTGGGTGCTCCCGGCGCGGGCGCGAGCGAGAAGGTGGCCGGGTCGTCGACCACGGCGGCGCTGCTGTCCCGGGTCGAGGCCGCCCTGACGTCCGGGCGGTCCGACGCCGCCGTGCTCGAGGCGCGTCTGCCGCTGGAGCAGGATCTCGCCGCCGTCCAGGCCACCGGGCACGCCCTCGGGGTCGACGCGGACCGGCTGCGTGCGGAGGCCGCCGACCAGGAACGCGCCGCGACGACCGCCGAGGCCCGGCTGACCGAGCTGGCCGCGCAGCAGGAATCGACGCGGGCGGTGGCCGTGCAGCATGCCGCCCGCACCGCCGCCGTCGAGCGAGCCGCCGCCGTCCTGGAGGCCGCGACCCGTCTGGTCGCCGAGCGCCGCGCGGCCGAATCCGCCGAGCGGGACGCCCTGTCCGCTCGGTCGACCGCGCAGGACGCGCGCCAGGCGTGGCTGGACATCGTCGAACGACGCCTCGACCACGCCGCCGCCGAGTTGGCCGGCCGGCTCGCCGCCGGCGAGCAGTGCCCGGTCTGCGGGTCGCTGGAGCATCCCGCACCCGCCGGCGCGGGCCAGACCGACGTGCCCACCGAAGCGGACCAGCAGGCCGCTCGGGACCGGCTGGACTCCGTGGAGGCGGCCGCCGGCCGGGCCCAGTCCGTCGCCGCGGACGTCGCCCGCCGGATCGCCGCTCTCGACGCGGTGGCCGGCGGCACGGACGTGCCCGGCGCGACCGACGCGTACGAGACCGCCCGGCTCGCCGCGGCGGAGTCCACCACGGCGCGCGACGACGCGAACCGGGTGGACGGCGAGCTGGCCCGGCTGCGGATCGGCGCGGAGTCCGCCCGCCAGGCGGCCGAGCGCGCCCGCGCCGAGCTGGGCGCGGTGACCGCCCGGATCGAGGAGTGCTGGGCCCGCACCGAGCAGCTGGACGCCCAGCTGGTGGCCGCGCGTGCCGGCTACCCGACGCTGGCCGACCGGCTCACCGATCTGACCGCCCGATGCGATCGGCTGGCCCGGTGGCGGGAGGCCCTGGCCGCGCGGGCGACCGCCGAACGGACCCGCACGGACGCGGCCACCGCCCTGGCGGAGGCACTGCACGAGCACGGCCTCGCGAGCGAGGCCACGGCCCGCGTGGCGCTGCTGGGCGACGACGAGGCAGCGGCGCTGCGCACGGCGATCGCCGCCCACCAGCGCCGGAAGGACCGCACCGACGAGGCATTCGCCAGCGCCTCGGTCACTGCGGCACTGGCTGACGAGGCCGCCGGCGTCGCCACCCCGTCGCCGCGGGACCTGGCGCGCGTCGAGGAGAGGATCGGAGCCGCCCGTGCTGGCGTGGCCGACGCCGAGGTGCGGCAGCGGCTGCTGGACCGCGGGCTGAGCCGGTTATCCACGCTCGTCGATCAGGAGCGGGAGTTGCTCGCCGCCGTCGGTCCCGAGCGGGAGCGGGCACGGATGCTGCGCTCCCTCGCAGACACCGCTCGCGGCCTGGGGGAGAACGCTCTGCGGATGACGTTGACCTCCTACGTCCTCGCGGCCCGGCTCGAACAGGTGGCCGCCGCCGCGAGCGAACGGCTGCTGACGATGAGCAGCGGCCGGTACACCCTGAACCACAGCGACGCACGGGTCAAGGGCAACGCCAAGTCGGGGTTGTCCCTGGTGGTACAGGACGGGTGGACGGGCATCAGCCGGGAGACGAGCACCCTCTCGGGCGGAGAGGCGTTCATGGCCTCCCTCGCCCTCGCCCTCGGGCTGGCCGACGTCGTCCAGCAGGAGGCGGGCGGCCTGGACATCGACACCCTGTTCGTCGACGAGGGGTTCGGTTCGCTCGACGAGGCATCGCTCGACGACGTGATGGAGGCGCTGGAGGGGTTGCGGGACCGGGGCCGGGTGGTCGGCGTCGTGAGTCACGTGGCCGATCTCAAGCACCGGATCCCCGTCCAGCTGGACGTGGTCAAGCAGCGCACCGGGTCCCGGGTCGCCGTCCGCGTCGCCGCACCCGCCGCCTGACGGGCCGGATCGGAACCGTCAGGTCAGGTGGCGCTGGATGTGCGCGGCCGCCCGGGTGAGGCGGGCGCCGATGGCCGCCGTGTCGTCCCGGCGGCCGAGATGGACGACGGCGACGGCGGCGGGGGTCAGCCCCGGACGGAGGATCGGCGCCGCCACGGATCCGACCCCGGGGATCACCTCGTCGAAACTGACGGCGTAGCCGCGCTCGCGGGCCAGCCGCGCCTCCGGCCGGTAGGGCGAGGAGGGGTCGATGGTGCGCCACTGTTCCTCGCTGATGGCCGACTGGATCGCGATGCTCGGGGCGCCGGCCGCGAACGACTGCCGCGTGCCCGGGCGCTGCGCCAGCGTGGCCCCGTGCGTGTTGGGCTCCACGGTCACCAGCGTGACGCAGTCCACCTGGTCCCACACCGCGATGAACGCGGTCAGCCCCAGGTCACCGGACAGCTCGGTCAGCACCGGCAGCGCGGCCGACTGCAAGGAACGCGCGACCGACCGGGCCAGTACCGCCAGACCGGGGCCCGAGAGGACCTTCCCGGCGTCGTCGCGCACCACCAGCGCATGCTCCTCCAGGGTGCGCAGGATCCGGTACGCGATGGAACGGTGCACCCCCAGCGCGGCGGCGATCTCGCCGATCGACAACGGCGCCTCGGCGTCGGCGAGCACCTCGAGCATCCGTACCCCGCGCGACAGGGTCTGAGCGTGCGAACTCCCCGCCCTGGTGCTGGAGCGCGTCGTCGTGACCGGTCCGTCCGCCTCGGTGGCCGCCTCGTCCCCGTGCCCGGCTGGGCTCATCCGCTCCGTCTCCTCCGCTGGCGACCGGCCCGGCGAGCCCGGACCGGAACGTTCGATCATAACGACGTGATCGAACCCCGCGATCAACGCCCGGATTCGCGGCCGGACCCGAGGCAGGCCAACACCTCCGCGTCCGTGCACTGTGGGAATTCCCGGTAGTACGCGCCGACGGCGTGAAAGTCCGCCGGGGCGTGCAGGACGACGACGGCGTCGGCGGCGGCACGAAGCCGATCCAGGGCGTCCGGCGAGGCGACCGGGGCCGTGATCACCACGCGGTCGGCACCGGCGGCCCGGACCGCGTCGATCGCGGCCAGCATCGTCGCGCCCGTGGCGATGCCGTCGTCGCACAGCACGACCGGCCGACCCGCCACCGGACCGGAGGTCCTAAGGAACAGGGACTCCTGCCGGTTCAGCGCCGTGGTCTCGGCGGCGACGACCTGATCCAGCCGGCTCCCCGGGATCCCGGAACCGAGCAACCGGTCGACCAGGACGGGGTCGGTGGTGCGAGCACGACGGCCCGCGCAGGCGGCCAGCGCCCCGAAGGCGACCTCGGGGTGGCCGGGAACCCCGAGTTTCCGGGTCGCCACCGCGCCGACGGGCAGGTCCAGGTCGGCGGCCGCCACCGCCGCCACCGGAACACCGCCGCGACACAGACCCAGGACCACGGTGGTGGGCGTGACCGTCGCCGGCCCCCTCGAGTCCGCCAGCGCAGCGGCCACCCGGTGGCCGGCGTCGGCTCGATCGGCCAACTCGAACCCGGCCGGCCGGTGGAACGCCTCCATGCCTCCAGTATCCGCCGGGACGGCCACGATGTGGTTTCGATCACGTTCCATGCGCTACGCTGAGCCCACTGACTGACCGTTCAGTCACTATCTCGCATCTCAGGAGACGCCGCGCACCACCGTTCGGTGCCGCGGCCGGGCACAACGGAGTAGCCATGACCACAGTCAACAGCAGCAGCGCCCCGGCGCACCGCACGGGGGGCACCGCGGAGGAGCGCCGCGTGCTCGGAGCCACCCTCGTGGGCACCACGATCGAGTGGTACGACTTCTTCATCTACGCCCAGGCGACCGCGGTGGTGCTCACCCCGCTGTTCCTGGCCCCGCTGAACAGCACCAACCCGGCGCTCGCGCAGATCGTCGCCTTCGCGACCATCGGCATCTCCTTCCTGTTCCGGCCGCTCGGCGCCATCGTCGCCGGGCACCTGGGCGACAAGCTCGGTCGCAAGCAGATGCTCGTCTTCACCCTCGTCATGATGGGCGCGGCGACGGCGTTGATCGGCGTGCTGCCGACCTACGGCCAGATCGGTGTCGCGGCGCCGATCCTGCTCATCCTGCTGCGCATCCTGCAGGGCTTCTCGGCCGGTGGCGAGTGGGGTGGTGCGGCGCTGATGAGCGTCGAACACGCACCGGTGCACAAGCGCGGCCTGTTCGGGGCCTACCCGCAGATCGGGGTGCCGATCGGCATGATCCTCGCCACCGGGGTGCTGTGGGTGCTCACCACGACCATGGGCCCGGCGTTCGGTCAATGGGGTTGGCGGTTGCCGTTCCTGTTCTCCCTCGTCCTGATCGCCGTCGGCTACTTCGTGCGCCGCTCGGTGGAGGAGAGCCCGGTGTTCAAGGAGATGGCCTTGCGCCGCAAGGAGTCCTCGGCGCCCCTCGGCCAGCTGTTCCGGCACCACACCAAGGAGGTCGTCCTCACCGCGTTGATCTTCCTGGCCAACAACGCGGCCGGCTACCTGCTGATCGCGTTCTTCATCTCCTACGGCGGATCGGTGCTGAAACTGCCCCGACCCGACCTGCTGCTGGTGACGACGCTCGGCGCCTTCGGCTGGCTGATCTTCACCTTCGTCGGCGGCGCCCTCTCGGACCGGCTCGGCCGGATCCGCACGTTCCAGATCGGCTACGCCGGCCTGATCATCTGGGCCGTGCCGATGTGGTACCTGATCGACAGCAAAAACCTCTTCCTGTTCTTCGTCGCGGTGTTCGTCCTCACCATCACCCTGGGCCTCTCGTACGGGCCGCAGGCCGCCCTCTACGCCGAGATGTTCCCGGCCAAGGTGCGTTACTCCGGCGTGTCCATCGGGTACGCGCTCGGCTCCATCCTCGGTGGTGCGTTCGCCCCGACCATCGCCCAGGCCCTGCTGGCGTCGTACAAGTCGTCGATCCCGATCGGCATCTACATCGTCGTCGCGGCCGTCATCTCGCTCGTCGCCGTCTCCTTGGTCAAGGATCCGCGCGGGGTGGACCTGCACGTCAGGGAGGTGCACGAGGAGTACCTCGCCGAACACCCGGAGATCCGGCGGGATCTCGGCGTCGCCGGGGAGGCCGACACCGCGCGGTGACGTCCCATTCCCGGCCGGTCGCTGCACTAGCGTGGTCAGCAGGCTGACGACTGGAGCACGGGACGGGAGAGCGACACCGATGGACACCGACCCCGCGACCACCTCGACGGAGTCGACGGGGGCTGATCCGGGCCGTTGGCGCATCCTCGCCGTGTTGCTGGTGGCCATCTTCATGTCACTGGTCAGCGTCAGCAGCGTCAACGTCGCCCTGCCCTCGATCCAGTCCGGCCTCGGTGCTACCGCCTCCCAGTTGCAGTGGGTGCTCTCCGGCTATGCGCTCACGTTCGGGGTGGTGCTGGTGGCGGCCGGCCGCGCGGGGGACATCCTCGGTCGGGGACCGCTGTTCATCACCGGTGTCGTCGTCTTCACGCTGGCGTCGATCTGGTCCGGTCTCGCCGCCGACCCGACGATGCTCGTCATCGCCCGGTTCATCCAGGGCATCGGTTCCGGCCTGCTCAACCCGCAGGGCGTGGGCATGATCCAGCAGTACTTCCGGGGAGCCGAGCGTGGGCGAGCGTTCGGCGCGTTCGGCAGCGCGGTGGGGGTGTCCGTCGGCGTCGGCCCGTTGCTCGGAGGTCTGCTGATCCAGTTCGGCGGACCGCAGGAGGGCTGGCGGTGGATCTTCTTCATCAACGTGCCGGTCGGCATCCTCGCCATCGTCCTCGCGCTCCTCTGGTTCCCACGGCCGCTCGTCGTCCGTTCCCCGGGCCGAACGCTCGGTGGTCTCATCCGGGCCCTCGACCCGGTCGGCGCCCTGCTGCTCGGGGTGGCGATCTTCGCCGTCCTGTTGCCCTTCATGGAGGCCCGCGCCGAGGTGTCGGGGTGGCTGTGGGCACTGGTGCCGGTCGGCGTCATCCTCGCGGCCGCCTGGATCGCGTGGGAACGGAACTACCGGCGGCGAGGCAACAGCTCGATGGTGGACCTGGGCATCTTCCGCACGAGCAGCTTCTCTCGGGGCGCGGGTCTGATCGCGTTGTACTTCCTGGGAGTGACGAGCGTGTGGGTGCTGGTCGCCCTGTTCTTCCAGGAGGGCCTCGGGCACACGCCGCTGGAGAGCGGGTTGATCGGCCTACCGAACGCCGCGGCCTCCGCGCTGTCCGCCACCTGGGCCGGTCGCCGGGTGATGCGGCTGGGCCGCCGCCTCGTCCTGGGTGGAATGGCCAGCGTGCTGCTCGGCCTGGGGCTGAGCGTCGCGGTGATCGAACTGCACGGGCGTGGCCTGGTCAGCGAGTGGTGGCTGCTGCTGACGTTGATGTTCGTCGGTCTGGGGCAGGGGGCCGTGGTCAGCCCGAATCAGACGCTCACGCTCGCCGAGGTTCCCCTGGAGTATGCCGGCAGTGCGGGCGGCGTCATGCAGACCGGCCAGCGGGTGGGGACCTCCGTCGGGATCGCGGTGATCACGGCGGTGGCGTTCACCGTGCTCGATGCCGGCGGCTGGGCGAACGCGATCTCGATCGGCTTCGGCCTGGTCGCGCTGGTCCTGCTCCTCGCCCTGACGGTCGGCCTGGTGGATGAGCGCGCCCGTCGGCGGTCCGACCGGGGCGGCGGTCGGACCGAGGCGACGGCGGGCGGGTGACGTGCATTGAGGGCGGCTGCTGCGTGCGGCTCACCGTTTCGCCAGGAGGGCCTCCAGCCGGGCGAGTTGGCGCCGCAGGTCGTCGATGTCCGCCTTCGTGGCCGACTGCTCCTCCGGCTTCAGGCTCAGCACGAGGTGACCGCCGGCATCCAGTTCGCCCGCGGCGATCTCGCTGACGTCATCACCGTTCTGGGTCCGCACCGCGTGGTCGAGTTCGCTGCGCCGGATGCCCAGCCGGCGCATCGCCGCGTCGATGATCCGGCCGTCCCGGATCACCGTGGTGGACGAACCCTCGAGCAACCGGGTCAGCCGCGGATGCCGTCCGGCGGTATCAGCGATCAGGCGGTTGATCAGCGTGTTGAGCGCCACCAGTGTGATCGCGCCGACGACGCCGCCCACCAGACTGGTGTCCGGCCCGATGATGGCGTTCTGCACGACGTTGGAGAGCAGGAACAACACCACGAAATCGAACGTGTTCAGCGCCGCCATGCCGCGTTTGCCGGTCGCCCGGAACAACACGATGATGACCACGTACACCAGCACCGTGCGCAGGATCTTCTCCAGCAAGGGGATCTGCTCCACCAGCATCGACTGCCACACGGGGTCCTCCTCGGCTCGGACGGTCGGAGCAACCCTAACGCGGTCGGCTCAGCACGCCGGCCAGCCCCTCGCTGCCCCGGGCCAGCAGGGTCACGTCCGAGCCGACCGAGACGAACGCCATCCCGCCCTGCGCGTAGCCTCGCGCCCGCGCGGGATCGAACGCGTTCACGCCCACCGGTTTGCCGGCTTCCGTCCCGGCCCGACGACACCGCTCGACGGCGGCGAGGACGTCCGGGTGCTCCTGCTGGCCGAGCACCCCCAAGGAACCGGACAGGTCGGCCGGCCCGAGGAAGATCGCGTCCACGCCGTCCACGGCGAGGATCTCCTCGACGTTCGCCACCGCCGTGCCGGTCTCGATCTGCACGGTCAGGCTCACGGTGCCGGAGGCCCGAGTCAGGTAGTCGGGGATCCGGCCCCACCGGGAGGAGCGGCCGAGCGCCGCGCCGACGCCCCGGACACCGTCGACCTCGGAACCGGGATACCGCACGGCGGCCACGGCCGCGGCGGCCGACGCGGCGTCGTCGACCATCGGCACGAGCAGGTTCTGCGCCCCGGCGTCGAGGTACTGCTTGATCTGCACCGGGTCGTTCCAGGGCACCCGCACGACCGTGACCACGTCGTACCCGGCGGCGGCCTGCAGCTGGGCGAGGGTCGAGGTCAGCGTGTTCGGACCGTGCTCGACGTCGATGAGTAGCCAGTCCACGCCCGACCCGGCGCAGATCTCGGCGACCAGGGCGCTGCCCGAGCACACCCACATCCCCACCAACGGCCGCTCGGCCGCGGCCAGTGCGGCGGCCAGCGTCGGCTTCGGTTCCTCTACACGAATCGGCATGTCACGGTCCCCAGCTCTCGGTAATCGGCGAACACGGTATCCCCCTGGTACACCCACAGCGGTCGGGTGAACGAGCCGGCCAGGATCAGCTGCCCGGCTCGCAGCCGCTGCCCGTGGGCGGCCAGCTTGGTCGCGAGCCAGGCGACGCCCGACGCCGGGTGGCCCAGCACGCCGGCGGCGACGCCCGTTTCCTCGATGCCGGCGTTGCGGTACAGCAGGGCCGAGACCCAGCGCAGATCGACGTCGTCGACCTTGACCGGCCGGCCGCCGATCACCATGGCGCCCATGGCGGCGTTGTCGGCGATGGTGTCCACGATGGTGCGCCCGGACATCTCGACCCGGGAGTCGAGGATCTCCAGCGCGGGCACCACGTACTCGGTGGCGGCAAGTACGTCGAAGATCGTCACGGGCGGCGCCGCGGGGTCCTCGCTGCCGAGGTCGGAACTGCCCAGGTCGCGGCCCAGCCGGAACGCCAGCTCCACCTCGACCCGGGGGTGCGTGTAGCGGTCCCACGGGATCTCGACGCCGCCCTCCAGCACCATGTCGTCGTGGATGACGCCGTAGTCGGGTTCGGTGATGCCCGTGGCCTCCTGCATCGCCTTCGAGGTCAGCCCGATCTTCCGGCCCACCACCGTCCGGCCGGCAGCCTGCAGGCGGGAGGACCACAGCTGCTGGACGGCGTAGGAGTCCTCGACCGTCATGCCGGGGTAGCGGGGGTGCAGGAGTGGCACGGGCGTGCGGGTCCGGCCGGCTTCGACCAGTTCGTCGGCGATCGCGCCGATCGTCGCCTCGTCGAGCATCAGAGCTGGTTCCCCAGCTTGAACCCCTGGGGGGCCTCCCCGCGCCGGGCACCGCCCGCGTCGTCGGCCCGGGTCCAGGAGAAACCGTCGGCGCCGATGGTCACGGCCATCTCGGAGGGTTCCTCGCGGTCGACCACGGGCTTCGGGTTCCCGTCGAGGTCCAGGACGAGGGAGGCCTCGGTGTACCAGGAGGGCACGACGGGGTTGCCCCACCAGTCGCGGCGCTGGTTGTCGTGCACGTCCCAGCGCACCACCGGGTTGTCCGGGTCGCCCGTGTAGTAGTCCTGCGTGTAGATCTCCACGCGGTGCCCGTCGGGGTCGAGGATGTAGAGGTAGAACGCGTTCGAGACGCCGTGCCGGCCGGGTCCCCGCTCGATCCGGTCCGACATCCGCAGCGCACCCATCGTGTCGCAGATGGAGATGATGTTGTGCTTCTCGTGGGTGGCGAACGCGATGTGGTGCATCCGGGGGCCGTTGCCGCCGGTCATCGCGGTGTCGTGGACGGTGGGCTTGCGCCGCATCCACGCGGCGTACTCCACGCCGTCGGAGTCCGAGATGTCCTCGGTGATCCGGAAACCGAGGTCCTCCAGGTACCGGCAGGCCCGCGGCACGTCCGGGGTCACCTGGTTGAAGTGGTCCAGCCGGACGAGGGCTCCGGGGCCGTACAGGTCGTAGCGCCAGGCGAGGCGCTCCACGTGCTCGACCTCGAAGAAGAACTCGTAGGGGAAGCCCAGCGGGTCCTCGACGCGCACGCTGTCCCCGACGCCCCGGACGAACCCGTCCTTGCGGCGTTCGGTGCGGCAACCGAGCTCGGCGTACCAGGCCTCGGCCCGGTCGACGTCCTCGGGGGTGCGGACCCGGTAGGAGAAGGCGGCGACGGCCGCGACCGGGCCCTGCCGCAGCACCAGGTTGTGGTGGATGAACTCCTCCATGGTGCGCAGGTAGATCGCGTTCTCGTCCTCCTCGGTCACGATCAGGCCGAGCAGGTCCACGTAGAAGGCGCGGGAGGCGGCCAGGTCGGTGACGACGAGCTCCATGGACGCGCAGCGCAGGATGTCGGGGGCGGGCGCCGATGGCGTCGGGACGGGGTTGGCGACGGCGGGCCGGACGACGTCGGCCGGGTCGAGGACTCGGGGGCCGGTGCCCGCGGGATCGGTACTCTTCGGGTTCGGGGTGGAGGGCGACATCGGGGGGTTCTCCTCGTCGAGAGCTGTCGGGTGCGGGAGTGTGCCGGTCAGGCGTCCGGCGCGGCGGCGGCGTCCTCGGCCTTGCCGAAGACCGGGTTGTGCACCTCGCCCAGGTTGATGTGGACGGCCTGCTGTTCGGTGTAGAAGTCGATCGAGCGGTAGCCGCCCTCGTGGCCCAGGCCGGAGGCCTTGACGCCGCCGAACGGGGTGCGCAGGTCGCGGACGTTGTTGGAGTTCAGCCACACCATGCCGGCCTCGACGTCCTGCGCGACATTGTGGGCACGCTTGAGGTCGTTGGTCCAGATGTAGGCGGCCAGGCCGTACGTCGTGTTGTTGGCCAGGGCGAGCGCCTGCTCGTCCGTGTCGAACGGGGTGATGGCGACGACCGGGCCGAAGATCTCCTCCTGGAAGATCCGGGCGTCCGGGGGGACGTCGGCGAACACCGTGGGGGCGACGAAGTTGCCGTCCGGGAAGCCCTCCGGCCGACCACCGCCGGCGGTCAGTCGCGCCTCCGTCTTCCCGATCTCGATGTAGGAGAGGACCTTCTCGACGTGCTCGGGGTGCACCAGCGCGCCGACCTCGGTGGACTTCTCGTGCGGGTAGCCGACCTTGACGCGTTTCGCCTGGGCCGAGTAGCGCTCGACGAACTCGTCGTAGATGCTCCGCTGGACCAGGATGCGGGACCCGGCGGTGCAGCGCTCGCCGTTGAGGGAGAAGACGCCGAAGATGGTCGCGTCGATGGCGGCGTCCAGGTCGGCGTCGGCGAACACGACGGCGGGGGACTTGCCGCCGAGTTCCATGGACAGGCCCTTCAGCCAGGGAGCGGCGTTAGCGAAGATGATCTGGCCGGTGCGGGACTCGCCGGTGAACGAGATCAGCGGCACGTCCGGGTGCTTGACCAGGGAGTCTCCCGCGTAGCCCTCCTCGCCGAAGCCGTGCACGATGTTGAACACGCCCGTCGGCAGGCCGGCCTCCTCGAAGATGCCGGGCCACAGAGACGCCGAGAGCGGGGTGAACTCGGCCGGCTTGAGCACCACGGTGTTGCCGGTCGCCAGGGCCGGGCCGAGCTTCCAGGACTCCAGCATGAACGGGGTGTTCCACGGCGTGATCAGGCCGGCGACGCCGATCGGCTTGCGGTTGACGTAGTTGGCCTGCCGGCCCGGGACCTTGAAGGCGTCGTCGTGCTGGGCCACGATCAGGTCGGCGAAGAAGCGGAAGTTCTCCGCGGCGCGGCGGGCCTGGCCGAGGGCCTGGGTGATGGGCAGTCCCGTGTCGAAGCACTCCATCTCGGCCAGTTCCTGACCGCGGGACTCGACGATGTCGGCGATGCGGTTGAGCACGCGGGAACGCTCGCGGGGGAGCATGCCCGGCCACGGCCCGTGCAGGAACGCCTCCCTGGCGGCGGCGACGGCCGCGTCGACGTCGGCGACCTTGCCGGACGCGGCCGTCAGGTACGGCTGGTTGGTGACCGGGTCGAGGACGTCGAAGGTGTCGCCGTCGATCGAGTCGACGTGCGCACCGCCGATGTAGTGCTGCAGGCGGTCGGGCAGGTTGTCGGGCACGACATGGGGACTCACGGTGTGCTCCTTCGCGAGGGTTCGGATCGGACGTCGGTGCTGGTTAGGTAGAGGTCAGGTGCTGGTCAGGTGCCCGCGTGGGCGAGATAGGCCTCCAGGGTCGCCAACCGGTGGCGGCGGGCCAGGCGTTCGATCTCGACGACGTCGTCGCCGGCCGCCAGGGCGTCCAGCAGCGCATCGTGCTCGGCCACGGACCGGGCGGCGCGGCCGGGCACGTAGGCGAACGTGGAGGAGCGCAGGGCGCCGAGCCGGTTCCAGCCGCGCTGCACGAGGTCGAGCACGTGGGGGTTGGGGCAGTTCTCGAACAGGATGGCGTGGAAGGCCAGGTTCAGCTCGGTGAACGTGCGGGGGTCGAAGTCGGCGAGCCGGACCCGCATCTGTCCGTTCACGTCCCGGGCCCGCGCCAGGTCGGCCGGCGCCAGCAGGGGCGCGCACAAGGCGGTCGCATACCCCTCGACCAGGGCGAGCGTCTGCATCGTGTACAGGTATTCGGTCGGGTCGATGCCGGTGACGGTCGCCCCGACGTTGCGCTCGAACGTGATCAGCCGCTCCGACTCGAGCCGGCGGATCGCCTCCCGGACGGGCACGACGCTCATGTTCAGCTCGTCGGCCAGCCGGGAGAGCACGAGCCGGTAGCCGGGCCCGTAACTGCCCGAGCGGATCCGCTCCAGCACGTACCGGTAGGCGGTCTCGGACTTGCTCGACGTCTCCGCGCCGGTCGCCACGCTGCTCTTCTCCGTGGTGGCCACGACGATCACAGCTTCCGTGGATTCTCGGCGGCCCACACGTCGTACTGCGTCCGCCACGCGGCGTTGAGCGGGAAGAGCCCGTCGACGGGGTGCCCGGCCTCGACCTGCGCGTAGATGAACGTCTCCTCGTGCTCCTGCTGCAGGCACGCCTCGACCAGGTCCTCGGCCAGCGCCGGCGGGATGACGAGGATGCCGTCGGCGTCGGCGACGATGATGTCGCCGGGCACCACGGTGGTGCCGCCGCAGGCGACGGCGACGTCCGTGTCCCAGGGCACGTGGCGGCGGCCGAGTACCGCGGGGTGGGCAGTGGCGTAGAAGGTCGGCATGTCCAGTTCGGCGACGACGGCGGCGTCCCGGACCCCGCCGTCGGTGATGATGGCCGCGGCCCCGGCCACCTGGGCGCGCAGGGCGAGGATGTCGCCGAGGGTGCCGGCGCCCTTCTCGCCGCGTGCCTCCATGACGAGGACGTCGCCGTCGTGCAGGTCGTCGACGATCCGTTTCTGCGCGTTGTACCCGTCGCCGTGCTGCGTGAAGAGGTCCTCGCGGCCCGGCACGTAGCGCAGGGTGCGGGCGGTGCCGACGACCTTGGCGCCGTCCCGGGTGCAGCGCAGGCCGTCGATGGAGACGTTGTTCAGGCCCCGCTTGCGCAGCTGGGAGCTCAGGGTCGCGGTGGCGACGGCCTCGAGTCTGCGCCGCAGGTCGGGGGAGAGGGCGGGTGCGTTCGCCTCCGGCTGCTGCTGCTGCCTCGGTGCCAGGCCGGCGGCTTCCGCACTTCCCCAAGCCTCGATCCGCTGCTCGTCGGTGACTGTCGGCGTCGAGCCGTAGGCGGGGTTCGCCGCGACGGTGCCGGCGGTCACGACGCTGAGCAGCCGGCCGGTGGCGTGGGCGCCGTCCAGGGTGGACACCTCGACCTCGACGCGGTCACCGGGCTGGGCGACGGACGAGCCGGCGGGTGTGCCGGTGAGGATGACGTCACCGGCCTCGAGGGTGAGCCACTGGGAGAGGTCGGCGATCAACCGGCCGAAGCCGAAGAGCAGCGTCTCGGTGGTGTCGTCCTGGGCGATCTGCCCGTTGACCCAGGTCCGCACGCGCAGGCCGGCCGGGTCGATGCCGGCGGCGGGGATCAGCGCGGGACCCAGCGGCGTGAAGCCGGCACCCCCCTTGTTGCGCACGTTGGAGCCCTTGTCCGGGGTGCGCATGTCGTACAGGCCCCAGTCGTTCGCGGCGGTGACGGCCGCGACGGCGGCCCAGCCCTGCTCGGGGGTGACCCGGTGGACGGGCTCGCCGAGGACGAGAGCCACCTCGCCCTCGAACGCGAGCAACTCCGTGCCGGCGGGACGCTCGACGGTGGCACCGCTGAGCGCCAGCGAGGAGGCGGGCTTGAGGAAGTACGAGGGCTGGTCGGGAGTCCGACCCCGCTGGGCGCAGCGGCTCGGATAGTTCAGATGGACGGCGATGACGGTCCCGACGCGTTCGAGCGTGTGGCGGTCGAGAGGCTGCGAGTCGAGGGTCTCGGGGGTGCCGCGCATCCGCTGCTCCTGGTTCGGGTGAGAGACGGGCGCTGATCCGTTCCGGGAACACAGCCGAACCGGATCAGCGACGAAATCGTATACGATCAGTCTCGCCGTGTCCGGGTCACTCTGTCAACCCCCTTCGGAGATTCGCATCAGCGGGACGAGGGCGTCAGCCGAGGAAAGCGAGGGCGGCGTCCTTGAACTGGCGGCTGGTCACGGTGCTCAGGTGGTCGCGACCGGGGATCCGGAGCAGCTCGGGGGCGCCGCCGCGGTCCTGGAGCAGCCGGACCAACTCGTCCATGCCCGCGGCCACCTCGTCGTTCTCCCCGGCGGCGAGCAGCACGGGCTGGTGCGGCACCATGGTCTCCGGGTGGTACGGCTCCTGCTGGGCGGCGTGGATGAAGGTGAGCACCGCGTCCATGGGGTTGCCGGCCGCCTGGGCCATGGCCAGGAACATCCGGGTCTCGTCGTGGGCGATGCCCGCGCCCGACTCGAGGTGGGCCCGCGCGCTCGCCAGGTCGACGGCGACGAACCGGTCGTTGCCCGCGGCCCCGCCGAGCACGACGCGGCGCACGAGCTCCGGCTGCGCTGCCGCCAGTTCCCAGGCCAGGCGGGCGCCGAACGAATAGCCGACCAGGTCGACGCCACCGCCGTCGGGCCCGATCGGGCGGATATCCTCCTGGGCCAGCAACTGCAGCAGATCCGCCCGGATCCGGGACGGCAGGCAGGCCTCGACCGGGGCGGGGCCGGACCGGCCGTGGCCGGGCAGGTCGACGGTGAGCACCGTGTGTCCCGCGCGGGTGAGGTCGCGCACCCAGCCCGGGCGCTCCCAGTTCAGCTCGGACGAGGAGGCGAACCCGTGGACGAGCAGCACCGGTGGAGCGTCGATCGTGTCCTCGGGTTCCGGCTCGAACCGTTGAGCGTGCAGACCGGCGTCGACGCCCTCGACGAGCTGATGATCGGTCGTCCGGAACCGGTGCTCCTGCGCCTGAGTCATGGCTCCATCATGCCGTCTGCGGCGGCGCTCAGACGTCCTGACGACGGGTGCCGTACTGGTGGCTGCCGGGCTGAGTCTTCAGCACCGCCTCGGGGACCACCCGGGCACCCCGGGAACGGTCGTCGTCATCGGACCCCTGCGACCCCTTCGCGTCCTTCGACCCGGAATCCTTCGCGTCGGAGTCCTTGCCTCCGCTGTCCTTCGAGCTGCTCTCCTTCGACCTGTCGTGCCCGTCGGAGCCGCCGTTGTCCTCGCTCTCCTCGCGCAGTTCGCGGCCCTGCTCGATCAGGCTTTCGACCTTGGCCTGCACCTTCTCCGACTGGGTGGTGTCGCGCGGCGGCAGCTGGATCGTCTCCTCGGCCTTGATCCCGGCCTGCAGCTGCCGGCCGCGCTCGAGTTCGGCGTCGAACTCGGCGCCGAAGAGCAGGGAGATGTTCGCGATCCAGATCCACAGCAAGAAGATGATGACGCCGGCGATCGACCCGTAGGTCTTGTTGTAGTTGCTGAACCCGGAGACGTACCAGATGAAGCCCAGGGTGGCGAGGATCAGGACGACGATGGAGATCAGAGCGCCACCGGAGACCCACCGGAACTTCGGCTGCCGGATGTTCGGGGTAGCCCAGTAGAGCACGGCGATGACCGCGATGATGAAGATCAGCATCACCGGCCATTTGGCGATGTTCCAGATCGTGACCGCCGTGCCGCCCAGACCGACGACCTCGCCGATCCGCTGCGCGATCGGTCCCGACACCACGAGCATCAGACCCGTGGCCGCGACCAGCAGCACCAGCACGAGCGTGACCAGCAGTTGGATCGGGCGCAGCTTCCAGATCGGCCGGCCCTCGTCGATCTCGTAGATCCGGTTCATGGCTCGGCCGAACCCGCCGACGTAACCGGATGCCGACCAGAGGGCGCCGAGGATACCGATGATCAATGTGAATCCCGCGGCAGTGGATCCGGTGAGTTCGTTGATGATGTTCTGCGCGGGTTGGATCGCATCCTGGCTCAGGAAGGGGCGGGCAAGGTCGATCACGGCGTTGGTGGTGGCCTCCGCCTGCCCGACGACGCCGAGGATCGAGACGATCGCCAGGATGGCCGGGAACAGGGACAGCACGGCGTAGTAGGTCAGGCTTGCCGCCAGGTCGGTGCACTGATCCTTGCCGAACTCGCTGATCGTCCGCTTGAACACGTAACCCCACGACGGCTTGGACACCTCGGTGGGCGAGTCCGGTTTGCGCGTGTCCTCGGGGTCCGGCGCGTCGGCCTTGTCGCGCGCGGTGGCCGAGGCGTCGTCGGTCGGGGTGGTGGTCGCCATGCTCGCTCCTGAACCGTCGGGGGGAGACCAGGTGGCCACCCGGGCAGTGGGGTCGTGGTCTTCAGGCTAGTACACATTCATCACCCTGCTGAGGAACGGCCCGGGGAGCGGGGACGTCGGCCGGCTCAGACGTGCCCGGCTCAGTCCAGCCGGGGCAGACCCGCACGGAGCCGGTCGGTCAGGGCGGTGAGCTCGTCCATCTCCTGGCGGGTCAGCGCGGCGGAGAACACTCGTTCGATGGTGCGCACGTGGATCCGGCCGGCCTGCCGCTGGACCCGGGCGCCGGCGGGGGTGAGCCGGATCTGCACCCCGCGCGCGTCGTCCGCGGCGCGCCTCCGCTCCACCCAGCCGCGTTCGTCCAGCCGGTCCAGCATCCGGCTCAGGCTGGGCTGGCTCATCAACAGCCAGGCGTTCAGCTCCCGCTGCCGGATCCAGCCGTCGGTGCGGGAGAGGTTGAACAGGACGTCGTACTCCCGCACGGTCAGGGCGGCGAAGGCATCGTCGGCCAGCAGGTGCCGCATCACCTCCACCTGGGCCCGGAACAGGGACTCCCAGGTCCGGTCGGCGGCTCGCAGATCGGAACGACCCGGCGTGGCGTCGTCCTCAGTCGGCGGCATGTCGCCCCCGGTGTCCGTCCGCGCCCGCCGCGCCGGCCATCCCGTCGGCACGGGCACCGGCACCGACCGGGACAGCGTCGCCGACTCCGTCGGTTCCGTCGGCCTCGGTGGCCCCGGTGGCGACGGTCGGGTCGCCGGACCGTCCGCGCCGGTCGGCTCGGCGCTCCCGCCAGCCCTCCAGCAGCCGGTACAGCACCGGGACCAGGACCAGGGTCAGGGCGGTGGAGGAGACCAGACCGCCGATGACGACGACGGCGAGCGGCTGAGAGATGAACCCGCCACCCCCGGTCAGGCCCAGGGCCATCGGGATCAGCGCGAAGATGGTGGCCAGCGCCGTCATCAGGATCGGCCGGAGCCGACGCCAGGCGCCGGTGGTGATGGCGTCCGCCAGGCTCATCGCGGGCCGGCCGGGCGCGGGACGGCGGTACTGGTTGATCAGGTCGATCAGCACGATCGCGTTGGTCACCACGATGCCGACGAGCATCAGCAGCCCGACGAGGGAGGCCAGGCCGAGCGGGATCTGCGTGGCCACCAACAGCCCGATCGCGCCGGTCGCGGCGAAGGGCACCGAGACCAGCAGGATCAGCGGCTGGGCGAGCGACTTGAACGTGGCGACCATGATGACGTACACGATGGCGACGGCCGCCAGCAGGGCCAGACCGAGCTGGCGGAACGAGTTCGCCTGTTGCACCGCGGCGCCGCCGATGGTCGCCTCGGCGCCGGTGGGCAGGTTCAGGGTCGCCAGTCGGTCGGTCACGCTGCGGCTGACCGCACCGAGATCGGTGCCGGCCGGGGTGACGGAGACGACCGCGGTGCGCTGCCCGGAGGAGACGGTGATGCTGGTGGCCACCCGCTGCTCGCTGACGTCGGCGAGGCGGCTGAGCGGGACGGTGCTGCCGCCGGCCGGGATCGGCAGGTTCCGCAGGGTGGCCACGCTGGTCAACGCCGGCGGGTCGCCGATCTTGACCTGGTAGTCCGTGTCGTTCAGCCGGACCGTGCCGCCCGGGATGGGCGCGAGGCGGGCGGCGAGGATCCCGGCCAGGGCGTTCTCGTTGACCCCGAGTCGTGCGGCGGCGGCCCGGTCCACCCGTACCTGCACGACCGGTTGGTCGGTGGCGAGGTTGCTGGAGACGTCCCGCGCGTCGGGCACGCCGGTCAGGCCCTGCACGACGACGTCGTTGGCCCGGGCCAGCAGCTCCGACGTCGGTGCGCTGACGGTGACGTTGACGGTGCTGCTGGTGCCGAACCCGCCGCCCTGCGTCGAGAGGGTGACGGTGCCGACGTCACGCAGACCGGTGACGGCCTGCCGGACGGTCTCCCGCAGGGCGGTCTGGTCCCGGTTCTCGTCGGTGATGACGGTGTACTGGGCGGTGGACGCGCCGGCGGTCAGGAACGCGGACAGCCCGCCGCTGGCGTTGCCGATGTTCACCTGCACGGTGCGCACGCCGTCGATGCCGCGCAGCGTCGACTCGACCTTCGTGGCCGCGTCGCTGGTGGCCTGCAGGCTGGTGCCGGCGGGCAGGGACTGCTTGATCGAGAAGCTGTTCTGGCCGCTGTCCCCGAGCAGGTTGGTCTTCATCAGCGGCAGCATCAGGACGGTCACGACCAGGATCAGGGCCGCGCCCACGACCGTGATGACGGGATGACGCTGGGTGCCGCCGAGGATCGGCAGGTATCCGCGCTGCAGCCACGGCAGCCGGCCCCCGCGCCCACGGTCCTCCCGCGCGGCCTCCGGGGCGTTCCGGATCTCGGCGGACGGAGGGGTGTCCGTCGTCGTCGTCGCCGCCGCCGCCGTCGCCGTCGTCCGCCGTCGTCCGGTGCGGACGGGCCGATCGCCGAGGAACCAGTACGCCAGCACCGGCACGATGGTCAGGGCCACCAGCAGGGAGGCGAGCAGGGCCATGGTCACGGTCAAGGCGAAGGGCCGGAACAGCTCGCCGGCGAGGTCTCCGACGAAGGCGATGGGCGCGAACACGGCGACCGTGGTCAGAGTCGACGCGGTGACCGCGCCGGCGACCTCGCGGATCGCCTCGAGGATGGCCTGCCGCTTGGGCTGCCCGTACTCGAGGTGGCGCTTGATGTTCTCGATCACCACGATCGAGTCGTCCACGACACGGCCGATGGCGATGGTCAGCGCTCCGAGCGTGAGGATGTTCAGCGAGTACCGCAGGCCGGACATGCCGATGAACGTGATCAGCAGGGACAGGGGGATGGAGATCGCGGTGACCAGCGTCGAGCGCACGGAGAGCAGGAAGACGAGGATCACCAGCACCGCGAAGCCGAGACCGAGCAGGCCCTCCGTGGTGAGGTCGCTGATCGACTTCTCGATGAACGGTGCCTGGTCGAACACCGTGGTGAACCGGGCGTTGCCGCCCACCTCGGCCTGCAGCTGGGGGAGCAGGTCGAGCACCTGGCGGGAGATGCCGACGGCATCGCCCTCGGGCTTCTTCGTCACCGCCACGGAGAGCGTCGGCACGCCGTCGGTGCGGGTGATCGACGTGGCCGCGTCGTCGGTCAGGGACACGACGGCGACGTCGCCGATGGTGACCACGGGCTGCGTGCCCCGCCCGGACACGGGCAGGGCACGGACGGCGTCCAGCGAGGTGATGGGCGAGCCGATCTGCACGTCCAGGGCGTCCGCGCCCTGTCGGACGGTGCCGGCCGGGACGAGGTCGCCGTTGTTCTGCAGGGCGTCACGGATCGCGGTGACCGGCACCCCGGCCCGGGCCAGCTTCGCGTTGTCGGGCAGGATCCGCACGGACTGGGTGGCGCCGCCCGCGACGTCGGCGGAGCGCACGCCGGTGACCTTCTCCAGTTTCGGCACCGCGATGGTGGTCAGCCGCTGCCGCAGGGCACTGAGCGACGGGTCGTCGGAGGAGACGGCGAGGTAGACGATCGGCAGGTCCGAGATGCTGCCGGTGAGGGACTGCGGATCGGCGTCGCTGGGCAGCTGGCGCCGGGCGTTGGAGATGGCCCGGTCGACCTGGCTGCGGGCCCGATCGAGGTTGGTGCCGTAGACGAACTGAAGGTTGATCGTCGAGACGCCGGACCGGGAGGTCGCCGTCGAGGAGTCCAGGCCCTCGACGGCGTTGAGCGCGGCCTCCAGGGGCGCGCTGACCTGCTTGTCGATCACCTCCGGGCTGGAACCGGGCATCGACGTGATCACCGACACCTGCGGGAACTCGATCGACGGGATGAGCTCCTGCTTCAGCGAGGTCATCGTGATCACCCCGAACACGGAGGCGAGCACGGTCACCAGCGCGATCAGTGCCCGGTTGCCGAGCGAGAGGTGGGCGAGGCGGAACACGGTGGTCCCCTTCGGTCCGGGGCGGGCCCACGGACGCGCGGGCGTCCGGGGGCGGGCGGGTCAGATGAGCGCCAGGGCGCGGTTGGTGGCCTCGAGCACCTCGTCGGCGAGCTGCGGGTTGTCGTTCAGCTTCTGGCCGTAGGAGGGCATCATCTCCGTCAGCTTCGGCGTCCAGCGATCCGCGTAGGCCGGGAAGCAGCGCTTGAGCAGGTCGACCATGATGGCGGTGGCCGTGGAGGCACCCGGGGAGGCACCGAGCAGCGCGGCGATCGAACCGTCGGAACTGGTGACCAGCTCCGTGCCGAACTGGAGCACACCGCCCCGCTTGGCGTCCTTCTTGATCACCTGGACGCGCTGGCCGGCCGTGATCAGCTCCCACGAGGCGGGATCCGCGTCGGGGTAGAACTGGCGCAGACTCTCGTCCTTGGCGGAACGGGACTTGAGCACCTCGGTGACCAGGTACTTCGTCAGATCCAGGTTGTCCTTGGCGACGGCCAGCATCGGGATGATGTTGTTCGTCCGGATCGACAGCGGCAGGTCCAGGTAGGTGCCGGACTTGAGGAACTTGGTGGAGAACCCGGCGTACGGTCCGAACAGCAAAGAGCGCTGCCCGTCCGCGAAGCGGGTGTCCAGGTGCGGCACGGACATCGGCGGGGCGCCGACGGACGCCTGGCCGTACACCTTGGCGTTCTGCTGGTTCGCGATCGCGGGGTCGGTGCAGCGCAGGAACTCACCCGAGACCGGGAACCCGGCCAGGCCCCTGCCCTCCGGGATGCCGGAGCGCTGCAGCAGGTGCAGAGCGCCGCCGCCCGCGCCGACGAACACGAACCGCGCGTCGACCGTCGTCCGCTCACCGGTGAGCCGGTTCTTGACGGAGACCTGCCAGCGTCCGTTCGTCCCACGCGTGATGTCGGTGACCTCGTGGCCGTACGCCACCTCGGCGCCGTTGTCGGCCAGCTTCGCGGTCAACTGCCGGGAGAGTTCACCGAAGTTGACGTCGGTGCCGCCGACCACCCGGGACGCGGCGACCCGTTCGGCCGGGTCGCGGCCGGCCATGGTCAGCGGCGCCCACTGGGCGATCACGGCCGGATCCTCGCTGTGCTCGATGGTCTCGAACAGCTTGTTCGGCTTCAGCGCCTCGTACCGGGTCCTCAGGTACCGGGCGTGATCGTCGCCGAACACCAGGCTCATGTGCGCCACGGGGTTGATGAAGCTCTTCGGGTCGTGCAGCACGCCCTGATCGAGCAGGTGGGACCAGAACTGGCGCGAGAGCTGGAACTGCTCGTTGATGACCAGCGCCTTGTCCGGGCTGACCGAGCCGTCCTTGGCCAGCGGCGTGTAGTTCAATTCGCACAACGCGGAGTGGCCGGTGCCGGCGTTGTTCCACGGGTCGGAGCTCTCGCTGCCCGCGCGGTCCAGCCGTTCGAACATTCGCACGGTCCAGGTCGGCTCGAGCTGCTGCACCATGGTGCCCATCGTCGCGCTCATCACGCCCGCCCCGATGAGGACGACGTCGGCCTTCTCGGTCCCTGGTCCACC
Source organism: Tersicoccus phoenicis (assembly GCF_001968835.1). GTDB lineage: Bacteria > Actinomycetota > Actinomycetes > Actinomycetales > Micrococcaceae > Tersicoccus > Tersicoccus phoenicis. The sequence continues at coordinate 41,900 of NZ_MRDE01000009.1, forward strand.
GGTCATTGACAACCCTCCATCAACTGCTCCACTCGCCCCTAGAGACTACCGGCTGGGGGGCACTGCTCCGCACCGGGGCCTCAGCCGAGACGGACGGCGTTGAACACCTCGTCGTAGGTGGAGGAGACCGGATACGAACTCACCCGCGGGGACAGCGCGAGGGCCGAGACGGGGAACGCGAGGGGCACCGCCGGCAGGTCGGAGGAGATCTGGTCGGCGATGTTCCGGTACGCGGCGGTCCGGTCCGCGCCGTCGGGCAGGGTCCGAGCCCGGTCGATCTTGCTGAACACCTGAGCGTTGCGATAGCCGAACTCGGGTGACGGAGCCCCGAAGAGGGGCCCGAGGAAGTTGTCCGGGTCGCGGTAGGTGCCCGTCAGGCCCAGCAGGTGCAGCCCGTAGCCGGACCCGGTGACCACGCTGTCGGCGTAACCGTCCGCCCAGGCGATGGGGACCGGCTTGATGTTCAGGCCGACCGCGGTCAGCTGCCGGGCCACCTCGGCGTACACCTTCTCCGGGGCCTGCAGATAGGGCAGCGCGACCGTGCGCGGGTAGGCGAACGGGATGGCCTGCCCCCGGTAGCTCGACGCGGAGAGCAACTGCTTGGCCCGGGCGACGTCGGTGTCGTAACGCTGCACGGTGTCGCTGGTGACGGCCAGGCGCGGCGGGACGAACTGGTTGGCGATCTCGGTGCCGTCCACGAAGTAGTTCTTCACCAGGGTCGGCTTGTCGATCGCGTAGGCGATCGCCTGGCGCACCTTCGGATCCGACAGGGGGCCGAAGTCCTGGTTGATGCCCAGGTAGGCGACGGAGTAGGGGTCCCGTTGCACGATCTGGTCACCGGCCTGGGCCAGGGGGGCGAAGGCCTCGCGGGTGACCCCGTCGAACCCGTCCACGGTGCCGGCCCGGAGTGCGGCCAACCGCTGCAGCGGCTCGCGGATGGTGCGGAAGGTGAGGGAGGCGATCTGACCGCGCTCGCCCCAGTAGCGGTCGAAGGAGGCGAGGACGACGTCGTTCCCCCGCCACGAGACGAACCGGTAGGGACCGGTGCCGACCGGGTGCTGGCCGAACCCGGAGACGAACCGGTCGCCACGCCGCTCGGTCAGCTGGTCGGCGCGCTTGGACGTCAGCGATGCGGGCGAGGCGATCGCGAAAGCCGGGGCGCTGAGAGCCTTGAGCAGGGTGGGGAACTGGTCGTTCAGGGTCAGGGTCACCCGCGTCGTGCCCTGCGTGCTGCAGCCGCGGTACAGGGACTGGTCCGGCTGGTCGGAGTACGCGCCGAAGACGTTCTGGAACCCGAGGCTCGCCCGGTCCGAGCGCAGCGAGACCGGCATCGTGTACCACCGCTGGAAGTTGGCGCACACGGCCGCGGCGGTGAAGGCGGTGCCGTCGTGGAAGAGCACGCCCGGCCGCAGCGCGAACGTCCAGGTGCGGCCGTCCGCGGACGTGGTCCAGGACTGGGCCAGGGAGGGCCTCGGCTCCCCGGTGTTCGGGTCGGCGGTGACCAGGCCCTCCATCACCTGCCGGGTGACCCGGGTGGACTCGACGTCGCGGGTCAGGGCCGGGTCCAGGTTCGCGGGGGCGGCGGGAGTCGCGAACACGAACGACGCCGAGGGCGTCGCGGGCGACGACGACGTCGTCGTCGGGGACGGCTCGGGCCGGGCCCCCGTACAGCCGGCGAGCAGCAGAACCGCGACGGCGGCAGAGGCGACACCCAGACGTCCTCGCACACGGCGTCGTCCTCCGAGGCGCGGCACCGGCCGTCTCCTCTCGCGTCGGGGGTTGCCCAGCCGACAGGGAGCCGGGTCTCCGGCGTGCGGCGGGCGGGGAACAGGCGCCAGTGTATCCGAGCGCCACCCCGGCCGGTCGGTCGGTGGGGGCCGGTCGGTGTGGCTCGGTGCGGCTGGCTGGTCGGCGCGGCTGCGCCGGGGCGCCGGTTGCCGCCGTAGGCCGCGGACGTGAGGCAGCATGGTGACATGGACAACACGGTGCCGCCGATGGCGGATGCGGCGGACGACCCGACGGACCCGGCCTCCCGGCCACTGCTGAGCGTCACGGACCTGTCCGTGAGTTTCGGGACGGCGCACGGTTCCGTGGCGGCGGTGCAGGGCGCGTCGCTCACCCTGCACCGGGGCCGGACCCTGGCCATCGTGGGCGAATCCGGGTCGGGCAAGTCGACGACGGCGATGAGCGTGATCGGGTTGCTGCCCGGCAACGGCCGGGTCACGGGCGGCTCGATCGTCTTCGACGGGCAGGAACTGGTGGGACTGCCGGAGTCGCGGATGCGCACCATCCGCGGCCGGCAGATCGGTCTGGTGCCGCAGGATCCGATGTCGAACCTCAACCCGGTGACGAAGATCGGCACGCAGGTTGCGGAGACCCTGCTGGTGCACGGGTTGGCCACCCGCAAGGACGTGGACGCGAAGGTCGTCGCCGTGCTCGAGGCGGCCGGGCTGCCCAACGCCGCGGAACGGGCCGGGCAGTACCCGCACGAGTTCTCCGGTGGCATGCGCCAGCGGGCGCTGATCGCCATCGGACTGGCCTGCCGACCCCGTCTGCTGATCGCCGACGAGCCGACCAGCGCCCTGGACGTCACGGTGCAGCGCACGATCCTGGACCAGATCCAGGCGATGACCGACGAGCTGGGCACCTCGGTGCTGCTGATCACCCACGACCTGGGCCTGGCCGCCGAGCGAGCCTCCGACGTCGTCGTCATGCACCGCGGGCGGATGGTGGAGCAGGGCCCGGCCGAGCAGATCCTCCGCGACCCGCAGCATCCCTACACGCGGCAACTGGTCGCGGCGGCGCCGTCGGTGGCGGTCGCCCGGCTGGGACCGGCCACGCGGGCCCACGGGTCGACGGCGGTGCCGGCGGCCGGCGGCGCGGTCCCGGCGGGTGCGGCGGCAGCGGGCACCGCTGCGCCGGGCACCGCTGCATCCGACGCGACCGGGAACATCGTCGAGATCACGGGCCTGTCCAAGGTGTTCAAGGGCCGGGCCGGAGCGGACGACTTCCGGGCCGTGCACGATGTCAGCCTGCAGATCCCGCGCGGGTCGACGGTCGCCATCGTGGGTGAATCCGGGTCCGGGAAGACGACGACGGCGCGGATGCTGCTCAAGCTGATCGAACCGACCAGCGGGACCATCACGTTCGACGGCGCGGACATCACCCGTTTCGACCGGGCCGGCGAGAAGGACTTCCGCCAGCGCGTGCAGCCGATCTTCCAGGATCCGTACTCGTCGCTGAACCCGATGTTCACCATCGGGCGGATCATCGAGGAGCCGCTCGCCACGTATCACCGGGGATCGAAGTCGGAGCGGTCCGCCCGGGTGCGCGAGCTGCTCGAGGCGGTGGCGCTGCCGACGGCGATGGCGTCCCGGTACCCGGCGGAACTCTCCGGCGGCCAGCGGCAGCGCGTGGCCATCGCCCGGGCGCTCGCGCTCCAGCCGGAGCTGATCGTCTGCGACGAACCGGTGTCCGCCCTCGATGTGTTGGTCCAGGACCAGATCCTCCGCCTGCTCGGTGACCTGCAGCGCGAGTTCGGGCTGAGTTACCTGTTCATCTCCCACGACCTGGCGGTGGTGCGGCTGATCTCCGACCACGTGTGCGTGATGAAGGACGGCGAACTGGTCGAGGCGGCCACGTCCGAGGAGATCTTCGTCAACCCGCGCCACCCGTACACCCGGAAGCTGCTGGCCTCGATCCCGGGCAACGAGCTGGGCATCGAGGAAGCGTCGTAAGGGGTACGCGCCGCTTCCCCGGGTCCATCCTGCCGAGTTAGCGGGTGCCGCCCGACCCTCCCGCCGAGTTAGCGGGTGCCGCCCGACCCTCCCGCCGAGTTAGCGGGTGCCGCCCGACCCTCCCGCCGAGTTAGCGGGTGCCGCCCGAGATGAGTGCTCTTTGAGCACCGTGTTCGGGCGAGAACCGCTGACTCACCACGCGGGGACGCCCGGTGCGGTGGTCCGCGTTGTCCACAGGCTTGAGGTGACGGATTCCGCTGGCGGTTCCTTACCGGAACAGTATGCACATGCGCACCATCCGCACGCTGACTCCGATCCCGACCGGGCATGAACTCGGGGTCCGGACGACGACGCAATTGGCGCAAGCCGGGTACACGTCGAACCGACTCGAGCGCCTCGTGGCCGGTGGGTCCTTGGTGCGCATCTGGCGGGGACACTATGTCAGCGCGTCGGCGTGGAACGCTCTGACCACCGACGAACGGCATGCAGCGTTGCTGACCTGCGCCCAGGGGTCCGCCGCTGACGGGGTTCGTGTCCTGTGTCGAGGCAGCGCGGCACTGGCCCACGGCGTCAGCCTTCTGAGAGCCGATCCGACGGTCCACCTCCTCTGCCCGACGCCCCGGTCCACCCAGGTTCGCCACGCTGGAGTGCGTCTCCACGCCTGCGACGAGGAGCCGGACGTCGTCGTGCTCGCCAATGGTCTCCGGACGACGGGGGCGTTGCGGACGCTCACTGACTGCAGCCGCTTCCTGCCTCACCGAGACGCGCTGGTGATCGCTGACCAGTTCGCCGCCACCGGAGTGGACCTGGCCGCCGTCCGGGCCTGGGCTGCGTCGCACTCGGGCTGGCGTGGTGTCGCCCGGTTGCGGCTGGTCCTTGACCGCGTCGATCCGCTGGCGGAGTCGGCGGGCGAGACGTTGACCCGGATCCGCCTGCACGAATGGGCGGTTCCGTTGCCCGTCAGCCAGTACGAGATCATGACGCCGATGGGCCTCTTCCGCGCCGACTTCGCCTGGCGGGAGCTGATGCTCATCCTCGAGTTCGACGGCCGCACCAAGTACTTCGGTGAGACCCCGACGGCCGAGGTGCTCTTCAAGGAGCGGCAGCGCGAGAAGGCGCTGGCCGCACTCGGCTGGACGATCCTGCGCACCGACTGGGATGAGGTGAACCGCCGGCCGGAGGCCCTCCGTGGCCGGTTGGCGTCGACGCTGCGGACGACGGCCCGCTTCGCCTGACGGTGGACGGCGCACGGTTGCCGTGCCGCTGAGTCAGCGGTACCCGCCCGAAGCACGTGCTCTTCGAGCACCCATGTCGGGTGGAGAACCGCTAACTCAGCGGACGCCGAGGCTGGACGAGGCTAGACGCTGCGCGTCTTGGGGTCCAGGGACTCCCGCAGCGACTCACCGAGCAGCGTGAACCCCAGCGCGGTGATGGCGATGCAGATACCCGGCAGGAACGCCAGCTGGGGGGCGACGGCCAGCTCGTTCTGCGCGTAGGTGAGCATGCGGCCCCACTCGGCGGTCTCGGGCCGGCCGCCGCCCAGACCCAGAAACGACAGGGCCGCCGCGTCGATGACCGCCGTCGCGAGCGTCAGCGTGGCCTGCACGATCACCGGCCCGATGCTGTTGGGCAGCAGGTGACTGATCGTGATCCGACCCGGTGACAGGCCCAGGGTGCGTGCCGCCAGCACGTAGTCGGCGCCGCGCTGGGAGAGCATCGACGCGCGCAGCAGCCGGGCGAAGATCGGCACCTGGGAGGCGCCGATGGCGATCATGACGGCGGCGGATCCCTGGCCGAGGACGGCGGCGATGCTGACCGCCAGGAGCAGGTTCGGCACCGAGAGCAGGACGTCGACGACCCGCATGATGATGCTGTCGACCCAGCCGCCGAAGCCGCCGGCGAGCAGGCCGAGCAGCATGCCGCCCGCCAGGCCGAGGGCGGTGGAGACGATCCCGATCAGCAGGGACGCTCGCGCACCCCAGATCAGCTTCGACAGCACGTCGCCGCCGAACCGGTCCAGGCCCAGCGGGAAGCCGTCGATCTCCCCGAAGCCGGGGATGCGGGTCGGCGTGATGTACTGCCGGCCGGGCAGGTCGTCGCCGCCGTAGGGAGCGAGGACCGGTGCGAGCAGGGCGATCAGGACGAAGATCACGACGATGACGGCGCCGGCGATGGCAGCGGGATTGCGGCGCAGCCGGAGATAGGCCTCGTGCCAGAGGCTGCCGCCGCCGCGCGCGTCGCCCGCGGTGCCCGGTGTCGTCTCCGGGCCCGAGCCGGAACTCGGCGCGGAGGTCGGGGGAAGAGTCGTACTCATTGCACACGCACCCTGGGATCGATGAGGCCGTAGCTGATGTCCACGATCAGGTTGATCAGTGAGTACATGATCGCGATCAGGATGATGAACCCCTGCAGCACCGGGTAGTCGAGGCCGAAGATCGCATCCCGGAGGAACCGGCCGATGCCGCTGAAGGCGAAGACGGTCTCGGTCAGCACCGCCCCGGAGATCAGCAGTCCGAGCTGCAGGCCGATCGTCGTCACCACCGGCAGCAGCGCGTTGCGCAGCACGAACCGGTCCCGGATGGTGGCCTGCCGCAGACCCTTGGCCCGGGCCGTGCGCACGTAGTCGGCGTTCTGCACCTCGAGCACGGAGGCGCGGGTGATCCGCACGATGATCGCCAGCGGGATGGTGCCGAGCGCGATGCCGGGCAGCAGCAGGTGGGTGAAGGCGTCCCACGCGGCGTCGTACTCCCCGGTCAGGAGTCCGTCGAGCACGAAGAAGCCGGTGGCGTGGGTGGCGTCGATCCGGGGATCCTGCCGTCCGTCGGTGGGCAGCCAGCCCAACTGGATGGCGAAGATCCACTTCAGGATGAACGCCAGGAAGAAGACGGGCACGGTGATGCCGAGCAGGCTGAGCACGACGGACCCGTGGTCGACGAAGCGGCCCCGGTAGCGGGCGGCGACATAGCCGAGCGGCACGCCGATCCCGATGGCGAAGATCAGGGCGACGACGGTCAGCTCGACCGTGGCCGGGAACCGGGTGGCGAATTCCTCCAGGACCGGCCGGCTGGTGGTGATCGACGTGCCGAAGTCGCCGGAGAGCAGCTTGCCGACGTAGGTGACGTACTGCTCGAGGATCGGCCGGTCGAAACCGTATGCGGCGTTGATCTGGGCGACCGCCTCGGGCGTGGCCCGGTCGCCGAGCAGCGCGGTGGCAGGCCCGCCCGGCAGCGAACGCACCCAGGCGAACAGCAGGACGGACAACCCGATCAGGGTGGGGATCAGCAGCGCGATGCGTTTGCCGATGACTCGAAGCACGGTGCTCCTCGCGGCTCGGTCGGGAACGGATGAGGACGAGGCCGGACGCCGGGGACAGGGGACGACCCCGGGTACTCCGGCCGTGGGCCGCCGGGACGTCCCGGCGGCCCACGGAGCGGATCAGCTGGTCAGCTTGATCTCGTTGAACACCTCGTCGTTGACGGGACTGACGGGGTAGGACTCGACGCGGGACGCGAAGCCGAGCGACGGCGCGGGGTTCGCCAACGGGATCCCCGGCAGGTACTTCATGATGTCGTCGTTGATCTTCTCGTACAGCGGGGTCTGCTCCTCCAGCTTGCTCACGCCGCGTGCCTTGGTCAGGGCGTCGAACAGACTGGGATTGTTGAACCCGAACTCGGGCTTCTGCCGGCCGAAGAACACGCCGACGAAGTTGTCCGTGTCGTTGTAGTCACCCGTCCAACCGAGCAGATGCAGGCCGTGGTCCGCGGTGCCCTGGATCTTGTCCAGGTAGTCCGGCGACCACTTCAGCGGCTTGGGGTTGACCTTGATGCCGACCTCGGCGAGCTGGGCGCTGAGGTTGGTGAAGGTCTGCTCCGGGGTTGGCATGTAGGGCCGGGACACGTTCGTCGGGTAGTTGAAGTCGATCGTGAACCCGTTGGGGTAGCCGGCCTCCTTGAGCAACTGCTTCGCCTTGGCCTTGTCCGTCGGGTAGGAGGTGACGTTCGGGTTGTAGCCGTTCACCGACTCCGGCACGAACTGGGTGGCGACCTTGGTGCCCTCGGGCAGCGTCTGCTTGACCAGGGCCTCCTTGTCGATGGCGTAGGCGATGGCCTGCCGCACCCGCAGGTCCTTGAGTTGCTTCTTCGCCTGGTTGAAACCGAGGTAGAGGATGTCGAACGGGTCGCGCTGGAGGACCTTCATGCCCTTGTCCTTCAGTGACTGGGTGTCCGCCGGGGCGACCAGGTCGTACCCGTCGATGCTGCCGGACTCGAGCGCCTGACGGCGGGCGTTGGGGTCGTCGATCACCCGGAAGATGATCTTCTTGACCTGGCCCTTGTCTCCCCAGTAGTTCTCGTTGGACGAGAGCTGGACCTGCTGGCCGACGTCCCACTTGTCGAACTTGTAGGGACCGGTGCCCACCGGGTTGCCCTTGGCGTACTCGCTCAACTGCGGCGAGTCCGCGGTGCCGGCGACGGCATCGGCGTTGTACTTCTGCATGGCGGTCGGACTCTGCATCGCGAATGCGGGCAGGGACAGGGAGGCGATGAACCCGGCGAACGGCTTGGCCAGCGTCACGGTGGCCTCGGTGTCACCGGAGGCGGTGCACGACTTGTAGACCGCGTTCTCCGGCTTGTCCTTGTACCCCTTGAAGAGCGAGGTGTAGTAGTACGCCAGGTTCTCGGACTGCTGGATGCCCTTGAAGTTGTACCAGCGGTCGAAGTTGGCGCACACGGCCGCGGCGTTGAACGGGGTGCCGTCCTGGAACGTCACGTCCTTCTTCAGGGTGAAGGTGTGGCTCAGACCGTCGGCCGAAGTCTTCCAGGACTCGGCCAGCAACGGCGCGGGGTCGGCCGTGCCGGGCTTGGTGCCGACGAGGCCCTCGAACACCTGCCGGCTCACTCGGAAGGACTCTCCGTCGCTGGCGAACGCGGGATCGAGGGTCTTGGGGTCCGACGACGCCGCGAAGACGAACGTCGAGTTGACGGACCCGCCGCTGCTGCTGCCGGACCCCGTCCGCTGGCTCTGCACGCAGCCCGAGAGCGCGAGGGCGCTGGCGACCAGGACCGCCGTCGCTCCGACCGCACGAGTGCGCGGGCGCCGTCGGCGGCCGGGCCGTGGTGTTGCTGACATGGCATCTCCTTCGATGCGAGTGGAAGGCGGGGTCCGCTCCTGCGACCCGCCCCGCGGGCTGCTGTGGCGCGCCTCACGTTGGTCAGGAGCCTAACCCGAGGGGCGCTCGGTGCGCCGCCGCCACGGCGTGAGCGGGGGAATACGCGCGTTCAGCGCGTCGAAGGGGTGCGCGAGGCGGGACTCGAACCCGCACGCCAAGGGGCACAGGAACCTAAATCCTGCGTGTCTGCCAGTTCCACCACTCGCGCGCGCCCGGAGGCGCCGTCAGTCTACCGGCGGTGCGGTACCGGCGGTGCGGCTGCGGCGGTACCGGCGGTGCAGCCACGTGCGGACGGGGTTCGGTCGACGGTCAGTCGATCCCGAGGTCGCTGCGCAGGCGCGCGACGTGCCCGGTGGCCCGCACGTTGTACTGGGCGCGCGTGACGGCGCCGTGCTCGTCCAGCACCACCGTCGAACGCAGCAGACCCTCGTAGGTGCGCCCGTAGTTCTTCTTCTCGCCCCACGCACCCCAGGCGGCGGCCACCGCGTGATCGGCGTCGGAAAGCAGGGGGAAGGTGAGCCCCTGGTCCTCGGCGAAGGCCGCGAGCTTCTCCGGCGGATCCGGGCTGATCCCGACGACGGCGTAACCGGCCGACTGCAACGAGGCGAGACTGTCGCGGAAGTCGCAGGCCTGTTTCGTGCAACCGGGCGTGCCCGCGGCCGGGTAGAAGTAGACGACGACCTTCCGGCCCCGCAGGTCGGCCAGGCGCACGTCAGCGCCGGTGGCGTCGGGAAGGGTGAAGTCGGGAGCGGGATCGCCACTGCTCAGTCGGTGCATGGCGCCCATCGTCGCACGCCGGTCGCCGGTGAACAGCGGGCCCCAGCGGTCGGGCCCCGTCCGCGCGTCGTGGACGGTCAGTCCGCTGACGACCGCTACACTGGTACGCATGCCTGAGCCGTCACTCTGGCCGACCAGCCGTCTGTTGTCGACGGCGGCGCGACTGGTTGAGCACTCCTGGAACGAAAATCTCGCGTCCATCGGCGTCACCCACGCCGGTGTGATCGCGCTCGACGTGTTGTCGGCCCATGGGCCCATGACGCAGGCCCGTCTCGCCTCCCTGGTGAAGGTGCAGGCTCAGACGATGGGCAAGACGCTGCACCGGCTGCAGATCCACGGCCACGTCGGCCGGCAACGGGATCAGCAGGACCGGCGCAGTCACGTCGTGTCGATCACCGACGCCGGCCGGGCCGCGCTGGAGAGCTCGCAGCGGATCGAGCGGGACCTCCTGCCCGGCGGTGACCGCAGCAGTGACGAACTGCGCGATCAGCTCGTCGACATCATCACCAGCCTGGGCGACGCCCGCTGGCAGACCTCCGGAGTGCTGCCCGACGACGGAGACCTGTCGCCGGCCGCCAGTTCCTGAGTCGGCCCGCTGAAACCGATCCCGGGTGCGTGGATGCGGAATCGGTTCGATTTCGTCATCGGACCGTGTGACTGCTAGGCTCTCATGCTGTTGCCGACGATGTCGGAACGGGCGCCTCTAGCTCAATTGGCAGAGCAATTGACTCTTAATCAATGGGTTCTGGGTTCGAGTCCCAGGGGGCGCACCCCACCACGAACACCCTCCGGTCCAGCGGGCCGGGGGGTGTTCGTCCATTCCGGATGAGAGGATCCGGAGATGGCGTTCTCCACCCGACCGAAGCAGAGGAACCTGCACCCCAGCGACCTGCTCGGCACCGACCTGCCGGTCGTTGCGGCACCCATGGCCGGGGGGCCGGGCACGCCTGCACTCGCGCGGGCGGTGGCCGACGCCGGCGGTTTCCCGTTCCTGGCCGCCGGTTACCTGAGCGCGGAGTCGTTCGCCGACCAGATGGACGCCTTCCGGGCCCTGGGATGCCCGTTCGGGGTCAACCTGTTCGTCCCCGGCCCGGACGACATCGATCGGGAATCCTTCACGGCCTACGCCGAGCGGCTGCGGTCCGACGCCGACCGGTACGGACTGACCCTCGACCCGGTTCCGGTCACCGGGGACCTCGACGCGTGGCCGGAGAAACTCGACCACCTCGTCGCCGACCCGGTGCCGGTCGTCTCCCTCACCTTCGGCCTGCCCGACGCCACGGACATCGCGGCGCTGCGGCGGGCCGGGACCCGCGTCCTGGCCACCGTGACGACGCCGGCGGAAGCGCGGGCCGCACGGGAGGCGGGCGTGGACGGTCTGGTCGTGCAGGGAGCGGCCGCCGGCGGCCACAGCGCCACCTGGGAGGCGTCGCGCACCCCGCGGGACATCCCGACGGCGGACCTCGTCCGGGACGTGGTGGCAGCCACGGGCCTGCCCGTCGTCGCCGCCGGCGGCGTCGACGGCGTCACCTCGGTGCGGCGGCTGCGGGAGGCCGGGGCCGATGCCGTGGCGGTCGGCACCCTGTTGCTGCGCACGGACGAGGCCGGCACCTCGCGGACCCACCGGGACGCCCTGACCGACCCGGACCTCGGACCGCCGGTGATCACCCGGGCGTTCACCGGGCGGCCCGCCCGTGGGCTGCGCAACGCGTTCATCGACCGGCACGACGCGGCAGCACCGGTCGGCTATCCCGCGATCCACCACCTGACCCGGCCCCTGCGGCGTGCCGCGGCCGACGCCGGCGACGCCGACCGGGTGCACCTGTGGGCCGGTACCGGTTACCGCAACGCCAGGACGGGCCCGGCCGGCGCCGTGATCCGCGGCCTCGTCCGCGCCCTCTGAGCCGGACGGCGACCATCGGGCCGCGCTCCGACGCCGTGCTCCACCGGCACCGTGCGGCGTCGGCCGTCAGCGCACCGTCACCCGCAGGATGGAGGAATTCGTACCCTGGTCGGTGAGCACCCACAGGGATCCGTCGGGGGCGGCTGCGACGTCCCGCAGTCGGCCGTACCGGCCCTGCAACTGAGCCACCGGCTCCCCGGCGCGTTCTCCGTCGAGAGGCACCTGCCACAACCGCTCGCCGCGCAGCGCGGCCACCCACAGCGAGTCACCGAGGATCGCCGCGCCGGACGGTGAGCTCTCCGCCGTGGAGGGCCAGACCACGACCGCGTCGATGTACTCCGACCGGTGCGGGGCACCGGTGACCTCCGGCCAGCCGTAGTTGCCGCCGGCCCGGATCAGGTTCACCTCGTCGTCGACCGCGGGGCCGAGCTCCGTCGCCCAGAGCCGGCCGGCGGCGTCCCAGGCCAGGCCCTGCACGTTGCGGTGCCCGTAGCTGTAGACCGGGTTGTCCCCGAACGGGTTGCCCGGTGCCGGCCGTCCCTCGACCGTGACGCGCAGGATCTTCCCGCCGAGCGCGGACCGGTCCTGCGGAGCGCTGCGGTCCTGCGCGTCACCCGTACCGACGTAGAGGTAGCCGTCCGGGCCGAAGGCGATCCGGCCGCCGTTGTGCGTGGTGTTCTTCGGGATGCCGGTCAGCACCACGCGGCCGTCGGTGAGCCCACCGTCGGCGTACCGGAAGGACTCGACCCGGTTGTCCGACTCGGCCGTGTAGTAGAGGAACACGCGCTGGTCGGTGCGGAAGCGGGGAGAGAGGGCGATGCCGAGCAGGCCGCCCTCGCCGGCGGGGCGGGCCCGCGCGATCCGGCCCACTTCGGTGGCCGTCCCGTCCTGGACCAGGCGGACGGTGGCGGTGTCGCGTTCGGTGACCAGCGCCCCGCCGTCGGGCAGGAACGCGACCGCCCACGGCGAGTCGAGCCGGTCGACGACGGTCTGCACGGTCGGTTCGGGGACGGCGCTCGCGGTCGGTAGCGACCCCGGGGCGGATCCCGACGGCGATCGACCCGAGGCCGTGCTGGACCCGGCGGGGGAGGCGCCCGACGGCGGGTCACCGGCCGTGCAGCCGGTGACCACCAGCGTGATCCCCGCCAGGACGCCCAGCAGGACGGTGCCGGAGCCGGCGCGTGGTCGGCGGGAGGAGCGGGAAGGGGGCGAGTCGGGTCTCATGGGAGTCCTCAGTCTCGGGAACACCATGATGACACGGCGTGGCTAGGGTGGACGGCATGAGCCAACCGCGCCCGCACGTCGCCACCGTCCCCGAACCCTGGCTGCTGGAGGACATCGGCGAGGTGCCCGGCGTCGAGACCGTCCTGTGGGACGTCACGGGCCCGGCCCCCGAGCATCTGGCCGACCGGATCGACACGGTGGTGCTGCCGTACGCGCGCGGGTACGACGGCGACGCCGTGCGCGCCCTGCCGAACCTGGCCACCGTCCTGACCCAGACCACCGGCTACGACGGGGTGGCCGAGACGGTCGGGTACGGGCCGGCCATCGTCACCGCCGCCGGGGTGCACGCCGCTGCGACGGCCGAGCTCGCCGTCGGGCTGATCCTGGCCTCCCTGCGCGGCATCGACGTCGCCGCCCGGGACCAGGTGCACCAACGCTGGCGACCGGAACGACGCCGCTCCCTGGCGGACCGCCGGGTGCTGCTGGTCGGCGTCGGCGGCATCGGCGAGCAGATCGCCCGCCGGCTCGAGCCGTTCGAGGTGACGCTGACCCGGGTCGCCGCCCACGCCCGGACGGACGAACGGGGGGCCGTGCACGGCACCGACGAGCTGGTGGCGCTCGCCGGTGATCACGACGTCCTCGTCGTGATCACCCCGCTGACCTCCGACACGCACCACCTGGTGGATGCGACGGTGCTGGCCGCCCTGCCGGACGGCGCGCTGGTCGTCAACGTGGCCCGGGGAGCGGTCGTGGACACGGACGCGCTGACCGCCGAGGTCACCGCGGGCCGGCTGCACGCCGCCCTCGACGTCGTCGACCCCGAACCGCTGCCGGCCGGCCACCCGCTCTGGTCCGCGCCGAACGCGCTGATCACCCCGCACGTGGGCGGCAACGCCTCGGCGTTCGAGCCGCGCATCGTGGCCCACCTGCGGCACACCTTCGAGCAGCTGGTCCGCGGCGAGGAACCGGCCAACCTGGTGCGGCGCACCGACGGCTGACCGCCGCGCTCAGAGGTTGGCGAACCGCTCGGCCATGAACCGGGTGAAGTCCTCGGCGTCCTCCTCCTGCTCCAGCCACCGCGGCCGGCCGCCGACCGTGAGGCGCACCCGACCCGGGACGGTGACGCCGACGCGGACCCCGACGTTGGTCTCCACCTCGTAGCGACTGCCCCCGCCGCACCCGGCGTGGACCAGGTTCGTGGCGTTGACCGCGATCGCCGGCTCGACCGGGGTCAGGTCCGGCAACAGGAACGGGGCGAAGACCACCTCGACGGGCTTCATGCAGTAGCCGACGATGAAATCCCGGCGCGACCCCGGCGCGGTGCCCGGATAGTCGACCGAACCGTGACCGTAGATCAGGTTGTACGACCCGAACGTGGCGATCTGGCTGTCGAAGATCCGGTGCAGATCCGCCTTGAGCCGGTCACCGTCGTCGGGAGTCATCGCGCCTTTCGCCGGTCGAGATCCGGCCGGGTTCTCGTCGTGGTCCGGTCCGCCCCGGTCGCGCTGTGAGGCGGGGGAGTGCCCCCAGTCTACGGACGGAGCGCGGCCGGGGTCGCGAGTCAGAACGCCAGCACCAGCCGTCCCCGCACACCGCCGGCCTCCAGGCGCCGATGCGCGTCGGCGGCCTGCTCGGCGGGCAGGGTGTCGGCCACCCGCAGGGTGAGCGTGCCGTCCTCGACGGCCCGCCGCAGGGCGTCCAGCTTCGCGCCCGAGTGGTATTCGGTGAACACCCAGATCTGGTGCACGGTGACGTCGCTGCCCTCGACGCCCTCCCAGTTGCGGACGGTCGCGAATCCGCCCCCGGAGCGGACCGCCGGCAGGGCCAGCTCGTTCTGTACCGCGCCGTCGAGCAGCCCGTCGACGCCGTCGGGCACGATGGCGCGGATCTTCTGCGCGACGTCGTCCCCGCGTTCGACGATGTGGTCGGCGCCCAGGGAGGCGACCAGGTCGCGGTCCTTCGGGGCCGCGTCGGCGATCACCGTCAGGCCGCGCTGCTTGGCCAGCTGCACCGCGTAGTTGCCGAGCGTGCCGGCGGCGCCCGTGACGGCGAAGGTGCCGCCGGCGGGAATGGCCAGCTCGTCGAGGGCCTGCACCGCGGTCAGCCCGTTCATCGGCAGGGTCGAGGCCTCCTCGAGGGAGGACCCGGCCGGAATCCGGGCGAGGGAGTCGGCATCGGCGACGAGGTACTGCACGTAGGCGCCGCCGTGACCCTTCCGCGGCAGGGCGATCGCCATCACCTCCTCACCGACGGACCAGCCGGAGGTGTCCAGCCCCCGGTCGGGGTCCGGGTCGCCGACCTCGTCGATCACCCCCGCGGCGTCCATGCCGGGCACGACCGGGAACGGCAGCTCGCTCGTCCCGTAGTTCCCTTCCCGCACCCCCGTGTCGGTCGGGCTCACGGCCGCGGCGCGCACCGCGATGCGGACCTCGCCGGGACCGGCGTGCGGGGCCGGGACCTCGTGCAGCGTCAGGTTCTCGGGACCGCCGTACGTGTCGACGCCGACGGCCTTCATGGTGCTGTTCCTGGTGGTGGTGTCCATACCGGGGCGAACAACGGTGCGCCCGGATCATTCCCGCCGCCGGATCCGGGCACCGGCTCTGGGCACCGGCCCGGGCGAGCGGCGCGCCGGGAGCCGCCCCGTCGTCACGGAGCCGTCCCGGAGCCGACTCGCACGTCGGAGCGGCATAGACTCCGGGCATGAGCGTTGAGAACACGGTGGACATCAAACCTCGCAGCCGGGACGTGACCGACGGGCTGGAGAAGACGGCAGCTCGCGGCATGCTCCGCGCGGTCGGGATGGGCGACGAGGACTTCGGCAAGCCGCAGATCGGCATCGCGAGTTCGTGGAACGAGATCACCCCGTGCAACCTCTCCCTGGACCGGCTCGCGCAGGCCGCGAAGGAGGGCGTGCACGCCGCCGGTGGCTACCCGCTGGAGTTCGGGACGATCTCCGTCTCGGACGGCATCTCGATGGGCCATGACGGGATGCACTTCTCACTCGTCTCCCGGGACGTGATCGCCGATTCGGTGGAGACCGTGATGATGGCCGAGCGCCTCGACGGCTCCGTGCTGCTGGCCGGCTGCGACAAGTCGCTGCCCGGCATGTTGATCGCCGCGGCACGCCTGGACCTGGCTTCCGTGTTCCTGTACGCCGGGTCCACCATGCCCGGCCGGGTCAAGCTCTCCGACGGGCAGGAGAAGGAAGTCACCATCATCGACGCGTTCGAGGCGGTCGGCGCGTGCGCGGCCGGGCTGATGAGCCGCGACGACGTCGACCGGATCGAACGCGCCATCTGCCCCGGGGAGGGCGCCTGCGGCGGCATGTACACCGCCAACACCATGGCCTCGGTGGCCGAGGCCATGGGCATGTCCGTGCCCGGCTCCGCCGCCCCGCCGTCGGCCGATCGCCGCCGTGACAACTTCGCGCACCAGAGCGGCGAGGCCGTCGTCGAGATGCTGCGGAAGGGCATCACCGCCCGGCAGATCATGACCAAGGAGGCGTTCGAGAACGCCATCTCCGTGGTGATGGCCTTCGGCGGCTCCACCAACGCGGTGCTGCACCTGCTCGCGATCGCCCGGGAGGCCGAGGTCGAGCTCACCCTGGACGACTTCTCCCGGATCGCCGACCGGGTCCCGCACCTGGGCGACCTGAAGCCGTTCGGCCGGTACGTGATGAACGACGTCGACCGGATCGGCGGGGTGCCCGTCATCATGAAGGCCCTGCTCGACGCCGGCCTGCTGCACGGGGACTGCCTGACCGTGACGGGGAAGACCGTCGCGGAGAACCTCGCCGACATCAACCCGCCGGACCCGGACGGGAAGATCCTGCGCGCCCTGGCGGACCCGATCCACCCGACCGGCGGCATCACCATCCTCACCGGCTCGCTCGCGCCGCAGGGTGCGGTGGTCAAGTCCGCGGGGTTCGACTCGGACGTGTTCGAAGGCACCGCCCGCGTGTTCGACGGCGAGCGCGCGGCGATGGACGCCCTCGAACACGGCACCATCACCGCCGGCGACGTCGTCGTCATCCGCTACGAGGGACCCAAGGGCGGCCCGGGAATGCGGGAGATGCTCGCCATCACCGGTGCGATCAAGGGCGCGGGACTGGGCAAGGACGTGCTGCTGCTGACGGACGGCAGGTTCTCCGGCGGCACCACCGGGTTGTGCGTGGGGCACGTGGCCCCCGAGGCGGTCGACAGCGGGCCCATCGCGCACGTGCGCGACGGCGACCGGATCCGGCTGGACGTCGCCGCCAAGACCCTGGACGTGCTCGTCGACGAGGCCGAACTGGCCGCCCGGGCCGAGGGGTTCACCCCGCGCGTCCCCCGGTTCACCACCGGGGTGCTGGGCAAGTACGCGAAGCTGGTCCACTCGGCGTCGGAGGGCGCCTGGGTCGGCTGAACCGCCACCGGTGGACGGCTCGTCTCGCATAGTGAGACGGGCCGTCCGCGTGTTGACACGATTGTCGCGCCGGGACGACACTGGGGTCATGCAGAAGCTGATTGTCGTCGTACTCGACCGGCGCGTGGCGTAGGAGGCCTCTCCGCAGCTCCTGCAACGCACGCCCAACCCCGGTGCCGCAAGGCTGAGGGGTTTTTTTATTGCACGGCGCTCCGGCGCACCGCGGGCGACCATCACGAGCGAGATCGAAGGACCAACCGATGAGCAAGGGACAGACTGCCAGCCCGGCGCTGATGGCACACACGTCCCGGGCAGGCGCGCCAGCCCGGGAATCCGCACCGGTGCCCCCGGCGGTCCCGACGGTCCCCGATGGCGGCCGTGCCCCCGGGACCACCGCCGCGACGACCGCCGTCGCCCCCTCCGCCTCCTCCGTCCAGGGCCCGAACCGCGTCGTCGAGCCGGTGCAGATGACCGGCTCCGAGGCGATCGTGCGGACCCTGGAGGAGCTCGGTGTCACCGACGTCTTCGGCCTGCCCGGCGGTGCGATCCTGCCCACCTACGACCCGCTGATGGACTCCACCCGGATCCGGCACATCCTGGTGCGCCACGAACAGGGCGCCGGCCACGCCGCCCAGGGCTACGCGATGGTCACCGGCAAGGTGGGGGTGTGCATCGCCACCTCCGGGCCCGGCGCCACCAACCTCGTCACCCCGATCGCCGACGCGCACCTGGACTCGGTGCCGATGGTGGCCATCACCGGTCAGGTGTCCAGCGCCGTGATCGGCACCGACGCCTTCCAGGAGGCGGACATCGTCGGCATCACCATGCCGATCACCAAGCACTCCTGGCTCGTGACCGATGCGCAGGAGATCCCCCGGGTCCTCGCCGAGGCGTTCCACATCGCCGGCAGCGGACGGCCCGGTCCCGTGCTGGTGGACATCTCCAAGGATGCCCAGCAGGCAGCCATGACGTTCAGCTGGCCGCCGAAGGTCGAGGCCGCCGGCTACCGGCCGGTGCTGCGGGGCCACGCCAAGCAGTTGCGTGAAGCCGCCCGGCTGATCGCCGGCTCCTCCCGGCCGGTCTTCTACGTGGGCGGCGGCGTCGTCAAGGCTCACGCCGCGGAGGAGCTGCGTCACCTCGCCGAATACCTGGGCGCACCGGTCGTGACGACCCTGCAGGCGCGTGGCGTCTTTCCCGACTCCCACGACCTGCACTTCGGTATGCCGGGCATGCACGGGGCCGTGTCCGCCGTGGCCGCGCTGCAGCAGGCGGATCTGCTGATCACGCTCGGGGCCCGCTTCGACGACCGGGTCACGGGCCAGCTCTCCAGCTTCGCGCCGGGGGCGAAGGTGATCCACGCCGACATCGACCCGGCGGAGATCTCGAAGAACCGGACGGCCGACGTGCCGATCGTGGGCTCGGTCAAGGAGATCATTCCGGACCTCACGGACGCCCTGACCGCCGAGTTCGAGCACACCGGCCGGCCGGACCTGAGTGCCTGGTTGGCGACGCTGCGCCGGCTGCGGCAGACCTACCCGCTGGGCTGGACCGAACCGTCCGACGGACTGGTCGCCCCGCAGCAGGTGATCTCCCGGATCGGCGAGCTGACCGGGCCGGAAGGCGTGTACGTCGCCGGCGTGGGCCAGCACCAGATGTGGTCCGCGCAGTTCATCAGGTACGAACGGCCGCACGCGTGGCTGAACTCCGGGGGAGCGGGCACCATGGGCTACGCCGTGCCCGCCGCGATGGGGGCGAAGGTCGGCAACCCGGACCGCGTGGTGTGGGCGATCGACGGCGACGGCTGCTTCCAGATGACCAACCAGGAGCTGGCCACCTGCACGATCAACCGGATCCCGATCAAGGTCGCGGTGATCAACAACTCCTCGCTCGGCATGGTCCGGCAGTGGCAGACGCTGTTCTACGACGGCCGCTACTCGCACACCGACCTGAACACCGGGCACGACACCGCGCGGGTCCCGGACTTCGTCAAACTGGCCGAGGCGTACGGCTGTGCCGCGCTGCGCTGCGAGCGGGAGGAGGACATCGACGCCACGATCGAGCAGGCGCTGGCCATCAACGACCGGCCGGTGGTGATCGACTTCGTCGTCAGTCCCGACTCGATGGTGTGGCCGATGGTGCCCTCCGGGGTGAGCAACTCGGCGATCCAGGTGGCGCAGAATCTGACCCCGCAGTGGGAGGAGAACGACTGATGGCACGTCACACCCTGTCCGTGCTGGTCGAGGACAAGCCCGGTGTGCTCACCCGGGTCGCGGGCCTGTTCGCCCGCCGCGCCTTCAACATCAACTCCCTCGCCGTCGGTCCCACCGAGGTGCCGGGGGTGTCCCGGGTGACCGTGGTGGTCGACGCCGACGCCGGGCTCCTCGAACAGGTGACGAAGCAGCTGAACAAGCTGATCAACGTCCTGAAGATCGTCGAACTGCTGCCGGAGACCTCGGTGCAGCGCGACCACGTCCTGATCAAGGTGCGGGCCGACGCCGCCGCGCGCCTGCAGGTCGCCCAGGCGACGGACCTGTTCCGCGCCTGGATCGTCGACGTCGCCCCCGACTCGGTGGTGATCGAGGCGACCGGGACGGCCGAGAAGCTGAACGCGTTGCTGGCGGTGCTCGAGCCCTTCGGGGTGCGGGAGATCGTCCAGTCCGGGACCCTGGCGATCGGCCGGGGCCCCCGCTCGATGAGCGACCGCGCGCTGAGGAGCGCGTAGCGCGTAGCGTTCCACCCACTTTTCCGCAGCACAGAAGGAGAGATACATCCCCATGGCAGAGATCTACTACGACGACGACGCCGACCTGTCGATCATCCAGGGCCGGCACGTCGCCATCATCGGCTACGGCAGCCAGGGCCACGCCCACGCGCTCAACCTGCGCGACTCGGGGGTGGACGTGCGGATCGGACTGGCCGAGGGGTCGAAGTCCTGGGCGAAGGCCGAGGCGGAGGGCCTGCGGGTGCTCTCGGTCGCCGACGCGGTCGAGGAGGCGGACGTCGTCATGATCCTCACGCCGGACCAGGTGCAGCGCACGGTCTACGCCGAGTCCATCGCCCCGCACCTGACCACCGGTGACGCGCTGTTCTTCGCGCACGGCTTCAACATCCGCTTCGGCTACATCTCCGCGCCGGACGGCGTCGACGTGGCCATGGTCGCCCCCAAGGGCCCCGGTCACACCGTGCGCCGTGAGTTCGAGGCCGGCCGCGGCGTGCCCGCGCTCATCGCCGTGGAGAAGGACGCGTCCGGCAACGCCGAGGCGCTGGCCCTGTCCTACGCGAAGGGCATCGGCGGTACCCGGGCCGGCGTGATCAAGACCACCTTCACCGAGGAGACCGAGACCGACCTGTTCGGTGAGCAGGCCGTGCTCTGCGGTGGCGTCTCCCAGCTGGTGCAGTACGGGTTCGAGACCCTCACCGAGGCCGGGTACAAGCCGGAGATCGCCTACTTCGAGGTCCTGCACGAGCTCAAGCTGATCGTCGACCTGATGATCGAGGGCGGGATCGCCAAGCAGCGGTGGTCCATCTCCGACACCGCCGAGTACGGCGACTACGTCTCCGGTCCACGGGTGATCGATCCGCACGTGAAGGAGAACATGAAGGCCGTGCTGGCCGACATCCAGGACGGCACCTTCGCGCAGCGGTTCATCGACGACCAGGACAAGGGCGGCCCCGAGTTCAAGGAACTGCGGGCGAAGGGCGAGGCGCACCCGATCGAGGCCACCGGCCGCGAGCTGCGCCAGCTGTTCTCGTGGATCAAGTCGAACGACGACTACACGGAGGGTCAGGTCTCCCGCTGACCAGTGCCCCTACCGGTCCCGTCCAGGTGATGCTCTGCCCGTGCCGGCGTCTTCGGCTCCACCGGCGGGGCTAACCCGGTCAGCGGCCGCGATGGCGCAGAATCGGCGCATGGACGAGCACGACGAGGCGGCACGGATCATCGGACGCTCCCTCAGCACGCTCGTCGCCCTGAGCATCGTCACGATCGCCGTCGTCGGGGTTCTGGGCGCCCTGGGCCCGACCCAGTTCTGGCCGTGGCTGGCCTCCTGGCTCGTTCCCTGGGCGCAGACCTCCGGCTTCGCGGGCGCTGCCGCCTCGGTGGGTGGCCTGGCCGCGGTCATCGGTGCCGTGATCGCCTACCGAGGGGCACGGCGTCAAGCAGATGTGGCGCGGGCCGCCGCTGACAAGGCGGAGACCTGGCGCCGCGTCCAGTGGGCGTTCGACCTGCTGCTCGAAGGCGACCCCGATGCAAGTGTCGTGGCCTGGTTGACTCTCGCCTCCATCGTCGAGGACGAAGCCCACACCGACGCCGCGGACAAATCGCTGGTGCAGAGTGTCCTCGAGGTGTCCGGCTTCCAGCTGTCCGACTACCTGGACGAGCACCCCGGTGACGGGACAGGCGCCTCCGCGTAGAGTGGATGACTGAGGAGGGAACACAGATGGCACTGATCAACCCCGCTGCGGGATCGACGTCGTTCGGTCGTGCCCGGCGGCGGAAGTCCGTCGATCCCGCCACGACCCGCAAGGTCAGCGAACGGACCACGATCACCCACCGTGAGGCCGTCGCAGCAGCGCGTGCGAACGTGGCCGCCAGCCGGGTCCTCGGCGTCACGACGGACCCGCGGGTGGCCGCCTTGGCGAAGGAACCCCTGACCGACTGAACGGGCCTGCTGCACCACGCATGACCCCCTGTCGACTGCGGGTCGGACGGACCGACTAGTTAGGCTGGGACGGGCCTTCCCGCTCGCTGCGTCCATCTCGTTCGTCCCGTCCGAAGGAACCGTGTGACCACTGCTGCCGCTGCCGTGTCTTCTGCCGCCCCCGCCCCCGCCCCCGCCCCCGCCCGTCCCGTCGTGCTGATCGCGGAGGAACTCTCCCCGGCCACCATCGAGGCCCTCGGGCCCGATTTCGAGGTTCGCCGCGCCGACGGTGCCGACCGGGCGGAACTGCTGCCCGCGATCGCCGACGTCGACGCCGTCCTGATCCGGTCCGCGACCCGGCTGGACGCCGAGGCCATTGCCGCGGCCTCGAAGCTGAAGGTGATCGCCCGGGCCGGAGTCGGCCTGGACAATGTCGACGTCGCCGCCGCCACCCGGGCGGGCGTGATGGTGGTCAACGCCCCGACGTCGAACATCATCTCCGCGGCGGAACTGACCGTCGGCCACATCCTCTCCCTGGCCCGGAACATCCCGCAGGCTCACGCGTCGCTGAAGGCCGGCGAGTGGAAGCGCTCCAAGTTCTCCGGCGTCGAACTGTTCGAGAAGACCATCGGCATCATCGGCCTGGGCCGGATCGGGGGCCTCGTCGCCGAGCGGGTCAAGGCCTTCGGCACCGAGGTGATCGCCTACGACCCCTACGTCACCTCCGCCCGCGCCGCGCAGATGGGGGTCCGCCTGGTGGACCTGGACACGCTGCTCGCCGAGGCGGACTTCGTCACCATCCACATGCCGAAGACGCCCGAGACGCTCGGCATGCTCGGCGCCGACGCGTTCGCCAGGATGAAGGACACCGCGTTCGTGATCAACGTCGCCCGCGGCGGCCTGGTGGACGAGGCCGCCCTGGACGAGGCGATCACCGCCGGCAGCATCGCCGGCGCCGCCATCGACGTCTTCACCTCCGAGCCGGCCACGGATCTGCCGTTCATGGGGCACGAGCGCGTCGTCGTCACTCCGCACCTGGGCGCCTCGACCGGGGAAGCGCAGGAGAAGGCCGGCGTCTCCGTGGCCCGCTCCGTACGGCTGGCGCTGGCCGGGGAACTCGTGCCGGACGCGGTCAACGTCGCCGGCGGCGTCATCCACCCGGACGTGCGGCCCGGCATCCCGCTGATCGAGAAGCTCGGCCGGATCCTCACCGCGCTGGCCGCCGGATCGGTGACCCAGGTGGAGGTGCACGTCGCCGGGGAGATCGTCGAGCACGACGTGACGTCGCTGCAGCTCGCCGCGCTCAAGGGGGTGTTCCAGGACATCGTCTCCGAGCACGTCTCCTACGTGAACGCCCCGGTCCTGGCCGAGCAGCGCGGTGTCGCAGTGCGGCTGACCACCACCGCCGAGTCCCCGGACTACCGCAACCAGCTCACCGTGCGCGGCGCCCTGTCCGACGGTCGACAGGTGGAGGTCTCGGGCACCCTGACCGGGCCGAAGCAGAACCAGAAGCTCACCGGCATCAACGGGTACGAACTGGAGATGCCGCTGGACGACCACCTGATCGTCGTCATCTACCGGGACCGGCCCGGCGTCATTGCCGTGATGGGCTCCGTGCTGGGGGACAAGGACGTCAACATCGCCGGCATGCAGGTGGCCCGGACGGCCGAGGGCGGCCAGGCGCTGTCCGTGCTCGCGGTCGACTCCGTCGTCACCGCCGGCCAGCTCGAGGAGATCACGGAACGGATCGGTGCGGAGACCGTCCGTCAGGTGGATCTGACCGGGTGAGTACCGTCACCGCGGGCCGTCCGGATGCGGCCCGCGGTGACTGCCCGGAGTGGCCGTCATGGTCCGGGGCGGCCGATGCCCGGCCACTAGAATGACCCGGTGACGTCCCCGGATACCCGCCCCGCCTACTATCTGACCACCGCCATCACCTACCCGAACGGTGCGCCGCACATCGGCCACGCGTACGAGTACATCTCGGCCGATGCCATGGCACGCTTCAAGCGTCTCGACGGGTTCGACGTCTTCTTCCTCACCGGCACGGACGAACACGGGCTCAAGATCGCCCAGACGGCCGAGAAGGAGGGCATCACCCCGAAGGAGTTCGTGGACCGGCAGGCGGCGGTCTACCGCGAGGTGCACGAGCTCCTCGGCACGAGCTACGACCGGCTCATCCGCACCACCGACCCGGACCACTACGGGGCGGCCCAGGACATCTGGAAGCGGATGGAGGCGAACGGGGACATCTACCTCGGCAAGTACGAGGGCTGGTACTCGGTGCGTGACGAGGCGTTCTACGCCGAGGACGAGACCGTGGTCCGGGACGGGGTGCGGTACTCGAAGGAGTCCGACACCGAGCTGACCTGGACCGCCGAGGAGAGCTACTTCTTCCGCCTCTCCGCCTACCAGGAGAGGCTCCTGGCGCTGTACGAGGCGCAGCCGGAGTTCGGTGCCCCCCGGTACCGGTTCAACGAGGTCATCTCGTTCGTCAAGCACGGACTCGAGGACCTGTCGATCTCCCGCACGTCCTTCGACTGGGGTGTGCCCGTGCCGGACGCGCCCGGACACGTCATGTACGTCTGGGTCGATGCCCTGACGAACTATCTCACCGGTGTGGGGTACCCGGATGTCGAGTCCGCGCAATTCGCCAGGTTCTGGCCCGCGGACCTGCACATCATCGGTAAGGACATCTCGCGGTTCCACGCGATCTACTGGCCGGCGTTCCTCATGAGTGCGGGCCTCGAACTGCCCAGGCGCGTCATGATCCACGGCTTCCTGCAGAACAACGGCGTCAAGATGTCCAAGTCCCTGGGCAACGTCGTGGCTCCGGCCGACATGATCGCGCAGTACGGGCTCGACCCGGTCCGGTACTTCCTCCTGCGTGAGGTGCCCTTCGGTGCGGACGGCAGCTACAGCCACGACGCGATCGTCGGCCGGAAGAACGCGGACCTGGCCAACAACCTCGGCAACCTCGCCCAGCGGTCCCTGTCGATGGTCGCGAAGAACTGCGGGGGCGCGGTGCCGGAGCCGGGCGCGTTCACCGCCGAGGACGAGGGCCTGCTCGCGCGGGCCGCGGACCTGTTGCGGGTCAACCGCGAGGCCTACGCGGTGCAGGATTTCCACGGTGCGCTCGAGCAGACGTGGCGGGTGCTCGGCGACACCAACGCCTACTTCGCCGAGCAGGCCCCCTGGGTGCTGCGCAAGACGGACCCGGCCCGGATGGCCACCGTGCTCTACGTGACGCTGCAGGTGGTGCGCACGGTCGCCACCCTGGCCCAGCCGGTGATGCCGGAGTCGTGCGGCAAGCTGCTCGACCTGCTGGGCGTGACGGACGACGGGCGGGACTTCGCGGCGCTGGACGCCCCGCTGACGCCGGGTACGCCGCTGCCGGCCCCCGTGCCGGTCTTCCCCCGGCACGAGGAACCGGCCGCCTGATCCCTGCCGGACCCGCATCAGCGGCTGACTCGTCCGCCGGGGACTCTGCACGAGCGCTTCCGACGTCGACTCCCGGGACGACACGCCGATTTCACTGGCGGATTTGCATCTCATGTGATTTAGTTACTGACCAGTAGATGCAGCTGCATGTTGTGTGGGGGATGCAGTGAATCGCTCGGTGATTGGGCACCGGGTGGTTACGCTTCGGGGGATGCCGTGACGGTCACCGTCACGGCGGGCGCGCGCGCCGATCCGGGCGGTGGGTTTCCTCCGGGCTCCGGCGGAGGCACCTCGGGACCGTTCTTCCACCTGCCTCGCAAGGATCGATGATGACCACGCTCTCGTTCTCCCCTGCCCCGATCGACGGATCTCGCCGCCCCTGGCGGCGTCACGCCACCCGTGCCGTCGTCGCCGGCGCCCTGGCGGTCGGGCTGCTGACCGCCGGCGGCGGCACCTTCTCCCGCTGGTACGAGTCCCAGCCCCTGACCGGCGACACGATCTCCTCGGGCCAGCTGTCCATGACCCCGGCCACCACCACGCGGTGGAACGACCAGAACGGGCCGATCGACCCGGCCAGCTACCGGATGGTTCCCGGGGACACCGTCACGTTCGCCACCGACACCACCATCACCGCGGTCGGGGACAACCTGCGCGGCACGCTCGGCGTCGACCACTCCCGCCTGGTGGTCGCGGACCCGCCCGGTGCGGCCGGGCTGAACGTCAGCATGGTGGTCTCCGGCCTGACCGACACCAACGGCACCGACGGGTACACGGTGGTCGGCCAGAAGGGCGCGACCGTCAACGACAACGGCCGAAAGGCGACGGTGACCATCACCATCGTGTGGCCGTCGACCCGCCCGGACGGCACCCCGTGGGGCAACGGCCCCGGCTCGGGAGAGGCGTCCAGCGTGGATCTGAGCACCGTTCGACTGGTGCTCTCCCAGAACGTGTAGCGGGCGGAACCGGTGATGGCTGTCCTGGCGACGTGGGCCTCCCCGGCGCGTCGTCGACCGACACCCGAGCCGGGCCCGTCCGCTACACCCCTCTCGGCCCTGCGCCGGGTGCTGTCCGCCGCGGCCGCCGCCGTCGTCGTCGCGGCGCTGCTCGCCCTCGTGGCCGTGCCGCGGGCGCTCGGCTGGGTGCCGCTGACCGTGCTGTCCGGATCGATGGAACCGGCCATTCCCACCGGCAGCCAGGTCGTCGTCCGGCCCGTCGGCTCGGCCGAGGACGTCGCGCGGGTGTCGATCGGCGACGTGATCACCTTCCTGCCGCGCCCGGACGATCCGACGCCGGTCACGCACCGGGTGGTCGCGGTCGGATCCGGTGCGGACGGGAAGCCGTCGTTC
This sequence comes from Tersicoccus phoenicis, assembly GCF_001968835.1. GTDB lineage: Bacteria > Actinomycetota > Actinomycetes > Actinomycetales > Micrococcaceae > Tersicoccus > Tersicoccus phoenicis. Next base: position 68,539 of record NZ_MRDE01000009.1, read on the forward strand.
ACCACGAAGGGCGATGCCAACCGCGACCCGGACGCCGCCGCGGTGACCGTCCTGCAGCTGCGCGGGGTGGTGATGTACCACGTGCCCGTGGCCGGGTACCTGGCCACCGCGGTGGACCCAAACCAGAAGCGCATCGTCGTCCTGATCGGCGGCATCGCTCTGGCCGGGTACGCCGGCTGGCAGCTGATCCAGGCGAGTCGAAGCTTCCGGCGGGAGCGCGCCGGCCGGGTCCGTCACCGGTCGCGCCCCGCTGGGGGCGTCAGCCCGTCCGAGTGACGACACGAGATTCTCGCCATCCGACCCCCCCGGCTAGCCTGAACCGCATGAGTGAGAGCATCCGGCTGGCAGTGATCGGTGGCGACGGCATCGGCCCGGAGGTGGTGGCCGAGGGACTGAAGGTGCTCGACGCCGCGCTGGCTGGCACCGACGTCACCGTCGAGAAGACCGACTTCGCGCTCGGTGCGGCGCACTGGCTGGAAACCGGCGAGGTGCTCGACGACGCCACGCTGGAACGGCTGCGCGGCTTCGACGCGATCGTGTTCGGCGCGGTCGGCGCGGCGCCGGGGGACACCCGCGTGCCCTCGGGGTTGATCGAACGGGACCTGCTGCTCAAGCTCCGGTTCAGCCTCGATCACTACGTCAACCTGCGGCCGTCGCTGCTGCCCGCCGGTGTGGCGAGTCCGCTCGCCGCGCCCGGGGAGATCGACTTCGTCGTCGTCCGCGAGGGCACCGAGGGCCCGTACGCGGGCAACGGCGGGCGACTGCGCGCCGGGACGGACGCCGAGATCGCGACCGAGGTCTCCGTCAACACGGCGTTCGGCGTCCGCCGCGTCGTGCGGTACGCCTTCGAGCAGGCCGCCGCCCGGCCCCGCCGGAAGTTGACCTGGATCCACAAGACCAACGTGCTGGTTCATGCCGGACGCCTGTGGCAACGCGTCGTCGAGGAGGTCGCCGCCGACTACCCGCAGGTGGCCGTCGACTACCTGCACGTCGACGCCGCCACGATCTTCCTGGTCACCGACCCGTCCCGGTTCGACGTCATCGTCACCGACAACCTCTTCGGGGACATCATCACCGACCTCGCGGGCGCCGTCGCCGGTGGCATCGGCCTGGCGGCGTCGGGCAACATCAACCCGGACCGGACGGCGCCGAGCATGTTCGAACCGGTGCACGGCTCCGCGCCGGACATCGCCGGGCAGGGGATCGCCGACCCGACGGCGGCCATCCTCTCGGTCGCCATCATGCTGGAGACCCTCGGCCAGGCCGAGGCGGGCGCCCGGGTGCGGGCGGCGGTCGCGGCGGACCTCGCCACCCGTGGCCCGGCGCGGAGCGGCACGGTGGCGACCGGGGACGCGATTGCTGCTCAGCTCGCCGCGCGAGCACAATAGGAGGGCAGCGGCGCCCCACGCCGCACGATCGACGAACGGTGAGGACGAGATGACCACGGTTGCTGACGGATTGACCTTCGCACGCACGCTGAGCGAGAACCCGCGCAGTGCGGCCGAGCGGGCGGAGATCCTGCAGAACCCCGGGTTCGGCGACTGGTTCACCGACCACACCGCCGTCATCGACTACCACGACGGCGCGTGGCACGACGCGCGGATCGAGCCGTACGGGCCGATCCCCATGGATCCGGCCTGCGCCGTCCTGCACTACGCCCAGGAGATCTTCGAAGGACTGAAGGCCTACCGACACGCCGACGGGTCCATCTGGACCTTCCGACCGGAGAAGAACGCCGCCCGGATGAAGCGCTCGGCGCACCGGCTGGCGCTGCCGCAACTGCCGGAGGAGTTGTTCGTCGAGTCGCTGCGGCAGCTCGTCGACGTGGATCGCGCGTGGGTGCCCGACGGGCAGGGCGAGAGCCTGTACCTGCGGCCGTTCATGTTCGCGACGGAGAACTTCCTCGGCGTCCGCCCGTCCCGCGAGGTCACCTACCGGGTGATCGCGTCGCCGGCCGGCAACTACTTCGGCGGCGAGGTCGCCCCGGTGTCCATCTGGCTGTCCGAGCAGTACGCCCGGGCCGGCCGCGGCGGCACGGGCGCCGCCAAGTGCGGCGGCAACTACGCCGCCTCCCTGCTGCCGCAGCTCGAGGCCGAGGCGCACGGCTGCAAGCAGGTGCTGTTCCTGGACGACGGCGCCGTCGAGGAACTCGGCGGCATGAACGTCTTCTTCGTGTACGCCGACGGCCGGCTCGTCACTCCGGCCCTGTCCGGCTCGATCCTCGAGGGCGTCACCCGCGACTCCGTCCTGCAGCTGGGCCGCGACCGCGGCCTCGACGTCCAGGAGCGCCAGGTGATGATCGATGAGTGGCGCGACGGCGTGGAGTCCGGCCAGATCACCGAGGTGTTCGCCTGTGGCACCGCGGCCGTCATCACGCCGATCGGGGAGTTGAAGACCGAGCGCGGCACGGTCTCCTCGCCGGCGTCCGAGACCGGCGGTGTGACCATGGGCATCCGTGGGCAACTCCTCGGCATCCAGACCGGTACCGCCGAGGACACCCACGGCTGGCTGACCCGGCTGGTGTGAGGGCTCTCACTCGGCGACGATGAGCGCCTGCGGGGCCGCCTGCTTCATCCGCGTGGACAGCCAAGCGAGCTGGGTGCCGGTCTCACCGTCGCAGCGGCTGACGACGTCGATCAGTTCCTGATCCCGCAGCCCCTGGGCGGCCTGCTCGACCGCCGTCCAGGTGATGTCGACGAGGCTTGCCAGCAGGTACAGGTCCTGCAGGTCCCGCAGCAGGCCCACGGGCCCGGACCGGGTCTGCGAGAGCTCGTCCGCGTGCAGCCGCTCCGGCTCGTCCTCCTCCGCCGCCTCCCCGTAGCGCTCCACGATCGGGGCCAGCGCCCGCTCGTGTGTCTCGCACTGGTCGGCCAGGGACCGGCACAGGTAGTAGACGTCCGGTTCGGCCGCGTGGCCCTCGGCGACCTGGCGGAAGGACGCCGCGAGCGTGTGCTCGGACCGGTGCAGCAGGCCCAGGTAGATGGGCAGTTTCATGACCGTGCCTCCGTGGTCGCCGGTTCGATCGTCTCGCGCACGTCGGCCGCCGCTCCGCCGACGGTGGCGGGCACGTGCCCGGGCCGCGCCGGCCGGGACGCCGTCGTCGTCGGCGCCGGGGCCGGCCCCTGCCCGTCGGCGACCTTCGTGACCCGGACGGCGCAGACCTTGAACACCGGCTGCTTGGACACCGGGTCCCATTCCGTCAGGGTCAGTTCGTTCGCGGCCCGGTGCCGTTGGCCGGGGTCGTCGACCCGCGGATCCGGCTCGTCCCAGTAGCCGTAGTGGAAGGGCGCGAACACGGTGCCGGGCCGCACGTCGGCGACCCGCACCGGGGCAGTGAGCCAGCCGCGGCGGGACTCGACGCGGGCGACGTCGCCCTCGGCCAGGCCCAGGGCCGCCGCGTCGTCGGCGGACAGCTCGACCCAGACGTCCGGGGCGGCGGCGTTCAGTTGCGGCGACCGGGCGGTCTTGGTGCGGGTGTGGAAGTGGTAGGCCGTCCGCCCGGTGCTGAACCGCAACGGGTACGCGTCGTCGGGTCCCTCGTGCGCTCCCTGGTAGGGGGCGGTCTTGAACAGCGCGCGGCCGGCCGGGCCCATCGCGCGGTAGGCCTGCGGTCCCACGGTCGCCCCCGTGGCGAGGTCGTGGCCGTAGGTCTCGCAGTAGTCCGGATCCGAGGGGAACGCGGCGTCGTCGTAGAGCCGGACGGTGCCGTGCGGCCGGTCCTCGGTGGCGGGCCAGGGGATGCCGCTGCCGCCGCGGAGGCGGTCGTAGCTCAGCCCCGAGTAGTCGCAGGGCCGGCCCCGGCTGCACGCGCGCCAGGCGTCGAAACCGTCCTCGGGGCCGGCCCAGTCGAGCAGCGGCGCGCCGGACCGGGTCCGGAAATCCATCCGCCGGGAGTAGTCCAGGAAGATGTCCAGGTCGCTGCGCGCCTGCCCGGGCGGATTCACCGCCTGCTCCGAGAGGTGGACGGTGCGGTTGACGTTGGTGAAGGTGCCGGTCTTCTCGCCCCAGCCCGCCGCGGGCAGGACGACATCGGCGTAGGCGGCCGTCTCGGTCAGATACAGGTCCTGCACCACCAGGAACAGATCCTCGCTGGCCAGGATGTCCCGGATCCGGGGCAGTTGCGGCATCGACACCGCCGGGTTGGTCGCCGAGATCCACAGCAGTCCGATCGAACCCTGCTCGGCGTACCGGAAGATCTGCGCCGCGTGGGTCGGTGGAGCCCAGTGGGGGATGGTGATCGGGTCGACGTCCCACAGCTCCGCCAGTTCGCGCACGTGGTCCGGGTTCTCCCAGTTCCGGAACCCGGGCAGGTCCCCGTCGGCACCGCACTCCCGGTTGTTCTGGGCGGTGGGTTGGCCGTTCATCTGCAGGACGCCGCAGCCGGGCCGGCCGAGCAACCCCCGCAGCAGGTGCAGGTTGTTGACCTGGCACGACGAGGCGGTGGCCTGGGAGGACTGGTAGAAGCCCTGCAGGACGGTGGAGAGCACCCGGTCCGAAGTGCCGAAGATCCGGGCCGCCGCCCGCACGTCGTCGGCGTCCACCCCGCACTCGCGGGCCACCGCCTCCGGTGTCCACGGCTCGACCTGCGGCGCCAGGTCCTCGAAGCGCAGGGTGTGGGCGGCGATCCAGTCCTCGTCGATCCAGCCCTGGTGGATCACCTCGCGGATCAGCCCGTGCATCAACGCCAGGTTGGTGCCCGGCTTCACGGCCAGGTGCACGTCGGCGTGCCGGGCCACCTCGGTCCGGCGCGGGTCGACACAGACCACCGCGGGCCGGTCCGGCCCGGCGATCCGGTCCAGCACACGCGCCCACAGCACCGTCTGGGTCTCGGCCATGTTGTGCCCGTACAGGAAGATCGCGTCGCACGCGTCGATGTCCTCGTAGCTGCCGGGCTGACCGTCCGCACCGAACGTCTCCTTCATGGCCGCGGCGGCGGTCGCCGTGCACAGCCGGGTGTTGCCGTCCATGTGCGGGGTCCCGATGCCGGCCTTGCCCAGGATCCCCAGCGCGTAGTACTCCTCCAGGAACATCTGGCCGGAGGTGTAGAACCCGTGGCTGAGCGGCCCCTTCGTCTCCAGCAACTGCCGGCTGCGGGCGACGATCGCCTCCATCGCGGTGTTCCAGTCGGTCTCCACCAGCTCGCCGTCGCGTCGGATCAGCGGGACGGTCAGCCGGTCCCGGTGCGCAACGCCTTGCCAGGAGGCGAAGAGTCCCTTCGGGCCGAGTCGGCCGTGGTTGACGGCGTCGACGGCCCGGCCGCGAACGCCGACCATGGCGTCGTCCTTGACCGCGATGTCGACCGCGCAGCCGTTGCTGCACAGCACGCACGCCGACTGCACCCAGCGGTCCACGTCGGCATCCGCCAGTCCTTCGGCGAGCACCTGGTCCACCCGCACGGGCCACGGCGCATCACGGGCGTACGGGGTCCGTGTACCCCAGATGTCGGCGATCCGATCGACCACGATGTCTCCGTTCCTGTGCTGGTTGCGCCGGTCGCGGTCCGCTCCCGCTGCACCGGGTGCCGCGTCCGAGCGGACGGCTGGCCGACTGTTTCCCTTCTCGACAGTAGGCTGTCGACCCGGTCACCGGAAGGGGGGCCGTGACGAGTCCTTCCGACGGCGTGACCTGCGGATGCGGTGGAGGCGTGGTGTGCGGTTGTCTCCCTGGACGTGCCGGTCGGTCGGTTCTACCCTGACCGTGGACGGCGCCGGGGCCGCCCGCCGGCGAAGGAGTGCACCATGAGATCGATGATCGTGCGAATGCTGGGCACACTGGCGGTGCTCGCCGTCCTGCTCGGCCTGACCGCCCCCGCGGCCGGTGCGGCGACGACCGTCCCGGGGCGTGCGGCGGTCGCGGTGGCGGTGCCGGCGGCTGCTGCGACGACGGACTACTGCGGGACGCGGACCACCGCCTGGGTGCCCGACGGCTGGGGCACGGCGGACTTCCGGTCAGCGTGCGCGTTGCACGACGCCTGCTACAGCGCCACCTCGACCACCAGCCGACTGGCCTGCGACAATGCCTTCCTCACCCGGCTGCGAACCGCCTGCGCGACCGCCTACGGGGGCTGGAACCCGCTGCGCTACGCCTGCTACGGGGTGGCCTGGACCTACTGGCAGGTCGTCCGCAGCTGGGGTGCCTTCGCCTACGCCGGCACGGGTTCGCCCGCCTGACCTACCGGTGTCGGCCCCATCATCGGTCGCGATCGCCGGTCGCTGAGACCGGCGGGGCCCGGTCTCGTCGCTGGTCCGGCGCCGAGCCGCGCTGACCTAGGGTAGACCGTATGCGCATAGCCCGGTTCGCCACCAGTGATTCGGAACCCTCCTTCGGCGTCGTGCACGGCGACCCCGGCGCGGAGGAGGTCTTCACCATCAAGGGCGACCCCTTCTATCAGCAGCTGGTGCCCACGGGTGTGCGTCACCCGCTCGACGACGTCCGGCTGCTCGCGCCGATCATCCCGCGCAGCAAGGTGGTCGGCGTCGGTCGCAACTACGCCGACCACGCCGCGGAGATGGGCAACGAGCTGCCGCCGTCGCCGCTGCTGTTCTTCAAACCGAACACCGCGGTGATCGGGCCCACCGACCCGGTGCTGATGCCCGAGTTCTCCGAGGAGATCTCCTACGAGGCCGAGCTCACCGTCGTGATCGGCAAGATCTGCAAGGACGTCCCCCCGGATCGGGTGAAAGACGTCGTCTTCGGGTACACGTGCGGCAACGACGTCACCGCCCGCGACATCCAGCGCACCGACAGCCAGTGGGCCCGCGCCAAGGGCTTCGACACGTCTTGCCCGCTCGGGCCGTGGATCGAGACGGATCTCGACCCGGACAACCTGCGGATCACCGGCGCACTCGACGGTGACGTCGTCCAGGACGGCAGCACGTCGGACATGATCTTCGGCGTCACCGACCTCGTCGTCCACGCCTCCCAGGCGTTCACGTTGCTGCCCGGCGACGTCATCCTCACCGGCACTCCCGCCGGCGTCGGGACGATCCGGGAGAACCAGCGCTTCGAGGTCGAGATCGAGGGCATCGGCACGCTGAGCAACCTGTTCCTGCGCCGCTGACCCCCTCCGGGGCGCCCTCGGCCCGCGCCGCCGGCGGCCACAGCGTGACCTCGCCGGTTCCTGCCGCACCGGGGGCGTAAGACACCACGACGTCGGGATGAACCGGCGAACTCACGCCTGGGGACGGCCGAGGTCGGGACGAACCGGCGAGCTCACGCCTGGGGCCGGCCGAGGTCGGGACGAACCGGCGAGCTCACGCCCGGGGACGGGACCGCGTCAGGCGCCGAGCAGCAGCCGCAGACCGAGGGCGGCCATCACGACGGCGATCGCGCCGTCGAGGATCCGCCACGTCGCCGGGCGTCGGAACCAGCCGGCCAGCAGGCCCGCGCCCCAGCCCAGCGCCACGAACCACACCACGCTGGCCACCATGGCGCCGCCGGCGAACCACCAGCGGCCCGGGTCGCCGTGCACGGCAGCCAGCGAGCCGACCAGCAGCACGGTGTCCAGGTACACGTGGGGGTTGAGCCAGGTCAGGGCCGCGCCGGTGAGCAGCACGCGCCGCCGCGACAGGGAGGTGCCGCCGACGTCGGCGGTCATCCGACGCGGGTGCAGCGCGCGGCGCGCCGCCAGCACGGCGTATACCAGCAGAAACGCCGCGCCCACCAGCCGGACCGCCAGCAGGACGGCCGGCACGGCGGTGACGAGCGCTCCCAGGCCGGCGACGCCCGCGAGGATGAGGACCACGTCGGACACCAGGCACAACGCCACCAGCGCCCCCACGTGCTCGCGGCGGATGCCCTGGCGCAGGATGAAGGTGTTCTGGGCGCCGATGGCGACGATCAGTCCGAGACCGGTACCGAGCCCGGCGAGGGCGGTGGCGAGCGCGAGGGGCACCTGTCCACGGTAGTCGCCGACCGGACGGCGCAGATCCCGATGACGGCGCTGCAGGCCCCGCCGATACACTGGCCCCACCATGTCCAACGATGCTTCCGTGCCCCCTGCCTCCATCGACAATCCGGCCGACGACCGGGCCGCCACGCCCGCCGCCACCTCGGTCGACACCTCTGCCGGCCCGATCCACGCGCCCGCCGACGTCGCCGCCGGCGCGCCGACGGCACCCAACGCGTCCTCCGCCGGGCTGCCCGCCGTCACCGACGACACCCCGGTCCGCGTCCGGTTCTGCCCCTCGCCGACCGGCACGCCGCACGTCGGGCTGATCCGCACCGCCCTGTTCAACTGGGCGTACGCCCGGCACACCGGCGGCAAGCTGATCTTCCGGATCGAGGACACCGACGCGGCCCGCGACAGCGAGGAGAGCTACCATCAGCTGCTCGAGGCGCTGCGCTGGCTCGGCCTGGACTGGGACGAGGGGGTCGAGGTCGGCGGCCCGCACGGCCCTTACCGGCAGTCCCAGCGCGGCGACGTCTACACGTCCGTCCTCGCCCAGCTGACCGAGGCCGGGCACCTGTATGAGTCGTTCTCGACGCCGGAGGAGGTCGAGGCACGACACCGCGAGGCCGGCCGCGACGTCAAGCTCGGCTACGACAACCACGACCGCGACCTCACCGACGACCAGCGCGCCGCGTTCCGGGCCGAGGGCCGCGAGCCCGTGCTGCGGCTGCGGATGCCGGACGAGGACATCACCTTCACCGACCTGGTCCGCGGCGAGATCACCTTCCGCGCCGGGTCGGTGCCGGACTTCGTCGTCGCCCGCGCCAACGGCAAGCCGCTGTACACGCTGGTCAACCCCGTCGACGACGCCCTGATGGGCATCACCCATGTGCTCCGCGGCGAGGACCTGCTCTCCTCCACCCCCCGCCAGATCGCCCTCTACCGTGCCCTGATCGACGTCGGCGTCGCCTCGTACATGCCGCTGTTCGGCCACCTGCCGTACGTGATGGGCGAGAAGAACAAGAAGCTCTCCAAGCGGGACCCCGAATCCAACCTGTTCCTGCACCGCGAGCGGGGGTTCATCCCCGAGGGGCTGCTCAACTACCTGGCGCTGCTGGGCTGGTCCCTGTCGGCGGACCAGGACGTGTTCGGCGTCGAGCAGTTCGTCGCGGCCTTCGACGTCCACGACGTGCTGCCCAACCCGGCGCGGTTCGACGTGACGAAGGCCGAGGCGATCAACGGCTCGCACGTGCGCCTGCTCGACCCCGACGACTTCCGTGACCGGCTGATCCCGTACCTGCGTGCCGCCGGCGTCGTGGGGGAGGCCCTGACGGACCGGGAGCAGGGCATTCTCGCGGCCGCGGCGCCGTTGATCCAGGAGCGCATCACGCTGCTCGGTGAGGCGCCGGCCATGATCGGCTTCCTGTTCGCCGCGGACGCGGACATCACGGTCGACGACGACGCCCGCAAGGGCATGCCCGCGAACCTGACCGAGGCACTGGACGCGGCGATCGCGGCGCTGGAGCCGCTGGACACGTTCGACGCCGAGGCGACGCAGGCCGCCCTGCGCGCCGCCCTGGTCGACGGACTGGGCCTGAAGCCCCGGCACGCCTTCGGGCCCGTGCGGACGGCCGTCTCCGGGCACCGGATCTCCCCACCGCTGTTCGAGTCCCTCGAGATCCTCGGCCAGGAGTTCGCGCTGGCCCGGCTGCGGGCCTTCCGTGCCGACGCCGCGGGTGAGGCGTCGTGACCGACATCCGGACCGCCGCGCCGCGGGACACGGGCACCGGGGGGACCGGTCCGTACCCGGTCGAGGGCGTGCTGCTGGATATCGACGACACGACGGTGGACCTGCACCGGGCCATGGACGCCACCTTGCGGTCGGTCGCCCGGCAGACCGGGCTGGACGTGCCGGCGGAGCTGGAGGTGGAGTACGCACTGGACTTCTCCCGGGACCCCGACGGGTTCTACGACCGGTACCTGGCCGGCGAGCTGGACTTCGCCACCCAGCGCCAGTACCGGGTCCGCGCCGCCCACGAGCGCCTCGGTCTGGAGCCGATCGCCGATCTGGACGGCTGGGACGCCCTGTACACGGCGATCCTGCCGACCCACTTCACCGCGTTCGACGACGTCGTGCCGCTGCTGGACGCGCTCGACGCTGCCGGCATCCCGTACGGCGCGCTGAGCAACAACGTCGCGGACTATCAGCGGGCCAAGCTGGACCGGGCCGGGCTAACCCGGATCGGCGTCCTGGTCGGCACCGACACGCTAGGGGTGGCCAAGCCCGATCCGGCGATCTTCGTCGAGGGTGCCCGGCAGCTGGGCGCTGCCCCGGAACGCACGCTGTACGTGGGAGACAATCCCGCGGTCGACGCCGTCGGGGCGACCGACGCCGGGCTGGTGGGGGTGTGGCTGGACCGCGGGCGCACCGGCGGCAACGGTGCGGTGGGACAGGGGACCGGGAGCGGGCCTGGCGGCGGCGCGGGCTTCGCCGGCGCCGTGGTGGGCTCCCTGACGGACGTGATGGACCTCATCGTCCGCTGAGACCTGCCGGTTTTGCTCGCCGGGGCGGGCCTGGGGTAGTATTTCTGGTTGTTGCCCGAACGTCGCGGACGGTTCCGGCCCGGGATTCCGGAACGGATCGAGCCGTGACGGCGGTGGCAATGGGATGTGGTGTAATCGGCAACACTACGGTTTCTGGTACCGTCATTCTAGGTTCGAGTCCTGGCATCCCAGCGCAGGGACCGCGTATCGCAAGACCGGTCCAGGCACGACACGGCCCCATCGTATAGAGGCCTAGTACGCCGCCCTCTCACGGCGGTAACGCGGGTTCGAATCCCGCTGGGGTCACGGTTGTCGGCCGGTTCCGAGTCTCACTCGGAACCGGCCTTCGTCGTCTCCGGGGCCCTTCCCCGCTCAGGACCGGGGCCGCGGGACCAGGCGCTCCAGCTGCGTGACGTGGGCCGGGGTCAACTCCTCCAGGGTGTGTGCGCCGAGCAGCTTCATCGTCCGCACGATCTCCTCGGCCAGGATGGCCACGGTCCGGTCGACCCCGGCCCGGCCGCCGGCCATCAGCCCGTACAGGTACGCGCGGCCGATCAGGGTGAACGAGGCGCCGAGCGCGATCGAGGCGACGATGTCGGCGCCGTTCATGATGCCGGTGTCCACGATCACGTCGACGTCGCCGCCGACCTCGCGCACCACCTCGGGCAGCAGGTGGAACGGCACGGGGGCGCGGTCGAGCTGCCGGCCGCCGTGGTTGGACAGCACGATGCCGTCGACACCGGCGTCCACGAAGCGCCGTGCGTCACCCAGGCTCTGCACGCCCTTGATCGCGATCTTGCCCGGCCACAGGTCCCGGATCACCGCCAGGTCGTCGAAGTTGATCGTCGGGTCCATCGCCATGTCGAGCAGGTCGGCGACGGTGCCGCCGGTCGAGGACAAGGAGGCGAACTCGAGCTTCGGGGTGGTGAGGAAGTCGAACCACCACCACGGCCGTGGTAGCGCGTCGACGATGGTCCCGAGACTCAGCTGCGGAGGGATGGAGAACCCGTTGCGCCGGTCCCGCAGCCGGGCGCCGGCGATCGGGGTGTCCACGGTGAAGAACAGGGTCTCGTATCCGGCCTTCGCCGCCCGCTCGACCAGCCCATAGGAGATCTCCCGCTGCCGCATGACGTAGAGCTGGAACCAGTTCCGGCCACCGGGATTGGCGGCCTGCACGTCCTCGATGGTGGTCGTGCCGAGGGTGGAGAGGGTGAACGGGATGCCGGCGGCGTGGGCGGCGCCCGCGCCGGCCGTCTCGCCCTCGGTCTGCATCAGCCGGGTGAATCCGGTCGGGGCGATGCCGAACGGCAGGGCGGAGGTGGCGCCGAAGACGGTGGCCGTGGTGTCGACCTTCTCGACGTCGCGCAGCACCTGCGGGTGGAACTCGATGTCGGCGAAGGCCTGCCGCGCCCGGGCGATCGAGATCTCGCCCTCGGCGGAGCCGTCCGTGTAGTCGAACGCCGCGCGTGGGGTGCGCCGTTTCGCGATCGCCCGGAGGTCCTCGATGGTGAGGGCGGACTCGAGCCGTGCCTTCTTCCGGTCGAGCTGCGGCCTCTTGACCTGCAGGTACTCGAGGATGTCGGTCGGCTTCGGGAACTGACGTTGCACCATGGGGTCAGCCTTTCATGCCCGGACCGGGATCGGCCCGACCAGGCGCCGTCACCGGCGCTCAGTCCGCGGCGACGATCCCGAGCTGCGTCTATCAGCTCCTTGGCCTCCGCCGCGCTCAGCGTCGTCGAGCACGCGACGTTGCCCGACGCCAGCAGGGGACGCGAGCACGAGACCCGCGACGATCGGCACTGCGAGTCCGATCCCGGCGGATGCCAGACCGCGGGGGAGCCGGAGCGTCACGACGGCTCGACCAGCCCGGCCCCGAATCTGACACAGGCCTTCGCGCACGAGCGGCGGTTCGTCCAGCGTTGAATGCCGAGTACGAGTCGGTAGCGCTGACAGCGCGGCACGACGTCGCCGGTTTCGACTGCGGCGTCCCGTCGCTGAACGCATGGCTGGGCGAGCGGGCGCTTCGCGCGCAGCGCGCGGGCACGGCACGCACATTCGTCTGGGTGACCGCGGAAGCGCCCGAACAGGTGTGGGCGTACTTCTCGCTGGCACCGACCGAGCTGGCTCGCGACTCTCTGACGCGCAGTCAATCATCGGGTTACAGCACGGTGCCCGGCTACCTGCTGGCCAGGCTGGCGGTGCACACCGCTCTGCGTGGGTCCGCTTACGGTGCACAGGTGCTCGTCGACGCCCTGAGTCGCGCCGCAAGCGCTGCCGAGGGCGGAGGCGGCAGATTGGTGGTGGTCGACGCGCTCGACGACGCCGCGGTGAGCTTCTACCGGCATCATGACTTCACCCCGGTGAAGGACAACCCGCGTCGACTCGTCCTGAAGACGGCCACCATCCGTGACCTCTCCGGACGATGACTGATCAGCCGGTCCCCTGATCGGCCCCGCCGCCACCGGCGCTCAGTCCGCGGCGACGATCCGGAGCAGCGTGCGCAGATTCCGCGTCGTGGTCGTCTCCGTGAACTGCCGTTTCGCGGAGATCTTCGCCAGCGGAGCGGCCAGGGTCCCGCCCACCGGCGCCGTCCAGGCCACGGCCAGCGGGTGCAGGCGCACGGGTTCGTTGTCGCTCGTCGTGTCGCCCACCTCCGCGGCGGCCTGCACGAGCGCGTCGAGCGCCGCCGGGTCCGAGGAGAGGGTCAGGTAGGCGTGCTCGTCCGTCGAGTCGGCGGGAAACGGGCAGTCGGCCGCGATCTGCGCCACCTGCTCCCGGGTGAGCACGACCACCCAGGCGTCGTAGCCGAACGCCGTCCGCAGTCGCTGTTCTATCAACTCCTTGGCCTCCGCCGCGCTCAGCGTCGTCGAGCACAGGACGTTGCCCGAGGCCCGCAGGGTGCGCACGTCCGTGAGCGGTTCGTCGTCGAGGGCTGCCTTCAGCTTCGCCGACGTGACGGTGACGCCGCCGACGTTGACGCCGCGCAGGAAGACGGCGAACCGGTTCACGCCCGGTCCCGGCGAGGGGAGGCGGCAGCGGTGAGGCCGTCCGCCGAGAGCCGGTCCGCGGCGACCGGGTCGCTCTCGGTCGCTCCGGCCGCGCCATCGGCGGCGGACCGCAGTGCGTCGGAGAGTTGCCGGGCGGACCGCACGACGACGTCGGCGTGCAGGCGGCCGGGCTGGCGGGTCAGCCGCTCGATCGGGCCGGAGATGGAGACCGCGCCGATCACCCGACCCGACGGGGCGCGCACCGGTGCCGAGACCGAACCGACGCCGGGCTCCCGCTCGGCCAGGCTCTGCGCCCAGCCGCGGCGGCGCACCCCGGCCAGCACGGTGGGCGTGAAGCGCGCCCCCTGCAGTCCCTCGACCAGCCGGTCGTGGTCCTCCCAGGCCAGCAGCACCTGCGCCGCCGAACCGGCTCGCATGGACAGCTGGGTTCCCACGGGGATGGTGTCGCGCAGGCCGATCGGCCGCTCCGCCGAGGCCACGCACACCCGCCGGTCGCCCTGCCGGCGGTACAGCTGGGCGCTCTCCCCGGTCGCGTCCCGCAGGGCGATCAGCACCGGGCCGGCAGCGGCGGTGAGCCGGTCCTCCCCGGCGGCGGCGGCCAGTTCGACCAGTCGGGAGCCGAGCACGAACCGGCCCTGCACGTCGCGGCCGACCAGCCGGTGGTGCACCAGGGCGACGGCGAGCCGGTGCACGGTCGGGCGGGCCAGCCCGGTCGCCGTGACCAGCTGCGCGAGGGTCGTCGGGCCCGACTCGAGCGCGTCGAGCACGAGAACCGCTTTGTCGATCACGCCGACTCCACTAGAGTTGTCCATGTACTGATATTGCCGTCTCACTATTCGAGAAGCAAGGCGGCGATGCGAGCCCGGTCCGGGATCAGCCCGGATGCGACCGAGAAGGAGTGGACGTCGTGGGCAGGACTCTGGCGGAGAAGGTCTGGGACGACCATGTCGTCCGGCGTGGCGAGGACGGTCAACCGGACCTGCTCTACATCGACCTCCACATGCTCCACGAGGTCACGTCCCCCCAGGCCTTCGAAGGGCTGCGCCTGGCCGGCCGTGGGCTGCGCCGGCCGGATCTGACCATCGCCACCGAGGACCACAACACCCCCACGGTCGCCATCGACCGGCCGATCGCGGACCCCATCAGCCGCACGCAGATCGAGACGCTGCGCGCGAACTGCGCCGAGTTCGGCGTCCGGCTGCACTCCCTCGGTGACGCCGAGCAGGGCATCGTGCACGTCGTAGGACCCCAGCTGGGACTGACCCAGCCGGGCCAGACGGTCGTCTGCGGTGACTCGCACACCTCCACCCACGGCGCCTTCGGAGCCCTCGCGTTCGGGATCGGCACCTCCGAGGTGGAGCACGTGATGGCCACCCAGACGCTGCCGCTCCAGCCCTTCAAGACCATGGCCATCACCGTCGAGGGCGAGCTCGGCGAGGGCGTCAGCGCGAAGGACATCATCCTGGCGGTGATCGCGAGGATCGGCACCGGCGGCGGTCAGGGCCACGTGCTGGAGTACCGCGGATCGGCCATCCGGGCCCTGTCCATGGAGGCGCGGATGACGATCTGCAACATGTCGATCGAGGCCGGGGCCCGCGCCGGCATGGTGGCACCCGACGAGACGACGTTCGCCTACGTCGCGGGCCGTCCGCACGCCCCCGGCGGGGCGGACTGGGACGACGCCGTCGCCTACTGGCGCACGCTGCACACCGACGACGACGCAGTCTTCGACGCCGAGGTCGTCCTCGACGCGAGCACCCTCGAACCGTTCGTCACGTGGGGCACCAACCCCGGCCAGGGCGTTTCCCTGTCGGAGTCGGTGCCCGATCCGGAGGCGCTGAGGGACGAGGACGCGAAGGCCGGCGCCCGGCGCGCGCTGGAGTACATGGACCTGGCCGCGGGCACTCCGATGAAGGACATCCGCGTGGACACCGTGTTCCTGGGCTCCTGCACCAACAGCCGGATCGAGGACCTGCGGGCGGCCGCCGACGTCATCCGCGGCCGCACCAAGGACCCGGAGGTGCGGATGCTGGTGGTGCCGGGCTCCGCTCGGGTCCGCCTGCAGGCCGAGGCGGAGGGCCTGGACCGGGTGTTCACCGACTTCGGCGCCGACTGGCGGTTCGCCGGCTGCTCGATGTGCCTGGGCATGAACCCGGACCAGCTGGCCCCGGGAGAGCGGTGCGCCTCGACGTCCAACCGCAACTTCGAGGGCCGGCAGGGCAAGGGCGGCCGCACCCACCTGGTGTCCCCGGTCGTCGCGGCCGCCACCGCGGTGCGGGGCACCCTGTCCTCGCCGCTGGACCTGGCCCCCCGAGACACCGTCCCGCGGGACGCCCCCGTCCCCGCCTGACGCCGACACCACATCCGGGAGAGAAGAACCGATGCAGAAGTTCACCACGCACTGCGGCATCGGCGTGCCCCTGCGCCGGTCCAACGTCGACACCGACCAGATCATCCCCGCCGTCTACCTCAAGCGGATCACCCGCACCGGCTTCGAGGACGGCCTGTTCGCGAGCTGGCGGAAGGACGAGGACTTCATCCTCAACCGTGAGCCGTACACGCGCGGCAGCGTGCTCGTGGCCGGCCCCGACTTCGGCACCGGCTCCAGCCGGGAGCACGCCGTGTGGGCGCTGAAGGACTACGGCTTCGCCGCCGTGCTCTCATCCCGGTTCGCCGACATCTTCCGTGGCAACGCGGGCAAACAGGGCCTGGTCACCGCGCAGCTGGCGCAGGACGACGTCGAACTGATCCTCAAGGAGCTGGAGAACGCGCCCGGGACCGAGGTGGAGGTCGACCTCGCGACCCAGGTCGTCACCTGCGGGGCCATCGCAGCGCCCTTCGAGATCGACGCGTACACCCGGTGGCGGCTGATGGAGGGCCTCGACGACATCGGGCTGACGCTGCGGCACGCGGAGGACATCGCCGCGTTCGAGGCCGAGCGCCCCGCCTTCAAGCCCACCACGCTGCCGATCCGCTGATCGGGACGCTGACCCGCTGCTGACCTGCGGGGGTGCCCGATCCGCGCGTGGTGAACGCCACGAGACACAGCGGGATGACGAGCGGCCGCCTTCGTGTTGCACCCGGGGTGCGTCCGTCATGCTCTTATGCTTGACGTCAGGCAGGCGTGGCGCGCGCTCCCGACGGCGGCAGCGCCGACCGCACCACGCAGTATCGACGAACGAGGTCTTGATCTATGGCGAATGTGTTGACGATCCGGGGTGGTGTGCCCCTGGCCGGTCGGGTGACCGTCCGAGGCGCGAAGAACCTGGTTCCCAAGGCCATGGTGGCGGCCCTGCTCGGCAACGAGCCGTCCGTCCTGCGCAACGTCCCGGAGATCAAAGACGTCGCCGTGGTGACGAAGCTGCTGAAGCTGCACGGGGTGGCGGTGACGAAGGACCCGGTCGGCGGGGACCTCACCCTGGACCCGACGCACGCCACCCAGGCCAGCCGCGCCGACATCGACGCTCACGCCGGCGATTCCCGGATCCCGATCCTGCTGTGCGGGCCGCTGATCCACAGCGTCGGTGAGGCCTTCATCCCCGACCTTGGCGGCTGCCGGATCGGGGACCGGCCCATCGACTTCCACCTGTCCGTGCTGCGCAAGTTCGGCGCCGTCGTGGAGAAGGGCAACGCCGGCATCCACATCACCGCCCCGCGCGGGCTGCAGGGAGCGAAACTCGAACTGCCGTTCCCGTCGGTGGGTGCCACCGAGCAGGTGCTGCTCTCGGCGACCCGGGCCGAGGGCATCACCGAGCTGCGCAACGCCGCCACCGAACCCGAGATCCTCGACCTGATCGCCATCCTGCAGAAGATGGGCGCCATCATCAGCGTCCTGACGGACCGGACGATCCGGATCGAGGGCGTCAAGAGCCTCGGCGGCTATCAGCACCGGGCCCTGCCGGATCGGATCGAGTCGGCCTCCTGGGCGTCGGCGGCGCTGGTCACCCGCGGCGACATCTACGTCGAGGGCGCCCGGCAGCAGGACATGATGACCTACCTGAACGTGTTCCGGAAGATCGGTGGCGCGTTCGACATCGACGACGCCGGCATCCGGTTCTACCACCCCGGCGGCAAGCTCAGCCCGCTGGTGCTCGAGACGGACGTGCACCCGGGGTTCATGACCGACTGGCAGCAGCCGCTCGTCGTCGCGCTGACCCAGGCGGACGGGGTGTCCATCGTGCACGAGACGGTCTACGAGAACCGGTTCGGCTTCACCGACGCCCTGGTGCGGATGGGCGCCAACGTCCAGCTGCACCGCGAGTGCCTCGGCAGCGTCCCCTGCCGGTTCGGCCAGCGCAACTTCCTGCACTCCGCCGTCATCTCCGGGCCCACCCAGCTGACCGGCACCGACATCGACGTCCCCGACCTGCGCGGCGGGTTCAGCCACCTGATCGCTGCGCTGGCCGCGACCGGGACCTCCCACGTGACCGGCATCGAGCTGATCAACCGCGGCTACGAGCGGTTCACCGCGAAGCTGGAGGCGCTCGGCGCCGACTTCGACCTGACCCCCATCGATCAGTGACCCGCCGGCTGCGCGGCATCGGTCCGGATGGGGCGCGGGCGCGGCACGGGAGGACGACGTGACGCCCCGCACGAGCCCCGTCGACGCCCGGGAGATCTGGACGTTCCGCGGCTTGGCCGCCGTCGCCATCCCGGCGCTGAACGCGCTCATCACCCACCGCTGGCGGGGCGCCGAGCGGTTGCCCCGGGACACCGGTTTCATCGTGGTGCCCAACCATGTGACCGAGATCGACCCCTTGATCGTCGGTCACTTCCTCTACAGCAACCGCGTGCTGCCGCACTTCCTGGCCAAGGAGTCCCTGTTCCGGGTCCCCGTGCTGGCCCCGATCCTGCGCTGGGTCAAGCAGGTCCCCGTCTCCCGGGGCGCGACGACGGCGGGCGGGTCCCTCGCGGTCAGCCGCCAGGTGATCGACGAGGGCGGGGCGATCATCGTCTACCCCGAGGGCACGCTCACCCGCGACCCGGACCTGTGGCCCATGCGGGGGCGGACCGGTGCGGCGCGGCTGGCCCTGCAGACCGGCGCGCCCGTCGTGCCGATCGTGCACTGGGGTGCGCAGGAGCTGTTCCCGCGCTACGCCAAGCGGCTGTACCCGTTCCCGCGCAAGCGGGTGACGGTCGTCGTCGGGGCGCCGGTCGACCTGGCCGAGTTCGACGGCCGTCCGCTCGACCGCACCGTCCTGGCCGCGGCCACCGAGAAGATCATGGCCGCCATCACCGCCGAGCTGACGACGCTGCGCGGCGAACAGCCCCCCGCCGTGCGCTGGAACCCGGATCAGCACGGTCAGAGCGCCACCGGCCGGCACTTCGACGGCGCGACCGGGACGGCCCCGCACCCGGGGACCGCCCCCGACGGGGACGTTGCGGGCGGTCGCGAGGACGACCGGTGAGCCCCGACGGGTTCACCCGGATCGCCGTCATCGGCGCCGGCAGCTGGGGCACCACCTTCGCCAAGGTCCTGGCCGACTCCGGCCAGGGGGATGCGCCCGCCACCGCGGTACGGATCTGGGGGCGGCGGGCCGCCGTCGTCGAGGACATCACCGTCGCGCACCGCAACGACGCCTACCTGCCCGGTGTCGCCCTGCCCACCGCTCTGACCGCGTCCACGGACCTGCCCGGGGTGCTGCACGGAGCGGACCTGGTCGTCCTCGCCGTGCCCGCCCAGTCGCTGCGGGCCCAACTGCCAAGGATCCGGGAGCTGCTCGCCCCCGGCGCCGTCGTCGTGTCCCTGATGAAGGGACTCGAACTGGGGACGAACGCCCGGATGAGCGAGGTGATCGCCACGGGGCTCGGGCTGCCACCGGAGCGGGTCGTGGTGGTCTCCGGCCCGAACCTGGCGATGGAGATCGCCCGGGAGTCACCGACCGCGTCCGTCGTGGCCTGCGTCGACGAGACCGTCGCCGGCCGGGTGGCCGCGGCCTGTTCCCCGCCGTACTTCCGGCCCTACACCAATACCGACGTCGTCGGCGTGGAGTTCGGCGGCATCGTCAAGAACGTCATCGCGCTCGCCGTGGGTATCTGCGAGGGCAGGCAGATGGGGGACAACGCCAAGGCCTCGGTCATCACCCGGGGCCTGGCCGAGACCACCCGGCTCGCGCTCGCGCTCGGTGGCCGGGTGGAGACCATGGCCGGGCTCGCCGGGCTCGGCGACCTGGTGGCCACCTGTTCGTCGTCGCTGAGCCGCAATCACACGGCCGGCCGCCTGCTCGCCACCGGACTGAGCGTCGAGCAGGTGATCGCGACCATGCGGCAGACCGCCGAGGGCGTCAAGTCGGCCCGCCCGGTGTACGACCTCGGCCGCAGCCTCGGCGTGCGGATGCCGATCACCGAGAACGTCGTCGCGGTCCTGGACGGGACGATCTCGGTGGACGAGCTCGCCCCCCGCCTGCTCGGCCGCGACCTGAAATCCGAAGGAGAACAGTGACCGAATCCGCCCAGACCGGTCTCGCGCGCGGACGGGACGGCAGGATCCGGGTCGCCGTCCTGTTCGGGGGCCGGTCCAGCGAGCACGCCGTCAGCTGCGTCACGGCCGCCGGCGTGCTGCGGGCGATGGACCGCCGCCGGTACGACGTGGTGCCGATCGGCATCAGCCGCTCCGGCCAGTGGGTGCAGATGGACGACGCCACCGTCCAGTCCTTCAGTCTGGACAGAGGTGCCCTGCCGGCCATCGAGGACGCACCGGCGACCGTGGTCACCGCCCCCGGTGCCGGCTCGCACGAGCTGCTGGTGACCGCTCCCGGGGAGCCGCCGCGCAGCCTCGGCACCGTCGACGTCGTGTTCCCGCTGCTGCACGGACCGTTCGGGGAGGACGGGACCGTCCAGGGGATGCTGGACCTGCTCGGTGTGCCCTATGTCGGTGCGGGTGTGCTCGCCAGCGCCGTCGGGATGGACAAGGACTTCATGAAGATCGTCTTCGAGCACGCCGGACTGCCGGTGGGCCCGTACGAGGCGATCACCGACCGGCAGTGGGTCAGCGACCGGGCCGGCTGCCTGGACCGGGTGCGCCGCCTGGGCCTGCCCGTGTTCGTCAAACCCGCCCGTGCCGGGTCCAGCATGGGCATCACCCGTGTCGCCGACCCGGCGGCACTGGAAGCGGCCATCGAGGCGGCCCGCCGGCACGACCCGAAGGTCGTCGTCGAGGCCGGGATCGGCGGACGGGAGATCGAGTGCGCGGTGCTCGACCAGCCCGCACCGGAACGCGCGATCGCCAGCCTGCCGGGGGAGATCGTCGTCGCCGACGACCAGCACACCTTCTACGACTTCGACGCCAAGTACGTCGACGCCGGCGCCGCCGTCCTCAGCTGCCCGGCGGACCTGCCGGCCGAGACGACCGCGCGGATCCGGGAGCTCGCCGTCGCGGCGTTCGACGCGATCGCCGCGGAGGGACTGTCCCGGGTCGACTTCTTCTACACTCCCGAGGGAGACCTGCTGATCAACGAGATCAACACCATGCCCGGTTTCACCCCGATCTCGATGTACCCGCAGATGTGGGCGGCCACCGGGGTCGACTACCCGGAACTGATCGACCGGCTGCTGGAGCTGGCGCTCAGCCGGAGCACGGGCCTGCGGTGAGACGCCAGCGGCCCGTCACCGACCCGGCACGGCGTGGAACCAGGACCGCGGCCGTCGTCGCGGGGACGAGCCTGGCACTGGTGCTGAGCGGCTGCGCCGCGGCGGTGGACGTGGCGCCGGCACCGCAGTCGAACGACCCGCGCTGCGCGCCGGTGATGGTCGCCCTGCCCGACGTGCTCGCCGGTCTGGACCGGCGCACCACCACCAGCCAGGCCACCGCCGCTTGGGGGGACCCGTCCGCGGCGGTGCTCCGATGCGGGGTACCGGTGCCGGGCCCGACGACGCAACGTTGCGTCACCGTCAACGGTGTCGACTGGGTCGCGATCCAGGAGCAGAAGACCTGGCGACTGATCACCTACGGCCGTGAGCCTGCGATCGAACTGCTGCTGGACACCGGCCGGGCCCCCTCGAGCAGCGTGCTCGTCGACCTCGCCGGTCCCGTGTCGTCGCTGCCGCAGTCCCGCCGGTGCCTGGGCGCCCAGGACGTCCCGCTGCCGAGTGCGACCGGCTGAGCCCGCACGAGGTCGACGGGGGCGGGTACGGATCATCTGCGGGCGACATCACCGTCATCGTGCAGCACACGGTCAGCCGCACGCCTTAGGATCGAACGGACCTTTGACGTGGCGTGACCGGGCCGAGCCCGGATGCAGGAGTTCCGGGCCGAGCCCGGATGCAGGAGGACAGATGGACGAGCCGGGCTACCAGGACACCCGCACCCTGGGGCCGCTCGCGGCCTCCGAGCAGCGGGTCGCCGCCCGGAAGAAACTCCGCCGCAAGCGGCTGACCCGCACGATCGTCGTCGCGGTGGTCGCCGTGATCGCGATCATCGCCGTCGTCGTCGGCACCTGGGTCGGCGGCATCGCGCGCACCTTCGACCAGAAGACCGTCAAACTGGAGAACGTGTTCCCGAGCGGGAACCGACCGGCGGCGGCCGGCGGGGGAGCCCGCAACATCCTGCTCCTGGGCAGTGACACCCGCGGCAGCCTGGCCGACCTGAACAACGCCGCCGCGACCAACCAGCGCGCGGACACCATCATGCTCGTGCACGTCCCCGCCGACGGGAAGGGCGTGTACGCCATGTCCATCATGCGTGACTCCTGGGTGGACATCCCCGGCGCCGGTCAGGGCAAGATCAACTCGGCGATGGCGATCGGCGGCATCCAGCTGCTGGTGCAGACCCTCGAGGGGATGCTCGGCACCCGGATCGACAACGTCGCCGCGCTCGACTTCGCCGGCTTCGAGAAGCTGACCGACGCCATCGGCGGCGTGCCCGTCAACGTGCCGAAGGACTTCACGGCCATCGACGGGCTCCAGTTCAAGGCCGGCAACCAGGTGCTCGACGGCGCGCACGCCCTGGCCTTCGTGCGCGAGCGGCACGCCTTCGCCAACGGCGACTACCAGCGGGTCAAGGACCAGCAGATGTACCTGAAGTCCCTGATGAACAAGATGCTCTCCCCGTCCGTGCTGGGCAACCCGGGGATGATCTCCGACGCCGTCACCCAGTTCTCCCCCTACCTGGGGGTCGACCGGACCTTCACCTCCGGCGACGTGATGGGGCTGGCCTGGAAGCTGCGCAACGTCCGCGGCGGTGATGTGCAGATGTTCACCCTCCCCAACGCCGGCACCTCCTTCTCCAGTGACGGTCAGTCGATCGTGGTGGTCGACGACCAGGCCGTGGCGGACGTCGGCAAGGCCCTGCGCGAGGACACGATGGCGCAGTACGTCGCCGGCCTGCCGGGCGGGCAGTGACGCCGACCGGCCGGTGACGCCGAGTGGCCGCGCGTCGTCGGGTGCAGCGTCGGGGTGAATCGTCGGTGGACCGGGCTAGGGTCGGATCATGACCTTCCCGGACGGTGCCGACCCCGCGCGCGCCCGCGATCCGCTCGGTCGGGCGGCCGGTGACGAGTTAGACGTCGATCAGGGCCGGGTCGGCGGTCTCGGCGAGGCGGACCTGCTCGCGGCGTTCCTGCCGCGGCTGCCGCGCGGGGCCCACGACGACGTCGGCAACGGCGACGACGCCGCGGTGCTGCGGATCGGCGATCCGCGGGTCGTCGCCACCGTCGACACCCTGGTCCAGGACCTCGACTACCGGCCGGTCTGGCCCAACGGGCGCGTCACCCGCGGTCACGACGTCGGGTTCAAGGGCGTCGCCCAGAACCTCTCCGACCTCAACGCCATGGCCGCGTACCCGATCGGCCTCCTGGTCAGCCTGGCCATGCCCGCCGACACCCCGGTGGACTGGGTGCTCTCCCTCGCCGACGGGATCGCCGATGCCATCCACACGCTCGGTGCGGAGGGCTGTTCGGTGGCGGGCGGCGATCTCTCCGGCGCCCGGGAGGTGGTGCTGACCATCACGGCGCTCGGCCGGCTCGACGACGCCGGCCCCGTCCTGCGCTCCGGTGCCCGCCCCGGCGACGAGATCGCGGTGATCGGCCGGGTCGGGGAGGCCGCCGCCGGGCTGGCCCTGCTGGAAACGGCGCCGGAGTCCGGGTCCCCCCCGGGAGCACCGGCAGGGGCGGCACTGTTCGAGGAGCTCATCAGCGCCCAGCTGCGCCCTCGCCCGCCGCTCGGCGCCGGTGCCGCGGCGGCCCGCGCCGGTGCCCACGCCCTGATGGACCTCTCGGACGGCATGCTGCGCGACGCGGAGCGACTGGCCCGGGCCAGCGGCGTGCGGGTCGACCTGGACACGGCTCGACTGGCCGGTTTCGCCGACCGGCTCGCCCCCGCGGCGGCCCTGCTCGGCGCGGACCCGATGCACTGGTGCCTGGCCGGTGGAGAGGACTTCGGCCTGCTCGCTGCCTTCACCCCGGGCACCGTCCCGGCCGGGTTCACTGCGATAGGCTCGGTGGCGGACGGTGCCGCGGAACTGCTGGTCGACGGCCGTCCGTCAACGACGACAGGATGGGATCACTTTGCAGCCTAAGGCCGGCCCCTCCGCGGCCGTCATCCACCGCTGGTTGACCCACGCCGAGACCGTCCTGACCGATCACCGCCGCGAGTTGAACGCCATCAACGTCTTCCCCGTGCAGGACTCGGACACCGGCTCCAACCTGGTCCAGACCATCACCGCCGCCGTCGCGGGCCTGCCGGCACCACCGCAACCGGTCCGCCACGTGGGCGAGGACCGGGAGACACCGGGCCCCGTGGACCTGGGCGCGATCCTCGGCGCAGCCGGGGCTCAGGCCCTGGAGCACGCCCGCGGCAACTCCGGCACCATCCTCGCCGTGATGCTCAGCGCCATGGCCGAGCCGCTGGCCGGATACGCGCGGCTGACTCCTCCGGCCCTCGCCGCTGCCCTGGAGCGCGCCAGCGTCCGCTGCTGGTCCGCGCTCAGCGACCCCGTCCCGGGCACCATGCTGTCGGTGATCGAGGCCGCGGCGACGACCTGCGCCGTCCAGGCCGTCGACCGCGACGGGGACGAGAGCCACCTGGGCCTGGTCGCCGTCCTCGACGCGGTGATCGGTGCCGCCGCCGCCGCGGTCGCGGCGACCGAGGAGCAGAACGACGTGCTGGCTCGGGCCCGCGTCGTCGACGCCGGTGCCGTCGGGCTGCTGCTGATCCTGCAGTGCCTCCGCTGGGCCGTGACCGGGGACCCGGTGGCCGTCGAACCGCTCCAGCGGCTGGACGGCATGGACCACGGGGAGCACCCGGACGCCATGGACGGCGTCGAGATCATGTGCAGCATCAACCTGAGCCCGCTCGACGCCGCCAGCCTGCGGATCACTCTGGACGAGCTCGGGGAGTCGGTGATCCTGACGGCGATCACCCCGGTCGGGCAGACCGCGTCCGACGCGGAGACGTGCGACGAATCGCGTGGGTCCGGCGATGCTGCGTCCGGCGCGGAGGTCCCCGGCGCCGCCTATCGATGGCGGTTGCACGCCCACGTCCCGCATGAGGTCCACGACCGTGCCCTGGCGGCGATCAGCGGCAGCGGCGCCCCGGAGAACCTCCTCGTCACCCCGCTGCGGGCGGAGGAGACGCCGGAGCCGAACCAGTGAGCGGGCCGGCGCCGCAGCGCCGGCGCTCCGCTTCGATGCCGACGGTCCTCGATCCCCGCGCGCACCGGCTCGACAAGGTCCTCGGCAGGAGCGCCGCGACCAAGCTCGAGAAGAGCCTGCACATCCGCACCGTCGGGGCGCTGCTGAACCACTTCCCCCGCCGGTACCTCGAGCGGGGCGAACTGCAGAGCATCACCGGGCTGCCGATCGGCGAGGAGGTCACGCTGATCGCCGACGTGCTCTCCTGTAGCCGGCGGCCGATGCAGCGCCGCAAGGGGTACATCACCGAGGTCCTCATCACCGATCGCGACGCCCGGCGGCCCGGAACGCTCAGCCTCTCGTTCTTCCAGGCCCGCCAGGCGTACCAGGACCTGCAGCCCGGCGTGACGGCCCTCTTCAGCGGCAAGACCGGCCTCTACCGGCACCAGGCCACCCTGACCAATCCCCACTACCTGGTGCTGGACGGTGCTGACGAGGACGCCGGCACGGACCTTGCCGACCGGCCCATCCCCGTCTACCCGGCCACGTCCGACCTGACGAGCTGGTGGATCGGGCAACGGGTCGAGGCGGTGCTGAAGCACCTCGGCATCGGTGCCGATCCGGAGAACGCCGTCCACCTGCCGGACGTCGTGCCCGCCGGTATCGCCGCCCGCGAGCACCTCGGCGACCTCGTGGCCGCCTACCGTGACATCCACGCGCCGGTCCGGGTGGCGGACGCCTACCGTGCGCGGCACCGCTTCCGCTACCAGGAGGCGCTCATCCTGCAGACCGCGCTCGCCCGGCGACGCGCCGAGCAGCAGGCACAGGTGGCCGTGGGCCGTCCCCGCCGGGACGAGGGCCTGCTGCCCGACTTCGACGCCGCCCTGCCGTTCAGCCTCACGGACGGGCAGCGGGACGTCGGCGAGAGTCTCGACGCCGCGCTCTCCCTCGATCACCCGATGAACGTCCTGCTGCAGGGTGAGGTCGGGTCCGGCAAGACGCTCGTGGCCCTGCGCGCCATGCTGCAGGTGGTCGACGCGGGAGCGCAGGCCGCCCTGCTGGCGCCCACCGAGGTGCTCGCCGCCCAGCACCACGCCTCGATCACCGCGACCCTCGGACCGCTGGCCCAGGCGGGCATGCTCGGGGGCGCCGACCACGCCACCCGCGTCGTCCTGCTGACCGGCAGCATGTCCACCGCCGCCCGGCGCGAAGCGCTCCTCGCGGCCGCGTCCGGGGAAGCGGGCATCGTCGTGGGCACCCACGCGCTGTTGTCGGAGACCGTCCAGTTCGCCGAGCTCGGGCTCGTCGTCGTCGACGAACAGCACCGCTTCGGCGTCGAGCAGCGGGACGCTCTGCGCACCCGGTCCGGGGTGCCGCCGCACCTGCTGGTCATGACCGCCACCCCGATTCCCCGCACCGTCGCAATGACCGTCTTCGGGGACCTCGGCGTCCTCTCCCTCGAGGGACTGCCCGCCGGGCGCGCACCCATCGACACGCACATCGTCCCGCTCGCCGAACGACCCGTGTGGCGGGACCGGATCTGGCAACGCGCCCGCGAGGAGGTCGACGCCGGCCGCCAGGTCTACGTGGTGTGCCCCAAGATCACCGGGGGCGACGCCGGCGGCACGGGTTCCGACGACAGCGACGGCACGGGTTTCGAGGACCGGGAGACCGACGGCGCGGGTGCGGCCGGCGACGGGGCCGGCGGGGACTCGGCCGACGACCGGAGCGCGCGGCCGCCGCTCGCCTCGGTCGAGGAGACCGTCGCCCTGCTGCAGCGGACACCGGCGCTCGCCGGGGTGCGGATCGGTGAGCTGCACGGCCGGCTCGACCCCGCGGACAAGACGGACGTCATGGCCGCCTTCCACCGCGGGGACGTGGACGTGCTCGTGTCCACCACCGTCATCGAGGTCGGCGTCGACGTGGCCCGGGCGACCCTGATGGTCATCCTCGACGCGGACCGGTTCGGCATCTCCCAGCTGCACCAGCTGCGTGGCCGGGTCGGACGCGGCGGTCTTCCCGGCACGTGCCTGCTCGTCACCGGCCTGGAGGACGGTCACCCCTCGCGAGCCCGGCTCGACGCCGTCGCCAGCACCACGGACGGGTTCCGGCTCGCCGCGGAGGACCTGAAGCTGCGGCGGGAGGGTGACATCCTCGGTGCCCGGCAGTCGGGCGGTCACTCGACGTTGAAGCTGTTGCGGGTGATCGAGGACGAGCGGATCATCGCCGCCGCGCGACAGGACGCGCAGGCGATCGTCGAGGACGACCCGGACCTGACCGGTCATCCCGTGCTCGCCGGCGCCATCGACGACTATCTCGACCCCGAGGCCGAGGAGTATCTCGACCGTGGCTGACCATGCGGTCGGTGACCGCCGGGCCCGGTGCGCCTCATGAGCCGGATCATCGCCGGCACCGCCGGCGGCCGGACCCTGGCCTCCGTGCCCGGTGACCACACCCGGCCCACGACCGACCGGGTCAAGGAGTCCCTGTTCTCCGCGCTGGAGGCCGCCGACGCGATCCGGGGTGCGCTCGTGCTGGATCTGTTCGCCGGTTCCGGCGCGCTCGGGCTCGAGGCGCTCAGCCGGGGCGCCCGACGGGCGACCCTGGTCGAGTCGGCCCGGCGGGCCGCCGACGTCTGCCGGCGCAACGCACGGCTGCTGCAGGCCGAACTCGGGCCCGCCGCCGTCCGGGTGCGGCAGGAGAAGGCCGCCACCTTCCTGGCCGACCCGGATCCGCACGGCTGGGACCTGGTCTTCCTGGACCCGCCCTACTCCGTGCCCGAGCCCGAACTCGCCGGGGTGCTCGGCCTGCTGCGTCCGGCGCTGCCCGCCGGCGCGCTCGTCGTCGTCGAGCGCTCGTCCCGGTCCCCGGAACCCGCGTGGCCGGACGGGCTCGTCCCGGTCCGCGACCGCAAGTACGGCGAGACCCGGCTCTGGTACGCCCAGCCCGCCTGAGCGCGCCGAGCGTCCACCGGCGACGCCGGGCGGATCAGTGCCCGAATGCCTGCAGCCGGCGGACCGCCTCGGCCAGCACGTCCTCCCGCTTGCAGAACGCGAACCGGATCAGCCGGGCCGACGCCGCGTCGGTCGCGCTGCCGGGACGGCAGAACGCGCTCAGCGGGATGGCGGCGACCCCGGCCGTGCCCGGCAGCCGTCGGCACAGTTCGGCGCCGTCGGTGACGTCACCGGTCAGCAGCGGTGTGGCGTCCGCGACCACGAAGTAGGTGCCCGCGGGGACGGTGACGTCGAATCCGGCTCCCCGCAGCCCGTCGATCAGCAGGTCTCGTCTGCGCTGCAGGGCGGCGGCGAACCCGGCGTAGACATCATCGCCCAGGCCCAGCCCGAGCGCCACCGCCCCCTGCAGCGGACTGCCGGAGGAGTAGGTGAGGAACTGTTTGACCGTGCGCACTCCCGCCACCAGGTCCGCCGGGCCGGTCAGCCAGCCGACCTTCCACCCGGTCACGGAGAAGGTCTTGCCCGCGGAGGAGATGGTCAGCGTGCGCTCCGCCGCGCCCGGCAGCGTCGCGACCGGGACGTGCCGGCCGCCGTCGAACACGAGGTGCTCGTACACCTCGTCGGTGACGATGATCGCGTCGTGCCGTGCCGCCTCCTCGACGACGCGGGCCAGCAACGCCGCCCCGAAGACGGAGCCCGTGGGGTTGTGCGGATTGTTCACGAGGATGACGCGGGTCCGGTCGGTGACCGCCGCCGCCAGCTCGTCCTCGTCGGGCAGGAAATCAGGTTCGCGCAGCGGCACCGTCACGTGCCGTGCCCCGGTCAGCTCGATCACGGCGCCGTAGGAGTCGTAGAACGGTTCGAAGGTGAGCACCTCGTCACCCGGGCCGGCGAAGGCGAGCAGGGCCGCGGCGATCGCCTCCGTCGCGCCCGTCGTGACCAGCACCTGCTCCGCCGGGTCCACGGTGAGCCCGTAGAACCGCGCCTGGTGCGCGGCGATCGCCTCGCGCAGCACGGGCAGCCCGCGTCCGGGCGCGTACTGGTTCGCCCCTTCCGCGATGGCGTGCCGGGCGGCGTTGAGGATCTGGACCGGACCGTCCTCGTCCGGGAACCCCTGACCGAGATTCACTGCGCCGTGCGCGGCGGCCAGTCCCGTCATCTCCTCGAAGATCGTTCCGGCCAGGCTTCCCTCCGCGCCGAGCAGGTTCGCCCCGTGCGCGGCCCGTCGCCAGGGCGCGGTACCGGTGTTCGTCGTCGTCATGGGTCCAGTCTGTTCCCTCCGGTCCCGCCGATCCATCGACGTCCAGATGGCGCGCATGACGCGCCGACATGCTTGGACGCCGGGCCGCACGGGTGCCCTCCCGTCGGTACCATGCGGAGTATGCGCCGCGCCGTCTGCCCCGGATCCTTCGACCCCCTGCACAACGGGCATCTGGAGATCATTGCCCGGGCCTGCAATCTGTTCGACGAGATCATCGTGGCGGTGTCGACCAATCCGGCCAAGTCCTACCGGTTCACTCTGGAGGAGCGGCTGCAGATGACGCGGGAGACGCTCTCCGCGTTGCGGGGCATCACCATCGAAGCGATGGGGGAGGGCCTGCTCGCCGAGTTCTGCCGTCGGCACGGCGCCGACGCCATCGTCAGAGGGGTGCGCACCTCCGCCGACTTCACGTTCGAGGTGCCGATGGCCACCATGAACCGGCACCTCACGGGGGTGGAGACGGTGTTCCTCGCCGCGGACGCCGCGTACGTGCACCTCTCCTCGACCCTGCTCAAGGAGGTCGCGTCGCTCGGTGGGGACATCTCCGGATTCGTGCCGCGCTCGGTGTACCGCCGGATGACCGCGCCGTCGCCCGGACGTGCCTGACCGTTGTCCTTTTTGAGGGATCGACCCCCGACGGGCTAGAATGATCAGTCGGTCATCTGTTTCTTCGGGAGTTCATCATCAGCCGCGTACATCAGCACCAGGCACAGGATGCCCTGGTGGTCAGTGTCCGGGAACTGCAGCGCAGTCCCGGGGTGATGCGTACTCTCGTCGAACGGGTCGAGGCTCCGAACGACCTGGGGACCCCGACGATCGGCATCCCCGCAGGCTCGGACATCGAGCTGGACCTGCGGTTGGAGGCGGTGCACGAAGGTGTCCTGGTATCCGGCTCGGCGACGGCCCACGCGGTCGGCGAGTGTGTCCGGTGTCTGGACCCCATCGCGTACGACCTCACCGTGGACGTGCAGGAACTGTTCTCCGCCGACCCCGAGCCGGTGAAGGACGAGGACGGCGACGACCTGCCCCGGATCGAGCACGAGAGTGTCGACCTGGAGCCGCTGCTGCGTGATGCCGTGGTGACCGAACTGCCGTTCCAGCCGGTGTGCCGGCCCGACTGTCCGGGCCTGTGCCCGCAGTGCGGGGTGCGGCTGGAGGACCATCCGGGGCACCGGCACGAGGCGCGTGACCCGCGCTGGGACGCGCTGCAGTCCCTGGTGACGGACCCGGACGAGACCGATCAACGCAAGAGCAACTGAAGAAAAGAGTCAATCGTGGCTGTTCCCAAGCGGAAGACCTCCCGCTCGAATACGCGTTCCCGCCGTTCCCAGTGGAAGGCCGAGGTGCCGACGCTGGTCAAGACCGTCGAGAACGGACGGGTGTCCTGGAGCCTGCCGCACACCGCCAAGGTCGTGACGGACTCCGCCGGGACCCCGCTGTTCCGCGAGTACAAGGGCCGCAAGGTCGCCGACGTCTGAGATCCCCGCGGTCCCGGCCGACCGTTCTGCCCCGCAGGATGGGTCCGGCCGCACCCGTCCCATGAGCGATCTCGACTGGCTTCAGGAGCAGCTCGGCGTCACGATCGACGCCGAGCTGCTCTCGCTCGCGCTCACCCACCGCTCCTACGCATATGAGCACGGTGGCATCCCGACGAACGAGCGGCTCGAGTTCCTCGGTGACTCGATCCTCGGCTTCGCCGTCACCGACTTCCTGTACCGGGAGAACCCCGACTTGTCGGAAGGCGAACTCGCCAAGCTGCGCTCCGCCGTCGTGAGCACCCGCGCCCTCGCCAACGTCGCCCGTGGTCTGGGTCTGGGCGACCAGATCTACCTCGGTCAGGGCGAGAAGATGACCAACGGCCGGGACAAGGCGTCCATTCTCGCCGACACCATGGAGGCGATCTTCGGGGCCACCTATGTGGACCGCGGTATCGATGTGGCCCGTGATCTGGTGATGCGCCTGGTGGGTCCGTTGCTGACCGATGCCGAGGCGTTGATGGCCAGCACGGACTGGAAGACCAGCATCCAGGAGTACGCCGCGCTGCGGCAGCTGTCGCCCGTCGAGTACCGCGTCGTCGGCGAGGGGCCCGACCATGCCCGCCGATTCACCGCAACCTTGAAGGTCGCCGGCGAGGTGTACGGCGTCGGGCGGGGGCACTCCAAGAAGGAGGCGGAGCAGGAGGCTGCGGCCGCCGGCTGGCGGGTCGCCGCCAAGCGGAGCGCCGTCCTCGGCGCGGTGACCGGCAACGGGCATGCCCCGACCGGTGAGGCCGCCGCGGACGCCGTCGACGGCGCGGCCCCGGCCGGTGCGGGTCTCGCCGTCGCGGCCTCCGCGGATGCCGGTCCGGCCGGTGCGGATCTCGCCGATCCTGCTGGCGGGTCAACAGGAAGTGCTCGCGCCGCCCGATCCGGGCGACGCGCCCGGTAACCGCCCGACACGGTGCCCGAACTCCCCGAGGTCGAGGTCGTCCGCCGCGGCCTGGCCCCTTGGGCCGTCGGTCGGACCGTCACCGCGGTCGACGTCGTCGATCCCCGGTCGGTTCGCCGGCAGCCCGGCGGCCCCGAGGCCTTCACAGCAGCCCTGAGGACACGGCGTCTCACCGCTGCCGTGCGCCGCGGCAAGTTCCTCTGGCTCCCGCTCGCCCCCACCGACCACGCCGAGGACGCCACCGCGCTCGTCGTGCACCTCGGTATGAGTGGTCAGGTGCTCATCCAGTCCGCGGACCGGCCGGACGAGAAGCATCTGCGGATCCGGTTGCGGCTGATCCCGGATGCTTCGCCGGACCCCGGCACGGTTCCGGGCGAGCCGGCGCACCAGCTGCGCTTCGTGGACCAGCGGATCTTCGGTGGCATGCACGTCGACCGGCTGGTGCCCACCGACGACGGTGCCGCCGGCGGTACCGGCAGTGACCTGGCGCTGATTCCCGCCAGTGCCGCCCACATCGCGCGCGACCCGCTGGATCCGGCCTTCGACGTCGACTCGTTCACCGAGCGGCTGCGGCGGCGGCGCACCGGCATCAAGCGGGCGCTGCTGGACCAGGCGCTGATCTCCGGGATCGGCAACATCTACGCCGACGAGTCGCTGTGGCGGGCACGGCTGCACTACGCGCGGCCGACCGAGACGCTACGGCGCGGCGAGGTGGAGCGGCTGCTGGCCGCCTGCCGGGAGGTGATGGGAACGGCGCTGGAGGCCGGTGGCACCAGCTTCGACGCGCTGTACGTCAACGTCAACGGCCAGTCCGGCTACTTCGACCGATCGCTCGCCGTCTACGGTCAGGCCGGCCGGCTGTGCCCGCGCTGTGCTGCGAACGGTAGGCACAGCGTGATCCGGCGGGACTCCTTCATGAACCGTGGCTCCTTCACCTGCCCGGTCTGCCAGCCGCGCCCGCGCCGCGCCCGCTGGTGAGCCGGGCGCGACGCGACGCCTGGCAGATGTGCCGAGGTCCGTGTCGGGTTGCGTCATAATGATGTTGCCGATGTCACGACACTGCGAAAGACTACAACGTGCCGAAACCACTGTTTATAACTCTCCTCATCGCGGCCCCGATCCTTGTCGGCGGAATGACAGGAAGCGTCATCGCGGCACTGATCGCGATTGGACTTGTACTAATTGCTAGTCCAATCATTTGGAACATCCGAAAGGACCGGTACTTCAATTCAGAGCAATTTCAAGCGCTTCGGTCCGAGATCGCGTCTGTCGTTACGGAGCACAACGAAGTAGTGAACTACGTGGCTGAGATTCGAACGAATGGATCGTTCGAGCTTGGGTCATCCTCTTCTGGCCAGTACGCACACCTGGCAACGTTCGAGAACAACTCCACATGGAACAACAGGCGAGACAGGAATCTCGCTGAATACGCTCCTCACGTGCACAATGCGTCGCTGCAGGTTGTCCGTAGCGCGAGCGCGGATCCGATCAGGTACCTTATGAAGTATTTCTCTATCAAAGCCGACACGGACACACTCGCGGACGTCCAACGTGTTGCGGAAAACATCGCACGGCTTGAGGAAGCTATCGGCAACGTCAGTGGTCGCGAGGCTGCAATCGCGTCGAGGATCAATCCGCCAGCGTTCATCCTCGAGCGCTACGCGGAGCAATTTTGGAGTCAGGTGGGGGTTCATCTGTCTTCAATCACGGTGCCTTATCCCCACTACAAGTTTCAATATACCTCTGCGGGCGGCAACAGCGGCCAAACCGCGAGCATCGACCTCAATACATCAACACTTGAGGCACTGTCGACGACCCTTGTGGAAAAGATTCGCTGGACGAAGTCGGCGGCCGGTCAGCGCGCACTGATGACCGCTCGACTTCGAGGACATATTAAGGAGCGCGACCGATACACCTGCCAACAGTGTGGCATTTCGGTGGCAGCCGAACCGCACTTGCTGCTCGAGGTCGACCATATCATCCCGGTGTCTAAGGGGGGCCTGAGTATGCCCGAAAATCTTCAAACGCTCTGCTGGCGTTGCAACCGATCAAAGGGAGCAAGAGTGGTGGCTTAGCCGATGCGGGAGTCTTTGCTTTAGCCGTCCGTGATTGGTTCCTGAGCAACAACGGTTCCTCGCCGTCTACGGGCAGAGCGGGCAGCTGCGTATACGCTGCGCCGCGGACGGCCGACACCCCGTGATCCGGCGCGATCCGTTCCTGAACCGTGGCTCCCTTACGTGTCCCGTTCGACCCGAGTCATGCCGCGTACGTGAACGCGGTTGTCAATGACATCAGGGCGTTGGCCAAGCAGCGGTTCATGACCAGGGACGACGGCGACCGAATCGTGCGAGAAGGCAGCGGCCGACGTGCCGTGACCGGCACCGATGAATCCTGGGCCATATAACGCCCGCGGCTCAGCTTGCCGGACGACGCCGCCGGCGAACACGGCACAGGCCGCGATCCGTGTGGACCCTGTTTGCTCCGTGTCTGAGGCCCACATGCAGCAGCAGGACGGGGCCGACTGCCCGGCTACCACCGCGGCTGTGACGAGTGGAACGTATGGGGAGGCAGCCACGGCTCGGGGATCACTACTGTCCCACTTGCTATGGTGCGTGGACCGCTCAGCTGCTCCCGACGATGGGCGGCATCGTGGGCGCCCCAGTACTCGGCGGCACGCGGCCCTTGCGACAGTTCGGTGGCGGCCGAACTTCTCCACGAGTGAGAACCAGTGGCGGACGTGTGAGCAAGACTGACCGGCTACCACCATCACCCGCGATGGGAGGAATTCCCGACGGTCCGGTCACGCCCGGTGGTGGCGTGCAGGACGAACCGGAGGGCAGCGAAGGCCGTGAGGCCGACCAGCAGCGCCAGGACCAGCCCCAGCCGCGGCACCAGCGCCATCGTCACGACATACGGGACGAGGAACAGGAGCGCCCGCCGCCCGGCCCGGGACAGTGCCATCATGGGCCCCACGGTAGACGGTCGTGGACGACGGCGGAAGGACCGGCATGGCAGTGAGTGCACAGCGGGTGGACGAGCGGGACATGACCCGGGTCGACGATGACACCGTGCCGCTTCGGGTGCTCGACCTGTGGTTCGACACGAGGCACGGGACCCTCGAGGCGGTGTCGGCCTCCGACGTGACCGTCGACGACCTGGCCGAGTTCTCTCTCTGGGTGAACGAACGCGGCCGGACGACGGCGCACGTCAGTGAGGTCTACCGGCCGCTCATGGACGCGTCGGGCGGTCTCGTCTTCGCGAAGATCGGCGAGTTTCGGCACGAGCCGCAGGCCGAAATGGCACCCCGGCCGAAGCACCGGACGGACCCAGCGTCCTAGCGGCCGTAGTGCGCCGCGAGGCGGGCCAGGCCGTCCTCGATCGACACCGCCGGCGCCCAGTCCAGCACCTCGCGGGTGTGCCGCTGGTCGAACCAGTGGGCGGTGGAGAGCTGCTCGGCAAGGAACCGCGTCATCGGCGGCTCGTCGGCACTGTCCTTCGGCCGGCGCCGCACCCGCCACGCCGCTTCGATGACGCCACCGACCGCTCGGGCGAGGCCCCCGGGCACGTGCCAGGCCGGCTCGGGGACGCCGGCCGCCCGGCAGATCCCGCCGATCAGCTCACCGACCATCCGCGGCTGCCCGTTCGTGACCACGAGGGCCTGCCCGTGCGCGTGGTCCATCCGGTGCAGCCCGGCCACGATCGCGGCAGCGGCGTTGTCGATGTACGTGCTGTCGATCAACGCGGCACCGGCGTCCAGCATCGGCAACCGGCCACGCCGTGCCCGGTCGACGACCCGCTCGACCAGCTGCGTGTCGCCCGGCCCCCAGACGATGTGCGGCCGGATCGCGGCCACCCGGAAGCCCGGCGCGTCGGCGGCGAGGGCCAGCAGCTCCGCGGCCGCCTTCGTCCGCGCGTACTCGCCGCGGGCGCGACGCGGGTCGGCCGGCCCCGCGCCGGCACCGACGATCGAGGTCCCGGCATGGGCCACCGACGGCGAGGAGACGAACACGACGTCGGCCACGCCGGCCACCCGGGCGGCGTCCAGCAGGGTGGCCGTCCCGTCGACGTTGACGGCGAGGAAGTCGCGAGGGTCCCCGGCGAAGGAGACCTTGGCCGCGAGGTGGATGACCGCGTCGACGCCGTCGACGGCGCGGGCGACGGCGGCCGGGTCGGTCATGGACCCGAGGGTGTCCGCCGCCCCGGTCACGCGGGCCGGTCGGCGCTGGAAGGTGCGGACCGCGTGGCCGTGGGCGACGAGCCGCCGCGCGACCACGGATCCGAGCAGGCCGCTCGCCCCGGTGACCAGCACTCGGCGCGGACCGACGAGCGGGTCGACGAGCGGGCCGACGAGCTGGTCGGTACCGGCACGGCTGCTCGCTGCAGCGCCGTCGGGAGTCACGAGGTGCTCACGGCGCGGTCGCGCGGCGGCCGGCCAGGACGTCGGACGCCCAGCCAGCGAGCGCACTACGGTCGACCTTGGAATTGTGGCGGACGTCGGTCGGCAGCCGGCGCACCTGCAGCACCGCGGCCAGGTCCAGGTGGGGCAGTGCCGCAGCCAGTGCGGCCCGCAGAGCCTCGGCGGTTCGCCGGGGTGCGGGTCCGTCGGACCGGGCGTCGGGTCGCGTCTCCACGACGGCGACGGCGACCTGCGCTCCGTCCGGCCCGACGCCCACCAGCGCGGTGCGGGCCACGCCGTCGACGTCGGCCATCCGCTGCTCCGCCTCGACCGGGGTGACCGGGCCCCCGCTGGTGCGCAGCACGTGCGCCAGGCGCCCCTCGACCCACAGCCGTCCGGCGGCGTCCAGATGGCCGACGTCACCGGTGCGATGCCAGCCGCGATCCGACGCGGCCGTCTCGGTCAGGTACAGCCGGTCGTAGTGGTCCTTCACGTGCGGGGCGGCGACGAGGATCTCGCCGGAGACGGCCGGCACGGCGGAGGGGTCCCCGACGGGCGAACCGGCCGCGTCGAAGGCGCTGATCGCCACGTGCGCACCCGGAACCGGGGCGCCGACGCACACGCCGTTGCCCGCACCGGTGACCGCGCCGGCCGCGGCGTCCGCTGCGGCGGCCCGGATGCCGGGCAGATCGACGTCCGTGACCGGCAGCGCCTCGGTCATGCCGTACGGAGTGTGCAGCCGGGCGTGCGGCACCAGCACCGACACGGCGGCGAGCAGCGGCTCCCCGATGGGCGCACCGGCGGAGAGCAGCAGGTCGACCCCGGCGAGGGCCTTCCTCTGTGTCTCGTCCAGCCCGTCGGCGGTCGCGAGCACGTTGACCAGGGCGGCGGGGGAGGCGAATACGGCGGTCGCCTCGATGGCCGCCGCGGCGTCGGCGAGGGCGGCCGCCGTCAGCGTCGAGGGTGCGGTCACGTCCATCGCCGGGCTGACCGAGGTCGCGCCGAGCGCGGGGCCGAGCAGCGCGAAGGGCGCGAACGCGGCCACCAGCGCGGTGCCCGGGGCGAGCCCGTAGGTGGTGGACACGGTCCGGCACATCGCGGAGAGCTGCCGGTGCGTGTAGGCGACCCCCTTGGCGGGGCCGGTGGAGCCGGAGGTGAACAGGATCGCGGCCGGGTCGTCGGGCGCCGGTTCGGGGTTCGGTGACTCGGCTGCCGCTGTGTCGCCCGCGGCGAGCACCTCGGCCAGACTGTGGTCGACGCCCAGTGCCCGGCGCGTGAGGCGATCCGGGGTGCGCAGGCTGATCCGGCGGCCGGGCCAGCCGAAGAGCCGCGCGGCGGTCAGGGCGCGGTCGATGCCGATCACCCAGTCCGGTCCGGCGCCGCGCACGGCCCGGCTCAGGCCCCGGGCGCCGAGCCCGGCGTCGGCGACGACGATCACGGCGCCCAGGCGCAGGCTCGCGTAGATCAGGCAGGTCAGGTCGATCCCCGGGGGCACGAGCAGGCTGATCCGGTGCCCGGGGCGGACGCCGACGGCGAGCAGGCCGCGGCGCAGCCGGTCGACGCGGGCGGCCAGCTCGTCCCAGCCGAGTCGCGCCGGCGCAGGACTGCCGGAGCTGTCGTTGCCGGTGCTGTCGCCGCCGGCGCGGGTGTTGCCGGACGGACCGCCGTCGGCGGCCATGTCGACGACGGCGGTGGCGGGATCATCGGCGCGCTGCTCGAGCGTGGCCCACAGGGGCCGGTAGTCGCGGTCCGCCAGGGTGAGCCGCGATCCGCGCGGTGCTTCGGCGGCGTCGTCGGACACGCGGTCGCCCGGCACCCGGCGGCCCAGCCAGTCCAGGATCGACGCGGCGACCGGCGCGTCCTCGACGACCAGGTGCCCGGCGCCCTCGAACCGGTGCACGTCGGCGTGGGGCCGTCGGTCGATCAGGTCGCGCAGATAGCGGTCGGCGAAGATCGGGTCGTCCGGGCCCCAGAGCAGCAGGACGGGCACGGTCAGGCCGTGGACACCGGTGGCGATCCGGTCCAGTTCGGGGAAGCTCGGGGTGGTCTCGTCGACGGGGATGTCGGCCACGAACTGCCCGACGCCGCCGCGTCGACGCCCGTGCCGGTACGGGGCCCGGTAGGCGCGACGGATCGCCGGGTCCAGTCGCGGCCGCGCCAGGCCCAGCGTGATGTCCAGGAACGCCGTCGTGCTCACCGTGCCGGGCCGGTGGATCGCCGGGTGCAGCGCCAGCCGCAGCGGCCACGGGATCGACTGGTCCGCGGGCTGGTGCACGGCGGTGTTCGTCAGCACCACCCCGGCGAGCAGCTCGGGGTGGTCGATCGCCCAGCCCAGGCTGATGCTGCCGCCCCAGTCGTGACCGACGGTGACGACGGGCCCGGTCAGGCCGAGCGCGTCGGTCAGGTCGCCGAGGTCGGCGACGCGGTCCGCGAGCCGGCGCGGACCGGTACGGGCGGAGAGACCCATGTCGAGCTGGTCGACGGCGACGACGCGCCACGGGCCCACTGCGCTGATGCCCGGGACCGTGCCCCGGGCGGCCGGTTCGAGCAACGACCGCCACAGGTAGCTCCACGTCGGGTTGCCGTGCACGCACAGCAGCGTGCCGACGGGGCCAACGTCGTCGGGCAGCAGGGCGGCGTTGTCGAGCACGTGCCAGCGGTGCACGGCGCCCGCGTCGACGGCGGCGGAGGACGTGACCGGCAGGTACCGGGAACACCCCTCGGGGACGCCCGGCCAGGCGGCCGTCACCAGGCGATCTCCAGCATCGCCGTGTTCAGACCCGAGCCCACGCCCATGCACAGCACCCGGTCCCCGGTGTTCAGCGTCTGCGACTCGGTGGCCAGCGTCATCGGCAGGGAGGCCGGGCCGACGTTGCCCCACGTCGGGAACGTCAAGGGCACCCGCGCCCGGTCCAGGCCGACGGCGTCGATGATGGCGTCGGTGTGGATGGTGCTCACCTGGTGGGTGACGTACCGGTCCATCCCGCGCCAGTCCCAGCCCTGCTCGTGCGCCTCGCGCCAGGCGTCGACGACGAGCTCCAGGCCGCCCTTGAGCAGACCGCCGTGGTCGGTGTACATGCCGTCGACGCCGCCGACGCACAGTTCGTGGTGCTCACTGCCCGCGCGGGAGACGCCACCGATGATGCGGTGGGAGCCCGGGTGCGCGTCCGCCGGACCGAGAACCGCCGCCGCCGCGCCGGAGCCGAGCGTCAGCGTCGCGAACTCGCGGTTGAAGTCACCGCGGGTCGCGTCCGGCCCGTTCAGCCGGTCGATGGTGGCCTCCTGGGTGGCCTGCGCGTCCTCGCCGTTGACGATGACGGCGTACTGGATCTGCCCGGTGTCGATCATGTTCGCCGCCAGCGAGATGCCGTTCACGAAGCCGAGACAGGCGTTGGCGATGTCGAAGTTCAGGGCCGAGGAGGGCAGACCGAGACCGTGGTGGATCTTCACCGCGACGGACGGCTCCAGGTTGATACGGGTCACCGACGTGTTGATCAGCAGGCCGACCTGACCGGGTTCGATGCCGGCCGAGGCCAGGGCCTTCGCGCCGGCCTCGATCGCGGCGTCGTCGAACGCGGTGCCCGGGGCCCACCAGCGCCGCTCCCGGATGCCGGCCACCCGTTCCAGCAGCTTGCGGGAGAGCCGCAGTCGCTTCAGCGCGCCCGCGAGCCGGTCGTCGAACTCGGTGCTGGGCACCACCACGGGCGCCTCGATGCTCGTGACGGAGAGCAGGGCCGTGTTGCGGTGGAGGAAGGTGGCGTTGCCGGTCAAATCACGAGCTTTCGTCGTCTGGGGCTTGCTGGAGCACTGCCGGCCGCACCGACGCGCGGACGCGTCCGCGAGCGGACGCGTCCGCGCGTCGTCCGGGTGGACGCGACACGACACAGTCAACTATGGACCGTCAGCACCCTTCGTTGCATATGCATTGCGGTGAATACTACCGGTCCAGCCGATACGCTGACCG
Organism: Tersicoccus phoenicis; assembly: GCF_001968835.1. GTDB lineage: Bacteria > Actinomycetota > Actinomycetes > Actinomycetales > Micrococcaceae > Tersicoccus > Tersicoccus phoenicis. The sequence goes on from NZ_MRDE01000009.1 coordinate 108,551, forward strand.
GGAGTGCGGCCGGACCCGGACGCGCCATCGGGCCCGCGGACGAGGCGAAAGGAGGTCCCGGTGCACCTGAAGACCCTCACGGTGCGCGGCTTCAAATCCTTCGCCTCCGCCACGACCTTCCAGTTCGAGCCGGGCGTGACCGCCGTCGTCGGGCCCAACGGCTCGGGCAAGTCCAACGTCGTCGACGCGCTCGCCTGGGTGATGGGGGAGCAGGGCGCCAAGACGCTGCGCGGCGGCAAGATGGAGGACGTCATCTTCGCCGGTACGTCCGGTCGCCCGCCCCTCGGACGGGCGCAGGTGTCGCTGACCATCGACAACACCGACGGCGCCCTGCCGATCGAGTACACCGAGGTGACGATCTCCCGGACCCTGTTCCGGTCCGGCGGCTCCGAGTACGCGATCAATGGGGCCACCTGCCGGCTGCTGGACATCCAGGAACTGCTCTCCGACTCCGGGCTCGGCCGGCAGATGCACGTCATCGTCGGGCAGGGCCAGCTCGACGCCGTCCTGCACGCCACCGGGGAGGACCGCCGCGGGTTCATCGAGGAGGCCGCCGGCATCCTCAAGCACCGGCGCCGCAAGGAGAAGACGGTCCGCAAGCTGGAGGCGATGCAGGCCAACCTCACCCGGCTGACCGACCTGACCGGGGAGATCCGGCGGCAGCTGACGCCGCTCGGCAAGCAGGCGGCGGTGGCCCGCCGCGCCCAGCAGGTCCAGTTCGAGGTGCGCGACGCGAAGGCGCGGTTGCTGGCCGACGAGCTGGTCACCCTGACCGAGCGGCTCGCCACCGACCTGGCCGACGAGGAGGCGTTGCGCGCCCGCCGGGCGGAGCTGGAGGCCCGGCTCGAGGCCGGCCGCACCCGGCAGGGCGAACTCGAGACCGCCGCTGCCCGCGCCACTCCGGCCCTGAACGCCGCCCGGGACGACTGGTATCGGCTCTCCTCCCTGCGGGACCGGTTCATCGCGCTCGCCCACCTGGCCGACGAGCGACGGCGGCTGCTCGGCAGTGCGGAGGCGCCCGCCCGCGGCGGCCGGGACCCCGACCAGCTCGAGCAGCAGGCGGCCGCCGTCCGCGCCGAGGAGGCTGAGCTCGGGCAGGCGCTCGACACCGCCCGGGAGGCCCTGACCGCGGCGCTCGACGCCCGCGCCCGTGCCGAGGCCGACGCCGCCGCCGAGGACAAGCGGCTCACGGCGCTGATGCGCGCCGCCGCGGATCGGCGCGAGGGGATCGCCCGGCTCACCGGCGCGGTCGGTGCCGTCCGCACCCGGGTGGAGTCCGCCGAGGCGGAGCTCGGCCGGCTGCGCGAGATGATCGCCGACGCCACCGCGCGGGCGGAAACGGCCCGGTCCGAGTTCGCGGCCCTGGAGGGCCAGGTCGCCGGGGTCGAGGAGGGCGAGGAGGGCCTGGACGCCGCGTACGAGCAGGCCAGCGCCGTCGTCGAGGGGCTGCAGGCGGAGCTGGAGAGCGCGGCCAAGGACGAGCGCGATGCCGAACGGGAACGCGACGCGCTCACCGCCCGGGTCGAGGCCCTGCAGGTGGGCCTGGACCGGCGCGACGGCGGGGAGACGCTCCGCGGGGCGGTGCTCGACGGCGGGTTCGACGGCGTCGTCGGCGGCGTCGCCGAGCTGGTCGGCGTGGCCGCCGGCTACGAGCCCGCCATCGCCGCGGCGCTCGGGACGGTCGCGGAGGCGCTCGCCGTGACCGACCACGAGGCCGCGCGGCGGGCGCTGGACCTGATGCGGGACCGGGATGCGGGTCGGGTCGACCTGTTGGTCACCGACGCGGTGGTCCTGCCGGCGCTGCTACCCACCGACGCCGTCCTGCCCGACGGCGCCCTCCGCGCGACGTCCCTGGTCCGGGCCGAGGCGGCCCTCGGGGCCACACTGGACAGCCTGCTCGCCGACGTCGTCGTCGTTCCCGACCCGCAGGTGGCGGCCGCGGTGCTCACCGACCACCCGCGGGCCCGGGTGGTGACCGAGGACGGCGACGTGTTCACCGTCTACAGCGCGCACGGCGGCGCGGCCAGCGAGGCCAGCCTGATCGAGCTGCAGGCCGCGATCGAGGAATCCCAGACCCAGCGGGCCGCCGCGTCGGCCCGCTGGGAGCAGGCCCGGTTCGCCCAGTCCGGGATCACGGCCCGGCTCACCGACGCGCAGACCGAGGCCACCGCCGCGCTGGACGACCTGCACGCCTCCGACGCCCGCCTGGCGGCCGTGGCCGAACGGCTGGCGGGATTCGGCTCGGCCATGCGGTCGGCCGAAGCGGAGCGGACCCGGCTGGAGGCCGCCGTGGAGACGGCGCGCGCCACGATCGAGCGCGAGCAGGCAGCCCTGGCCGCCGCCGTCGACCGGCTCGCCGCCGCGCAGCGGGCCCCGGAGCAGGACGCCGATGTCGTCGGGGAGCCGGACACCGACCGCCGCGACGAGCTCGCCGCCGCGGCCACCGCCGCCCGCGCCGCCGAGATGGAAGCCCGGCTGGCCGTGCGCAGTACCGAGGAGCAGCTCACCTCCTGCAGCCAGCGCGCGCAGTCCCTCGAACGGGCCGCCCGCGCCGAGAAGGCCGCGCGCGCCGAGGCGGAGCAACGGGCCCGGCGCCGCCGGTATCAGGCCGGCAAGGCGCTCGCCGTCGGGTCGGCCGCCGTCGTCGTCGCCGAGCACGTCACCGTCTCGCTCGACCTGGCCGCCGCCGCCCGCGACGCGGCCGAGCAGACCCGCGCGCGGCTGGACACGGAGTTGACCGAGCTGCGCGGCGGCAACGAGGACATCGGTCGGGAGCTGGCGCAGCTGGTCGACAGCGTGCACCGCGACGAACTGGCCCGCGAGCGGCAGCGCACGCAGATCGAGGCCGTGCAGAACCGGGCGGCCGACGAACTCGGGCTCAGCGCCGAGCACCTGATCGCCGAGTACGGCCCCGACGTGCCGGTACCGGTCGCCGCGGGCGGTGATAGCAGAGTCGAAGACAAGTGGGCCGAACTCGGGCCGGCGACCACCGAAACCGTGCCGTTCGTGCGTGAGGAGCAGGCCAAGCGGCTGCGGAAGGCCGAACGGGATCTCGCGGCCCTGGGCAAGGTCAATCCGCTGGCGCTGGAGGAGTTCGCGGCGCTCGAGGAGCGGCACCGGTTCCTCGCCGGCCAGCTGGAGGATCTCAAGGCCAGCCGGGCCGATCTGCTGCAGATCATCACCGAGGTGGACCGACGGGTGCAGGAGGTGTTCGGTGCCGCGTTCGCCGACACCGCCGCCCAGTTCGAGCACGTCTTCGCCCGGCTGTTCCCGGGTGGTGAGGGCCGGCTGGTGCTCACCGACCCGGACGACCTGCTCGCCACCGGCGTCGAGATCGAGGCGCGGCCGGCGGGCAAGAAGGTCAAACGGCTGTCCCTGCTCTCGGGCGGGGAGCGATCGCTGACGGCGGTGGCCCTGCTGGTGGCGATCTTCATGGCCCGGCCGAGCCCGTTCTACGTCATGGACGAGGTGGAGGCCGCGCTGGACGACACCAACCTGCAGCGCCTGATCGGCATCCTCGAGGAGTTGCAGGCGTCGAGCCAGCTGATCATCATCACGCACCAGAAGCGGACGATGGAGATCGCCGACGCCCTGTACGGGGTGAGCATGCGCGGCGACGGTGTGTCGGCGGTGATCAGCCAGCGGATCGGGGTCCTGCAGTAGCGATCCCGCGGTAGGGCTCGGCGAGGCCCGCGACACGCCGACACGTCTCCGGGTGTCCCGGCTTACTAAGTGTGCTGATTGTCGCTACGCTGGCCGGATCAGCAGTCTCGACCGTCCAGCCCCGGCGGGTCAGGCACGAATTGAGAGGGGTGGTGGCCATGTCCTCGGCAACACCTTCCAGCAGGGGCGACACGTCCCCGCGTTCCGACGACCACGCGGGCGACCGCCAGCACGACGACGACGCCGCCAAGCCGTCCTGGCGGGAGGACGTGCTCGGGGACGACCAGCGCGTGCTGCCCCGCAACATCTCCTGGGGTGCCGTGATCGCCGGCGTGATCACGTTCCTGGCGTTGACCCTGGTCTTCTCCCTGATCACCGCGGCCATCGGACTCGGCGCGGTGGACCTGACCGGATCCGGCTCCGGTTCCGGTGGCGCCGGGGGCTGGGCCATCTTCTGGTCCATCCTCACGCTCGTGGTCGCCCTGGCGGCCGGCGGTTATATCGCCGGCGTGCTGGCGGGCAAGTCGGGTCTGATCCACGGCTTCCTGACCTGGGCGACGTCGTTGCTGGTCGCCGTGGTCCTGGCCGGCGTGCTGCTCGGCAACGTCCTGGGTGCGGCCGGCATCATCCTCGGCGGCACGGTCTCGACCATCGGTCAGGCCGCCGGGAACGCCGCGCCGCAGGTCGCCAGCCAGGCGCCGAGCGTGGGACCGAGCCAGGCGGCGCAGGCCAGTCAGGCCGCCAGTCAGGCCGCCGACCAGGCCAGCCAGGCCGCGAGCCAGGCGGCGCAGCCGGTGACCCAGGCCGCGCAGACGGCGTCCAGCAGCGCGATCTGGACGTTCGTCGGCATGGTCATCGGGGCGATCATCGCCTCGATCGCCGGGCTGTTCGGTTCCCGGTCGGTCGTCAGCGGCCGGGTCGCGGAACGACGGTCCAGCAGCGGTACGCATCGGTGAGCAGTGAGCTCGACGGCACCGGTGGGGCGGCCCCGCGCCGCCCCACCGGTGCCACCGCGCGTACCGGCAACGACCGCCCGGCCGGCGCCGACCCGGACCGCGGGGAAGCCGGCACCGCGGCGTCTTCGCCGCTGAAACAGGACATCACGGGTCCCCTGCTGTACCTGTTCATCCTCGGTGACGTCCTCGGTGCGGGGATCTACGCCCTGGTCGGGAAGATCGGGGCCGAGGTGGGCGGGGCGGTGTGGATCCCGCTGCTCGTCGCCCTCGTGCTGGCCATGCTGACCGCCTGCTCCTATGCCGAGCTGGTCACCAAGTACCCACGAGCCGGCGGTGCCGCGGTCTTCGCCGAACGTGCTTACGGCGTCCCCGTCATCTCCTTCATGGTGGGCTTCTGCATGCTGGCCGCCGGGGTGACCAGCGCCGCCGGCCTGTCCCTGGCCTTTGCCGGGGACTACCTGCGGACCTTCCTCGATGTGCCGACGGTGCCGGCCGCCCTGGTGTTCCTGGTGCTGGTCGCCCTGCTCAACCTGCGCGGGATCAAGGAATCGGTCCGCAGCAACCTGGTCATGACCGTGATCGAGGTCTCCGGGCTCGTCCTGGTGATCGTGCTCGTCGCCTTCATGCTCGGTGGCGGCCGAGGCGACCCCGCCCGGACGCTGCAATTCACCGAGGGGGTGCAGCCGGCCACCGCCGTGCTCGGCGCCTCCCTGCTGGCGTACTACTCGTTCGTGGGATTCGAGACCTCCGCCAATGTGGCGGAGGAGGTGCGGGACGTCTCCCGCGTCTATCCGCGGGCACTCTTCGGTGCCCTGATCACCGCCGGCGTCGTGTACGTGCTGATCGGGCTGGCCTCGGTGACCGCGGTGCCGGTGCCGGACCTGGCCGCGTCCAGCGGGCCCCTGCTGGACGTGGTCCGTGCCACCGGCTTCGGCGTCCCGTCCTGGCTGTTCGGCCTGATCGCGCTGGTCGCGGTGGCCAACGGCGCGCTGCTGACCATGATCATGTCCAGCCGCTTGACCTACGGCATGGCCCGGCAGCGTCTGCTGCCCGCCCCGCTCGGGCGGGTACTGCGTGGCCGTCGCACCCCGTGGGTGGCCATCGTCGTGACCACGCTGGCGGCCATGGCGCTGACGGTCACCGGTGACCTGGCGGCCCTGGCCGAGACCGTGGTGCTGCTGCTGCTCTTCGTGTTCATCAGCACCAACATCGCCGTGCTGGTGCTGCGTCGGGACCCGGTGTCACACCGGCATTTCACGGCGCCCACCGTCGTGCCCTGGCTGGCCGTCGCGTCCTGTCTGGTGCTGTTGGCGCAGCAGAGTCTTCAGACGTGGCTACGGGCGGGCATCCTGCTGGCGATCGGGCTGGCGCTGTTCGCGGCGGTCCGGCTGGCCGACCGCCGCCGGAGCCGGGCGGTCTAGCAAGAACGTTCAGCGCCGGGCCGGGAGCGTCTCTCGCGCCAGCAGCCACGGCACGGTGGCCACCAGGCAGATGGCGCCGGTGATCCCGAATGCCCACCCGTAGGACAGGGCGTCGACCAGCAGCCCGGCGACCACGGGACCGGCGATCGCCCCGGTGTCCATGGCCATCTGGAACACGGCGAGCACGCGCCCCGATCCGCGTTCGGGGCCGATGACGTCGGCCACGGAGGCCTGCTGCGCCGGGCCGAGCAGTCCGGCGCCGACGCCGGCGACGACGGACGCGACGACGAACACCCACACCACGGGCACGAGACCGAGCACCATGGTGGCCACCCCGGCCAGGGCCAGCCCCGCCAGGATGAGCGGCCGGCGCCCGAAGGTGTCGGTCAGCCGGCCGGCGACCGGCAGGATCAGCGCGTTGCCGACGGCGAAGATCGCCAGCGCGATCCCGGCCAGGGCGGGTCCGGCGTCGAGCGCGGCCGTGGCGAACAGCGGGACCAGGGCCACGCGGACCCCGAGCACCGCCCAGCCGTTGGCGAAGCTCGAGCCGATCGCCGCCCGGTAGGCGCTGTCGGCGAAGGCCTCCCGGAGGGAGAGCACGACGGGCGCACCGCCGTCGGCGCCGTGCGGCAGGGACCGCTTCGGCAGGCGGAGCAGCACCACGGCGGCGGTCAGGATCAGCATGATCCCGTACACGATGAACGGCACCTGCAACCCGAGACCCCCGAGGGCGCCGCCCAGGACGGGACCGGCGATGTTGCCGAGCAGGAACGATCCGGCGTACAGGCTGGAGATCCGGCCGCGGGAGCGCGGGGGAGCGAGCCGGATCATCAGCCCCATCGCCGAGACCGTGAACATGGTCGAGCCCAGGCCGCCGAGGCCGCGGAAGAGCAGCAGCTGCCCGTAGTCGGCGGCGAAGGCGCAGGCCAGCGACGACAGGCCGACGATGGTCACCCCGGCGACGTAGACCGGTCGCTCACCGAGCCGCTCCACCAGCCGTCCTCCGGCGGGCGCGAACACCAGCCGGGCGAGCGCGAAGACGCTGACGATGACGGCCGCGGCGGCGGTGCCGACGTCGAACGAGTGCGCCAGCTGGGGCAGCACCGGAGCCACCAGCCCGTAGCCGAGGGCGATGCAGAACGCCGCACCGATCAGGACCCGCAGCTCCCGGGGGATCGGCGGCCGCGGCTCCCCGTCGGCACCGCGGCGCCCGGTCGGGCGCCACCCCGTGAGGGTGGCGCGACGAGACCGCCGGGGCGGGCTCGACGGGGGTGGGAGCGAGGCAGCGGAATCGGGCATGGCGCATCGAGTGTCCCACGGGTCCGGCCGGTTCACCGGCACCGCGAACATGAGAAGCTGGCGGGGTGAATGGTGCACTCGACCCGGTTCTGATCATCGTCGTCGTCATCGTCGCGATCGCCGTCATCGGTGGGGCGCTGATCGCCCTGGTCCGGACCACCAGGCGTCCGCGTGGCGGCCCGCGCAGCCCCTACGCCTCCACCCGGGACGCCAACGACCCGGTGCCCGGTGGGGTCGGCACCCTCGAACGACCCGGTGGGACGGCACCGGGCACGGCCGGGCCGGACACCGCGCCGCCGGACGTCGAGACGGCGCCGGAACTGGAGCGGCCCGCCCCCGTCGGCGGCCGCCTGGTCCGGCTGCGGGACCGGCTGTCCCGGTCCAATTCCACCCTCGGCCGCGGTCTGCTCGCCCTGCTGTCCCGCGAGACCATCGACGAGGGCGTGTGGGAGGAGATCGAGGAGACGCTCCTGCTGGCGGACCTGGGCACGGACCCGTCCCTGCAGCTGGTCGAGGCGCTGCGCGACCGGGTCCGGATCGAGGGCACCCGGGAGCCCGAACGGGTGAAGGCGATGCTGCGCGAGGAACTGCTGCGCGTCGTCGACCCCACCATGGACCGCACCCTGAACACCGCCCGGCACGACGGTCGGCCCGCCGTCGTCCTCGTCGTCGGGGTCAACGGCACCGGCAAGACCACCACCGTCGGCAAGCTGGCCCGCGTCCTGGTCGCGGAGGACAAGGATGTGTTGCTCGGCGCGGCCGACACCTTCCGAGCCGCCGCGGCGGAACAGCTGGCCACCTGGGGCCAGCGCGTGGGCGTGCCGACCGTGCGCAGCGACGTCGAGGGTGCCGATCCCGCGTCGGTGGCCTACGACGCCGTCCGCGCCGGCATCGAGGTGGAGGCCGACGTGGTGATGATCGACACGGCCGGGCGGTTGCAGAACAAGGCGGGCCTGATGGACGAGCTCGGCAAGGTCAAGCGCACTATCGAGAAGCAGGCCGCGGTGGACGAGGTGCTGCTGGTCCTGGACGCCACCACCGGACAGAACGGGATGACCCAGGCGGCCGTCTTCGCGCAGGTCGTCAACATCACCGGCATCGTCCTGACCAAGCTCGACGGCACCGCCAAGGGCGGCATCGTGGTGGCCATCCAGCGGGCGCTGGGCGTGCCGGTCAAACTGGTCGGTCTGGGCGAGGGACCGGACGACCTGGCCCCGTTCGACGCCGAGGACTTCGTCGACGCGATCATCGACTGACAGCGTCGACGGGCGGTCACGACGACGGCGTCAGCGCCCGGAGCGGCTCGGCGAGGGTCTGCGCGAAGAAGTCGATGAACCCGTCGGGGTCCGGACCGGCGTTCTGCGTGACCAGATGATCGAACCCGGCGTCCACGAACTGCTGGGCGACCGCCAGGTGCCGGGCCGGGTCGGGACCGCACGCGAACTGGGCGAGGATGTCCTCCTCCCGCACGGTGGTGGTCGCGGCAGCGAAATTGACGGGGTTGGGCAGCTCACTCATCACCTTCCACCCGGTCACCGCCCAGCGCGTGGTGGACAGCACCTCCTGGGCGGCCTGGTGCTCGTCCGGGGCCCACGCCACCGGTACCTCCGCGTAGCGCGGCCCGTTCCCGCCCGCCGCCCGGTAGTCGCCCACGATCTCGGGCTTGGGCTCGGTGGCGAACAGGCCGTCGCCCAGTTCCGCGGCGATGCTCGCCGACCGCGGGCCACTCGCGGCCACCGCGATGACCGGCGGGGTGTCCGGGAGGTCGAAGAGCCGGGCGTCCTCGAGTTGCAGATACGTGCCCTCGTAGCTCTGGTACCCGCCGGAGAACAGCAGCCCGATGATCTCGAGTGCCTCCCGCAGCATGTGATGGCGCACCCGGACCGCCGGGAAGCCGCGCCCGACGATGTGCTCGTTCAGCCGCTCGCCGGCACCGATGCCCAGGGTGAACCGGTTGTCGGAGAGCAGGGCGACGGTCGCCGCCGCCTGCGCGATGATCGCCGGGTGGTACCGGACGGTGGGGCACGTGACGCCGGTCGCGAGCCCGATCCGTTCGGTGCGTGCAGCGATCGTGCCGAGGATGCTCCACACGAAGGCCGAGTGCCCCTGGTTGTCCAGCCAGGGATGGAAGTGGTCGCTGATCTCGACGAAGTCGAAACCGGCCTGTTCGGCCGGCACCGCCTGCCGGACCAGTTCCTGCGGGCCGAAACCCTCCAGGGCGAGCTTGTATCCGATCTGCATGTGTCCGCTCCTTCGGCTGGGCGCGCGTTTGCCGCGCACGGTGGCCTGTGTCACGCTGCCGTCAGCAAGCTTAGCGACGGCGATACCGGCGGGACAGGGCTGATTCCCGCCCATCGCGAGAGGTTGGGAACGGAGGAAACGGTGCGGTTGGAGATCTTCACGCTGCCGGGCAACGGGGAGATCTCGGCCGGTGACGACCTGGCGGCCGTCCTGACCCGGGCCGCCGGGGACCTGCTGGCCGACGGCGACATCCTGGCGATCTCGAGCAAGATCGTCGCCAAGGCCGAGGGCGCCCTGGTGGAGGCCGCCGACCGGGAGCAGGCCATCACCGAGCAGACGGTGCGGGTCGTCGCGACGCGCACGCATCCCGGCGGGGTGATCCGGATCGTGCAGAACCGGCAGGGTCTGGTGCTGGCGGCCGCCGGGGTGGACAGCAGCAACGTGCCGGAGGGGTTCGTGCTGCTCCTGCCCGCCGATCCGGACGCCTCCGCGCGGCGTCTGTGCGCGGCTCTGCGGGAGGCGACGGGGCTGCGGTTGGGCGTGCTCGTCACCGACACCGCCGGCCGCGCGTGGCGGACCGGTCAGACCGATATCGCGATCGGCGCGGCGGGGCTGCGGGTGCTCGACGATCTGCGGGGTACGGACGACCATCTCGGGCAGCGGCTGGGGACCACGGTGATCGCCCTCGGCGACGAGATCGCTGCCGCCGCCGACCTGGTCAAGGGCAAGGCCCGCCGGCAGCCGGTCGCGGTGGTCCGGGGACTGGGCCACCTGGTCGGCAATGAGGACCTCGACGACGGCGACCCGGCCGACGACGGCGTTCGCGGCGCCGCCCGCTTGATCCGCCCGGCCGCCGAGGACATGTTCCGGCTGGGCACCGCCGAAGCGTACGCCGAAGGCTTCGCCGCCGGGCAGGCGAGCGCCCGCACCGAGACGGGCGGTCGATGAGCTGGGTGGCGGTGGTGCCCGTCAAGGGCGGCACCGGTGCCAAGTCCCGGTTGGGCGCGCTGCCGCACCGGATCGCACTGGCGAAGGCTTTCGCCCTGGACACGGTGACGGCGTTGCGCGGCTGTCCCTCGATCCGGCGGGTGACCGTGGTGACGTCCGACGCCGGCCTGGCCGCTCGGCTCCGGGACCTGGACGTCGACGTCGTCCCGGAACCGGGCGGATCGAGCCCCACCGACTCGTTGAACGCGGCGATCCGGGCCGGGATCGACGCTACCCGGCGCGCCGAGCCGGACTGCGGTCTGCTGATCGCGACCGGTGACCTGCCCGCACTGACCAGCTCCGCCGTCGAACAGGTGCTCACCCGGTCGGCGGGTCACCAACGAGCGATGGTCCCCGACGCGCAGGGCGCCGGCACCACCGCACTGCTGACACTCGCCGGGGTCATCGTGCGCCCGTGCTTCGGCCCGGGCTCACGCGCGGCGCACGAGGCGGCCGGCCACCGCCCGGTCGAGGCGCCCGCCGGGATGCGCCGCGACGTGGACACCTCGGCGGACCTGGACGCGGCGATCCGGTTGGGCGTGGGGCCTCACACGCTCGCGCTGATCTGAAGCACCTCGGCGGCGATGGCCGCGGTCGTGGGCACATCACGCATCCACAGCGGCCGGGCGGCGGAGCGGATCCCGGCGGCCTCGAGCACCGGGACGGAACCGGCGTCGACGTCGTCCACCAGCCACGCGTCCAGCAGACCCGCGGCGGACCGCGCCCCGTAGTGCTCGGCGACGGCGGTCGCGGAGGGTTCCACCCCGATCGTCCGCAGGCACGCGCCGGCCATCCCGCGCACGGCCGCCCCGCCGATGATCGGCGATACGCCCACCACCGGGGCGGAGGCCGCGCGCACCGCGTCGCGGATCCCGGGCACCCCCAGGATCATGCCGATCGAGACGACCGGGTTGGACGGGGGCAGGATCACCAGGTCGGCGTCGTGGATCGCCTCCAGCACGCCCGGGGCGGGCTCGGCGGAGGCGACGCCGTCCTGCACGAATCCCGCCGCCGGCACCCGAGCCCGGTACCGCACCCACCACTCCTCGAAGTGGATCGTCTCGCCCGCGGCGTGCTCGTCCACACCGGCGGCCAGCCGCACCCGTGTCTCGACCGGCTGGTCGCTCATCGGCAGCAGCCGCGCGTCCGGGCGCCAGCGCCGGCACAGCAGGTCCGTCGCGTCGCTGAGCGTGCGCCCCTGATGCAGCAGGTCGGTCCGCACGACGTGGGTGGCCAGATCGAGGTCCCCGAGCAGGAACCACGGCCAGCCGCGCCCGTACTTCTCGATCTCCGATGCGACCCGGCGGGACTCGTCCGCCCGGCCCCAGCCCTGGTCCTCGTCGATGCCACCGCCCAGGGTGTACATCACGGTGTCCAGATCCGGGCAGACCCGCAACCCGTTCAACCACAGGTCATCCCCGGTGTTCACGACGATGGTGACCGTCACCTCCTTCCCGGTGACGCCGTCGGCACGCAGGTGATGCAGCAGGCCACGGGTGAAACGGGCGCCGCCGACGCCGCCGGCGAGCACGGTGATCCTCATGGCGACCGAGGATAGCCGGGCCCGCCGGTGCCCTCCGCGGAAACCTGGCCGCAACCTCGGCGACATGCGGGTTTTACCGGATCCGGCCGGATGTCACCTGCCGGCAACACCACCCGGTCGGGTGCGAAACACGCGGCCGGAAGGCTGGTGCCCAGTCGCGAGACGCGATCCCGAACACGAGGAGAGGAGACACCATGGACACTGGTGCCACCGCTTGGGTGCTGGTCTCGGCCGCCCTGGTCCTGTTGATGACGCCTGGCCTGGCGTTCTTCTACGGCGGTATGACCCGCGCCAAGGGCGTACTGAACATGATGATGATGAGTTTCGGCGCGCTGGCCCTGGTCGGGGTGCTCTGGGTGCTGGTGGGCTACTCGATGGCGTTCGGCACCGACGTGGGGGCCGGCCTGGTGGGCAACCCGTTCGAGAAGTTCGGTCTGGCCGGCGTGCTCGGCACCGGGGACGGCGCCCCGATGGCCGGCAGCATCCCCGAGATCGTGTTCGTCGGCTTCCAGGCCGTCTTCGCGATCATCACCGTGGCATTGATCTCCGGGGCGATCGCCGATCGCGCGAAGTTCGGATCCTGGCTGCTGTTCGCCGGCATCTGGGCCGTGCTGGTCTATTTTCCGGTCGCTCACTGGGTGTTCGACTTCAACACCGACGCCGACGGCAACCCGATCGGCGGCTGGATCGGGCAGGGCCTGGGCGTCATCGACTTCGCCGGTGGCACTGCCGTGCACATCAACGCCGGGGCCGCGGCGCTCGCCCTGGCCCTGGTGCTGGGCAAGCGCAAGGGTTTCGGTAAGGACTCCGGGCACCGTCCGCACAACCTGCCGCTGGTGATGCTCGGGGCCGGCCTGCTGTGGTTCGGCTGGTTCGGCTTCAATGCCGGCTCCGCGCTCGGCGCCAGCGCCACCGCCGGTTACGCCTGGGTCAACACCCTCGTCGCCCCGTGCGCCGCGATCCTCGGCTGGCTCGTGGTCGAACGGTTCCGTGACGGGCACGCCACCTCGCTCGGTGCGGCGTCGGGCGCGGTGGCCGGGCTGGTGGCCGTCACGCCCGCCTGCAGCGCCATCACGCCGCTGTGGTCGATCGTGCTCGGCCTGATCGCCGGCATCGCCTGCGCCCTGGCCGTCGGTCTGAAGTACCGGTGGGGCTATGACGACTCGCTCGACGTCGTCGGCGTCCACCTGGTGGGCGGTGTCATCGGCACCCTGTTCGTCGGCCTGGCCGCCGACCCGGGTTCGCCCGCCGGCGCCACCGGCCTGTTCTACGGCGGGGGGCTGACCCAGCTCGGCCTGCAGGCGGTCGGCGCGTTCGCGGTGCTGCTCTACTCGTTCGTCGTCTCGCTCGTCCTCGCCTGGCTGATCGCCAAGACGGTGGGCTTCCGGATCAGCGAGGAGCACGAGATCACCGGCGTCGACCTCACCCAGCACGCCGAGACCGCCTACCAGTACAACGAGTCGGGACGGCCGTTGCACCCGGGCGGGCAGCTGGTGCGGACGCCCGACGGCGCGACCGAGGAGGTGTCGGCATGAGACTGGTGACCGCGGTGATCCGGCCGGAGAAGGTCGACGACATCCGATCCGCACTCGAGTCCTACGGCGTGCGCGGGCTGACCGTGTCGAACGCCAGCGGTTACGGGCAGCAGCGTGGCCACACAGAGGTCTACCGCGGAGCCGAGTACACCGTGGACCTGCTGCGCAAGACGCGCGTCGAGATCCTGGTCCCCGATCACGCGGCGTCGGACGTGGTGGACGTCCTCGTCTCCACCGCCAACACCGGCCGTGCGGGCGACGGCAAGGTCTGGATCACGCGGGTGGAGGAGGCGGTACGGGTCCGCACCGGGGAGCGCGGCGACGCCGCGGTCTGAGGTCCCGGACGACCCGGTTTCACGCGAGCGAACGACACGGCACCGCTCGGCATCAATGGCACGATGCCGGGCGGTGCCGTGCGTGGACGGTCTGGGGCTACTCGTCGTGTCCCTGGTCTCCGCTCATCTGGTCGGCGGCCGGGGGAGTGTCTCCGGGCTGCACCCCGCCGCCGGGTTCGAGGCCCGGGACGTCCTGCGGTCCCGGATCCGGATCCGCCGTGGGAACGGGAGACCCGGATGGATCCTCGCCGGCCGACGCTGCCGTCGTCGACACGTCGTCGGCGGTCGGGGCGTCCTCGGCGGTCACCCGGCCCTGGGCCAGTTCCTGGGCCACCGTCTTCTCCGCGATCGCCGGATCCGGGTTGTTCGGGCCGGCATCCCGGGCTTCGAAGGTCGGGGTGCCGGCCGCGATCGGGCCGGGGCCGATCACGTCGTCGGGCCGGCCGGACTCCTCGCCCGGTGCCGCGCCGGGCCGTGCGCCCTCGTTCGGTGTGCCCTCATTCGGTGCCCCGTCGCGTGGTCCGGAGGCTGCAGTGCTCATCAGGCGGTCCTTCCCGGTCGTCCCATCAGGTCGTTCCCTCGGTGGGAGCAGCGTAGGAACGGTGGCCTCGCCGGGGCAAGTGCGGCGCCCACCGCGGCCCGGGACCCGCTTGGTAGGCTGGGGAACCGGTCCGGCGCAGTCTGCGTCCTGGAAGCCTCGCCACGAAAGAAGATCACCCCTCGTGTTCAACTCACTCTCCGACCGGTTGACGGCAACCTTCAAGAACCTGCGCGGCAAGGGTCGCCTCAGCGAGGCCGACGTCGATGCCACCGTGCGGGAGATCCGGCGCGCCCTGCTCGACGCGGACGTCGCGGTGCCCGTGGTGCGGGAGTTCACGGCCAGCATCCGCGAGCGGGCGCTCGGCGCGGAGGTCGCCGCCGCCCTGAACCCGGCGCAGCAGATCGTCAAGATCGTCAACGAGGAACTCAAGGACGTGCTCGGCGGCGCGACGCGCCGGATCCGGTTCGCCAAGCACCCCCCGACGGTGATCATGCTGGCCGGCCTCCAGGGCGCCGGCAAGACGACTCTGGCCGGCAAGCTCGGCAAGTGGTTGGCCGCGCAGGGGCACAAGCCGCTGCTGGTGGCCGCCGACCTGCAGCGCCCGAACGCGGTCACCCAGTTGCAGATCGTCGGTCAGCGTGCCGGCGTCGGGGTCTACGCCCCGCACCCGGGCACCACCAGCGACGCCGACGTCCCCACCGGCGACCCGGTCCAGGTGGCCCGCGACGGCGTCACCGAGGCGCGGAACAAGCTGCACGACATCGTCATCATCGACACCGCCGGCCGGTTGGGTGTGGACGCCGAGATGATGGCGCAGGCCGCCGACATCCGCGCCGCGACCAGCCCCGACGAGGTGCTGTTCGTCATCGACGCCATGATCGGCCAGGACGCCGTGAACACCGCCCTCGCCTTCCAGGAGGGGGTCGCCTTCACCGGCGTCGTGCTGTCCAAGCTCGACGGTGACGCCCGCGGCGGCGCCGCCCTCTCGGTCGCCTCCGTGACCGGCCAGCCGGTGATGTTCGCCTCCACCGGCGAGGGCCTGGACGACTTCGAGCTGTTCCACCCCGACCGGATGGCCGGGCGCATCCTCGACATGGGCGACGTGCTCTCCCTGATCGAGCAGGCCGAGCGCTCCTGGGACAAGGCCGAGGCCGACCGGATGGCGAAGAAGTTCGCCGACCAGGAGGACTTCACCTTCGAGGACTTCCTCGCCCAGATGCAGCAGATCCGCAAGATGGGCTCGATGAAGAAGATGCTCATGATGATGCCCGGCGCCGCCGGCATCCGTGAGCAACTGGAGAACTTCGACGAACGGGAGATCGACCGGGTCGAGGCCATCGTCCGGTCGATGACCCCGCACGAGCGGGTCGCCTCGAAGATCATCAACGGCTCCCGCCGCGCGCGCATCGCCCGCGGTTCCGGGGTCACCGTCTCCGAGGTCAACCAGCTGATGGAGCGGTTCACCCAGGCGCAGAAGATGATGAAGCAGATGGCCCGCGGCGGCGGGGTGCCGGGCATGCCCGGCATGGCCGGCCCCGGCGGCTTCAACTCCCCACGCAAGAAGGGCAAGAACGCCAAGTCGGCGAAGGGGTCCCGCTCCGGCAACCCGGCGAAGCGGGCGCAGGAGCTGGCGGCCGCCCAGGCCCGGCGCGAGCGCGGCAGCCAGCCGGTCAACACCGGTGCCGCCTTCGGCAAGGACGCCGGGGCGGAGGACTTCGACCCGGCGGCCCTGAACCTGCCCGCCGGTTTCGAGAAATTCCTGGGCAAGTGACCGCAAGTGATCGCAAGTGACCGGTACGTGACCAGCGGATGATCGACTCCTACCTCAGCGAGCCCGAACTCGCCGCTTTCATCGCCACACTGCCGCGGCGCCGGCTCGCCGCCGGTGCCCTGATCCGGGATCCGGCGGGGCGGGTGCTGCTGGTCCAGCCCAATTACAAGCATGGCTGGGAGCTGCCCGGCGGCACGGTCGAGGCGGGGGAGGACCCCCGGACCGGTTGTACCCGCGAGGTGCGCGAGGAGGTCGGTCTGGACCTGCCGGTGGGGCGGCTGCTCGTCGTCGAGCACGGCACCTCGCACGGCGTGTGGGGCGATTCGACGATCTTCCTGTACGACGGCGGTGTGATCGAGGCGGACGCGGCGGTCACCGTCCAGGCCGAGGAACTGCTCGGCTACCGGTTCGTGCCGGCCGCCGACGTCGCGACCCTGGCGATGCCCGGACTGGCGAATCGGATCGCCGTCGGACTCGCCGCGCTCGCCGACGGGGACACGCGAGAACTGGTCAACGGCCGCGGTTGAGACCCGGGGATGCTGCCGTGCCGATTCCCGCGCACGACGTCGCCGCGCACGACGTCGCCGCGGCCGACCGGTCCGGGTCCGGTCGGCGGGCGGTGGAACGGTGGTGGACATGAGCACAGTGGTCTTCGTCCACGGGTCCGGCCGCGCCGGAGCGGCGGCTTGGCCCGAACAGCACCTGCTGGCCGGTCGCTACGACTGTCTCTTCCTGCGCCGGCGCGGTTTCGAGACCGGGCAGGAGGACCTGCGCGGGGACGCCGAGGCGGACGCGCGCCGCTTCACGGCGCTGCTCACCGGGCACGACGGCGACGCCCCGACCGGTCCGGCGGCGCGCCGCCTGGCCGGGCAACAACTGCCGTGGGAGGCGCCGCTGGGCATCGTGCCCGGCATGCGCACCCTCGTCGTCACCGGCGGCTGGGAACCCCTGTACGAGGAGGTGGCCGGCTTCCTCGCCTCCACCGGAGCGCGCCACGTCGTCGCCGGCCGCGATCACCGGCCGCAGGACAGCGCCGACGGGCAGGCCGTCCTCGCCGGCTTCCTGGCCGAGGTCGAGCGCGCCGCCGCGTAAGGGTGTGACGGGACGCCTCGGGCTACCAGCCTGTCGCCGGGACGAGGCCCGAACTCAGGCCGCTCGGCCGGTTTCCTCCGGTGAGGTGGGCTGTTCGTCGCGGCCGGTCCACACCTTGATCACCTTCCAGGCGACGGCGGTCAGCGGCACGGACAGCACGGCGCCGGCCAGACCGCCGAGGACGGTACCGACGGCCAGGGCGATCAGGATCACGAGCGGGTGCAGGCTCAGCGTCTGGCCCATCACCACGGGCTGCAGGAAGTCGCCCTCCAGCTGGTTGACGATGATCACCGCCGCCAAGGCGCCGAGGGCGACCAGCGGCCCGTTCGCCACGAGGGCGACCAGGGTGGCCAGCACGCCCGCCGCGGTGGCGCCGACCAGCGGGACGAACGCGCCGATGAAGACGATGACGGCCAGCGGCAGGGCGAGCGGGACGCCGAGCACCCACAGGGCCAGCCCGATCCCGACGGCGTCCACCGCGGCGATGATCGCGGTGCCGCGGATGTAGCCGCCGAAGGTGTCCACCGCTCGCGTCCCGGATTGCCGCCACTTCGGCTGCCGCGCCGGTTTGACCCAGCTCAGCACGAAGTCCCAGATCCGGTCGCCGTCCTTGAGGAAGAAGAACAGGACGACGAGCAGCAGCGCCAGTCCCGTGAAGAAGTTGCCGGCCGCGGACAGTCCGGTCAGCGCGGAGGCGCCGAACTGTGCGCTGGTGAAGAAGTCGGTGACGCCCTGCACCGCACCGTCGATGTCCTGCTGGCTGAACTGGACCGGCAGGTTCGTGTAGACGTCCTGCAACTGACGGACGCCGGTGGCGGCCTGGTCCACCAACGATGACCACTGGGCTCGGACCGCGAAGTACAGCGCGGCGATCACGCCGCCCAGGACGACGAAGGTGCCGAGGAATACCACCCAAGCGGCGAGGATCGCCGGCACGACGCGCCGCAGCCGTCGCACGAGGGGCCACATGGCGCTGGAGAGGATGAGTGCGATCAGCACGGGAAGCACGACGACGGTCACCTGCAGCAGGGCCCAGATGCCGACCGCCACCAGGGCCAGGACCGCGATCACCTGCACCGAGCGCAGCCCGGCCGTGCCGAGGGCGTCGGTCAGCAGCATCCCGAGCCGGCCACGGTTGGCTTCCGGTGCATTCTCGCTCGGGGGCCGCACGTTCCCGGGAGCGCTGCTCCCGGTCGGTTCCCGGACGCCGTCGGCGGCGGTGACCATATCCTCCTCGGTGCGCGGGGGCTGGTCTCGGTGCTGGTCCTGGTGCTGGTCTTGGTGAAGTTCGGGCCGCTTGCTGAAGAGGCGGAAGGCCATGGACGTCCCTTACGGTGGAGTTCCATCCCACTTTAGCGAACCGGGGGCGACCGCCCGAGGCGAAGGGTTCCGGCAGTGGCTTTGGGGCACCGGGTCCCCTCTGGCATAATGGATGGGTATGCGATCCGCCGGCCCCTCTCTCCGCGCGTGATCACGTCCTCTCCGAACCCCTTGAACGGCCCCGCCCCACGGGCGTGTTGACGGGTTCGACCACGTCGCAGAGCACAGGAGTGAGTCACACCAGTGGCCGTAAAGATTCGCCTCAAGCGCATGGGCAAGATCCGTGCCCCCTACTACCGCATCGTCGTCGCCGACTCCCGCACCAAGCGTGACGGTCGTGCGATCGAGCAGATCGGCAAGTACCACCCGACCGAGCAGCCCTCCTTCATCGAGGTCGACACCGACCGGGCGCAGTACTGGCTCGGCGTCGGCGCGCAGCCGACCGAGCAGGTTCTGGCGATCCTCAAGGTCACCGGCGACTGGCAGAAGTTCAAGGGCCTGCCCGGTGCCGAGGGCCGACTGAAGACCCCGGCGGGCAAGTCCGCGTTCGTGGCCCCGGAGAAGGGTTCCGTGATCGTCCCCGAGTCGGCGAAGGCCCCCGAGGCGCCCGCCGCCGAGGCTCCGGCCGAGACCGCCGAGTCGGCTGACGCGGACCAGTGAGCGTCCTGCCCGAAGCGCTCGAGCACCTCGTGCGCGGCATCGTCGACAGCCCCGACGACGTCGACGTCACCACGAAGAACAACCGTCGCGGGGAGACCCTGGAGGTCCGGGTGCATCCCGATGACCTCGGCCGGGTGATCGGCCGGCAGGGTCGTACCGCGCGCGCGCTGCGCACCGTCGTCTCCGCCCTGGAGGGCGGCGACGCGGTGCGGGTCGACGTCGTCGACACCGACCGCCGCCGCTGACCGGCAGCGAGTTCCGCCCGGCCCCGCCGTTTCCCGGGAAGCGGCGGGGCCGTGCTGCATCCCCGGTCCCCGCGGCCGGATTCTCGTTCGCCCGGCCGAGCGCCGGTGATTCCCCCGGTGCCCGACCCGGGCGCCACCACGGAAGGCAGGCTCGCTGTGCAGGTTCGCATCGCCCGGCTCGGTAGGCCGCACGGCATTCGCGGTGAGGTGACGGCCGAGGTGCTCACCGACGCACCGGCGGACCGGTTCGTGCCCGGTGCCGTCGTCGACGTCGAGGCGGCCGGCCCGGAGGGCGCCGGTGGTTCGCTGACCATCCGGTCCGCCCGCTGGAACAAAGGCATCCTGTTGCTCGGCTTCGACGAGGTCTCCGACCGCAACCACGCCGAGCGGCTCCGCGGTGCGCGCCTGCTGCTGGACCTCGAGGGCCAGGAGCCCGACGACGATGCCTGGTACGAACACGAACTGGTCGACCTGGACGTGGTGCTGGGGGAGCCGACCGGGGAGCGCATCGGCCGGGTCACCGCCCTGCAGACCATGCCCGCGCAGGATCTGCTCGTGATCGAACTGACCGACGGCCGGGAGGTGCTCGTGCCGTTCGTCGAGCAGATCGTGCCCACCGTCGACCTCGACGCCCGCCGCGTGGTGCTCACCCCGCCGCCCGGGCTGCTGGATCTGACCACGGACGACGCGGAGGACGGCCCGGGGGCCGGTGCTGGCGACGGCCCAGCGGACGGCGCCGACGACGGCTCGACCGCCGGCACGGGGCGGGACGGATCGGCCTGACCCGTGCGCATCGACGTCATCAGCATCTTCCCGGACTACCTGGCCGCGCTCGACCTCTCCCTGATCGGCAAGGCGCGGGCCGCGGGACTGCTGGACCTGGCCGTGCACGACCTGCGCGACTTCACCACGGACCGGCACCGCACGGTCGATGACACTCCGTACGGCGGGGGCGCAGGGATGGTGATGAAGCCCGAACCGTGGGCACAGGCCCTGACCGCCGTGCTCGACGTCGGTCCGGACGCCGACGCCGACGATGCGCCGCTCTCGGAGGATGCCGTCCCGGGTTCCGGGGTCGCGGCCGACCGGCCGGTGCTGGTCATTCCCTCGCCCGCCGGGGAGGTGTTCCGGCAGGCCACGGCCCACGAACTGGCCGAGGCCGACCACCTCGTGTTCGCGTGCGGGCGGTACGAGGGCATCGACGAACGCGTCGCCGAGTGGGCCGCGGACCGGTTCGCCGTGCGTCCGCTGAGTATCGGCGACTACGTGCTCAACGGCGGGGAGGTGGCCACGCTGGCCATGATCGAGGCCATCGTCCGCCTGATCCCCGGCGTCATCGGCAACCCGGGATCGCTGACCGAGGAGTCCCACGCGGACGGGTTGCTCGAGTACCCGATGTACACGAAGCCGGCCAGCTGGCGGGGACGAGACGTGCCCGACGTGCTGCTCAGCGGCGATCACGGCCGGATCGCCCGGTGGCGGCGCGAGGAGCAGCTGGCCCGAACCGCAGCACGGCGACCGGATCTGCTGCCGCCGGTCTGCTGACGGGGCGGCGCAGCGCGGTGCAGACTGGCACCGGTGATGTGCCCCCGCCGAAAGGCCTGCGGTCACTTCCATGACGACCCACCGAGTTCTCCTGCCGCGCGATGATTACCAACTGGTAGCCGTTATCGAATCGTTATGGACACTGGTGGGATGCGTGCCGTACTGTGAGCGTTCTCACAGCAGTATCACACGTAACAGGGGGGCCTCATGTCTGGAAGGAATGGTTCTGTCGCGCCGAGAGTCGGTGCGGCAGGTCCGGGTTTGAACGCTCGTCATGGTGTTCGCCGTGGCGGGCGTTTGTTGTTGTCGGGGGTGGTGAGCCTGTCGCTGGTGGCGGGGACGGCGTCGGCGGCGCACGCGTTCGTCCCGGTGGTGGTGCCGGGCGCGGACGCGTCGCAGACCGCCCTGCTGGGCAAGCTCGGGGCCCGGCCGGGTGCGACCCGGGTGCCGGTGGCGGTCAGTGACCGGGTCTCCGGGTCGGTGGACGTGGGGACCGGCAACGGCGCCGTGTCGCTGCAACTGCTGGGCCTGCCGGGGGTGCAGGGCACGGTCGGGATCAGCCTGGTCCGGAACACCCTCGGTGCCGGGGACACGGGCGCGGGGACGGTGGACGGGTGGCGGTTCGACATCGCCGGGGCCGGGCACTTGTACCAGTCCGGGTCGAACCTGGTCTACGCGTCGGGGGACGGGTATTCGACGACGTTCGTGCCGGTGACCGGGCAGCCCGGGGTCTACACCACCCCGGCCGGGGTGAAGGCCGACCTGGTGGCGGCGGGGTCGGGTTGGAAGCTGACCAGCAGGACCAGTGCCACGGTGACGACGTTCGACGCGGACGGGAACCCGGTCTCGCTGGCGGACCGGAACGGGAACACGGTGGCCATCACGTGGGCGGGCGGGTTGCCGACGAAGGTCGTCGCCGCGCAGGCCGCGTTCTCGCCGTCGGGGACGGTGGCCGCGTCCCGGACGGCGTGGATCACGACCACCGCGACCAGCATCACGGTGGCCCAGGGGGCGTCGGTGTCGGCGCCGTTGCGGACGGCGAAACTGGTCAAGGATTCGTCGGGGGACTGGTCGCAGTTCACGGACCCGAACGGCACGGTCACCACGTTCAGCTACGCCGGGGGTGATCTGACCGGGGTGCAGGTCCCCGACGCGGGCACGGTGTCCTGGGGCCTGGACTCGACCGGCCGGGTGACTTCCTCCACCCGGGCGAACGCGTCGGCGGGGTCCCCGGGTGACGCGGTCACCCGGTTCGCCTACCCGACCAGTACCCAGACCCTGGTGGCGGGTCCGAACACCGACCAGACCCAGGCGGTCTCGGCGGTGCCGCGGACGACGTACCAGATCGACGCGTCGGGCCGGGTGATGAGCGTCCTGGACGCGGTGGGCCGCAGCAAGTCGC